>CAZWFL010000037.1:0-39593 GCA_964633195.1 uncultured Rikenellaceae bacterium | reverse complement strand
CCGGAAAGGATCATTGATATTAACACCTACCAATTATGAAATCACAGAACAAACAAATCGCTGAGTACCTCAGGTCAGGCAGAAAACTCACTCCTTTGGACGCTCTTTACCAGTTCGGATGCTTCAGGCTGTCTGCTCGCATCTACGACCTTCGCTCTGAAGGCATGGCTATCGAGGCTCACACACGGCAGATCATGAGTGCCGGTAAGAAGAAGCACGTGACGGAATATTTTATAAAAGAGGAGGAGAAATGAAAGCAAATGAATTAAGAATTGGTAATTTGGTTAATGTACCCAGAGAGGATCAATGTCCTTTCAGAATTGACTTATTTGATTTCGTTTCTACCGGCATTGGTAAATTTGGGATGATTTATGACAAGAAAGCACATCCGTTAACTTGGTATCTTCAGGACTTAAAATCTATTTCACTGACAGAAGGATGGCTGCTAAGATTCGGGTATTATAAGGAGAAGTTCAGTAATGATTGGCAGGGTAAGTATCATCGTATTTCTGAATTTACAAGTGGTGTGTTTACGTGCGATAAAACAGGAGTAAGCCTTAAATCCGTCCATCAACTTCAAAACCTTTATTTCGCATTAACAGGAGAGGAATTAATAATTACTGAAAAACAGAAAGAAGAATGAAAGTAGAATTTATTAGCGACGACCAAATTATGATCACAGCTGAAACAAAAACCGAACACGTTGCATTATCTTATTGGTTTAGAGATAATGTTAACGGATGTAGTCTTGAAGTAAAGAAAGGCACTATTCTTTTTGATTTTGCCGACATAACCCAAAAACCCCGTAAAGGCTCAAAATGGTACTTATTCAGGTTATTTAAAAGAACGTTTGAAATAATAATCTACTAAAATGGCACACAAAAAGATTAAGACCCTGATAAACGAATCCTCTGCCCGTGATAACGAAAAGAAGGTCGTGAGGATTGATGACAAGCTGGTGATCCTGGTTGACAAAGACATACCGGACGAAAAGGCTAAAAGCGATTATCTGTTCAAGTTAGAATGTAATCGCAAGTTAAGAGATGAATATAAACCTTACAGACAATGATAGACATAATCACAATCGCAGTTGTATTCCTGTTTTTTTGGGCTGCCCTCAGGGTGCTCGGCAAAGCAAGGGAGCGCAAGGAGAAAATAACATGGCGGGAGAAGAAGGCTTTTCTTGACGAAATTGATAGGCTCAATGGAAGGTAACCCGCTTCCGGCAGTCATCGCAATACTTATCGCAATGATAGTATTAGCAGCTTGGTATGTTTACGAAACAATTAAAGAATGGAGAAAATGAACTGCAAACACACAAAACGCAAACCCTATCTTGACAACACAATTATTTGTCGAGAATGCGGGTGCATCCTCGCCCAGAACGGAATAGCTTTCGATCGTCCTGTAAGGTTGTGGAGAGCGAAGAAACAAGATGTAATAATCAATAAACTAACAGAATAATGGAGGAATAAATAATGGCATATTTTTCAAATGGAACTGAAGGAGCCGTATTTGACGATCAGTGTTCACGTTGTAAATATGGACATGATCCTTGCCCTATTGCATGGGTGCAGATGAATTATAACTATGAGGCTTGCAATAACAAAACAGCAAGAGTAATTCTTGATGAACTTGTTGCGAATGATGGCACTTGTGAAATGTTTAAATACTTTGAAGATGATTTTAAAATAATAGAGGAATAACATGAAAGACATAAAAGAATTTATAGTTGATGATGAAAACAGAGAAATGTTCAAAGTATTCTGTAGTCTGCATCCTCATGAAGCCTATGAATTGAATCCTGAAGCATTTATTGCTCATTGCAAGGATTTAAACCCCGATGCAACAGAAGAAGAAATTATTAAACTATTGGAGGAAACGAAATGAAAGAGCTTAGCGAACAAATAGAAGAGATAATTGAAAATAATCTTGAACTTGATGGCTATTTAATCATGGGGCAATCTTATGCTGCCTCGGAAATCACCGCTCTCATCAATGATAACTATTTTCCGAAAGAGTTTGTAGAATGGAAAGATCAAAATTCTCGATACTGTGCTAATGGCAAAAGTCCACATTATAAACAATATTATGTTGATTGTATTGGATTTTGCGAATATAGATATCTATGGCTATCTCTTGACGAACTATTTGAATACTGGAAAACTAATATTAAAGACAAATGAGCATAATAATATACGCCCGTGGCTTTAACTTCATTGCCTTCTGGTTACCGATAGTGCTGTTTTTCGCACTGCTGATATTGTTAATAATCATTGGAGTTGAATTTATAAAACTTGAAATATGAAAAAAGTTATTTACTTATCCTCTGGAAGGTTTGAATATGAAAACCTTCCTGAATTAAAGGACGAGTTTGAAAAATTAAACATCAAACTTGGTAACGGGTGCAAACTTGGTTACGGGTGCGAACTTGGTGACTGGTGCGAACTTGGTTACAGGTGCGAACTTGGTGACGGGTGCAAACTTAATACAACCCCCTTCTATTCTATCGGATTATATAAGTACCATGTTTCAGCCTATTATAATAACTCTATTCCATACATCCAGCTTGGTTGTTATCTTCGGACACTTAAGGAATGGGAAGCAGATTTCTGGAATAATCCGAGCGAATTTACTGATCCTGATGCACCTGAAAGTAAGAAAAGACTATTTGCGTTTAACATAGCAAAACAATGGCTTGAAAATAATAAACCTGAGAAATGAAAAAACTACTTATCATCTTACTTGTCCTCCCCTCTCTCTGCAATGCTCAGGTGTTATTTTTCACTTTTCAGGCTGGTGACCTTGCCAAAGGACTGAAGTATGAACAACACATGGGAGGAATAGGATTGTATGGTGCAGTAGCTCATGGTAAATACCCGCTTCCGGTAGAAGTGATCAAGAACCATATCAAGTCCAGTATTGGCATTGTTAAGCTGACACCCAACCGGGGGAACTCACTCAGTGTTGGGATTGTGCATCACAACTTCTGGCCGGTTGACAGTGAAAGGGATTACGGCAAAAGCCTTAACCCTGTCTCAATTGAGTTTGGGGTTACTATTTACACTGAACGTATTGCTCTGGGATTACGGGTTGACACCAAGCATCACGTTGCTATTGACTTCGGGCCGGTGCTGGACTGGAAGAAGAAATATAAAAGAATTAAATGCACTGTCGGAAGCTGACGTGCTTTTAATCACACCTTGTAACATAATAAAGACTCTTACCATGATCCGACTGAATGATCCGCCCGTCAACCCTCAACAGATCGTCACCACAATAAACACCTTTCACGCTGTCGGCAGGCTCGCCGTAAACATAAGTAATTGTTGTGCAAATTTTACAAGACTCCCTGCGGTCAGAGCAATAAATCAAAATTGAGGCTATAAAGATGATTCCTGCGATGATTTCAAGTAAAAGTAATGGATTATACTGGCCGGGTATAGATCGTTGCTCTCGTGTCATATTTTCAGCCTCTACGAGCAAGTAATTTCGAGATCGCACCCAGCAGCCAGACAATAAAGAAACCGATCCACCCCCACAAGGAAATTTTATAGATAGTCGGAATCGGCTGCTTCTGCACCTGTTTTATAATTTCAAGTTCAGTCTGAAGCCGGTAAATCTCCATAATAGCCGAATCCAGAACAAACCTCATTATCGTATCGTTCTGCACAAGATCCAGTCTTATGTAAGGATAATCCCACCATGCCTTCGCTTCGGCCAAGGTAGTTCGTGCGTAAGCCGTATCAGGGACGTATGCCGGAGGAGGCGGAGGACACGGAATCCGTACAGTGTCAGTCTTATGCTCCACCGGCAATACAACCACAATAGTAGTGTCCCTGAAAACAATCGAATCCCTTACGGTCACAACCCGAACGGTATCAGGTTCCAGTCCATAACGATCCACGCACCTGTGATAAGTAGCACAGGAGACCAGCGGGATTAAAAGAACGAGTATGCTACTTCGCCACATTCTTTAGGTCATACCAGCCGTTAGCGACGAACCCTACCATAAGTCCATAGACGACAGTTGACAACCAGTTGAAGTCAGCCATAAAACCAATATTGGCAAGATTACCGGCGATCATCAGAACAAGAGCAATAACAAGTGCAACTGCCTGTTTAAAGATAGGCGATATGGTCTTCCATAACTTTGTTACCAGCAGTGTGAAGAAGATGGTTAGTCCGGCTACTGCTGCCGTGCTTGCAAACCACCCCTGAAGGTCAGCGAAAATATCAATTATCCCACCAGGTACGGGAATGTCCGGATCACCAATAACGGTGTCCTGCACGGCGATAATACTATCCTGTGCCAAAAGCAGAACAGGAAACATGAAGACCAGAAACATAATAAATTTTTTCATTTGATTAAGATTAAGATGATTAATAATTCAATAATAGCCATGATTATAGTTATCCTTATGATTTTTATGAGTGTTGTTTCTTTCATGGGTTAAAGAGATATACTTTTTGTCCTGCGTCACGGGAATCTATGTGAACCCATGTCACACCCTTTTCGAGCCTGACAGGGAACGGCATCTTGATAGGATTTCTTGCTATCCATAACCTGACCTGTGCAGCGGTCATATTTTTTACAATCAGATCCATGCCCTGACCCGTTATGTGTGGAGAGACATAGACCCTATTTTCTTCAACTGCTTTCCTGACAAGCTCACATTTAGTACAGCGCAATCCACGTTGTGTGAACTTGCCTCCCATGTCCCAGTTATTGATATACACCGGGCCGAGCTGATCACGTAAAAGGTCAATGGTCATCAATATCTTATCATCGAAAAACTGCCATGCGATCTCCTTGAACTGTTCAAAGACGTGAGGGCATACAAGCTCCTCGAGGATAAAGTGACGTGGGCGATAGATCATCTTTTAGGTTTTATCAGAAATTTAATGAGTGCCCACAGTATCACAACCACGCACAGAGCGACCCATATATAACCGAAGTATTGAAGCCATTTCATTTGAATACTGCTTTTTCAAGTTTCTCAACCCGGTCTTCAATTTTGTCTATCCGCTTATTCAGTTTTTCAATCTCTGCGAATAGTTTGTTATTAGCTGCCGTTATAACTTCAGCGAGCTGAACGCACACACATTCATAGTGCATATCAAGCAGCCGTTTCAGGAATATCTGGTCATAGACATTGAGTGTCATCTTATCAATTTCCTCCTGCGACATTGGAACCCTTTCGGCTTCATTGGCAGGATCAGTGAGGGGTTTTTTGTTCATTGTTTCCTTTTAATTGTTATTTCGACATCAGGTTGTATTGACTTTCCTTTCTCCAACGTGTTAAACATCTCAAAAACTTCATCGGCTGTCATAATCTTCTTAAATCCGGTTGTTACAACAGTCTTTAATGCAGCGAACTCGCCAGTGTTACGCTGCACCGCTTCAATTGTTTTATCTTGTTTTGTTTCAATCCTATTAACTTGTAAAATGACAGTATCTCTCAATGCTATGAATGATGAATCCAGTTTGGCTATCTTCTTATCAATGCGGGTTACGGCTTTATTGTTATCCTTTCCCATTTCAACAAATGTAAATATGCCGTACAGAACTATCCCGGCCGAAAATATCGACCCGATCATCTGTGATATGCTTTTTATCTTGTCGGTCATGGTGTTATTATTATTCCTTCAAAATCATTCCATGTTGCCTTGTTATAACTTGCCTGCGAGATTATTTGCCCTGTGTGATTATAAACACCACCCTCATTAAACTCAACATCCTCAACTGTTGAGGCGATCACAATGGCATCATATCCAGTTTTACTTATTGAGTTACGCATTATGAAATTATTTAACGTGATTCTTTGTCCTGTTATGCCCACGATTCTATCATGCCGTAAGTATGTGGTTCGTGGGAGTTGATTCGATTCTACTATAATATTGGTTGCCACAAGATCGGTAGTGGTGTAAGCCCCCCCTATTGCAAACGTATCTTCAACCAAAATATCCTCAGCTGTTATAAATTGCCCCATCAAGCTGACCCCATTTCCGGTGCGGGTTGAATTACCCAAGGTATGTATATTCTTAACCGAGATATTATTAACGACATTATTCGTACAAATCCCACTTCTCTTATTAGTCCTTGCGATAAAACCATCAACCTCGCAATGTTCACAGTCAGAATAGAATATCAACCCGTCTTCCCACGTTTCATAATTGCCAGTTGATTCACAGTCCTTGACAGTCATGTATTCGGTGAAACGCACAAGTATATTCTTGTCATGTCCGGTATTAACCTTTAAGTTTTTAAGCAGTATATTTGAGTTCCATGTTTTGTTTCCTCCGAGATTAACACTACTTATTGAGAGGCTATGCACACGCCCGTCTTCTATTGTTAAACCATCAAGTGTAATATAATGGCTGTTCCATATTACAAACGACATTGCGCAACGCTGATGCTCCCAATGACCGTGAAGCGACAGGCTTGTTGATGGCAATACAGGAATTTGATTATACCTGTTGCCGTTAATTAACCCACTACCACTTACCGTTATATTCTCCGCATTTTGGATAATTATACAACCCTGCGAATGTCCCATTTTTGCGTTCTCGGAAACATCAAGGTTATAATTACAAGTCCCCTCAAGCGTTATGACGTTACCTGTTATGTCGGTTATCACACCGCCCCATCCGTATTGTAACTCCCGGACATATTCAGTTCCTGCACTTTCAAATGTTACCATATCGTCAGTTGCGGATACCCATTGACCAACTGCAAACTTAGAAACATCTTCGATTGCAATAGTAAGAGTATTTTCCCCTATCGAAGTATCGGCTGTCAGCAAGACAGTATCTCCGTCCTGTATTTTTATTGTGCCGTCAATTATGTAATCAATATCAGATTTGAATATTAAAGGCTGTGAAAGGAAATAAACATCTTCTCGATCATGTCCTATCCTTATGGTACTCCCAGGCCCTGTTTTGTTAATCAAAGCCTGAATAGCAGCGAAATCATCTGTCTCGCCATCTCCCGTTGCACCAAAATTATTTACATCTATTTCCACGTCTTGCCCTAAGCTAAAAAAAAAAGCATTGGTTATTACCGCCATTTCTTCGAGACTAAACCCTCGCCCGTACCATAGCAATCCCTGTGTTCGTGTTGAATAAGTCGTTGCTGCCCTTAAAGCATAGGCAGCCGCATCAGACACAGGGGATGATGCTAAATTCTTCGTTTCGTAAACTCCGTTTTTATAGCAATATATATTATCAGCGGCAGTGCGTGAAAAAATTGTCAATCCAACGCTTGATGCTCCTGTTATTGCAACAGCCATGAAGTCACTATTTATGCCACCATAAACCGCATTTACTGTTGCTCCGGTATTAATATATATCCTATTTGTCCCAGAGATGTCACTTCCTGTATCGCTCTGCGTTGCACTTTCTACATTGTCAGCAATATATACTCCTATACTTGCACTATTGCGTGTGAATTTACTTCCCTGCGTGCCGGGATTATAGTTAAGGTTAATGTATTGATTCGTCCCGTTACCCTTCCAACCCATTCCGGGGGTATGTACAGCATTACTATTAGTTGCATGATGGAGGTCTTTGGCAAGGTTACGTAGAGATGTCTTTGGTGTAGTAGCCCTCCACCAATATAAAGTATCAAATCCATCTGATAATGCTGTATGACCAAGCCCTGTTTTTATAGTCGTAATAAATATATCCAGTTTTTGAATCTCATCAGAGGTTAATGTTTCGTCTTCCGAAGTTGCATAATCGACATATGCTTGCGTTTCGGCATTAACTATCACATAAGGTATTTCCCCTTTCCGTCCCCCGATCCTAAGTCCTATTCCTATTCGTATTCCCATAGCTAATTTTATTTTGTTATTTGATCCAAAGCGTATCATGGTGTGCTCTCAGTTACTACTCTCACGACCTCAACAGGGAAACTGTCAGTGTTAAGTATGTTATCCGCATCTTCATAAACACGAACGTCAGCCTTGTAACTTCCGGGCTTAACTCTCGATTGTGCCGGGGTGAGCTGCCATGCTGTCTGACCGGCTGTTGGGTCAATGTGGACGACAATAGTAGAAACAATAAGTGCGTCGGCATCATCCCAACGCACATCATTCCGTTCCTTCACGGCAATATAAACAGTCTTTCCGGTCAGATCAACAGGATCGCCGTCAAGGTCAGTGATAAAAAGCTCCTGATAAAAGGTATTCCCGGCCCTGATACATATTTTCTCTCCCTGTGCATTACACTCCATAATCAATGTTTTTAACGAGTATCATACGCCGTAACCTGCAAATATTAACGTAGCTGTCGTGCCTGACTTAAATATCTTACGAACCACCTCTGGATCGTCAAAGATAGCCGAAGCCTCAACAGCCTTAGTGATAGCCTCTGCATCAGTATTACCGATAGGGCAATACTTGATATTCCCTGCACCCCCGGCTCGCATGAAGAAACCGTTATCGTCTTCATAATCCACCGATGCAAGACTGACCGCAACCACACGGGTAATATTGCCCTGTGCTATGTTGCGTGTTGGATTGTTGTTTCCTATTCCTTCCATATCATTAATTTATTAATCACCAACGACCATGAACGGCCTTGATCCCGGACACTGGCGGGAGCAATCTCGCCACAGCGGGTAATCGTCGTGTTTCCTGTTTAGAAATGTTATTATTTCACATTTGATTGAATCAGCCATAAGACGTGCCTCGGTCTCTAATCTCTGTATGGTCTTGTCAGAGACCGGAGTTGAGAACTCGCTCTCTTTTCGTACCACTCCGGCAGCAGTGTAATTAACCGAAGTTCTGTTTGTGAACCGGGCGAAAGCATAGTAGATAATGCAAGCCTTCAGCCCCATGAAGTTATACTGCCTTCCACAGTAAGAATAAACACCTCCGTCGAGTAATAACCTGTTGGCAGCGGTCAGAGTTTCCGGGATCGTTTCGGCCTGACTGACTATCTCATTGAGAAACTCATCACCCAACCAGGATTTAATATCGAACCATTGAGCCTCGATAACGAATTGCTCCCACGTTGTTATGTTACGCACAGAATCAGCAACGTGCTTATAATTATCCAAATCAGCCTTGACTACCAGTGCTTTCATCTATGTATTTTAAAGGTTTGATAGCGAAATCCGTGAATTGAGGCAGGAGATCCATAAAGACAGTCGATAATGCGTTCCGGTCGTCACCCGTTATTGAGTTCATAAAGTTGTAAGCCTGTTCAACCAGCTCACTTCCGAAACCCGCCCCGACGTCAATCCCTCTCAAAACCGGCGGAACCATGAACATACCGGCGATATTCTCCTTTACGGTTGGTTCGGTATTTTCGTACTGTTTATCCAGATTTTTGGCTTCAAACGGTATAAATTCCGGTTTCTCTTCATCGGCATCCACATCAACAATCCACATCTTTGAGGCATTCTCATCGCCCTGAGCCTTGACCAACCAGTTACGGGATTCTTCCTGTGCCTGATTGTAGGGATCATTCATATCTAACTGACCCTTGTCATTAAGAACAGATTTCTTCCCTTTGCGAACCAATATCCCGGCAGGCAGAAAGTTATACTTTGTATTTCGATGCTTAACAGTTGAAACAGCTTCTTCGGTAAGCATATCCGTTATCACAGGATCAAAAGGAGCAGTCGGATATTCAAGGTCACCATCTGAAGTATAGTAATATATCTGACCCAGATAGAGAGCCGGGCCACCTGCTTCAACAATCTGTGATAAGACCATCTCAGGATCAAACCGGTTGATGAACTTAACATCCTGCTGCCGGAACGTCTGACCTGTAACTCCGGTCCAGTCCGGGTAAACGGCTATGCGTCCTGAATAACTCTTATTCGGGAGTATCTCAAGGCGGCAATGTTCAAAAGGAACGTTATAATACTCGACAGGATTACCAAGAAAATCATACTTGACAAGCACGGCGAACCCGTTAAAAGCCTTCAGGTCTTTCGATAGCTTACGAAGTAGAGTTGAGGCCCGTTCCCCCTTCTCGTTTACGACGTAATCATTAAGCGCAGGATCAATGAACCCGCCACCGGAGGTGAACCGCACGTGAATATCATAACAACTTTTCCCCGTACCTGAAGAGTTAAGAATTTCAAGTACCTTCTGCGGATAGTCGTTATTCAGACCATACCCCTTTATTCGCTTTGAAGTAAGATATATGTTCCGCTCAACTCTCTGACTGGTCTTTGTAGCGGAAACTCTCATCACTTAGGTTTTTTGGTGGTCTTCTTTACAACTTTCTTAACCTCAGTTTTCGGAGCCTCGGTCATTGCTTTGACAACCTCCTCAGGATCAGGCATTGACGGGAGGACTTCAGGTATTTCCCTCTTTGGAGTTTCCGGTACTGGCTCAACCTTTATTCCCTGCGGAATAAACGGAGCAGGTTTCGGAGCACGGACGAAATAGACTGAGCGTTGCGGGTAACGTCTTAGGTATTCAGCAGCGATAGCATCATACTTAACGGCGTCGGTCTGGAGGTTCAGATTTGTAAAGGCTTTCACGCCGTTAAAAGCTACATCGAACTGAGCGACATAACCCTTCTTGAGTTCATACAGTGATACTGACATCTGATTATATTTTAATATTTTTAACAATGCTTCAACATAACACGTCCGACAAGTGCCCGGAAGCGAGTCCCCGAACAGACGTTTATACTCTGCCCGGATCGTCGCTTTCCGATCCTTTGTCTGTGCACGTGGATCATTTATAAATTCCCGTGCAAACGCCCTGACCATTACGTAGGTTCAGGGGTCAGCTCATCAGGGCAGCAGGGGGCAAGAAGCGAACCAACAGCGGCACGTGTCAGCTCAATACTTGTCACAAACAGCGTCAGCGGAGGAAGCGATTCTTTCAGCGAATCACTGCATCCGGCAGTCAGCAGCCATGCACCCATCATCTCTTCATCGTTCGGGTTGCGTTCAGCGGCGTTCAGTTCCAGTCCCATATCCCAACCGAGAACCTCATAAACAGTGCGGCCCAAACCGGCTTTGTTATAGTTATTCTCGATAATAACGAGAAAACGGGAGTTAGCCACATCATTGACCCATGCCTTCACTTCGGGAGTGTTATCGAACACCCGGAAGATCAGGTTGTGATCCCACACCTTTTGATAACGCCTCTTGACCATTGCAACGCTATGCTCGTTGGACTGGTTATAACCTGATATGCAATAAGCGTAAGCGGGCGGGGAAACAGTCTTCAGAACAAGTTGCGTCAGAAGAAGAGGATTCTCAGGATCGAACGTGCAGTTGTCTTTGTCAACGTGCTCGTGATTGATGAAATATACCGTATCCTTAATACCCTGCACCATGTTATCGCAGTTCTTCAGGATACAGTCAACGATTTGATTACATCCGATAGTCATAATATCCTCCTTTCTATCGTCCTACCATCAGAAGCCTGTCGTCGAGAATCTTTGCGTCGAAGGCATCAATGGCTTCAATCCTGTTGTAACGACTGCGAGGATCGTAGAACGAATTAATGTTTTCAAATAATGATGTGCAAACCATACCAATATTCAGGTTGGAGACGCTTGTATAAACAACCCTGTGAGGATCGTTCCAGCGTGTGCCGTCGTTCTCAAAAGCTCTGATCCACTGATCCCACAGAGGAATGGAATACATCTTTATCCCGTCCCATGTAGCGAACTCAATACCGTTGACCATCAGCCGGTAATCCTGAAATGCGGTTCCGACAGCCTGTAAAGCCCTGCGCAAACGGTCAAAAACCGAACGGGTGACCAGAAGAACACGGTCAGGCTGCTGCTGAAGCTCACTGATAGCACTGTCAATAACGTTATTAACAGCTCCCATTGTAAGTATCGGAGTAGCGACTGAGTTCTGAAGTGCGTAAGTAGCCTGTGTATTACCCGGCATTGCAACTACCTGAAGCGGGTTAGCTGCATAGATAGCGGCCATCTGTACGAAAAATCCGTCAATTACATTGAAGAAAGCCGGATCAACACCCGGAGTAAGTACTCCGCCAGGTACGTTGGCAGCGTTTTTGTCTCCGAACCAGGCATTACGAAGGACCATCTTCTTAATGTCACCTTCGAGGATGTTCTGAATGAATGTGAAGATTTCTGTTTTCGTCAGATCAAAGACATCGGTTCCGCATTTTACGGCGAGCTTCATCATTGAATCAGCAAGCTCATCAATACACATATCAATGATGATCTCCA
Organism: uncultured Rikenellaceae bacterium; assembly: GCA_964633195.1. Taxonomy (GTDB): domain Bacteria; phylum Bacteroidota; class Bacteroidia; order Bacteroidales; family VadinHA17; genus LD21. Next base: position 27,410 of record CAZWFL010000037.1, on the reverse strand, counting down.
GGTAACGAGGCTCCCATGTCTTTTCGATAGCAGGAAGTTCGTAGCAGTGAGGCACGGGATCGCAACTCTGAGCGGCCCGGCCTACCAGCCCGAATGAACCGGGTATGATGCCGATACGCTTGTCGTTCTTGATACCGGTGACGAGGGTGTGAAACTCGGAGAGTTCCGGTGCTGATAAGACAGCTTCAACAACCAGCTCGTTCAGCGAACGGAGTTCATCCGGGGTGAAGTGCAGGTTGTCGAGGTTGATAGTGTTTCCGCACGAGGGCGAAGTGACACTCTTGGGGATGATAGGCATATTTATTCAGATTTTGATTTAAGTTTCTCGTTCAGTTCCCTTACACGGGCAAGATCAATGCTTCCCACTTTGTCAGCGGTTGAGAACTTGGTACGCCCGTCAGGCTTCCATTCATTCTTGATCTTCGATAGCTCGTCGTAGAGTGTTTTTGCATCGGTCTCAGCTTTCTTTGCTGATGCCTGTGCAGCGACAAGGTCAGGCTTCTCGGCCTCCATAGCGGTGACCCTCTCGGTCAGTTGCTGGTTGGCAGCTTCCAGTTGTGCGATCTTCTCGTTAGCAAGCTCGAGTTCAGACTTGTCTTCAGTCTTCTCCCTGATCTCAGTGATCGCTCCTTCGGCAACAACGATCGTCTTGCCGTCGGACATTACATAAGTCCCGTCAGGAGAGGCTTTGTCTCCCACTGCCGGTGCTCCGGTTTCTTTCTCGAGCTTGAACTCCTTGCCGTCCTTGTCTTTCAAGGTCTGGTCAACAGTTTCGAGCCTCGAAAAGTTTTTCATTCTGGCAAGCGCATTGTCTAACGTGCTCCCCAGCTTTTCAAAAAAGGCTTTTTCGTCCATAATAAATTTATTTGGTTTTAGATATGCAAATGCCATAACTGGCTCAATGATTTTCGTTGCGAAGCCCAGATCGACCATGTCCTGAGCTGATAGTTTAGTGTCCTCTTTCATCAGTTCGGCCAGACGTGACTCTTCCGCCCCGGTCTTCTGTGCGTAGAACTGAAGTATTTTCGATTCCTCCTGCCGCAGTGATTCAGCGATCTTTTCCAGATCATCAGCTTCGTATTGATCCGCCAGTGTGTAAGGCGGGATAAACGGGTTGTGTATGAGCCCGTCAGCATTGGAGTATATCTCACGCTCTTCACCTGCAAGAAATATGATAGTTGCGATAGAATAGATTTTCCCTTCGCCAATGGTTTTTATTTTCTTGCCTGAATTAACCAGTAGATCATAAATAGCCCAGCCTTCCTGCACGTCACCGCCTCGGGAGTTGATACGTACAACGATCTTACGTTCTGATTTATGCTGGTCAAGAAACTCCGATACCTGTTTGGCTGATACTGTCTCATAGCCTATAAGCTCATCCATGCCGGATGATTCACCTATGTCTCCGTAGATTTTAAGTACCGCACTCATGGGGCAGGTATTCCTGGTTCAATTATCGGCCACCACATCGGCTGAGTTGATGTGTCAGGAGTGTTAGGCATTGTTATTTCGAGCGTGGAGGCAATGAGGGAATTAGCTAATTCTGTGTACCCAAGGATGTAGTACAGATAAAAATCAGCCAAGTAATAAGGATAAACGTCGAGTAGATTGTCCATGCGCTAAATTTTTGATAAATTTAACGTAGGTAGCAGAATAATGTAATGAACTAAATACTTCAGTAAAATCAGAGAGACTTTAAAATTCCCTCCCCGTGAACAACGATTTTCGCCCCTACCTCATTGAGAGCCTTCTGCAGAGCGGTGAAGTGTTCAATGATTTTAGCGCAAAGTTTCTGGTCAAGATGCGGGTGGTTGGTAAGGTCAACCCCGAAGAGATGTATCTCATCAGCCCCGTATTCTTTATAAGCGATCTGACAGGCGACAAACGGAGAGCAGTAGCTCTTGTAATAACCCGGTCTTTTAAGATCAATAAAAGTATGATAACCAGGGATAATATTCACTTTACGAAAATCTTTTCGGTAATCCCAATTAACAATATGTGAATAGAACGCCTGCGGAGTGCTTTCTTTTATTACTCTTAACCGGTCAGGTGTGAATATCTTCTCATAATCAAGACAGACAATAACATCAGTCTTAACATTGCGCCATACATCATTCACACCTATTGAGAATCCTCCCTGGTAGAGTTTCCATGAGGGGCCGAGTCCGATGATACTTACCTGTCCCATCCCTGCTCAATCTCATCAAGTCCTTTCTTGCGCCTCATCTTGCGTGTCCCGGCCGTCTCGTGAATAACCCAAAGAGGCTTAACAGCGTCCCATGTCCAGCCCTTGCCGGATGTATGTCCAAGCCCCGGAAGAATCTTAATCACTTTCTCTGTTAATCCTTTTCTATGTATGTCAAGAGCGGTCTTAAAGCAGGGTGCGCCATGATGTGTATAAGGATGATAGCTGAAATACTCTTTAACCTGTAAGAGATGAAAGAACGGGTGTAGCATCATCATATATCCCTGGTTCTTATGCCACGGCTTAGACCCGTATTCAAACCCGTCGTATCCGGTCTTCTCGACGTAGCCGACCCCATAGGTATCTGGTTCCACCATTGACAGCATCAGGTCTAAAGGACTTTTTATCATCTCAATATCCGAATCAAAGATAAGAGCAAAATCAGTCTTGCACATTCTTATAGCTGCATCCATGCCCCGCCCGTGTCCGATATTTGTTGGGGACAATCCAACAGTTGTTATATCGCTTGAAAGGCTTTTTATGTATTCCCGGCAGGGATCACCCTGATCAGACCCATCGATAATTATCATCTGCATATCCGGATGAAACCTCCTGACTGATTCATAAGCACGTCGGGCAAGTGCCTCCGTGTTATGCGTGACCATTATTCCCGTTACCATTTGGTCAGAATATCTTTTGACTTCTTGTACTGTTGGAAACATCCTTCGTAAAATTTATAGTCCTCTCCGATAATTGATTTGAGATAGTTCATATTGCAATCGTCATTCATTCGCATTGCCTCACGGTGACCATAGCCTATCCCCCTGCGTCCGGGCATTCCCTTGATCCCGATTGACAGATTGCCTTCGTGAAACAGTTTTTTATTCGGAACCTTGCTCCAGAACTCCGCATCTATAAACAGACTTCCGTTTGACCGCATCATATACTCAACAGCCTCCGGGCGGATAGCTGTTTGGAACAGGCTGGCATGAGCATCATTCCCATTAACAAGATACCTTCGGTAAGCCACGTTATAATAGATCGTCCGTGTCTCTCCGATAGCCCAGTAATCTCCAAAATTAGCCATCATGCGTTCGAGATAGATAGATTTATAATAATCGTCGTCCTCAATAACAAAGATCGCTTCAGGCTTATAGTTCATAACAGCATTCAGTCCTGCCTCCATGTTGCGCCCCTGAGTGTTCTGGTTATATGTCCATGCCGGGCGAGGATAGACCTTGTGAATGATCCAGTTGTCCCGGAAATATTCCGTTACATTATCTGTCGTTTTCGGTACGCAATCATCAACAATAACCCACACGACCTTCCCGTCGTAGGTCTGACGTTTCATAAATTCGGCACACCGCCTGAATTGTTCAAGACGGTTTCCGGTCGGCGTTAAGAGTGCGATCATGGTCTGTAAATTTAAAAAGATCCGAGTCTTTTCTTATCTCGGTTTCGATTATATTGTATTTTATTGCCATTTCCCATGCTATAAAACAAAAGCTCAACTGATCCCTCTGAGTGTGCTCCATATAAAAGTTCCACCATCGGCTTCCAAAAATCTGATTTTGGATCGTATTACGCCAGATCATAACACCATTTTCGGTCAGCCCGTTATTCTCAGGGTAACCAGCATTCCGCATTATCTTAACCTGTCTGTCAATCTTCGCCTCAGTCGCAAGCCCCATTTTCTTACATATCTCAGCCTCATCATAAATACAATTTCTCCATGGATGCTTAAGTACTGCAAGATCAAATCCGTTTATATATTCATCTATCAATTTTTTAGGCGATACGATCATTTCAATAGTGCCATCCAAGTAGATATAATACTTATATTTCGGGAGATAATTCCACGGCTGCATCTTATAACGACGACTTTCTCTGCGTAAATTAGGAATAGGATCGTTTATTATTATTATCCTGTACCCGTCAATTTTTATAGCCCTATCAGTAACCAAGTAGTTATCTGCCTCATCCTGAAAGCAAGCCGGGAAAACTCTATCATAACCACCAAATATCGAACGATATATTGCTATCTCTCCCATATATGCCTCGTTATGTGATGACTTACAAATTCAGGGTTAAGATATGTCTCAGCCCATTTCTGTTGTCCCCTTTTACATAATGATATTAAGTCTTTATCCTTTATTAATGCATCAAGATGATCCTTAAAATTATCATAATCAGTCCATATAATCGGAGGTGGTGGAAAATACCTTTCAGTATCCGGCTTACGTCCGCCTGTTATAACACAACATCCCAATAACATCGCCTCAATGCCTGATTTACCCAAACCACCTTCATAGGTTATCTCTTCGCCCCAGCGTTGCTGTGGGACGTCAGGGTTCCCGTAAATAAGTTGGTCAATGAATATATCTGACTGGGCTTTCAGTTTGAGACATTCTTTATGCGGGTAATTTTTGATAAATATGTAATTAAATTGATGCTTCATCTTTAGCCCCCTAACTATTTCATTAATATAATCCGTACCCTTGACCTTGCTTTTCTCTCCGTTTCGGGGACTATGTGCGACAGTCAGAATATTATTATTTACACGAGGTATTGGATTGATTATCATTGTCTGATATGCCGGGATTATTTCAACTCCCAGAAAAGGGATCATATCAGGCATAGCGTAAGTGACTATTTTATTCCGGGATAAGAAATTATTAACCCATTTCCTTTCACGACATATCGTTGATTCAGATGCAATAAAGGCAATTGTTTCAAAACAATCAATAGATGAAGCGATCTTTTTAAGAGCTGCATAACCGATTATTATAATATTCTTTGCAGTTATTAGATTGTTATCCTTCCAAAATATACCATTTACTCCCCCGTCAAGTATATCATTATACCTCGGCAGGATAACATATAGATTCGCTTTCATTGCTCGTGCCAAATGTGATGCGGCGAATACTGAACTCTCTTCTGTAAGTATGGCTATCATAACAGTTCGTTTAGATAATATGCCAGTCTCTTTTCAACTTCCTTTCCGTCTTTGATATGATCAAAAACAGCCCCTCCGGGAATATCATTAACATCAATCAGATACAATTTTCCTGTTGAGTTATCCCGTATCGCATCTATCTCACCAAGATCAAAGCCCATTGATTCGCAAAATAGCTGTATCAAATCAATTTCCCAATGATATAAACAATCTTCAGGTTTTTCGATCCAGTAATTTTTATTATCTGAAAGGGTATTCTCGAAACATCCTTCAATACCACGACTTTTAATGAATATCAATGGAATACGTCCCATAAATACGGGGATGCGTATGTCATAAACCGTGCTTATTGAATCCCTGTTGTCAAGAAATAACTGGTAAATATATCCCGGTTCCCTTTCGCATGGGGTTTTCATAATGACCCCGTCATGTGCTGATTGCCGATTACTCTTACGAATACAAAACCCAAATTTATCGGTGTCTGCCATTGAGCTATATCCAAAAGACTGAGTGAAAATCTCATCAACGTAATCTTTATTTACATTTCTTAAATCTCTGTTAAGTACAATTCGGTTATCTTCAAGAAATAATCTATCTGTATCTTTAAGATCGTTGTAGTTCCAATGTACTGCAATCTCCCAATCTGAGTTAATATCATTTGTTAATTCATAACCTATAATCTGGAAATATCTTATCGTCTTACTCAATGAATGACCTGGTTGCTGAGTTGGGGGATCAGGATAAAACAACACTTTCATATCTCTGTCTCCATCTCTTTTTTTATGTTCATCACGTGCCGATCACTAACGTCAAAATCAAAACTTGTAAACAATGCCGATTTGCTTACATTGTGCCCTGCCTTGCGGTAAGAATCATACCGTGCGTAAATCTGCCAGTGTTTGAGAGTGGCGCAAGGAATTAACCCGATGCAAACATCTTTCTTCACCCGGTCAATATTCTCGTTTATCCGCTCGAATAATGTCATATCACTGATCTTACTTCAACGGCCCGTGACTGAGCCGTCCGGGCGTTAATATCTTCAACCGTTACAACAGGAGCAGGCAGTTTAGCCACTGCGCCTGCAATATCCTCAGCCGTCAGCATAGGCTGGTTAGGTAGTGCATTAAGTTGCTGTTGCGACAGTTGCGGCTGAGTGAATAATGTCGATTGTGCCGCCGGTGCGAAAGCCCTCTGTGCCGGTGCTGAAGCGGATATAGATGTAGGTGCGCCACCGCCTGAGTCACCTGGCAGTCCTGATTTGACAGACAGAATCTTCTTTACATTAGCTATCCCTGCAACAACGGCAGCGGCAGCGGCCACAGCACCCAAAGCAGGGCCGACAATAGGAATCCCAGCCAGTGCGTCATAACTCTTCTGTGCTGATGAATAGGTATTAATAGCTGTCTGTGCAACGGCCGCCGCCTTACCTATCGCCGTCTGCTCTCCGAATATCTGAGCCAGATTACCGGCAAACCCTGAAGCAAGTTCCAGTTTAGCATTAAGCTCCGCCCGGTCTATCTGCTTGCGTGCCTCTGAATATTTCTCGTTAATAAGATTAATATCTGCCCCGGTGCGTTCGGCTGCTTCGATCTCTAACAGTCTTTTAGCTTCAAGCCGGTCACGCTCAATGTTGAACTCATATTCATTTCTTAGCTCCCGTATCTGAAACTCATTCTCCTGATTAATCAGCTCACGCTCCCGGTTCCATTCATCGTATTCGATCTGTGATTGTTTCTTACTCTCCTGCGCTACCTTGTAAGCATCAATCTCAGCCTGCAGGTTACGTTGTGCTTCGATGGATGCGGCCTGATTGATCTGAACAAGATCCGCCTGGTAATCTATTTCGAGTTGTTTCTTCTTTTCGATATTCTCTCCGGCCAACCTCAGCTCTTCCTGATACTGAAGTTCCCTGAGCTGTATCTGTTTGGCCGTTGCATCTGACTCGGCTGACGATACCTGATTGATGTAATCATACCGGAGTTGAAGCATACGATCCTGAAACTGCCTCTCGACAGTCAGTAATTCGTCACCTGTCAGTCCTTCAGTTCGTGCCTTGCGCTCATCTTCGATTGCTTTAATCTGTGCATCAAGATTCTCTTTTGCGAGTTTCTTGCGGGCTTCAACAAATGTGATCTCTTTTTTTAGTCGTGCCTCAGTTTGTTTGAAGTTCTCTGTTTCGATCTTGCTTTGCTCACCAATAGCCTTGCGCTGTTCATCAGTAATCCTTTTGATAAGCGAAAACCTTTCTGAACCCAATCTCTTTATCTCCTTAAATCCCTGCGCCTCTGCCTCGGTAGCTGCTGCCTGCGCTTCTTCATTTGCCCGCAGCTCTTCACGTGTCGAGTTACCCTGAACTACCCTCTCCTGACTTATCCTTGCCCGCTCTTTAGCAAACCCGACTTCAATGGCTGTCATCTCTTTTGTCAGCGCAATAGCCTTGTCAAGATTTACTATCCTTTCAGCATCGGTCAAGTTCTCATCTTTAGTTGAGGAAAACAACTCTTCGATCTGCCTTCTCATTTCGGCCTTACGCTGAATAAACGCAATCTCTGAATCTTCTAAATCCTGTTGTGCTTTCGTCAGGTCTCTGGCAGCGGCAGCCTCTTCCTTGATCTCTTCAAATAGTCCCTTCTTATTGGCTCGTCTTAACTCTCGCTTCTCCCTTCGGCTCATTGTCTCTTCAATGCCTATCAGCTCATCGTTTAAGGCTTTCGCCTCACGGCGGGATTCACGGAGTTCCTTATTAAAGATTGAGCCTAAAAACTCAGCGAAATTACTCACACGGTCAAGTAAGACCTTAAAGGTAGCGGCGATAGCTGATGATACCCGCTCGAAAGCATCCATTAGCGGTTGTGAGTTCTTGAAGGCTTTAACCAGAAGAGTGACTGCCCCGACGATAGCTGCCAGAATTGCACCAAGCGGAGTAGCTATAAACGCCTTCGCTGCAACTATCATTCGCTGAATACCTCCGGTAGCCTGACCCAATGCACCAGGAAGGACACGCATCTCACCAAGTGCAGTCTTAATGCTCTCAGTATAATTTCCTACATTCAGTCGGTTGTCATTCACGCCTTTGCCGAATGCGTCGAGTGCTTTTTTTGCATCAGCGACGACTTTCGATTGTTCAATATAACGCTGCGACAGAACCCTCACGCCCTTCTCATTCACCGTATAGGCATCGCCCATTAACTTCAGTTGCGTCTGTGCGAGGTTCCACTGACGGTAAAGTTGTTCATAGCTGCCCGCCTGTGCCTTATTAGCCAGTACAGCCTGATCGACTAACTTCTTTGCATTTGAGTATTCTTTCTGTGCGTTGCGCAGTGATGCATTGGATTTTTCCCGCTCTTCCGATGTGGCTGTCTCTGAATGTTGAACCTTCAGGTTGGCAACGATCATCTCATCGACTTTCTTACGAGCCTCATCAGCTTTCTTGATGTAGTCGTCAAGATTCGATTCGATGTTTATAATATATTTCTTCTCTTCGTCCATTGTTATAGTTTTAGCAGTTCCACAGTGCAGAGCTTGCCGGCGACATAGTTAGTTATCTTATTGACGTAGAAATAAGCCTTGTATTGAGACAGGTAAACGGGTATATTATGCTGCAGCCCGGCCACCTCGTAAACAGGCAGGTTGAACTTAGCCTTTCTCAGGTTGGTCTTAGTCAGCATACGGGACAGATTAGCATAATGGATGACCAGGCTCGAAAATGCCACCTCAATAGATGATGCTTTTTTAGGAGTGACGATCTCTGGCCCGAACCAACCGCCGTCCATAGGATTGACAGTACCTCTCAACCATAGACTTTTAGTATAAGGCGGCGAGGCAATTTCTTTAACAAAATCCACGTAAACAATTCTCGGATCAATGGTCTTGTTGGAAATATAAACCTCATCCTTTTCATTCCATTTGTTAAAGGCAATACGTGATACATTAACAATGAAATTATTATCTAATATGTCAACTTCGTCACAGGTTGCCACTGGCACTTCAACAATTGTCTTTTCTTCTTTCAGAGTACTGTCATCTATCTGCATATTACCACGTCCCTGATCCGTGATTACATCATTTGAAACTTTATACTTGAGATAATTATTCTGTGCGTAGTCGCCGTACTTAAATTCAGTAGTGCCATCCCGTTCTGACAGATAAGCTGACCAATCCCGTGCAATGGCAATATTATCATAAAGTTCCTGATAGTTCCAGAACCGTATCTTTTTAGTTCGTTCATTCACTTCCGGGACTAACCCGAAAAGATTGCACATCATCTTGATAAGATCGACCTGTGACATATCTGGCAGTAAATATCTCGGCTCTAAATCTGATCCATAGCCTACTGATGCAGTCTCTATTTTAATTATAGATACGCTATAATATGCAAACACCACTGCAGGTGTAGTTGTGAATACAAGCATCTCGTTCGATTCAGCCTCATAGACATATTCATATTCTGTCATTGTCCATGTTATAAATGGAGCTGATGTTATTACTGTAAAATCACCCTTATAAACCAATCCTGAATATAGCTTGATTGTCGGAATAGGCGAGGTTGTTAAAGTTGTGATCCTGATAGTATATTTCCCTGCAACCTTTGTCCAGTAAACACCGTCAAGAAAATCATTATCGCCAGTGATTAATACCTGACCCGGCAATGCTAAACGTGCCTCTGCAAGGTATTGATAGTAACCTGACCAGTATTTTGAATACAGATATTTATTAGTCGTGCTTTTTAATGCCAGTCTCGAAATTGGCATATATATCTTTGAGAATAAATCACTATCAACAACATCACCACCGACAACACTATACCCGGCCGTTTCGATTATCTCATCCCAAATAGCTTTCACCTTGATAAATGGCCATATCCATCCGCCGTACATCTCAATTCTATCGCCATCGTCTGTATAAGGTGTAATACTCCCGTCATCTGACGGTTCACATAAAGGATACACGAAATCACACGCCGGGCTCGTGCAGGCATGAGTAGCGGCCATAGTGTCAATATCCCATGTATGGTTAGTTGATGCCAATAGAAGATCAGATAGTTTTAGATTCTCAATCTGTTTAAAGAAACTTATATTCCCTGAATATATGGCCACGTGATAATACTGATCATCAACCCGATTAAGGATTAGTTTCCCGTTAGTGATCATCTCAATATTATCCTGGATCAGTCGGGCTGGTTGTGCCTGGTAGGGAAAGAGAGTATTCGCCCCTACCTCTCCCGACAGTTCAAATAATTCACGCATCTGGCGGGTCTTGCGAATCTTGAATCCTGTCGTGAAATCCGTCTGTCGATCCTGAAGCTCTGCAATGTTATTAACTTGTTTATTAACAGGCACGATCTCCGACTCATCCATATCGCAAAGAGTGTCACCGATGAACAACCTTAAAGACTTCTGATAAACGGATGACTGGTCAATCAGCTCTTTACGTCTTATCTCGAAATCCAGAATATACCCGTTCTCTCCCGGCTCTTTTACAGTGTGATCGCCACGTGTTAAATCAACCTCACGCCATACACCGTCTTCATACTGCTCGACCATCTCGGCCATCAGTAAGCCCTTGAACCCGTCGATATTCCCGGCAGTGATACCATGAAGTGTGACTTTATAAGAGTAGTCGGCTCCGATGCGGGTGCTGCGTTCAATCTTAGATATGACACTAAAGAACTGAGAGGTCATCACATCCTTTTCGTCGGTTTGCATATTGATCTCATAACCATTTGAAAAGAGAAAGTAGTGCCAGCCATTGCGATACCAACGTAAAAATATACCTTCGGTACATCTGTTAACCTGAACCCGTATGGAGCTAATTGTTGCCATCTAGCCAGCAGTATATCTTATTGTAAACCATCGAAAGCCCTATCCCGGCAGAAACAAAAAAAGCCAGTTCAATGAAATCAAATCGTCTTGTTGCAATGAAGTACCAGAGGCAGGCCTGTCCCGTGACGCACATATAACACATACCAAGCGGACGGGCAAGCCACCAAGGTAGTTTCTGAATCAAAACCCTGTACCATGTAAACAGGGAATGTTCCCGCTGCACGATAGCGGAGAACATAAAAGCGGTCAGTGATATTTTAAACATTTCCCCAATCATCACAATCTTTCGCTGCACTATTTACGTGTCCTGCCTGTGCCATTATCTTATTTGTATTGTTTTGTCCCTCTCCAATATCTGTTGACGTTGTTCCTATATCGACATCTGTAATATTGCTCCATGCTGCGGATGGTATATCGTTTATTGCAGCTTCATAATACCTGCTTTCACCTCCTCCAATATCTTCAATATAGAATACCAGTCCCCCGGTTTCTCCCTGGTCTCTTAACAGGTAATTCCCGGTGCTGGTAATAAATGTTCTGCATGGCCTGATACGATTTATCTCATGCTTTGATGAACTATTAAAATCATCCCCTCCCTCAACAAAATTATAGGACCATGCCGTATAAAGAAAAAATTCTGAAGAACTCCAATACAGGCAATCTAAAGGATTTGTTGAGAAATTCCCCAATCCATATAAAGCTAAATTATCAAACATTGCTTTTAGTTCGTCTGCTGAAGGTAAAAACCAGTCATCTGTAATCAAATGCGGTTCTTCACAGACTTCATCCTTTATAAGCCTGACCGACAAATAATTTGTACGTAATGTCCCTGAATTAACAGCTTGTGCGTTATTGTAACTTAACTGAATAAAGTTCGCCGTCATTCCTCCTCCGGGAGTTGCTGTCCAGAAAAATCCGTAATTGCCAATACTTGAATATGAACCATCAAACCCACCACCCGGCAATGCCTTGAAACCGTAAGTATCAACTGCCCCCGTGTTAGGTGCGTTCCACCGATCCGTTCCTATTTCTTTCAGTTCACCCCCTGCCACCAATGATCCGCCTGCACACGTTATTAATTCCTGCCACTCCGCCAGTGTCGGGACGTGCCACCCCGCAGGAACGAACCCCGATGCCATGATCTGATTCCAAGTGTAAAGACCACCATATAATGCACGGTTAGCCTCGTTATCGCCGTAAACCTTCGATCCTGGATAGTTAATGTCATAGTTCTTACACATCCATATTTGCGCCCCTATGCAATCCGTTTCACACCATTCGTAAGACGGTGGGACAACTGGTACAACGATAGCCGGGGAGAATCCTGAACGGGATATATGTCTTGATCCGATGACAATAGTTATCTCGAAATCATACCAGCCGGTTAAGTTGTTGAACACCTCCTTCTGGCCCGGCAGGACACGAACCACACCCCAGCCGGAATCCGTAAAGATATACACCTCACGGGTAAGCATGATAGTTCGTATGGCCTTGATCTGAAACTCATCTATCTGACCTGATCCGACGGTCATTCGTTGTGTGCTGACGGTTCTGTACTTCTCCCCCTCGGTAAGAATAACTATCTCCCCTGCGTACCATAGCCAGTAATGCCAACCGTTGTAATACCAACGAAGGTATACGCCTTCGCATCGCCTTGAAATTGGTATGCGAGCGAGGTCTGTCACGGGGCGGTTATTTCAGCGGTGAAGTGAGAGGCGTTCGCCTCGATCCCGGCAGGATCAATCGTCAGACTGCACACCCGCCCGTCAAGACTGTCAATAGGTATATCATAAGTGTTCTGCGACAGCAGGACATTAGCCGATGAGTATTTCCTAAGAGTAACAGTCAGTTCCCCGGCAGGAGAAAGCAGCGGACGTTCAGGCAGGATAAAAGACAGATCGAACGGCAGACCAGCGAAATAGACCGGGCGTTCAAAGAAGTTCAGAAACGGTGCATCTTTAGTGTCATCAGGAACAAACTCATGCAGATTACTCCCCTGTTCTTCTGACCTGACCGCTTCAGCGTACCACCACAAAACGGGATCAGCCGGGGAACCCACACCTTCGGACTGAATCCAGTCACCCTCCAGTCCGAACCAGCACTCCCGATATTCAAGTGAGAAACTGCCTGATTTATTCGTCTCGGCCATTATCATCTCTGAGTAGTCACCGGTCTTACCCAAAGATGTGACAACTCTTAATATGCCCGACACATCAAGATCAGCATACCCAAACGAATCAGGTGAAGCGATGATAGTTAAAGGATTCAGCACCCCATTAATGGTTAATCGGCCCTCGAAGTAATACCCGGCGTGAAGTGTATTGTCATTGAAATACGAGTAGTCCCTGTCGGGATCGAATACCGGATCACCAGGATCGAAACCCGACTGATAAGCAATGTTAGTGTCAATAATCGTATCAGTTGAACCAGCTTGCACTTCTCCAACAAACATAGCATTAAGAGTACGGTTGAAAACTGAGACCTGATCGCCTTCAGATCCATTGTATAAACCAGCCCCGACAGTCAGGCGCAAAGCCCCTCCGTTATCGGCAGCAGAGACAATATCGAAGTCCCTGCGAAGCAGCCGGAAGTTGTTAGGACTTTCCGTTGCCAGCCATCGACAGGTTACCGGCGGTGCTTCCTGTACGACGTATTCAGGAGTTGAGACAAGTGTTATCATATTACATCTTTTGTGATTTTGTCAGCGAGTGCAAAAAATTTCTTACCGATCGCCTCAATAGTTTTCTCACGCTCAGAACGATAGACATCGACGAAAATACGGTTTCCGAGATTGTACTGCTGGTTCCCATATCTGTTAATATACCATGTTAGCCGTTTCGCTTCATTGTCTCGTTGCTCTTCTGTCGTGCCTTTCAGCATACCACGTTTAGCCATCCATGCCTTAATCTTCAGATATAGCTTATGATCTTTATTCTTTAATCTTGGCCCTCGTCCCCATTCTAACACACCCATCCAATAGGGCACTAACACACCCGCTCCATTTTCACGCACTTCGATCTCCCACATATCCATGACTGACTTGGAAATCTTATTGCCGTGATACCCGTTGCGGTTACCGACGTTGCGGACGAACGCTTCAAGGTCAGGTTTTATTTGCTCTCCTAACATGGCACATTAACACGGTTTTCCAAGTAATATAGATCGAGCGTCATAACCCACCCGATCAGGTTAGCATCGTATTTTGATTCAACTATCTTATTAATACGAACCGGAGTTACTTTCTTAAACTCAGCCGTAATGATTAGCCTTGTTATTATCTGTTTACAAATGTCAAGTAACGTTTGTAACATTGCCTCATGATCATCGGCAGGCTCTTCCATGCTCGTTATCTGTTTAAGCACTTCGATATAAAGCGGGTTCCAATGTTCCTGAATCGAATTAGCGTGTACTTCCAGTACTCCGTTGTCAGGCTGAACGATCACCCCGATAATATCTGAAGGTATGCCTATGTCAGTACGCAGATTAACGATCTGCCGTTGCTCGTATATGACAATCGTACATCCTGAATCACTGACGACCTGTTTAAGTGTTTCTGTTATCATTTCTTCTTTGCCTCTTTAGTTACTTGCTCCATGTACCTTTCCCGGTAGTCGTTCTGCTCCTTCGCCATCTTGAAGCGTACAAGACACTCGTTATACGGAGTCAGCAGCACTTCGGGAATACTGATCTTCAGCACATCACTCAGGAAATCCAATGCTGCCATCTGAGCGAATACGTCCAGCTTATCAATGCCGGCTGCCAGCTCTGTCTTTGACGGTGAGCGGTGCAGCAACTTATTCTCTCTCTCTGCCATCTCAGCGATGAGGTTGACCAGGTGAGTAGCGACAGGGTAAACATCTATCGCCCTGCATTTGACGACCTGACGACCCATCAACAGAGCCCTGTCAGCGTCCCATTTATCATTAGTGAAGATAGGATAGTAATAGCCCTCAATGGATCGCAGGATAACACCGTAATCATTATCTTCCGTCTCAGCAAAAAACAGTCTTTGCCCGTAGCAGATATTACCGCAGAACTCATTCATATCCTTCGGAACCATCAGGTACTTATGTCGTATCTTCAGCCTCTCAGGTCGTGGCATCTGTACCAGCCCGTCAGACAGTCCGGAGTACTCCCCGTCGAGCATCATATCCAGAAGGGTCAGTCTGTCTATTGGAATTGCCATACCTGAGTAAATGAAGGTTTTGTTATTGTGTTCATAAACCAGTACCTAACGGCATCAATAGTATGGTCAAACCCCTTCATCGGAACACCGGCTTTCTTATCTGACCAGACATAATTATTAAGCTCCTTTGCAAGATTCGCACTCCCTTCGGTAATCACAATCTCATAATCCTGCATCATTTTCAGGGCCTCGCTGATAGTCCACTTCTTTTTATCTATCGGGCGAATATTAAAATATCTCCTTAGTTCAGCTATCATACGGGCATCAGCACAGTCGGCAATAATAAGATCGTTCCTTCCGCAATGAGCGGCGATCATCTGCCGTAGCTGGTCGGCTGAGTTACCGGACTTGTAAATCTTTTCGTCACAATAGATGATTTTACGCTTCTGATCTATTGCAACCCTGACCAGAACATCAGGATCATTGAACCCAAAATCACAACCATAACCAAAGGCAAGCGACGTATCGAACTCCCCGTATCGCCAGTTGGATAAGATAGCCCCTTCAAGTCGTCCGAGCTCACCAAGTCCATAGACCCTCCACCAGTTCTCAAAGCCCGGCTTATTGTATTTCGCAAGAATGTTGTTCAGCTCTTTTTCAGGCAACCAGGGATTATCTGCAAAACTGCTCTTGATAAGTACATGATCAAAGAACGGCAGAACCTTCTCATGTAGCCAGAACTCCTGATCAGGGTTAAAGTCAAGGAATACCGCTCCTCGTGTGCGTGTTGAGAGCTGGTCGTAAACCTCGTAAGTGATTTTGCGGTTACACTCATTGATAAACAGAATATCCCTTCGTGGTCCGTGAGCTTTCGCTGTATTACCTTCAATCCCGAAGAACTCGATAGATGAATTGCCAATGTAATATGTGGATTCGCTGATATTCTTTAGTGCTCTGGGGTTTTCTCCCATTGTCTCAAGTATCTTATCGAAGTCAGACATTGCACCCTGTTTCAGATGAGGCAGGGCGTACGATGCAACCGTTATGCGCTTCGTTTCTTTCTTAGCAATGAAATATAGTAGTTGAAGTATTGAGTAGGTCTTAGAGCTTCCCTGACCTCCCTGGTTGATGATCAGATGCTCCCCTGCTTTGTAAGCATCGAGGTTGCGGAAGAATATGTCACTCAGGTTTGCTGTCATTCAGGAACTCTTTTAATTTCTTTGCGTTCTTGTCTGATGTGACATTGATCCTGACTTCACCATTAAAATCAACCTTAGTTTCTGATCGATCTGTTAATCCCAAATCGCGGGCAATAATATTGGCATTAAGTAGATCAGCTGATGCTCCCTGAAACTTCTGATTGTAAATGATTGTCTCTATCTCGCGTATGACTGTTAAAAAATCTTTATCAATTTGCGTAAGTTCTTCATCTTTTAATGCCGATCTTAGTGATTTGAATGCTCTGAAATATGACTCACTACAATTAAGATAAAAACATAACTGAGAAAGTGTCATTGCTCTCATTTTCGGGAAGTCCTCTTTTGTGACTACCCCCCGATAAGCAAAGCCCCGCATCTCGTAAAGTGGATTATCTTCGCACCATTGGAAATATTCGCAGGCGGCGTCCCAGAGTAATTCGGGAGTTGCGAATAACTTATCTCTGCCATGCTTCGCTCGTAGCTTCCAAAATTGATTGCCGACAGGCGCACTCATGCGGATAATTTTTTACGAATATACGTAATAATTTAAAAAATGATACATTCAGCTCATAAATTAATTATTATAATCTATGCCGAGGGGGTAATCTGCAAATGTTAAAAATTGTTAAATCTTCACTCTGTTTTACATAATTATTTTTTTTATATCATTTATATGTTTTATATTTGTTGTATCAATTTAAACCAATTCACATGGAAACAACAGGGATAGTCGTACAAGTACCGGATGATTTTCACATCAGGCTAAAGGAATACGTTCTTTATCTTGAAAAGAAAGGGATAAAAAAGACTAAGGCTGAAGCATTGCTTATGCTCGCTGAACTTGGTTGCAAGAAAGAATACTTGAAATTTTACTCAAAATAGTTATTAATCAAAACCGCAAAGACAATGAAAACAACAGCAAGAACTACCAGACACAAAAGGATCTACAGAAACGGACACCTCCTCTACTTGGTACACAGCATCGACGAGGTCTGCACCTGCTACGGAGCCAATGACGGAAGATACACCGGGAAAGTAACCTGCACCACCTGCGGAAAACTCCTCCAGAGCTACGTAACATTTGAAGAAAAATAACCACCAAATAACCGCAAAGAGATGAAAACAGCAGAAGCAACAAGGCTCTACAATGAAGCTGAAAGCAAGATCAAAGAAATCAATTCAAAAATGTGTTTCATAGACCGTGCGATAAAGATCGCAGAGTATCTTACCAAGATGTATGGTGATGAAACCGCAGATGAAATACTTGAACTTGTATTTGAAAATGAGTGTTAACAACCTTTGCGGCCCGCCCGGCGATCATTTCAAAGGGTGTGGCCGCTTAAATTTTAAACCATGAAAATTGATTTTACAAAGTTGATTGCCGAATCCGGTGAAAAGCTCACAAAGATTCAGCTTGCCAGAGAGATGACAGCCGAAGGTCTGTTTAAGAATGTTCGATCTGCAGAAATGATGATCCAATACCATCAGTCTGGCCGGGCAAAGTCATGCGATTGGGCACTATTGAAATATCTCTGTCGGAGGTTCAACCGCAAAGGCGCAGATGTTATAAACTGGAAATAATATACCGTAATGAAAACAACAAAACTTGAACGACTAAGTGCCTGTAAGGAAGCTGTTCTTTTCAGTGCAAAATTTGAAACTCCAAAGGAAGCATGGGAAAACTGCCCTCGTGGAGATTGGATGTTGTGGATTGCTTCACGACTTAATGTTGATAAAAGACTTCTAACGCTTGCAAAAGGAAGGTGTGCAGAGACTGTATTACATCTTATGAGAGATCAGAGAAGTAAAGACGCAGTACGGGCAGCTATTGATTTTGGAGAGGGCAAAATAGATACTATACAATTAGAAAGTGCTGCTTATGCTGCTGCTGCTGCTGCTGCTGATGCTTATGCTGCTGCTGCTGCTGCTGCTGCTACTTATGTTGCTGCTGCTGCTGCTGTTGCTGCTGCTGCTGCTGCTGCTGCTACTGCTGCTTATGTTGCTGCTGCTGTTGCTGCTGCTGCTGCTTATGTTGCTGCTGATGCTGAGGCTGCTGATGCTTATGTTGCTGCTGTTGCTGCTGCTGCTGCTTATGTTGCTGATGATGCACGAAAACAAAACCAATTAGCAACAGCAAATATATGCAGAGAGATTTTAACCGATGTAGTTCTGTCTGCTTACAATCTACCGCAATGAAAAAACGTAAATTTATTATAGATGTAGCCTTTGACCTCATGGCTGCCAATTCAATCACAGAGGTTAATCAGATCAAGACCGCTAACGTTGTACTGTTCGACTGCTTCCCGGTGCTGTTCCGTTTCTCTCTTAATGCAGAGCAGCGGATCAGGAGAATAGAAAATGAGAAGTGTTTAAGTTGGAAAACTAATCTTAACTGATATGAAATTCAAAGTAAATTTCGAGGTAGTTTTAGATGTAAATTCTGACGACTACGATGACGGCCTTCTTCTGGCTAAAGCCGAGGCCGAAGGAATGAGCCGGGTACTCATGGCGAATACTAACTATCCAAAGTTTAAGATCAAAGGTGTTCATGCCGACTTGAGTGAGCAGCTTGCCGAGTTGAAAAAGAACACCGATGATATGTTCGAGGCTATTGCATCAATAGTGCGTCCACCCACAACTACTAAATTATGAACGTAGACCTTAAAGAAGCAATAGACTTCATTGACCTCTCTGACTTCAGCGAAGGTAGGTTTAATGTTGATGTTAACCTGCCGGACGGACGTTCGGTTAACCTATACGGGATTGTCGAGTTTCATGGCCGGACTGTTCAGGCTGATTATGACAGTGAGCCTTATTTTAACGGTAATGCAGAAGTAAATCTGATCGACTGGACTGGCTATGACCGGGAAGGGAATGAGATACAGGTAACAGACATGACCTGGTTCGAAACGAAACTTGCAAACCTACTGACATGATAAGGATAACCAGTAAGAAAAACAGGACACGGAAAGCGTGGGTTCCTCATTTACGCAACACGTTTATTATCTCTCATTGCGCTTGGCCAGATCAGTATTATGTCCGGCTCGAATCACCATTAATAACATTATTCGCATCGGAAACACTTATGGACTCCCTTAATGATCTGTGGGAGTTTACAAGTTCTCTATCACAGACAGAATTTAATTCACTTATCAATAAACGTCAAATAACAAGTTATGTATAAATATAATCAATAATTATGGAAAGCACATTCATTAAATCGGTAAACTTTCAGGTTTTTACGGGGACAGAAGATGAATATCACACGAATAAGGATTACGTTTCAAAATCTGCCCTTTCGCTGATAAAAGTTTCACCGGCTCACTACAAAGAACCTGAAGAAAAACCCGAAACTGATGCACTGATCTTTGGCTCTGCCTATCATTGTTACATACTGGAACCCGAACGATTTGAGAGGGATTATTATGTTTTCGATGATACATCGATCTGCCAGGTATTAATCGGAGAGGGATATAAATCACCCCGATCAACAAAAGCATACAAGGAATGGGAAGAATCTGAAATGCGAATAATCGGAGAAAAGAAAGTTATCAAAAAAGAAGTTTTTGAGCGTATTGAAAAGATGAAAGAACGTCTATTCCGACACCCTTACGCAAAGATGCTTCTTACAAATGGCCGACCGGAAGTCTCTTATATGGGATCAGTAGAAACAGAAATAGGGACTATTAACGTCAAGTTTAAGCCTGATTACATCAAAGATACCAAACACTTGGTCGTTGATCTTAAAACGGCTACCGATGCTTCAATCGAAGGATTTACCCGTTCGGCTGCTGATCACGACTATCATATTCAGGCTGCTTTTTATGCTGATCTGATGACAAAAATCGAGGGACAAGATCGGGACTTTACTTTTATGTTTATAGCACAGGAAAAAGTCTCTCCCTTTGCTTTCAATATTTTTGAAGCGTCCCCGCAATTTATGGCACAAGGTCGTTATGAATATGAGATGCTGCTTCAGCTTTACAAGTCCTGTCTCGACAATAACAGATGGCCGGGTTACCAGGTATTCTGCCAGAATAAATACGGAATACTTGAATTGAAACTCCCGCCTTATGCAATTAAATCACTTGATTATTACGATCATAATTATTCACCAAACAATCAAAAAAATGGAAAACAACTCGCAATTAGCAGTTAGAGAGAAAGAGAGCAAAATTCTTGTTTTCACTGCACAGAAGCAATTTGAGGCATCAAACGAGTACAAAATGAACTTCAATCGTGAAGCCGGTTTTGCTATTCAGATCCTTTCAAACAATCCTTATTTAATGAAATGTGATCCCAACTCGGTAAAGGATTCTGTAGTAAATGTAGCACTAACAGGGATCACCTTGAACCCTGCTTTAAAATTCGCTTACCTGGTTCCACGAAAAGTCAAAGGTGATCTTAAATGTATTCTTGACATTTCCTATATGGGAATGATCAAGATTCTCACAGATGCCGGAGCCGTTAAAAACGTGGATGCCGGGGTTATCTATTCAAACGATAAGTACGACTTTCGCCGTGGAAGTGATCCGTATTTTAAGCATCAACCTGCCTTATCAAACAGAGGTGAAAAAATCGGGGCTTATGCTATTGCCTTTCTTCGGGATGGTGGCTTTCAGTTTGAGATTCTCGGAAGAGACGAGATTGAAAAGGTACGGGCAACTTCTGAAAGTTATAAGAATGAAGAAGGACGAAAATTCTCACCCTGGGAAACATGGGAAGATGAAATGTGGAAGAAAACTGTACTGAAAAGGCTGTTCAAACTTCTGCCAAAAACAAACTTTTCCGATCAACTTATTGCTGCTATCAGTCATGAGTATGATAACGAGGTTGGTGATCTGTCAGAGACAAAAGAAGATAAATACGCTGGTATGTTTGAAGATATACAGGAGGCACGTATTGTAAACGATCCGCCTGTTGAAAAGGAAAAGGAGAAAAAACAGGAACCGGAAATCTTTGAACAGAAATGAAAGATGTAATCCTTATCCCTGCTATCTATGATGGTAGCAGGGATTTAAAAGACCGTACTAAAAAACTGTCTTTTCAGACTAATGAAATCACTCCAAAACAGGCGGGCGAGCTTCAGATATGTGTAGGTCAGTATGTGTATCTGGCAATTAAACCCGATCCTTTTCTTAAAGAACAGATTGAAGTAATCGGAAATCTAAAAGCTGAATATGAAGATACTGGCAAAACACCAGCTCAAAGAGTAAGGAATACTCTTTACAGGTTATGGCAACAGGAACCGGAGGGATATGAGGACTTCCAGTTATTCTATAATTTCAAGATGGAAGGTTTTATAAACTTCATTAAAGGTAAATTATTATGAAATACACCTGCCCCCATTGCGGATACGAGATGCCCGAAGATGAAGCCGAAAGCTGTTGCGACTGTGGCTGCCCTTCCTGCCGGAGATATATTGACTGGTCAGATTTCCCTGATATGATTGAAGATGATGCAGAAGCACATACAGAACTACCTGAAGCACTTTGATATTGGTGAACAAGACGTATGGATGTGTGAAGCCTGCACAAGACAGTTTCATATCAATAACGGACTGGAAATTCATCATATAATCTTCCGCTCACATGGAGGCACTGATGATGTAAAGAACTGTATTTGCCTATGCGTAAAATGCCACACGAAAGCACACAATGAAAAACTGAGCAAGGGCGAACTTGAATACATACATAATAATTTTTTACTCGGAAACAGGAAAATATTTGTGAAATGAATTATAAAGAATTTTTAGAGAGTAAAAAACATTCTACTATTAACTTTGGATTTGAGCCGGAATATTTCAATCCTTATCTTTTTGATTTTCAACAGCACATTGTCAACTATGCAGTTAAAAAGGGCAGATGTGCTATATTCCTGGATACCGGACTTGGGAAGACATTGATTGAATTAACGATAGCTTGTAATTATATTCAAAAGACAAATAAGCCAGTATTGATAATTACACCTTTGGCCGTCGCAAATCAATTCTTAACCGAAGCTGACAAGTTTGGCATCCCGGACGTGGAACACACAAAGAACGGCAAATACACAAAGAAGATCGTCCTGATTAATTACGAAAGGCTTCATTATGTTTCGTCAGATGATTTTGATTGTGTAATACTGGATGAAAGTTCGATTCTGAAAAACTTTGACGGTGCAACAAAACAGCAAGTGACAACATTTTTAAAGAAAGTCAAATACCGTTTTTTAGCAACCGCAACACCCTCTCCGAATGATTATATTGAACTTGGAACCAGCTCTGAGGCTTTAGGTTATTTAGGTTATATGGATATGCTCTCCAGGTTCTTTAAGAACAATCAAAACAAAGTCGCTAAACTGAGTCAGATTTACAGAGCCAGACAGGGAGAGGAATGGTATTTAAAACCTCATGCAGAAGATAACTTCTGGCAATGGGTTGCGAGTTGGTCTATTTCCGCTAAAAAACCGAGTGATATCGGGTTTGATGATGACAGGTTTATACTCCCAGAATTGCATGAGATTGAAACCATAATAAGAAATGAAAATCCTTTAACAATAAACGGTCAGGCCCGGTTGTTTTCGATGGCTGCCGTTGGTTTTAAAGAGATCAAACAGGAAGCGAAGGCAACCGTTAAGCAAAGATGTGAAATTGCAGTAGAGAAAGCCGGACGGCACGAAACGTCTGTTTATTGGTGTAATCTAAATGATGAGGCTGATATGTTGCTTGACCTGGATAAATCGGCTGTCGAGGTCCGGGGCAATATGGATATTGATAAGAAAGAAGATATCCTTTTAAATTTCGCATCAGGACAAATTAAAAAACTTGTAACTAAAACAAGCATAACGGCCTTCGGATTAAACTGGCAGCATTGCAACCATACTACTTATTTCCCTACATACAGTTATGAACAATACTATCAGGCAATAAGAAGGTTCTGGCGGTTCGGACAAAAAAGAGATGTTTTTGTGGATCTGATTTTGTCAGATGGTCAGGAGAGAATAATGCAAAGTCTCTTAATTAAAAGAGATAAGGCAATAAAGATGTTTGAGAAGCTGACCGAACACACAAACGCAGATTATATCATAAAACAAAAAGAGTTCAATAAACCAATAACCTTACCTAAATTCTTATGACAAAAGAGCAACTGATAACAGAAACCTATGCAATTTATAATTCTGATTGCATGGAGATAATAAAAGAAATGCCGGATGATTCTATTGATCTATCGGTTTATTCTCCCCCTTTTGCAGGGCTTTATAATTATTCCAGTTCTGAAAGGGACTTTTCAAACTGTGAATCGAAAGAACAATTTTTAGAAATGTACTCTTTTCTGATACAACAAATGGCACGTATAACAAAACCGGGGCGGATCAATGCGGTTCATGTTACGGACGTTCACACTAATACCGGGCGGTTATGGGACTTCCCCGGAGAGGTAATAAAAATACATGAAAAATATGGTTTTGAATATTATAACCGTATTACTATATGGAAGGAACCATTAAAGGTACGAATGAGAACAATGGTTCAAAGCCTGATGCATAAATTTATAGTTGAGGACTCGACTAAATGTTTTCCTGCAATGCCTGATTATGTATTGATATTTAAAAGGAAAGGAGAGAACCAGGTCCCGGTAACTCACCTAAACGGACTTTTAGATTATCCTTATTTCGGAGAGGTCCCGTTTCTGGAAGCTCATAAAGAAACCTATGGTAATTATGAAAACTTCCGTAAAAAATGGATCGGGTTTTCCGGGGACCAGAGAGAAAATAAACTTAGTCATTTGACGTGGCAAAGATACGCTTCAAGTGTGTGGGATGATGTCAGAATTGATAATGTACTCCCGTTCAAAGACAGTAGAGAAGAAGATGACGAGAAGCACGTACATCCGTTGCAACTGGATGTCATTGACCGGATTGTTTACTTGTATTCTAATCCGGGAGAAGTTGTATTTACTCCATTTATGGGAGTCGGTTCAGAGGTTTATTCTTCTGTTAGCCAGGGACGCAAAGGGATAGGAGTTGAGTTAAAAGACAGTTATTACAAACAGTCTATTCTTAATCTTAAAGAGGCTGGCAGCAGGTTTTTGCATACAACTCAGAAAACAATATTTGATGCAAGCTAAAAAATACTCACTGATCGAGGCGATGACCAATACTACAACTGGACTGTTTGTCAGTTTTGGCATTCAGTTATTAATTTACCCGGCTCTTAATATTCCTGTAAGGATTGAGCAGAACATTGTAATAACTTTTGTATTTACACTCGCCAGTATCGGACGTGGTTATATTGTAAGGAGAATTTTTAACAGGATACGAAAATAGTTTTAAATGACTATTGTTTATTCAGAATATTGTATATATTTGGAGTGTGGTTAATTTGATTCAGATGAAAAGACAGTTAAAATACCAATAACATAGGCTCCTCCCCAGGAACTTCGCTCTCTGAGTCAAGTTAATCACACCCTGGGGCTGGGGCTTTATCTTTGTGTGATTATGGCTGAAAATAAAAATAGAATAATAGTTTACCGGGACTGGATCAGCACCTTTGACGCTCTCACAGACGAGGAAGCAGGTAAATTAATAAAACACTTCTTCCGTTACATTAATGACCAGAACCCTGAGGCACCCGATAGGCTTATTAAATTATTATTCGAGCCAATAAAGCAGACCTTGAAAAGAGACCTAAAAGCCTATGAATCAATATGCGAACAGAATAGAGAAAACGTCGCTATTCGTTGGAATAAAAAAGATACGACCGTATACGACCATATACGTCCCGATACGAAACATACCGATAGTGATATAGATAATGATATAGATAGTGATATAGATAGTGATAAGAAAAGATATAAAGATAAGACTAAATACGCTGACTTTGTTTCGATGACCGAAGATGAATATAAAAAACTTATAGAGTTACATGGAGATAAAAATACCCGTATCCTCATAGAGATTCTTGATAATTACAAAGGAGCAAACGGTAAGAAATATAAAAATGATTACAGGGCAATACTGAACTGGGTCATTGACAGAGCAAAACAGTCAGGCAGATATGAAAAAAAACCAGTCATGCCATGAAGATCCAGTCCTCAAATACAAAACAGATTTACAACTACCAGCCGGAAGGGGAGCGTACTCTTTGTCCTGAATGTTCACATACCCGTAAGAAAAAAACGGATAAATGTCTTGCGTGGGATAAGCGTAACAATCGGGGCTATTGCCATAACTGCATGACTGCATTTTTTGAGTACCGTCCGCATGAAGCGAAAGAATACAACGTACCGGAATGGAAAAATAAAACTGATCTCACGGATAAGGCAGTTAAGTATTTCGAGTCACGCATGATAGGGCAATCAGTTCTTAATAAGATGTCAGTTTATTCAGATAAAGAATTTATGCCTCAGTTCAAGAAGCCTGTTGAAGTTATATGTTTTCCTTACTTCTTTGGTGGCAAGCTGATAAACATAAAATACCGGGGACCGGGTAAATCATTCAAGATGGTATCAGGTGCAGAACTGATCTTCTGGAATATTGACTGCCTGTCTGACCATAGAGATATTATAATTACTGAGGGCGAAATTGATGCACTGGTACTCATTCAGTCCGGGTTTAATAATACAATCTCAGTACCTAATGGAGCGAATAAGAACCTTGAATATCTGGACTCCTGTATTGAGATGTTTGCAGATATTGAGAAGATATATATTGCAACGGATCAGGACACGAAAGGCATTGAACTTAAAACAGAACTTATCCGCAGATTCGGGGCTGAACGCTGTTGGGTCGTATCGTTCAAAGATTGTAAAGATGCAAATGAATACCTGTTGAAGTATGGTGATGCAATACATGATGTAATTGACCAGGCTGTTCCCGTCCCGGTAAAAGGAATCATCGAAGTGAGGTCTATGTATGCTGATATTCGCAATTTGTTTGAACAGGGAGTGCAGTCAGGATTAAAGGTTGACCAGAGTGTTATTGACGAATATATCACGTGGGAATCAGGCCGTCTGGCCATTGTTACCGGAGTGCCTTCTTCAGGGAAAAGTGAGTTTGTTGATTATATTGTGTGCAAGCTGAATATTAAACACGGATGGAAAGCTGCATTTTTCACACCTGAGAATTATCCATTGAAGTTTCATTATGCAAAGCTATTTGAAAAGCTGATAGGCAAAAAATTCAATAAGGGTAATATTTCAGAACTTGAATGGGATACCTGTTATGATTATATCCGCAGTAACTTCTATTACATTCTGAATGAAGATGACTTCACGGTTAAGAGTATTCTTGACAGTGCAAAGATTCTTGTCCGCACACGCGGAATAAAGATAGTTGTTGTTGACCCTTACAATAAACTCGAACATAAATACACCGATTCAGAAACGCAATATATCAGCCGGTTCCTGGATCAGCTTATCCAGTTCGCAAAGATCAACGACGTACTTCTTTTCCTGGTTGCTCATCCACGCAAGATGAATAAGACCAATGGGAAGATTGATGTACCTTCGCTTTATGACATATCCGGAAGTGCAAATTTTTACAACAAAACAGACTACGGAATAACCGTTCATCGAAAGTCAGATGAAAATGGAGTTATGATAAACGAGATTGAGGTGTACTTTCAGAAGATCAAATACAAGCATCTTGGCAAGCAGGGAATTATAAATCTGAACTACGATTATATTTCTGGCCGTTTTAACCAGTCTGGCCGGGATCAGAGTAACTGGCTGACCGAAAGCAGTAATTATGAACTTGAAATGTGGGAGAAAGATGATAAAGAACCGAACTTTTAAAGTGATAGAGTCATATAAACACTACCTGGCAAAACAAGTTTTGTCCGAATGGCTGACCGATGAGTACACTATCAGGCGTGAAGAAAAGTTCTTCTGTGATGGTGTTATTCTGTTTGTGCCGGATATAGTTGCTTGCCGAAATGATATTATTCAGTCGTTTTATGAGATTGTTCATAAACACGAGATCGACGGGCGGAAACTCGCATGGATGCAATACTGGTGCTATCGTAATGACCAAGAATTGCTTCTGCATGAAATATCAGCAGAATGGATAATGTGTCAGACTGGCAAACCGGAAAGGATCATTGATATTAACACCTACCAATTATGAAATCACAGAACAAACA
>CAZWFL010000036.1:18792-39626 GCA_964633195.1 uncultured Rikenellaceae bacterium | reverse complement strand
GGGTTGACAGTCAGGTCGGCGCAAAAACAGGGGACATTACGCTCATGAGCTGCCTGAGCTATCTTCATTGTCATACTGAGTGTTTTGGCTATTGCCTTAAGCGCTATAGCCTTATAACCCATCTCAATCCTTTCAACTGCATCTTCGACCGTATGAGCGCTTTCATCCGACGCAAGCCTTACGGGAATATCGCTGACATCAATCTCTGCTTCCTCAGGGAATGGTTCCTCTATTATTGCTATCTGGTCGAATGCGCCTATAGCCCGTGCATGATCAAGCAGTCTGAGCAGAGTCTCCTTTTCTTCATATCTGCCGTTCGCGTCAAAATAATAAGGCAATCTGCCTTCAGCAGTATATTCAGTACGCACACTCCCGATTGCTTTATGGATATCCGTAAGTCTTGCCTTATCTTTCTCAAGCATCTCTTCCTGAGTACCCGGCTGGCCGATCTTGATCTTCATGAAAAAGTATCCTTCATCTACCGCGGCTTTAATCTCTTCAATGGGAATTGTGTATGCCATCAGGGGAATACCGGCAACCCTATCATGCCGGTATGACAAAGCAGGCCTGTACGCCTGAGGAATGAGCTCATCAAATGTGGATATGCCATTTTCCTTTGCATAAAGAATCCATACGGCATTATCGACACCTACAAGTGCATTGAGCGCAAAGGTTTTTCTCAGATCAGGATTTGATGTTATCCGTTTTCCATATTCATAAATCTCGGAATAGAGATAATCCAAAAGCTCAACAGGCGATGTAAAACTCTGGCCATCCAGGATCTGCATGGCTCTTTCCGTCATGGCATACATCAATGCATTACCGCCGCTTTCGGAGTGGGATTCGAAGACTTTAGCATCGGACCAGAGAACACTTTGTGTACAGAGACCTATTGAATGAGCACCCGATTCGCTTTCAAGATAAGAAGCGCTCTGCCATATTTCCGTCATAAAGCCCCCTTTGAAGCCGAAGGGACGGATAAGAGGTTCTCTTTCAAAATCCGAGCTGACTCTTTTTATCCTGATGTTTTTTGCAGCAAACGGGGCACATCCTGATAACAGGCAGTCGAACGGGCTGGCAATTATGGCTGCACCGGCAGTCATAAGTCCTCTTCTGATAAAACTTCTTCTGTTTTGTATTAACATCTTAAATCAGTTGATACTTTTCAAGATAATTCTTAAGGTAATCTGTGTCTTTCTTTATTTTCCGCACTATGATCTCCTGCTGCTGACTGAGGGAGAGTTTCTCCTCACCTTTTTCGAGCAGTGGATATTCAACATGCAATGTGACCGGACCCGAGATATTCAGTTCCTTCACAGTTCTGAAGAATAGATCCCAGTTAACCATCCCCTCTCCCAGGGGTACTGTTACAGCTCTTGGTCTTCCCTCCACTGTCATCCATGTAAAATCCTTTACCGCCAGAGAACCGATTAAGCCTGAAAGAAGCCGCATGCCTATAATCCACGCATTGGCACCCTCGACCATTGCGTGCCTGACATCATACTGACAGCCAATATGTTCCGGAGGATAGTCGCGGAGCATCTCAAACAGATCCCATACTGAGCAACCCACCCTGGTTCCTGCATGGTTCTGATAATCACCATGTATTCTGTATTTTTGGTTAAGGTCAACCAGGCCTTTCAGATCCTCCTTATATTTCTGAAGCGATTGCCACACGCCGGCTTTAAGGTCAAAATCGAGGTATCCCAGCCTGTAATGAGTTACGCCAAGGGATGCAGCTGTTTTAAGGACTCTCTCAGCAAGGGGATCAGTGGCATTAACGATGCCGGTAACGATCATATCTAGAGCAAGGTTGTGTTCACGGGCCTTTTCAGCAAGAGGCGGCAAATCTTTTTCCACCGCTGAAGGTTCAACTTTTCCTGCCGGCCTTACGGTCAGGTCAAAGCCCCCTAAACCGGACCTTTCAACACACTCGCACATAAAGTCAAATTCGTAGTTGTCGATGGGTTTGGAAAACAATCTCAAGGGAAATTTATTCTGTGTATTTTCCGGAGGTACTGACAACTGAGATGACGTAAAAGGCAAAAGAAGTCCGGCAGAGGCGACTGTCCCGATAAATTCTCTTCTGTTTTGTTTCATTCTGGTTCTGCTAAGAGTTAATCAATTGTTTATCTATAATAAAGCTAATGAGGTCTGGAACGGAACAATGATCACTCAAAGTTTCCATGGAGTCCGATACTCATAATGCAGTAGGTTATTTGCATCTTCGTTGTTGGTAAAACTTTCGTTAACCGGATCCCATTGCAACCTCTCTTTGACTTCCAGGGCAATATTTGCCAGGTGTGCGAAACTGGTCGACCTGTGACCATCCTCTATGGAGCAGAGTGGTGTTTGCCCGGATTTGATACAATCGAGGAAGTTCCGTACAAGTGCACCTGTACTGTCACCGCTGCTTCCGTCAGGCATCGGAACATCCTTAACATTGAATTCCTCAGCCTTAAGGATATGTTTGTAGGTCTGGAACTGGCCGTTTCTTGCGGGAGTGATCCGATAGCCGTTCTCGTCGGCGTTAAGGGTACCGAGAGTGCCCCGCAGCTCAATCTCGCCGTATCTGAACAAGTTTCCGCTGCTGGCCTCATAAGTACAGAATGTGATAATGGCTCCTGACTTGAATTCAAATGTAACCTGCATTGTATCGGGTATTGTCCTGTCGTCATCAACGAAATATCTTCCTCCGTGAGAGCTTACTGCCATCGGGGCCGTCTCGCCCATCAGCCAGCGGATAACATCCATATAGTGGACTCCCCAGTTCCCCATCTGGCTGGAGTACTCGTTCCACCATCTGAACTTATAAGGGTGAATATTGAACTGGTATGGCCTGTAGGCCCTTGGACCCAGCCACATATCCCAGTTGAAATCAGCAGGGGGGTCTTCCGGTTTCATTCTGCCGATACCGTCGGGAAACATATTATCTATCCTGTGAGCCATTCCAACCGAGATCCTGCCAATTTTTCCCGCGGGAATCTCTTTTGCCAGTTTCTGGTATACTCTCGCGCCTCTCCTGTTAAGCCCTACGGCAACTATCCTTTGTGTTTCTGCCTGGGCATTGACCATTTCCCTTCCCTCTTTAAGGGTTATGGTCAATGGTTTCTCGACATATACATCTTTACCGGCTTTTACCGCACTGATCATCTGGATAGCGTGCCAGTGATCGGGTGTGGCAATTACCACAGCATCTATATCCTTATTTTCCAGTAGTTTACGAAAATCATTATAAAGGATGGGCTTCTCCGGGAATGTTTCACCCATTTGCGGGATCCTGCCACCCAGTTCTGTTAAATACCTGGGGTGGACTTTACTTCTGTCACGGAGCATATAGGGTTCATAAGCATCGCAGAGAGCAGCTGTCCGGACATCGGGTTGATTAATAAAAAGTTGCAGAAGCTGAGTGCCCCTGTTACCAAGTCCTATAAATCCGACGTTTATTTTCTCGCCGGCTCCATATATCCTGTTATAAGAGGCAGCGCTTAAACCCGGGGCGCCCAGTGCAACGCCTGCGGTTACGATGCCTGTTTTAGCAATAAAGTCACGTCGGGAGGTTTTTCTCTTTTTCATTATGTGATTGAATTAAAAGAGAAAGTTACTGATTTTTTATAATTGGCAATTCAAACAGGTGTAAAATCAGGCAAGAGTTATTATCAAATGAGAATAATTATCCTTTAATAATAATTATCAAATGATAATCACCATCCCTTAATAATAATTATCCTATAAGATTTACTATCCCATAACAATCACATAATAACAAATATCACCTGACAGTGATGATCTTACGGTATGAAACGGGAATTCCGTCGGATGTAATACCTTGAATATTAATCTCATAATCAGACCTGTAGTCAGACGACCAGAACTCAATGGTTACCTTACCGTCAGAATCGGGCTTCAACCCGGGTCTCCAGTAAAGTGTATTCCTGAAATCAGGGTCGCGACTCTCTTTAATACCAGGCACTGAATAATCCGGAGATATGAACGGGATCTCTTCATTATTGATATTGTAACTGAATCTTACTGAATTTGCAGGCAACGGGAAAGAACCGTAATTACCAGATTTCGTTATAACATTCACTATGCCATAAAAATGATATCCGCCCACTGCATATTCATTCCTGATGACATCGATCCTCTCCACGATCTCCGGATTCATTTCCGCAATAATATCAGGATCGTCAATAATGACCCCGTCGATCATCAGAGTGGCATCTTCCTCGTATGTCCTGTTATCATAAGGATTCGTTACCGTTATACCATATCCTGCCCTGCCTGTCCTCATTGCCACCCCCGGTATGAGCTCAAAAAAGACTTCCTGCATAGCCGGAAGAAGTATATAATCGGCCATTCTCAGTTCCATTTCCGGTTTCCCGTAAAATCTGATCTCTCTTTTATTCACGGAAGAGGCCCTTACAGATTCGCCTGCTGAGCTTATTCCATATATCTTCGATACCTGGTAGTTCATGATCCATTCTTCAATATGGGGAGGAATACCGGCTTGAAGTGATTCATTAACAATATCATATTCCGGGTAAGTGTCAAGAAAAGGTGACATTATCCTTATCAGATTACCACTTTCATTCTCCTTTAACCTGACAACAACTTCATCCGGAATCTCTTCATTATCAATAACAAAACTAAAGTTACCCTCGCTGTCTGTCATTGCGTACTGAAAACGGGCTTCCTTCCCGGGAACAGAGAGAAGTAGTATCTGATCCTCAAGCACCGCATCCGGCTTTTGTGAAATAAGTGTGCCTGACAATAGATGCCCTTCTCTTTCAGGTCTGTAGAGTGCCTCTTTAAGATCTTTGCGATCAGGTTTCCTGCTAAGATAATCATCAATGACTGAGAGACTCTCTGCAGCTGATAAGGAAGCAACTGATATACTCAAACGGGTATTTTCAGGTGAGGTAATGACTCTCCTGTCGAGCTCAATCTCAAGTTTGACCTTCTCCCTCCTTTCACAAACTGACGGCACCCTTACTGTAACAAAGCTGCCGGAAATGTTTCGGGATTCATGTTCCTGTTCATCTACAACTATCCTCCTGAATTCTTTGTTGCTGAAGGGATTGTAAATTCCGAGATTTTTTGCAAAGTATTGCCCGGCACTATAATTCTTCATAATATTCGTATATGCTCTCAGTATATATGTCCCGGGGCTCAGTGTATCGGGAAGTTGGAAAGTACCTGATGCGAGACCGTCAGTTAACCGGATTCGCTTCTGTATAACCGTGCTATTCATGTAATTGAGCAGTTCAACGTATGCAATAGTACTTACCCCCGGTTTATTGTTGTTATTCCTGTCAAACAGATAGGCAGCAAACCAGCAATTCTCCCCTGCAATATACTCATCCCTGTCTGTATGCAACCATATATCATCACCAGGCAAAGCATTATTGCTCAGACCGTTTAATTGCTGTCCGCTGGTCTGATAATGAAACCATATCAGCATAAACAAACAAAAAAACCGGGTCATATCTTTCATCATCTTAGTCTCTGTTTGAAATCTCTAGTAATTATCGGGCCAGAAATCAGGTCTCTCTGTTGTTCCCCTTGTAGTACAGTCGGCACAACGAAGCTGATCGGTATAGGTTTTGGTTTCCGCATCATAATCCCATATAATAATCCAGTACAAAGTACCAAGATACCGTATCGGCTGATTCAAAGGAACTGTCGCGTAAGGACAGGAGGAATAAAGGTTTTTGAATCCGGCAAAATAATCTTTAATAAACAACCTCTGAGAAGAGACGGATGAAACGCTGAAAAAGCCCAGGACCGGTTCTTCCGGATTGATAATGTTTTTTATATTACCCTCAACGTTCATTGGTATTACATCGTATAAGCCACCTGTTTTATCAGAGATCTTCCGGATCTTTTCCCAGTAATGAAACTCCTCCTCATTAAGAGAATACTGCGTTACCAGAATGCTGTACAATTCCTTCAGCCTGTCGTCTGTTTCAGTCGATATTTTTCTGACCGGCATACGTTTCACTTTCGATTCAGCCAGATAAGAGGTGCTGTTGAGAAGAATATGGTTTGACTCCAGGGTAATCCAGCATATATTATTAGGGACCATATAAGGAAGCCTTATCATCCATGTTTCGGAATAATCCCATCTGAAAAACCTTGTCAGGTTTGAAGGATCATGTGTGTCGAGAAAGATCCTGCAACCCTCAACAACCTCTCCGAGCTGGTTCATTTTGACAATTTCCTTCTCGTAATAAATGCTGTCGATTGGAGGAACAGCTGTCATTTCCATGAATGAAGAGGCATAAATCCCCGTATATGCTTCAACAAAAAGAGCATATTTCCTTCCCGGCAGACCCCTGAAATTCCGCGGATTAGTATAGTAGCAGCCAGGCTCTTTTTCATTAAGTGAGTAGCTGTTTCCGAGATCATCCTTTACTGAAACTGTTGCCCCGGTCACGGGTAAAGGATTTGTCAGATCACTAATGGGTAATGAAAGAGATATTTTTACCTTATTTGCAACAGGCTGATCGGTTATCATTCCTTCAATAACGAGTACCTGCTTTTCATCAGTAATTTCAGGAATAAATTCAGTAACGCAACCTCCTGACAGAAGTATCAGAATTATAACCGGTAAAATCTTTAATCTCTTCATGATATTAAAAATCAAAGCTATACGTTATCGAAGGAATAGCCTGTCCAAAAACTGAAAGTTTATATCCTTTAATCCGGTTTCCCTCCTCCCTGAAGTATATGGAGTAAACGTTGGCTCGTCCCAGTGCATTATATACAGAAATTGTCCAGTGTGGATGAGCGATCTTGTTTATTTTTAGGTTGCCGCTGATCTTTATCGAAAGGTCCAGTCTGGAATAATCGGGTATCCTGTACTGGTTCCGCTCTGAATAAATTGGAACTGTAATTCCGCCGATCTGGTAAACACCCACAGGAAATGTTATTGGTCTGCCTGTGCTATAGGTGTAACTGGCCGAGAAGCTGAATCGTCTGGAGAAAAGATAGTTAAATGTCGCATTCAGGTCATGCGGCTTATCAAAGCTGGCTGGGAACCATTTGCCTGAGTTGAGGAGTTCTTCACTGAATTCACTTATGCTTCTTATCAGAATCCTCGAATAAGTATATCCGGCACTCCACCTGAGACGGCCCTCTGTACTCTTAATGTTAAGCTCCATACCATAAGCTCTTCCCCTGACATATATAATTTCTGTCTCAGTATTTTCGTTCATTACCAGCCTTGCTCCCCCTTTATAGTCGAGCATATTCTTTATACTCTTGTAATAGATTTCTGCTGAAGTCTCAATCTTGTTTCTGTAAAGCATCTTATAAAATCCTGCCGCGATCTGGTCACCTGTCTGTGGCTTAAGGTAATAGTCACTCATTTTCCATGTGTCTGTTGGTGAGATCGCTGTTGTATTGGAGAGAAGATGAAGGTATTGACGGGTTTTATTGTAGTTAATTTTAAGTGAGCTGTTATCCGAGAACCTGAAATTCATTGAAAGCCTCAGTTCAGGTCCGGCATAAGCTTTAACAAGACGATTTGCAGCGATGTTCAGCGTATCGGTAATTGTCGAAAGAGCTTTGGGCAGCTCAGGATCATACATCATTATATCCGATGGTCCCAGGGCATAGAAAGATGAGAGTCGCAGTCCTGCATTCAAAGAAAGGTAACTGGTCAGGACATATTTCTCGTCAAAATAGATGGCCGCTTCAAGAGCCTTCTCCCCCGGGATCAGGTGAGGGATCACGAGGGAGGAATCATTTGATGGGGAATAATTACCGGGCTTTATTGAATATCCGGTAAAATCAGCTCCAAAATTTACCTCACTTCTGCCTTCGGGGTACCAGTTAAAATCAGCCTTGAGACCTGCACTACTGACATTATGAGTCATTGTGAAACCATCCTGAAGAATTCTTTCACTCGTAATTCCATACTTGTAGTTGCTTGTATTAAGTGAGAGGTGGGAAAAAAGCCTGTTGCTGAACAGATGTTTCCATTTAAATGTAATAATGTTATTATCATACCTGTAGAGCGTATCTGTATTGAGACGAAAGGCATCATTACTGAAATAAGCTGATAATTCAATCTTATTCTGCTTATTGATATCGTATGATATTCTGCTGTTGATATCATAGAAGGAGGCCATACTGTTCCTGAGCCACTGATTGTCAATTCTCCTGAATATCCAGTTGGAATATGTGCTGCGGCCGGTCAGTATGAATGAGCATTTATCTTCAATAACAGGGGCCTCAATCATTATATGAGCGGTGACAGGACTTATTCCAGCATTGCCGGCAAACTCTTTTCTGTTGCCCTCTCTGGGGACAATATCGAGTACTGATGATATTCGCCCTCCGTAGCGGGCAGGTATCCCTCCCTTATATAGTGTGACGTCTCCTATAATATCTGAATTAACTGCTGAAAAGAATCCGAAGAAATGATTGGAATTATACAATGGTGCTCCATACAGCAGGATCAGATTCTGGTCAGCGGAACCACCTCTCACATTGAATCCTGATGATCCTTCTCCCACAGCTTTAACTCCGGTTACAAAAAGAACACTTTTAATAATATCCGACTCTCCAAGAGATGTTGGTAATAGGCTGAGGTTAACAATACTGATCTTTTCAAGGCCCACTTCAAACCGCTGCATGGTTGTATTTTTCTGAGCAGATACAACCGCTTCCTTCAAAGGAATAAGAACACTGCTCATCCCGACATCTATCCCACCCTCACCGTAAAGATTTATATTGATTCTTTTTTCTCTCATTCCTATAAATGAATAGGTGAGTGAATGGGTCCCGCGCGGCAGTGACAGGGAATAAAATCCATATGGATTTGTTACAGCCCCGATCTGCAGCTTCTGATTATAAACGGTTACACCGGCTACAGGTTCCCCTGTCGTTTCGGTTCTCACCCAGCCGGTGATTGTTGCATTGCCAGGCTTGTACCTGTCCGCAGGGTTACCGACATCTATGAACATGCTTGTCTCATCCTGTTTGTCTGTCCTGCTTTCATTAAGAATTTCAGAGGGGAGATACCTGGCATCATCCGGAGCCCCGGATTGCGGCAAACGGACCATATATCCCTTAGTTAAAATTACATCTCCATGATTATTAATAAGATAGTAGATGCCCGCACCACGAAGATAATTATCAAGCAACCGAGAAATAGTCAGAGAATCTCCATAGTCAGTAACAGGTTTGTTTGTAAACCATTCATCCCTGTAAAAGAATCTCAGATCGTGAGTATTTTCTGCCCTGACAACAAACTCCTTGAAACTCTGCCCTCTGTAATCCCACGTAACAGGGTATGTTTTATCCTGACCGTTAATAATTCCGGATATACTTATAATGCACCAAAAACAAATTAAGAAGCGCTTCATCGGTCAGATGTTTGATCAAACAGACTGTTGTAATAGACAAGTACAGGTATTACAGATTCAGGTTGCCGTGGCATTATTACTATATTATTAATTCTCATGAATTTCCTGAGCTCATCCCTTTTATCATCCAGGATATCAAGCAATCCTTTTCTGCTTCTGAGACGAAAGATCCTCCCTTCTTTAACAAGATATAGTTGTTCGGTCTGGATAAAAATATCATACACTTTCTGGTAACCGAGCGGACTTATTTCCTTTACATATTTAATCAGAAGCCTGCATTTTCCATCATACAACACACGGGCATACCCATCAAGATCAAAATTATTGGAGTCTGTGAAATTTTCGAAACGGTACGTTATATCTTCAAAGGTCAGATCAAATCTCCTTATCATCTCCCTGTTCATAATCAGAACCACTCTGTCAGGCCGTCTGATAAGAAGCTCATCATCCGCGATATCGTATCTGAACATCCTGTCCCTGTAAACTATATCGTTTATCACCACATTGCCCTTAAGCCACAAAGCGGAAAAAAGGAATTCATTCCCCATAACATTGGAATATTCTCTCCGCCAGATCTTACCATTGTAAAGAACCTGACTATCCTGATAAATAAGCAATTCATTGCCGGTGATGCCGGTTAAATTCTGTCCAGATAAACCCGTAGACAATAAGAGCGTATTAAATAAAAGGCAGACATATTGGATCAAAATAGAGTATTTCCTCTTCATAGGTTAAGAAAACGATTGTAATTCAGATTTTTTTCAATATTTATAATGTGCAAAAATCGTGCCCGTGATAGTCCTGTTATCAGTTATTTTATTTCGTGTTGAATCTTTTTCTGATTGTTACCGGTTCTCCATTTTCCGTCACACCGTTGATGATTATCATCCATGCGGCAGAATGATCAGGAGTCCAGAATTCAGCATTGGCCCGTCCGTCTTTCCCCGTCTTCACCGAAGGATTCCAGTAGAGAGTATTTCTGAGGTCAGGTATTCTGCTCTGCATCCTGTCTATGCCTGAATAATCCGGAGCTATAAACCGGGGTGGCTTTTCAACTACCCTGTAAGGTAACTCTACTGCATAATCGGGCAGAACAATGTCGCTGAAATCGCCGGATCTTGTTATTACATTAACAATACCATTTAACACAAGGTCACCTACCAGATAAGGTGTTACAACAACCTCAATTTTTTCCACCAGGTCGGGATCGAGATCAGCAAGGACAGAAAGATCGTTGATCATCAGGCCGTCGATCATCACCAGGGGAGGGTTGACATAAAACGTGCCGGTAACCGGATTAGTAATTTTAATTTCGTATCCTGATCTTGAGGGTCTTAGAATGATTCCCGGTAAAAGTTCGGTAAAAACCTCCAGCATCTGTGGAAGTCTGATATAATCATCAAGAAAAACTTCCATTTCGGGTATGCCATAAAACCTTCTTTTCCTGAGGTTTCCGTAATCAGTTATAAAGGGCTCCTGCCTTAAGCCTGTTTCATATATTTTTGTTGTCTGATAGTTGAAACTGAGGTGTGAGAAGATCTCTGATAATTGTTCGGTAAGGGTATCCCTGAAGACCCTGGTATCGGGCATCAGACCCGAAAATGAGGGTTCAAGCTCAAGAATCATATTGTTATCAGCATACTCCGGTTGAATAATCAGATTTCTTAGCTCTGCATCAACAGGGAGAACGAATCTGAAGAGGCCTGCTGTATCGCGCCTTGCATATCTGAAATCAGCAATCTTACCCCTTGCCGACATATAGAGGATCTCAGAGCGGGCTGATTCCTTTTCGTCCCTGTACCTTATAGTGGCCGTAAGATGGTGACCATACTGTTCGAAACCATCACGCGGTAACTGATAATTACCTGAAACAATATCATTCCAGTTTATCCACCTGCTCTTTGAGCTTAACAGCAGGTTATCGATCAGGTCGTTTTTAAAGTTGCCGGCTCTGTCTTTTACATCTGCCCAGGGAATATTGCCGAACTCTGATCCGAATATCATATAGTCATCAATGCCAGGGATTGACTCAGATGCCTGTTCCGGAGCCACAGAGATACTCCAGTCACTTATTACATCCCCTGTCCCGGTTAATGCCGGTATCGGGATATTTACCTTTTGCCGCCATTTATAGAGAGTGTCTGCAGTAATATCAGCTTTTGCACCCTCTTGCCATGGTGTGTAAAACAATCTTTCAAACATAATCCTGCCATCTTCCCTTATCAAAACTGCATGTGCCACGTCTCCGCGAATCCTTCTTCCGGGGATTGAAATCTTCGTTTCGGGTTCGCTGATTTTCATCTCCGCCGAATAACCGATATTTCCCCCTGAATGAATTATCAGCGAATAATTTTCCGGTGCTGTTAATAGTTGATCTTCTGAGGCTTTTATTATTATTTCAATCAGGCCCGTCGAATTATCAAGCTCAACCGACAAGCCCTCGCGGGTTGACTCCGGCAGATCAAATGATCCTGCAGGGGATAAAACTGAATATTTCTGTCCCTCTTCCGGTGTTATTAAAAATGAGCCGTAACCCGTTTCGTCTGTAACGAACGTTGTAACAGAATCTCCGCTGTTATCTCTTATCATGCCATAATACCGGGTTCCTTCTCCCCTTTCATTGGTGCAGTACACAACAATTTTGTTACTTACGCCGCTGAGCAGGATTCCTCCTTCAGGGTAGAACTCTATGTCAGAGGAATTGTGTTTTGTTGTTTTACTAATGACTTTCTTTCTGAATTCTGACTGCTTAAAAGGGTTGTAAATATCAATATCATGCATGTAACAGTTTTCGGGCAAAAAATTTCTCATCCATCCGGTATAGGCTCTGATAGTGTAGGTGCCAGAGCTTAAGGAATCTGGCAGAATAAGACCGCCTTCGCCCCTTCCTCCGGTAAGTTGAAACCGTTTCTGAACAACCGGGATATTCCATGGATTTACAAGCTCAACATAAGCTATTGTGCTCCGCGCCGAAAGCCTCCCGGTCTCCCTGCTCAGAGCATAAATGCTGAACCACAGATCCTCCCCTGCAATATGTTTGTCCCTGTCAACATGAAGATAAAGCTCCTCCCGGGGGAAGGCCTCAATATATCTTTTCAAACGGGATTCCAGGTCGGCAGGGGTCATGACCTGAGCCTTCAGGCCAGCAACCGAGGATCCCAGCAACACAATTAATTGAAGATTTACAAGAGTTTTCTTCATCTCATGAAACTTATAAATCGTTCCAGAAGTCAGGTCTGATCCTCTCATTATCGGTGACACAATCAGCACATTCCCTGTATCTTGTGACTACCCACCAGGCCGGAATCTCATTTCCGTTATCCTCAACAATCCAGTAATCCTTATTTAGTCCTCCTTCAGGGAGGATCCCATGGATTGTATCGACTACGCAACCGGGATAAAAGTATGAAAGTCCAAGGAAGCTATCCTGTACAAAAAGTCTTTTCCGAGATACCGCAGACACGCTGAAATATCCAAGCACTGTTTCTCCGGGGTTGGTTGTGCATCTTATATTACCTGGTATTGCCATTGGCGTCATGTCATAAAGACCCCCTACATTCTCATGAACATTTTGCACCTTTTCCCAGAAATAATACTCGGATTCGTCGATTGAATATTGATTTACCAATATACTGTATTTGACGTTCAGCTTTCTTGTATTGTTTGTGATCAGGATAACCGGATATCTGGATATCCTCGCCTGGTTGTAAACGCTTGTATTTCTTATCAAGATCCTTTCGGAACGTTCAGTTGCCCAACATCTGTAAATGTCCGAAGGAAAAGGAATGTGATATTCCCAGGTTTCCACAAAACCCCACCTGAAAAAGAGACACTCCCCTGTGGGATCATAGCTATCCAGATATATCCTGCATCCCTCAGCCATCTCTGAACTGTCCCTTGCAGCATTAATAACAATCTTTTCGTAATAGAGCGAACTGATTGGAGGAACGGGCTTCATTTCAACAAAGTCGCTCTCATAGTTTTCATCTCCTATTCTGATATTGAGGGCGTAGCTTCCTCCGATACGACCCCGGAAAATCGTCGAGTCGGTAGAATAAGTACCGGGAGAAGTCTCCGTCAGGAATGTAACAGTTCCTGCTTCATCTCTGATCGACACGAGAGCTCCGGAGAGTGCCTCTGCCGTTAAAGGCTTACCAATGGGCATGGATCTCGAGAGAACTATTTTATTTGAGACCTCCTGATCGGTAATGAGGCCTGAGACAACAAGAAGCTCTTTTTCTTCCTCAATCTCAGGCTTAAACTCAATCGTGCACCCGGCCAGCAGTAAAATTAAAATGAAAATGCTTATTACAGATCCGGGTCTCATATATGATTAAAAGTCAAAATTAAATGATAATGATGGTATTGGCCTGCCAAAGACAGACAAATAGTATCCTTTAACACTATTCTTTTCGTTTTTGAAATATACAGAGTAGACATTGTGTCTTCCGGTTATATTGTAAAGGGAAAATACCCAGTTAGGATGAGCGATCTTCTTCACCTTAAGATTTCCGCTGATCTTAACAGAGATGTCAAGCCGGGAATAGTCGGGAATACGGTATTTATTCCTGTCTGAATAGTGAGTAAGTGTAATGTCTCCGATTTTATATGATGAAACGGGGTATGTAACTGGTCTTCCGGAGCTGTATGTGTAGTTGGCCGAAATGCTCATCCTTCTTGTATGAAGATAATTAAATGTTAAAATGAGGTCATGCGGTCTGTCAAAGTTAGCCGGGAACCAGTTGCCCTCATTGATCCTTTCTTCAGCGAAGGCGCCGGTGCTTCGTGTAAGAACCCTTGAGTATGTGTACCCCAGGCTCCATCTGATACGACCTTCCGGTTTCTTTACAAGCATCTCCAGGCCATAAGCCTTACCGTTTACATTAATAAGGTCCCTTTCAATATATTCGTTCATCACCAGCCTTGTGCCTCCCTTGAAATCGATCATGTTCTTAATCTTCTTGTAATATGCCTCCGCAGAAAATTCAATTCTGTTTTTGTTGAGCATCCTGTAATAACCAGCACCAAACTGGTCACCTGATTGTGGTTTAAGATGATAATCGCTCAGCTTCCAGATATCACTTGGGGCAATGGAAATTGTATTCGACAGCAGATGAAGATATTGTTTTGTATGGTTGTAACTGAATTTTACCGAGCTTTTCACTCCCAGCCTTAAAGAAGCTGAGAGCCTCAGTTCAGGACCGGCATAAGTTTTATAGGTATTCGTCTTTCCGTAAACAAGCGTATCTGTTACGGAAGAGATTCCCACAGGGTAGTACGGATCGTATTTGATTATGGTCTGAGGGCCCAATGCAAGGAAAGTAACGAATCTAAGGCCAGCACTTACAGATAAATAATCAGTGAGGCTTAATCTGTCTTCGAAATAGAGGGCTGCTTCAACGGCTCTCTGCTTCTGAATGGAGTTGGGGCTTACAATAGATGAATCGTTCGCGGGCCTGT
Source organism: uncultured Rikenellaceae bacterium (assembly GCA_964633195.1). GTDB lineage: Bacteria > Bacteroidota > Bacteroidia > Bacteroidales > VadinHA17 > LD21. Next base: position 24,789 of record CAZWFL010000036.1, on the reverse strand, counting down.
AACTGCCTGGCATGAGATCATATCCCGTAATATCAGTTCCGAAATTAAACTCGTGCTTTCCGGCGAACCATGTGAAATCTGCCCTGATACCGGTGCTGTTTATCCTGTGGGATAACACAAATGCCTCCTGCGGTACCCTCAGACTCGATATATCATAATCATAGTAACTGTTATTAAGTGAAATGTTGCTGAACAAACGGCTGCTGAAATAGTGCCGCCATCTTAGTGCAGTAATGAAATTCTGATACTTGTAAGTTGTATCGGAATTGAAGCTGAACGAGTCGAAGCTGTAATAGGCCGAAAAATCAATCTTATTAAATCTGTCGGGTTCATAACAAAGTCTGATGTTAAAATCGGAAAAAAAAGCGTTGCTGTTATTCAACGCGCTATTCTTCACAGCTTTGAGCAACCAGTCAGAGTAGGTTACTCTTCCGGCTACGAGATAGAAAAGAGTGTCCTTTATTACCGGACCTTCCGCCACAATATGAGTTGTTACGGGGCTTATCCCTGCATTGCCCTGAAATTCTCTCCTGTTGCCGTCCCTTGCAGTTATTTCGAGAACAGATGATAATCGTCCGCCATATTTGCCCGGTATTGCACCTTTATAAAGTGTTACATCTTTTATTATATCAGGATTAACGGCTGAGAAGAAACCGAAGAAGTGTGAAGAATTATACAGGGGCGCCCCGTAAAGCAGTATAAGATTCTGGTCCGCTGACCCACCCCTTACATTAAAGCCGGCAGAGCCCTCTCCCACCGACTGGACACCGGTTACCTGAAGCATGCTCTTAATAATATCAGACTCTCCCAGCGATGTCGGGGAAAGGCGAAATGTCGTTATGTTGATCTTTTCCATTCCTCCCCCATGCCTCTGAAAGCTGATACTTTTATCGGCAGTTATGATAGCTTCCCTCAGAGGAATTAGAACACTTCTCATCTCAACATCAAGCTCACCCGGACCATAAACATTAAGATCTATGATCTTCTCCTTCATACCGATAAAAGTGAACATCACCGGGTAGCTCCCGCGTGGAATGTTTAATGAGTAAAAACCATAAGCATTTGATATTGTACCGGAAGATATTTTTGGTATATAAACAGTTACGCCTGGAACAACCTCCCTGGTATCCTGATTTCTGATGTATCCTGAGATTGTTACCAAACCCGGAAGATTTCTTTCAGAAGGATTGCCGACATTTACCACAATATTTCCTGCCGGAATACCGGGTTGTGTTGCATCAGCATAATCAAGGCCCGGTATGTAATTGACTTCCTTAGCCTGCCTGTCTTCCTCGTGCTTGATTGCAAAACCTTTTGTCAGGATGATTCTGCCTGATTCATCAGGATAATAATAAATCTGCCTCCCGCTGAAAAGCGTGTCGAGGATCTCCGTAAGAAGATGTATCCCGCCGTAATTTCCCAATCTGATATCATTGATCCATTCATCCCTGTAAAAAAATTTCACAGGAAGTGAGGCTTCAGCTTTTTTTACAAATTCATTAAAAGAGTCTCCTGAATAGTCCCAGTCAATCCGGTAATTCTCCTGAGAAAAGGCCGGAGTGATCAGTAGCAATAGAACTAACCCCATGAAACTCTTTATTCTCAACACTATATTAGTTATTTTCTGATCGCGTCAAAATATTCCACAACAGGGACTAATGTGGAAGGATCCTTCCATGTGATCCTTATCCTGTTTCTCCTGAGGTGATCATTAATTTCCTTCCGCTTTGATCCCAGCAGGTTCATAAGCTCTTTCTTTCTTTTAACTGCCACCACTCCCGTATCTGTCATTATAAATACGCGATGTCCCTGATAAAACAGGTCATATCTGCCTTCAGCGCCAAGTGGATAGATTATCTTTGAGTATTTGGCATATAATTTAGTCGGGCCTCCATAAAGCACATTAATGTATCCTTTAAGAATACCTGAGGTCTCATTTCCTGCATTTATGATGTGATAAAATCTGCCGTCAAAGAATAGAGAGAAACTGTCGACCATCTCTTTATTCATTATTATTACCGGTTTATTATCTATCCGTAAAAGAAGTTCGTCATTACAGATATCAAATCTGAGATCAACACCATTATATTCGATGCCATCAATATGGACTGATCCTTTAAGGTATTCATCAGACAGGAAGTAGGGATCACCCCGGGCGTTTGAATATTTGTCATACCAGATCCTGCCATTCAGAAGGGGAAGGGAGGCTGAAGCATCCGGAGTATTTACGGTATATTTTGTTGCGGCACCCTGGCTGTAAACCTGCCGGGTGCCACAACAAACAGAAAAGGAACAGACAATTATGAGAACATATATGACATTAATTATCATATTGTTATTTGATAATCGGCGTGAGCACGATACTCCTGTATGCCACTTTCCCATGATCGCCCTGCAGGTAGATGGGCCCCGGAGTAAATACATCGGATTTCATTGCACCACCGGTGGGGCCATAAACTGGCTGGTTATCGATTATTTTGACACCATTCAGGACAACAGTTATATGCCTGTCGCAGAGTGTCATATCCATTGTCTGCCATTCTCCTGCCGGCTTTTCGGCGGCAACTGTTGGTGTTATCCGGCTGTATACAGCTCCCATGTTGTGCGAATCGAGATTTCTGTTATAGGAATCGACTACCTGTATCTCGTACATACCCCTCAGATAGACACCGCTATTTGATCCGGGAGGAATGTTAACCTCAAGTATCAGGTTGAAGTCTTCAAATTCCTGTTCTGTTCTGAGGTTTCCGAAACTGATTCTCTGGCCGCCTTCCGGCTGCACAGGGTCATTAACAAGTGTCCCATCCACAACCTTGAATCCGTTTGTCTGTTTCTCGTTGATAAGCCTCCACCCTGTAAGATCTTTGCCGTTAAATAGATCAATCGGCGTTCCGAATTTGAGATTTGCGAGGTCGGGTGCAGGGGGAACAGGTGGCAATTTAACACCTGTAAATGAAGTAGTGTCCACGCCCAGACCGTTGCGCCTGGGTGAGAGGAGAATTCCTTCTATCCCGTCTCCGTTCCGTACGATTTCGAGCCAGGCTGTAACCATCTGTATCCTGACGGGATTATTGTTCTCATCACGTTTTCTGACAACATTGGTATTGGTGCGCTGAATCGTCAGCACATGGTCCCTGGCAAGAAAAATATTTGAGACAGGTAAAACGCTTCCGCCGCCCCACAGAATTTCGGCGTCGAGATAGTTATCTTCCTGGCGTACTTCGAACCATCCCACCGAACCGTTCGCAATATCGATGGTCCATTGTCCCAGAAACTCAGTGATATCTGTTTTTTGTATGGGAGCCACCTGGGGTTCCGTATTACAGCCAATCACCATTGCGGCTACCAATACCAGAATCAAGAATAAGTAGTTAGTCTTCATTTTAAAGTTAATTTGGTTTAAAAAATATTGAGATTCCCGGTTAATTATCCGATATGTTGCTGATTCTGAATACATAAGCATGCTGATATTCATCAGGCCCAAGCGCCGGTGGATTAATTGTCAGATTGCCTCCCGATGCTCTGACCCTTACAGGTTTTGAACTGCCCAGCAACTGAACTTTCGGAGTACCAATGAATTTTAATCCCCGCAGGAGCATGCCGGACTGGGGCCAGTTCATGCATATAGCATACAGATCATTATTCTTCCTGGTGAAGAAAATACTTTTATTTGTTTCAGGGTGAACTGACTGGTCGTTTTTATTTCTGATAAAAGCACTTGTACCATATATGGCATCACCATTTAACCTGAGCCACTCTCCCATATCCATAAGCCGCTGTTGCATGATTACGGGTATTGTACCGTCGGCAGCAGGACCGATATCCAGTAAAAGATTTCCGCCTGCAGAAACAGTTGAAACGAGCAGTTTAATCAGGTCTTTTGAAGTGGAATAACTGTCGAGGTTTTCAGCCCTGTTATATCCGAATGATGTCCCTATGCCCCTGCACTCCTCCCAGGGATGGTGAATTTCAGGATCTATCCCCTCATTGTTATGAACCAATCCGTATTCGGTAGTGTAGATGCCTCCATGCTTGCTCCTGGTCTCGCTTCCCCATCTGTCATTAACCACAACTCTCTCCTTTACAGGCGATTCATTGAAAAGCCATGCAAGATACTCCTCACTCTTCCATTCCTTACTTGGCTTGTCCCACTCCCCGTCGGTCCAGACAATATCGGGTTCATACCTGGTAACAAGGTCCTTCAGCTGGGGTATCATGTGGTTGTCGACATAATTTGTGAAGTCATTCCTGTAAATGGGGTTAAACCATTCATAGAGTGAATAGTAGAATCCCATATGAAGTCCTTGCTTCTTTACCGCTTCTGTAAGTTCTCCGCACAGATCACGGTTCGGTCCTATATCAACACTGTTCCAGTTCCAGCTCTGAGCGCTTGGCCAGAGAGTGAAGCCTTCATGATGCTTTGACGTCAGAACCACGTACCGGGCACCCGATTCCCGAAATAGCTTTGCCCACTGATCCGGATCAAAAAGCTCCGCCCTGAACAATGGGGCAAAATCCTGGTAAGTAAAGTCCGGACCGTAAGTCTTATCATGAAACTCCCTGAAATGGCGGTTAACATTGCTTTTTGTGTTCATGAGCTTGTTCCAGTACCATTCCGCATACTTGTCGTAAACACCTATGCTATCACCCGTGGGGCCCCAGGCAGGTACTGAATAGACTCCCCAGTGGATGAAGATACCAAACTTAGACTCCTCAAACCATTGCGGAGTCGGACGTTTATCAAGAGATTCCCAGCTGGCATCGTAAACCTGGCCGGAAACCATCCGGACCGGCAATAAAAACATCAGTAACAATAGTTTTTTCATCTCTCCTCCTGCAGTTTTAAGATTTCAGTGTTATAGAGCCTGTTCTCAAGTATTCTGACGTACCTCAGACCCGGTCTGATATTGTAATCTTCGTATGATTTCTGGGCCCATCCAATGGCATCTCCCAGGAATCCGTTTATCTCGTTTATTATTGCCATGTTGTAACAGGCCCGTCCGGCTACCTTTCTTCTGGGATTAAGGGTTTCCTGTTCCCAGAGGAGGCCGGCTTCGTCCCATTTTCCCGTACGGGCTTTTCTCTTTGCTATCTTAAAATTGTAGGTTCCCTTAACAAAATAATCGCGGGTTACTCTCAGATAATAGGGCACAATTCTGTGGGCATAGGCATGACCGGCCATCCTGCTCACCTCCTTCACTGCCTCCTTTCTGTTGGTGAGTGCCGCAATGGCTGCAACAGGGTTAATACCTCTTCCCTCAAAAACCAGCGATTCGGCAAAATTGAACTCGTCCAGTATGACCTTTCCGGCAGGATCATAAATTCTCCAGCCTGTCTTGATTATTGTCTCCATTGAGGCCTGATGTATTAATCCCGGCACAGAGCCCAGTGGAGTTTTAACCGTTGTTTTGCCGGTTGAATAATTCACTTTTGTATCCGTGTCAAATCTTTCCAGGGCAAAAAGGGCATCAGTGTTTGTCTCCGTGCATATCCTGTCAACTATCTCCCAGGAAAGCGGTGGCGGCAATAGCCCTATTCGCGAAGCCCTGAAATCTATATCATCCAGGAGCTTAACCTCGGAGAACCGGTCGTTAAGAGTAAGTTCTCCGGCAAGCCCCTTTATGCTTTCCATGGCACCATCCCTGTCAAGATCAGCCCCTTCAAGCGACAGAGCCTTATCGATAATATCCAAAAGCTTTGTCTCGTCGGTAGCAATACTCCGGTTTATTATTCCGACCTTTTTTATGTCGGGCGACATAGTGACAGGTGCAGGCTGTAATACATTGATGTATAGCTGATTCGTCTTACAGGATGTAAGTATTACGAAAGCCAGCAGGATTAATCTGAAATTGCGCATATATCTTATAATTTTGTTAATACAAATTCAATAGACCAATGGCGCAGCGGCGCAGCGGCGTAGTGGCGCAGCGGCGCAGTGGCGTAGCGGCGTAGTGGCGCAGCGGCGCAGTGGCGTAGCGGCGTAGTGGCGCAGCGGCG
>CAZWFL010000036.1:401-18692 GCA_964633195.1 uncultured Rikenellaceae bacterium | reverse complement strand
AGTGGCGCAGCGGCGCAGTGGCGTAGCGGCGTAGTGGCGCAGCGGCGCAGTGGCGCAGCGGTGTAGTGGCGCAGCAGCGGATTTGCCGTTGTGCCTTTGTGCCGTTGTGCCTTTGTGCCGTTGTGCCTTTGTGCCATTATTCCACCATTTTCACCCTTATATCTCGTAGTGCTGCCGTGGTAACCCACGATGCTATCCCGAAAGGTTTTGACAGTTCAACTTCCGCCCGGGTTGACAGAGTGTTACCGGCAAGAGTAACATCAACAACGTTCTCATCGTCGATCCATGCAGTTATCCTGCCTCCTGCTACGCGCAGGCGGACAGAATACCATTTCTCTTTATCAAAGTTCATCAGTTTTTTTGTTTCGTTCTCAGAAGCATCCAGTCCGTTTATACTGCTTATTCCCACAACTGTGCCTCCCCAGCCTCCTACCACCAGGGTACAGTAGGATGTGCCCACCGGAAATGTCATTCCGCAGAAGAAATCGGTTCCTGTCACCCTCATGGCCTGAAGTGAGACTTCATAATTATCAACGGGAAAATCTTTCTTCCATGTAATACCGGTGGCACCATCTCCCATTTCCAGGATGATTGACCCACCTGAAACATAGACAGGTCCCTGGGGTCCGAAATTAGTGATCTCCCAACCCTCAAGATCAGATCCGTTAAAAAGTACTCCCGGTGCTCCTGTTTCCTTTATTTCATGCATTTCAGGCTTTTTCGTCTCCACGCCGCTCCTGCAGGAAATTGAAAGCATTATCACTGCAATAATTAACGATTGTCTTAAAATTGTCATTCTGTTGTTTTCAGATTCCGGAAAATTCACATGATAATTTTTTTATAAATATAGAAATTTCTGTTAGTCGGGATACCAGGATAGGTTGGTGATTTTAAATAATTGTCTTACATTTGGGAACAGATTAAAGCTCAGTCTGTTTGGACCATAAGCCAGTATATAATATGAAAATCAGTATCAGTGACTACCCTACCCACAACAAAGAATGGGACAAGAAAAAGATTAAAAGCGGATTGAAGGAGACACTTAAAAAGATCGGGGAACTCCAGAACCAGATGCATGCTCAGAACAAACAGAGTCTCCTGATAGTCCTGCAGGGAACAGATGCTTCGGGGAAAGATGGCCTGACTAAAGGTCTCCTTAAATACTGCAATCCTGTTGGTATTCATGTCCACAGTTTCAAAAAACCAACGGAAAACGAATATGCCCACGACTTTCTGTGGAGAGTACACCAGGTAGTGCCCCGCAAAGGAGATCTTCAAATCTTTATACGTTCACATTATGAGGATATTCTTGTACCCACGGTGGAAAAACTGTTTCCTGAAGAGGTAATTGAAGAACGTTATCAGCTTATAAACGATTTTGAAAAACTTATCAGATATAACGGCACAACGATCCTCAAATTCTTCATGCATGTCTCCAGAGAATCACAGGAAGAGAGGCTTATGGAACGAATTGAAATGAAGGAGAAACACTGGAAGCACAAGGATGGAGACTGGGATACACGTGAAAAATACGATCAGTACCTTAAGGTATATGAAAGAATAATCAATACCTGCAACCATGTTCCATGGCATATTGTGCCCTCTGATACTAACTGGCAAAAGCTCAATTATATAAGCGGCATTGTCCTCAAAACTCTTGAGGAGATGGACCTCCATTGGCCGGAACTTGTCTCACAGAAATTCGGGCAGAAGAAATGATTGTTCCTGCCGGTTTAAAACCTGTAGTTCAGCCTGCCGGTTTTTGTTTTTTCATTATGGTGTAGCTAACGTTCAGTCCCATAAGCTCAGCTACATGAAGGTGAGCTTTCAGGTAAACTCCCGCTGAAAGGCCCGGTAATAATTTGTAGGCAAGCTCATATTTCTGGTAAACCGGATTCCTGGCCTTAAAGGGAGAATAGATATAAAAGCCGAGATACTGGGTAAATATCACTTTGCCCAGCAGGAAGTCCTGCCCTGCAGTAATTGCCAGACGTTTATGGTCAGGACCGGTACCCTCTCTTCTGACAAGCCCTCTGAGATACCCGTCAACAATCATTTCGATTCCTGCATTAAGCGAATACCATGTTTTGGCCTGCCGTGCAAACCTTCCACTTACTCCGTATACCAATACAGGTTCTTCCGGATAGATATCCGTCTCTTCAAGTATCTTAAGAGCTGTTAATGCCTGCACCGAAAATGAGATGATCCTGCCTGTTAAATAAGCCTCGGAGGAATAATTGTGATCAAACGAAGTGGCAATCTTGTTGAAATTTTCAAGTCCAATGGCGGCCGTGGGAAAATTCATGCCTTTATTTGGTTGTTTGAAACCACCGTTTGAGATATGATTATAACAACCCGAGAGTGTCATATATGTTCTGCCTGCTACCCTGTATTTGAACCTTAATTCAACAAACAGGGGAAAGTTAAGGCTGGTACTGAAGAACTGATTCAAAGGATTCTCATCCTTGTCGTAGAACCGTGTGTGGTATGAAAGGCCCATTCCTCCACGTACCGTAAAAAAGTAATCAGGCCCGTACTTCAGAACAGGTTCAGCATAAACGGTAAGATCAAAAACGCTCCCAAGCACCTCCGGATACTGATAATTAAAATATCCTGCCTGGACTCCGGAAAACCAGTATGAATTGAACACCTGCCATCTGTTGTAAGAGGTTTGAAGCCTGTTAATACTGATCTCGAACCCGTAAGGGTTAGTGTGCGACACTTCCTCTATAGCCCTCGAATGAGGAATAATAAATCCGTAGTGCGCCCTGAAGCCTGTGCTTGTGTACGGAATAGTGTCAGCATACACCGTGCAGAGAGATAATGACAGAAAGAATATAAGGATGAATCTGGCGTGCATTCGATTTCCTGTTTCTTTACCAAAATAGACTTTTCATCTTCATTTTCCAAAAATCTTTATCTTTACTACCTTACCAAATAAATTATTTTATGTTTCACCGGCAAATCATCCCGCTTCTGTTGCTTTGCTCAGTGCTTCCGCTTAGCTTAAGTGCACAGCAATCTTACAATCCTGCTCCTGAAAACCTTAAAGCAAGGGAATGGTTCCAGGATGCAAAGTTCGGAATGTTCATCCACTGGGGAGTATACAGCATTCTCGGTGACGGTGAATGGGTTATGAACAACCAGAGGATAGATAAATACACATACCAGAAACTACCGGCCTTCTTCAATCCGTTAGGCTACGATCCGAAAGAATGGGTTGCACTGGCAAAGGCTGCAGGAATGAAATACATTACCATAACAAGCAAGCATCACGATGGTTTTGCCATGTTTGACTCAGGGCTCACCGATTGGGATATTGTTGACCGCACTCCATACGGAAAAGATGTTCTTAAGATGCTGGCAGATGAGTGTGCCAGGGAGGGCATAAAACTCTTTTTCTACCATTCACATCTCGACTGGTACCAGGATGATTATTATCCCCGCGGGAATACCGGCCAGACTGCAGGGCGCCCGGCCGGTGGAGACTGGTACAGGTACCTGGATTTTATGGACGGACAGCTTCGGGAACTGCTCACAAACTACGGCGAGATCGGAGGTATCTGGTTCGACGGACACTGGGACAGGAAAGATGCCGACTGGCGCCTTGACAAAACCTACAGTTTGATCCACAGTCTCCAGCCGGCCTGCCTGATTGGAAATAACCATCACCTGGCCCCGTTTCCCGGGGAAGATTTCCAGATGTTCGAAAAGGATCTGCCGGGAAGAAAAACCACAGGATTCAACCCTGAGCAGGAAATGGGAGAACTCCCTTTTGAAACCTGTGAGACAATGAACAACTCCTGGGGATTCAACCTGCAGGACAAAAACTACAAACCGGCCAGGGCCCTTATCCAGTATCTTGTCAAGGCAGCCGGCTACAATTCCAACTTCCTTCTCAATGTAGGACCTATGCCTGACGGTAAGATCCAGCCAGAATTTACAGGAACACTGAAGGAGATTGGCAAATGGATGGAGAAGTACGGTGAGACAATATACGGAACCCGTGGAGGGCCGGTAAGCCCAAAGTCCTGGGGGGTGACAACCCGGAAAGGCAACAAGGTTTATGTGCATGTTCTTGATCCCGAAGACAATAACATTCTTATACCCGACTTCGGGAAGAAGGTCAGGAACATCACGCTTTTTGATTCAGGAGCGAAGCTCAGGTTCAGGCAGGATCTGTTCGGAATTACAGTAGCTTTGCCCACGGACATTATTGATGAAACAAATACTATTCTGGTAATTGAAATATAAATTAATATGACAAAAAACATCAGGAGACGCCGATTTATCGGAACCACTATCAAAGGGACAATGGCAGCAGGATTACTTACGGCATCATGCACCGGCGTAAAAAATGACAATTGTCTGGATCAGAAGTTTGTTCACCATGTCTTTTTCTGGCTGAAGGAGCCTGTCACGTCAGATGCACGCACCAGGTTTGAAAAAGCGCTGAAAGACCTTGTGACAATTGAGACAATAACTGAATATCATCTCGGCGTACCGGCCCCGACCAACCGGGAAGTTATTGATACATCTTATACTTATTCCCTGCTGACAATCTTCAATGACAAAGCTGGCCAGGATGTTTATCAGGATCACCCGGCACATCTTAAATTCATAGAAGATTGCCAGGACCTGTGGGAAAGAGTTGTAGTTTATGATTCCGTAAGTATCTGATAATAAGAAGACCGAAGACCCCCGCCTGACCGCTGACGCAGTCAGTCGGGCAGGGAAGACGGAAATCCAAAGAATACTACTTCAGGTATACTTCCAGGACCGGGATCTCCACAGGCGGTTTCTGTATCGGGAGCTGAAGTGACAGGTTATTTGCTGCCTCCCCGCTTCCGGCACTGTATCGTATTTCCGAAGCATCGTGCAGGAACTGGATATATTTAACTTTATCTGCCATACTGTTAAGATTCAGTCGTCCCATCGGATAAACGAGCAGGTGTATATATAACCTCTTCGTTGCCGGATTATACGTAAGGAGTGTATTTGGCGGAGCAATGAATTCCGGTGGTGCCTCGGTGCATTTGTATATCGAGCGGCCGTTATACTTCGTCCATTCACCCATTGCATTCAGGCTCTCCTGCGCCCTTGAGTCAAATGTCCCGCGTGCAGTAGGGCCAACGTTAAGCAACAGGTTTCCCCCCTTACTTACCGATTCAATTAGCAATTCTATCAACTGGGCCGGGCTCTTCCATGTATATTCATCACGATAATAACCCCAGGAGCCGGAAAAGGTCTGACATGTCTCCCACGGTACCCTTTTCCCGTTTACTTCAGGCCACTTTTCAACCTTGACCTGCTCAGGAGTGGTGAAATCCCATCCTCCTTCAACATCCCTCAGGTCGAGCCTGTCATCTACAATTATACCCGGCTGCAATGACCTTGCCAGCTTCAGCAGATTCATCGAATCCCAGTCATCGCGGCCCTTGCCATTCTTTCCGGGAAAAGAGAAGTCAAACCAGATGATGCTTATCTCCCCGTAATTCGTAAGGAGCTCACGTACCTGATTCTTCATATATTCCCTGTATTTGTTCATATCCTTGCCTTTATTCAGCTTATCATACTCTGCATCAGATTCCTGCCTCTGGGGATGACGGCTATCAATTGTATAATCGGGATGGTGCCAGTCAATAAGTGAATAATAAAACCCAACCTTAAGGCCTTCTGCCCTGAAGGCATCAACATATTCCCTGATAAGGTCCTTTCCTGCCGGGGTATTTGTCGCCTTATAGTCGGTAAATTTGGAGTCCCACAGGCAGAAACCTTCATGATGCTTTGCAGTGAGAACGACATATTTCATGCCGGCGTTCTTTGCCATTCTTGCCCATTCAGCCGGATTATAGAGATCGGGATTGAAATGCTCAAAATACTTCTGGTACTGTTCGTTGGTCATCCTTTCCCTGTTCTTCACCCATTCGTGCCGTGCGGGAAGAGCATAAAGACCCCAGTGTATGAACATCCCGAAACGTGCTTCGGTCCACCACTGCATCCTGGAAGCTTTCTGTGCCTCCGTTTCCATGGGAAGCTGGGCCCCTGCCGGCCGTGACACTGACAGGAGAAGCACCATTGCCAGGATAGTAGTAATAAAAGTTCTGTTCTTCATAATCAGTATTTTAGTTGGTTATCTGTATATCAATTGTTAGATGTATTAAAGGTAAAAAAAAATACAATACTTTATCCCTTTCATCAGGTCAGACCGGTTATAAATTCCTTCATCCTTCTGTAATGAGATCCTTCCCAGTAAATGCGATCGCAACCGGGGCATAATTTGAATTCACTGTAATAAGCTCTTGTTTTTGGCAATAATCTGCCGGTAATTGCTTCCTTGTCAACATCTTTAAGCATGGCATTGCATTCCATGCAACGTGTAAAGAGCCTGATCTCCTGCCTGAGGTCAAATCTGTTCAGGATCTCTTTTATCTGCTCTTCGGTCCGGATAGATCTGACCCAATAACCACGCTTGACTCTTCCGTTCTTAAGCAGTCCGACGTCGCGCGTCAGGATCACCCTTTTTTCTTCCAGTGAAAAATTTATAATTTCGTCGTCACCAAGATCCGGATGATAACAGGTGTCGAAACCGCATAATCTCATGTACCTGGCAAGCTTGCCAAGGTGGACATCCAGCACAAACTTCAGATTGCGGAGCGGTTTTGCCCTCAGATGAGTAACTCCGGTGATGTCAAAGCTTTCGAACCGGGGATAGACGGATATATAGTCCTCATTCCTGATCTTACAGGAAAAATCAACCGGACGGCTGTTGACCAGAATAAGATCTATCTCAACATGCGGCACTCCAAGAGCCTCAATGGCATCCTTTACCGATGGTGAACCCCTGAACTCATAGCTTATAGTTCTCTCTCTTCTTCCGCCAGGGAGGAAATCATTCAGCTCCTCATAGAACCTGATCCAGGCAAGATTCATAATGACCCATATTTTACAATCTGCTTAACAAAATCTCAGCAATATTCTCCCGGCTCAGCTTAACAGGATTGTTTTTATTATCTGTTGCGATACATATTGCCTCCGAATCTTCTTCCCTGATACCATAATTTCCCAGACGGGGCAGGCTTAACTTTTCAGTAAGTCTGAACAGATAATCTACAAAAGCATCGATGTAGAAGTCATCTGTTTTCCCCTCCCTTTCAGAGAATAACTTACCAAGTTTAACATATTTGTTCAATGCCACACTTCGCTCTCCTTTTCTTCTCAACTCCCTGGTAATTATTTTATTGGCTGAAGCCATCAACGTTCCGCAGACTACGCCGTGAGCGATATCAAGCCTGCTTCCAATCGATGAGGCAAAACCATGTACCACACCAAGTCCGGCATTAGCCAGGCATATACCTGACGTAAGGGCAGCAAATGACATGCCTGTTCGTGCATTAATATCATTACCGTTTCTGAATGCTTCTTCGAGGGAACATTTGATTGCCTTCAGGCCTTCCATGGCAAGTGCATCAGTATAGTCGCCGGCTTTGTAGGAAAGGTAGGCTTCAGTAAGTTGTGTAAAGCAATCCATACCTGCTGCAGCGGTAATTTCAGGCGGACAACTGATTGTAAGAGCCGGATCCACAAGGGCTATATCGGGGACAAAATTATCGTGCCGCAGGGACCTCTTGAATCCCTCTGCTCCGGTTTCCGAAAGAACTGCATTTTTTGTGGCCTCGCTTCCGGTTCCTGCCGTGGTAGGAACTGCAATAAACGGCACTTTAATTCCGGGATGATCTTTTGTGCCAACTCCTTCAAGATAATACCTGACACTCTCACCGATCGGCAGCAATGCAGATATTGCTTTCCCGGCATCAATCACACTACCCCCTCCCACCGCTACTACCAATTCAATTTTTTCTCCCCTGAATTCTCTCACAGCATCATCAACAGTTGCAGGTTGAGGCTCTCCTGTAACCTTAACCTGGCGGACTTCTGTTCTCCCGGCGGCAAGATCCGTGAAAAGTTGTTTTGCGTGTTCTGATCCGGCAAATGAGTTTTTACCGGTTACAAGCAAAATATGCCCGCCGGTTTTTTTAATCAGACCGGGCAGCAGTCCGAACCTGCCCTGGCCAAACCAGATGAGCGGCAGGCGGGCAAAGCTGAAAGGTTTAACCATTTTGCATGCTTATCAGTCCACCACTCTTATATCCTTCTTTTCTTTGAAGAAGAATATAAAACAGATAAGGACCGCCACTGCGATGTATGCAGGGACGAACCATATCTTCTGCCATTCGTAAACCTGACCGGTGGAATAATATGAAGTTACAAAACCCGAAACCCATGTCCCGATGAACATACCCAGACCGTAAGTTACGAATGTGAATAATCCCTGAGCTGCGTTCTTTATTCTTTCGTTTGACTTCTTTTCCGTGTACATATAACCTGTTACAAAGAAAAAGTCATAGCAGACACCATGCAGTATGATCCCTGCATAGAGCATCCAGACGTTGGGTCCCATATTTCCGTATGCAAAAAAGAGGTATCGCAGAAGCCAGGCGGTCATCCCGATAATAAGCATTTTCTTCACCCCTATCCTGTTGAAAAGGAACGGGATGGCCAGAATGAAAACAGCTTCCGATATCTGCCCCATTACCATTTTGCCGGCAGCATTTGTCATACCCGACTGGTTGAGGTAAAGATTTGCAAAGCCAAAATAGAATGAAAGCGGAATGCAGACAAATATTGCCGCGATAAAAAATATCAGGTAAGGTTTGTCCCTGAACAGCACAAATGCATCAATACCCATTATTGATTTTGCCGATGATGGCTTTGCGGCCAGCGGGGGTGTATCAGGTAGAACGAAGCTGTAAATCCCGAGAGCTATGGAAACCACAGCAGCCATATAAAAAGTCCCTGGTGTTTGCTCAATACCCAGCAGTGCTATCATGAAGCCTGCTATTACCCATCCTATTGTTCCGAAGACCCGGATAAACGGGAACTGTTTTCCCGGATCACTCATCTGCCTGAATGCCACACTATTGGACAATGCGATTGTCGGCATGTAGGCCAGTGAGTAGAGAAGCATCACCCAATAAAAAGGTGCATTCGTTGTAAGTCGTGAAGCCAGGAACAAAAGCACGCCTCCGACCAGATGCAGCACGCCCATTACTCTCTGTGCGGCAAAATATCTGTCGGCGATCATACCCACGAAAAAAGGGGATATCATAGTTGCTATCGCAAGTGCGCTGTAGGCAGCGCCTATTTGAATACCCGTTGAACCCAGGTACTTGGTCATGAATGTTCCCATGGTTACATACCATGAGCCCCAAACAAAGTACTGAAGGAACATCATAATACTGAGAGTGGCACCAGTTCTGATTTTCATAGTCAGGTCATTTGTGCCCGGTCTGGAATTACGGGCAGGTTAATTATCCCGCATAATTAATTTTTTAAATTGAAATTTGCAAGTATCGCGGGGTATTATGCACTAAAAGTAACTGCAGGTTACAGCAGATCCGGTAATGGATAACCGGGATAAATTCACGCCTCAGGTGAGACCCTTCACCATTCAGATCTGTCAGCAGGCTGAAGGATATTGTACCTGACGCCCTGACGAGGCTCAGCCATCATATCCTGAACAGCATCTCTCCATCCAAGGTAATGTGCTGTATTCTTGTGAGCGGCAGCAGCTTCTTCCGACTCATAAGCTTCATATACCATGAATCGTGAAGGATCGTCAGATTGCTGAAGAAGGTCAAAGCGCAGATTACCGGGCTCCCTGACCGATCCGAGGTGGTTGAGTGTGGTGGCTTTTATAAACTGCTCTACTGCATCAGGCTTAACATGTACATAAACACAGGTAACTATCATAATGTCTATCTTTTGACAGTAAAAATAATATTATCGGCAGAAACTCCAAAAATTAATTATCTTGCTATCAATTTACCTCTTATAACCAGAATAATAACACCCGTCACATTATGAAGAAGATCCTTTTCACACTTTTATGCATGGTTATTTCCGTTATTTCCTGTGCTCAGCAGATGGCAAACCGAACCGACAGGGAAGAGTGGTTTATGGACCTCGGATTCGGTATGTTCATTCACTGGAGTATGGATTCACAGCTTGGGGTGGTAATCAGTCACTCGATGGCAGGTGCATCAGATGATTATCTTGACAGGTTTGTAAATGAACTGCCGGCAACATTCAATCCCGGGAAATTCGACCCCGAAGAGTGGGCTAAACTGGCCAGGCTTGCAGGCATGAAGTATGTGGTTTTTACAGCCAAACACCATTCCGGATTCTGTATGTGGGACACAAAAACCACCGGTTTTAATGTCATGAATACTCCTTTCGGACGGGATATTACAGGGGAGGTCATTGAAGCGTTCCGTAAATATGACATTCCGGTCGGACTCTATTTTTCCCCGGAGGACTTCCATTTTCTATATCTGAACAGTATCCCGATAGGCCGGCTACAACATCCCTTGCACTATCCGGTAAATAACCCCGGATTGATGGAGCTTGACAAAGCCCAGCTAAGAGAACTGCTTGGCAAATATGGTACAATCGACATTCTTTTTCTCGATGGTCCGGCTGATGGGCTTAAGGAGCTTGCCTGGGAGGTCAACCCGGATATTGTGGTTACCCGCGGAGCAATGGAAACACCTGAGCAGAGACTTCCGGACAAACCAATCCCCGGGCCATGGGAGGCATGCTTCACTATGGGAACTGACTGGCAGTATAAACCAACAAATGACCCCCATAAGAGCGGGACGGAAATAATCAATATGCTAATTGAGACCAGAGCCAAAGGAGGGAACCTGTTGCTTAATGTCGGTCCCAAGCCCGATGGCGAGATCCAGATTGAACAGGAGGCTCTTCTCAGGGAGGTAGCTCTCTGGATGTTCGTCAACAGAGAGGCTGTTCATAATATCCGCCCGCGCGAGATCATAAGGGAAGGTGATATCTGGTTTACGGCAGGAAAAGAGAAGAGTACCATTTATGCATTTGTTCAGGGAGGAACCAACTGGCCGTTTGGAGAAAGAAAGGAGATTGAATTCAGGTCGCTCGGAGGTTCTGGCGCTACGAAAGCATCAATTTTGGGTTATGGAAGCAAACTGGTTGAGTACAGGGAAGGGGCTGATGCCGGTATTTATGTCACTGCAGGCAAAGCAGGACTTACAGTAAGCGCTGTAAACGGACATCGTATGTATACAAATTACAAATGGCCCAATCCCATAGTAATTAAGATCGAGAATGTCATTTATTCCCCATTGAATTAACAAATATTGATAAAATGAAAACCGGGAGGAAATTAGCACCACTGCTGATAGCAGTGTTGGTGTTCTCATACAATATGATATCAGCCCAAACAGAAGTAAGGGAACGTAAAATACTGTTTGACCACGACTGGAAGTTCCACCGCGGCGGAGCCCAGGGTGCTGAGAACCCAGCCTACGATGATTCGGAATGGAGACAGATTGATCTGCCCCACGACTGGAGTATAGAAGACCTCCCCGGTACTGATTCTCCATTTGACATTAATGCAATAAGCCAGGTAAACGGAGGCTTCACAACCGGTGGAACGGGATGGTACAGGAAGAATTTTGAAATACAGGCAGAAAACAGAGATAAGAGGTTCATCATAATGTTCGATGGCGTTTACATGAACAGTGAGGTCTGGCTGAACGGGAGACTTGTTGGCAGACACCCGTATGGTTATACCAGTTTCTGGTTCGATATCACCGACAGGCTAAGGAGCGATGCCGTGAATGTGCTTGCCGTTAAGGTAAGGAATGAAGGAGAGAACAGCAGATGGTATTCGGGATCAGGTATTTACAGGCATGTCTGGCTGATTGCCGTACCGCAGGTGCATATCATGCCGTGGGGTACTTTCGTGACAACCCCTGAAGTGTCTGAAAAAGATGCATTGGTTAACGTTAAAACCAGGGTTGTTAACCACGATGCACGCGAAAAGAAGATAAAACTGATTACCAGAATCTCAGATAGCGATAAGGGGGAGATATCGCAAACCGACAGTGAAGAAACCGTTGCTGCAGGTGCAACGGCAGAATTCACACATGAGATAAGAGTCGCAAATCCCCGGCTCTGGTCGGTTGAAACCCCGGTACTTTATTCCGCCAGTTCGGAGGTAATAGTCGATGGAGCGTTTACAGACATAACGGAGACACGGTTCGGAATAAGAACCATTTCATTCGACACGAAATCTGGATTCAGGCTGAACGGAAAATCCGTGGAACTTAAGGGAGGATGTGTTCATCACGACAACGGTCCGCTTGGGGCAAGAGCGTTTGACAGGGCTGAGGAGAGACGCGTTGAAATACTAAAAGCCAGTGGTTTCAATGCGATAAGGGCAGCACATAACCCTCCCTCCCCTGCATTCCTCGATGCCTGCGACCGCCTCGGAATGCTCGTAATCGATGAATCGTTTGACACCTGGTTTGAACCAAAGAATCCCGGGGATTATAACCTCTGGTTTACTGAATGGTGGAAAAAGGATACTGAAAGCATGATATTGCGCGACAGGAATCATCCGTCAGTTATTATGTGGAGTATTGGGAATGAGATACCCAACAGGCATACGTCCGAAGTTGCAGCAGTAGCTAAAATGATGGGAGATTATGTACGGGCACTCGATCCGACCAGGCCCGTTACCTCAGCTGTAAATGATATCAGGCCCGACAAGGACAAATATTTTGCCACTCTGGATATTGCAGGTTATAATTACCCGGCTTTCGGTAATGAAAAAACGAAGAGCCTGTACGAACAGGATCATGCCCGTCTGCCGGAAAGGATAATATACTGCTCTGAATCCTTCCCCCTTGAGGCATTTAAGAGCTGGATGGGAGCCCTCGACAACAGTTATGTAATCGGTGATTTTGTCTGGACGGCCTGGGACTATCTGGGAGAAGCGAGTATAGGATGGAGGGGCTATCCGCAGAGCCGCAGCTTCTTTCCGTGGAACCTGGCTTACTGCGGGGATATAGATATCTGCGGATGGAAGAGGCCGCAGTCTTACTACAGGGATGTCCTTTGGATGGAAAACCAGCTTTCGGTCTGGGTCACCCCTCAGACCCCCTCATTTGAGGTCAGCGCGGAAAGACAATCATGGTCAAAGTGGCACTGGCACGATGTAACCGGCAGCTGGAACTGGCCAGGGGATGAAGACAGGATTTTTGAGGTAACTGTATACTCTTCCTGCGAACAGGCTGAGCTCTTCCTTAACGGTAAATCACTCGGAAGAAAAGCAAGCGACCGCTCAACCGAATTCAAAGCAGTCTGGCAGGTGCCATATCAGGCAGGAACACTCAGAGCCGTGGGATACAGCGGAAAGAAACAGGTCAGAACTGCTGAACTGAAGAGTGCCGGAGATCCTGCCCGGATAAAGTTATCGGCTGACAGGAGTATTATAAAGGCTGACGGACAGGATCTCAGCTATATAACTGTTGAAGTGACCGATGCTGCAGGAATCAGAGCCCCCGGAGCCGAAAATCTTATCACCTTTGAGACAGAAGGGCCCGGCACCATTATAGCTGTAGGGAATGCCAATCCTGTAAGCCTGGAAAGTCACCTGAGACCATTGAGGAAAGCCTGGCGTGGCAGATGCCTGGTAATACTGAAATCAGGGAATGAGGCGGGCACAATTACATTGAAGGCAACATCCCCGGGGTTACAACCAACAGATATCGAAGTAATAGCGAGATGAATCCTTTTGATACGAACCTGTTTACAGACCTGTTGAAATCTCAAACCGATTATTGAGATACGTTAAAAAATATTAATTCTATTTTCATTCAGGCATCTGTACTTAAGAACTTTTCTTATTTTTACTCCCTGATTCGTTGATTTTAAATCGTATATATAATGAAAGAATTAGACAGCCAAAAATGCGGTATTTCCCGCAGAAAATTCATCGGAGGCACAGCTGCAGCTGCTGCCATAACTATGGTTCCCTTCTCCCTTTCATGCAATGGGGGTACAACAACCGTTCCTGTTCAATCCGGCAGACCAAATTCAAACTTTGGTGGTGTGCAGATTGGTGCCATAACCTATAGCTGGCGCAGCATGCCGGGTGGTGTTGAGAACATAATAAAGTATTGCAGGGAGACTAATATCAGCTCAATTGAGCTGATGAGCGGCGACCTTGAAACATTTCTTGGTGCTCCCCAGAATCCTATGACAGCAATTATGGCCGCTCAGAGGCAGCAGGCAGCTGCAGCCCCTCCTCCTCCCCCACCTCCTCCGGCAGGTGCAAGACCGGCGGGACAGGGTGCAGCTCCCGCAGGTGGCCAGGGTGGCGGCTCTCAGCGTCGCCAGATGACACCCGAGCAGGAAGCAGCTGTAGCCAAATACAACGAAGACCTCAAACAATGGCGCGTATCACTGCCCGAAGCCAAAGTTCTTGAAGCAAAAAAACTGTTTAACGATGCCGGCATTAATGTTCATATCGTGAAGTTCTCCCCTTCACGCTGGTCAGATGAAGAGATTGACTATGCATTCAGAACCGCAAAAGCAATGGGCGCCAAAGGTGTAACTGAAGAGATCGGTGAAGAGGCAGTCAAACGACTCGCACCGTTTGCAGAAAAACACGGAATGTACGCAATCTTCCACAATCATGCACAGTTTGCAACCGAGGGCTTCAGCTATGATCCCTTCCTTGCAGTATCCTCTGCAGTAATGATGAACTTCGATGCAGGACACTTCTTCGGGTCTACGGGAATACACCCCAACGAAATGCTCGAGAAGTACCACGACCGTATTTTCAGTATACATATCAAGGATAAAACCGGTCCAAATACAGATCCGCCCAATACCAACCAGGTATGGGGACAGGGTGAAGTACCTCTTTCCGATGTACTGCTGCTGATTAAGAAAAACCAGTGGCCGATCTATTGCGACATTGAACTTGAATATCAGGTTAAACCATGGTCAGATGCAGTTAAAGAAACAAAAACCTGCGTAGAGTACGCAAGGCAGATACTGATCTGAAAAACTGAAAAGGATCATAATTACATAAGGAGGCTGTATTAAAAGACAAAATCCATAAACCGCAGAGAACGCCAAGGTAAAACACGAAGAACGCAAATTAGCAGGGGCATTGCATGCAATGCCCCTAATTTGCGTCTTCTGCGACCTGGAGCCCTTTGAGGGTATTTACATCTTTTGATACAGCCTCTTTTTTTGTCAAATAATTGCTGTAATTTTGTGGAATAATTTTTGTGGTGCTCTCTTCTGTTAATAATTCTAAACTTATATTCACGAAGATGAAAAGATTTAAATATTATATAGTTACAGCAATTATCCTTCTGTCGCTGGTCCCTGCCTGCAAGGAAAAAGAGGTACCACCTGATGATACCAACAAGATCCCGGCAGATATTATCGCTACCAATGAATGGATATTTGAGACCCTGAGCCTCTATTACTACTGGAATAATAATATTCCCGGCAATATAGACCTCAACCTTGAGAGTGATCCAATAGTATATTTTAATAAGATCCTCTATAAGGAAAAGGACAGATGGTCATACATCACGGATGATTATCCCTCACTCAAGGCAGACAACAGCGGCGTTCCATTAACGATGGGTTATTATCCGGCTTTCTATCTGGCAGGTGAAAATAATGTTATCATTGTTGTTTGCTACGTTTATCCGGGATCAACTGCAGATGAAGCCGGACTAAAGCGCGGTGACATAATTCTGTCGATCAATAACACGCTGCTCGACAGAACTAATTACTACGACCTCTATTCAGGAATAAACTATTCAGTTCAATTAGGAGCTATTGAGGACAACTCCCTGGTTTCTACAGACAAATCCCTCACTCTGGTTGCACGGGTTACACAAACCAATCCGGCCATTCATCATGAGATAATTGATGTCGACGGCATTAAAATCGGTTATCTCACCTATGTTGAGTTTACTTCAGGCGAGAACGGGGTTTACCTGCCAGTCCTGGATAATATTTTCAATGAATTTAAAAATGCAGATGTCTCCGAATTAATTGTTGACCTCCGTTATAATCCGGGTGGCGACATTGATGCAGTTCAACATCTTACTTCGCAAATAGCTCCGTCCAATGTGACCCTGAATGAAGAAATACTGGTAAAGCTTAAATACAATAATGAGCTTCAGCAATATCTGGAATACAATAATTATACCGACCTTCTCTACTATAATTTCAAAACTGTCTCTTCGAATATTAATATGAGCAGAGTATTTGTACTGACCACAAATCGTTCTGCATCAGCCAGTGAACTACTTATCATTGGACTGAAACCCTATATGGATGTGGTTCATATAGGAGATACAACATACGGTAAGTACGCAGGCTCATGGGTAATACCTGATGACCAGGAGAAATGGGCAATGATGCCGATAGTAATGAAATTCGCGAACATTCAGGATTTTACTGACTTTGAGGACGGACTTTTTCCTGATCACATAATCAAAGATGACCCTGTCGAAGCAATACCGTTTGGCGACCCATCCGACCCGCTGGTGGCAAAAGCAATTGAAATTGCCACAGGTACAACCATACCACTTAAGAAAGCAAAAGCAGCAGATATGCCAGGCCTCAAACAACTATACCCGGAAGAGATGTATGCCGGGAAGAACCTTATAATACCGCTGACAAAGCATACACTAAAATAAAAATATCCGGATAAACCATAACTGTCTGTACCCCGATCTCCCTGCAGCGGCATGTAAACCCGGTTAACCTTCTTGTTGAACAAAAATGATTAATTATCATATAACCTCAAAGGGCGATAAAATTGCGGAGGTGCTGCCCGGTTCTGATATGATCTCAAGTGCTGATGACATTTTGGATCTTATCGCAGAGGCATCTTTTAACGACAGCAATAAAATAATTGTTCACAGTCAGTCCCTGCATCCTGATTTCTTTGATCTTAAAACAAAACTGGCCGGAGAAATCCTGCAAAAGTTCTCCAATTACAGAATGAAACTTGCAATAATTGGTGGTTTCTCTTCTGTTAAGAGCAGGAGCCTGAATGATTTTATAAGGGAAAGCAACAAATGGGGTACTATCTCATTTGTCGATTCTCTCGAAAAGGTTTTATCATAAAAAAAATTTTCAGGCTTCCTTAGGACGTGAAGAAATCTGTATTGTCGCTCAGTTAATAAAACTGGGATTCCCTAATGAGTATAATCAATCCGGCCCGTGTTACAAAAACAGACCGGTTGAAAGTCTAACTTTCTTTTCTGTAAACCGTATAAATCATAAATATGATTATTTTCCCCATGATCAAGTAATAACAAATTATATTGACAACCATGAAAAAACTGATTTATCCTTTGATTCCTGTATTGCTTATTGTCTTTTTTAATTCATGTGCCCCGGTATATAAGTGTGGTGATTATATTCCATATAAGACACCTTTTACATGGAGCAAGAATCTTAAAGCGGTTGTGAGCGAACGAGACATGCTCTGTGAAGATCTGGCCACCAGGCAGAAGGAAAACGCCGGATTAAAGAATGATATTACCGCGAGAGACGGGACCATAAAAGATCTTAACGGTCAGTTGAGTAGCCTTACGGCGTTGCACGATGATCTTCAGAACAGATACAACAGCCTTATTGATAAGAACATATCACAAACCGAACAGTACAACAGAATGCTTAAGGCAAAATCGGATGAGCTTGATGAAAAGGAAAGACTGCTTATTGAAAGGGAAAAGACTCTTATAGAGATGCAGGGGATCATAGCCAGACAGGATTCCATCACACGCCGTCTGAACAGTGTTCTGCGGAATGCTTTGCTGGGATTTGCCTCGGACGAGTTATCAGTCGAGATAAGAAACGGAAAGGTATACGTATCAATGTCTGACAAGCTTCTGTTTAAGTCAGGCAGTGCGGCCGTTGAGACAAAAGGTGTTGAAGCCCTTAAGGTTCTCGGTGATGTGCTCAATAAAAACACCGATATTGATATTCTTGTGGAAGGACACACTGATAATGTACCGATCAGAACCTCCGTCTACCGCGATAACTGGGATCTGAGCGTGGCAAGAGCCACCTCTATTGTGAGGATATTATCTGCAGACTATAAAGTGGATCCGACACGCCTTACGGCTTCAGGGAAAGGAGAATATTATCCCAGGGCCGGCAACGATACTGCCGAAGGACGAGCAAGCAACCGGAGGACGGAAATAATCCTTTCACCCAAACTGGAGGAGATAATGCAGCTGATAAAGATCTGAGAGAGAATCTCTCAATGCTGCAATAAGGAAATTGCCTTTCGGACTTCGCCTGTGAAATCGGCTTCGTCCGACGAAGGCGGCGATTCCCGGTGGGGGTGCTTAACAA
>CAZWFL010000036.1:0-301 GCA_964633195.1 uncultured Rikenellaceae bacterium | reverse complement strand
GTCAAAAGCCTCGCAGCGCTGGCGCGCTGTATGGGGCTTTTTTGTTTCCAGCCCTGTAAACTAGTTCACGGGCATAGAACTAGGGAATTGCCTTCGGCGATTCCCTAAGGGGGTGCTTAACAAGTCAAAAGCCTCGCAGCGCTGGCGCGCTGTATGGGGCTTTTTTGTTTCCAGCCCTTACAACAGCAAGCTGTTGCCGGGCTGTCAACAAAAAAGCCCCGGTGCATTCGCACCGGGGCTTTTAACTTGTAGCGAGAGGGGGAATTGAACCCCCGACCTCATGATTATGAATCATGCGCTC
>CAZWFL010000035.1:0-40097 GCA_964633195.1 uncultured Rikenellaceae bacterium | reverse complement strand
TGGGCAGCCTATGGGGTAAACCGCCCTGAAGGTTTAAGGACCGTCCCGGCCGCCAAAGAATGGTATGAGTATGATATTTATGTGATGAAAACAGACGGCTGGTATCTGTATGAGCCTAAAAGCCATGCATTGCTGAAAATGGGCAATGAAGATCTCCGCGCTTATGGCGGCACACAGGATTTTGTAAAGGTGGCCCCCGTCATACTTGTTTTTGTAGCCGACTTCGACAGGATGACCGGCACCACTGATGAAATCAGAATATTCTATTCGGCTGTTGATGTCGGTTATATTTCACAGAATGTTTACCTCTGTTGTGCTTCAGAGGGGCTTGCCACAATAGTCCTTGGCCAGGTTGACAAGGCGAAGGCCCATGAAGTGCTGAAACTCAGGCCAAATCAGAGGGTTATCCTTTCACAGCCTGTTGCTTATCCGGGTCAGTAACGTGGATGGGGTTGGTTCATAAGTTTATGGTCGAGCAACAGAGCCAGTGATTTCTGATAATCGTTTTCCAGTTCGAGTAACCTGTCTTCAGACTCGTACAGGACTTCGAGGTACATGAACCAGGTTGTTACGGAAATTTCACCGGCTGTTAAAGCCATATCCGGGTATCTTGTTCCGTCTGCTGATTCCATGATGCTTCTGATCTCTGCAATGCTTTTTCGCAGGGCAAGCATATTGGAATAATCGTTCCTTAACTCTGATTTAAGCTTCAATATCACTGCATCACGGAGTGCGGCAGAGTGACCGGCCGCAGCTGATGCCGATCTGACCCTGTTCGAATTGGCCCAGAGTGGAATGGTCAGTCCCGCAACAGGTCCTGTATAAGCTGCTTCAGGCAGGATTTCAGACTGATAGCCAATCTGAAATCCCGGGAGAGAACCGGTTCTGGTAAGCCTTACCTCCTGGTTCTTTATAAGGTATTCAATCTCAGGGATCAGAAAGGAAGGATGTGTTTCAGATTTTTCTGAGATCAGCTGATCGAAATCAGGAACAGCAACGACCGGGTATTCTTCGGCAACTGGCGTATATTCATGTGAACCACTCATATATCTGATCTTTTCCTTCAGCATGTCAGCGGCAGCTTCTCTTTTTGTAATTTCCAGCGTTACAGCTGACAATTCCAGCAATATCCTGTTGTAATCCATTATCGTGGCTTCGCCGGTGTCAATCATTTTCTGCCAGGCCAATCGAAGCCTGTCATATCCTTCTTTCCTGCCGTTCAGCACATTTAGCGCTTTTATATTGTATATCAGATCAAAAAGTGTCATTTCAGCTTCAAGCATTACAAGAAGCCTTCCCAGATAATACTCCTGTTCTGCAAGAAGGATCGTATTGTTATTGATTTTTCTTTGCAGAAGATATTTTGTGGGGAAGTCAAAAGATTGTGAAACCGACCAGGTCTTTTTGTTTCCGGCTTCATCAGTATTGCCCGGCATAAATCCTGCAGAAATGAATGGATCCGAAGGTGAAAGACCTGTGCGGGCTTCAATTCTTCTTGCTTCAAGCAGCTTTCCATATGCTACTATTTCCGGATTGTTTTTTGAAACCTGATCCAGAAATTCTGATAATGATTGTCCTGAAATCAGGTCATTCAGATACAGGGTTATTATCAGGATTGTTATCTTCTTTATCATTGTTTACTCTCTTTTGAATTACGTAATAAACTGAAGGGATTATGAATATATTCAGCAGTGTAGAACTCAGGAGTCCCCCAAGGATTACAATTGCCATCGGGCTCTGTATCTCATTGCCGGGTTTATCACCGGCCACTGCAAGAGGGATAAGTGCGAGAGCTGCTGTAAGGGCAGTCATAAGGATCGGATTGAGTCTGTCGGTTGATCCGGTAACTATACGCTCTTTAAGACCCCTGCCCTCCTTCTGCAGATGTAGATATCTGGATATTAGCAGCAGACCGTTTCTTGTTGCAATGCCGAAAAGCGTTATAAATCCTATAATTGAAGGGATGCTGATAATATTGGATGAAACCTTGATGGCAAAGATCCCGCCTATAAGTGCAAGTGGAAGATTGAGCAGAATAATGGCGGCCAGAGTGCTGTTTTTGAATTCCTGGTAAAGCAGCATGAAGATTGCCAGAATTGCCAGGATCGAAGCTGCGATAAGCCTTTTCGTGGCATTTTCAGCACTCTCAAACTGACCACCATATTCGATATGGTAATTTTCCGGCATTACTACTTCATCTCTTATCCTCTCTTTTATGTCACCGACAACACTGCCAACATCTCTTCCGGCGGTATTGACCGAGATCACGATCTTGCGCTTCACGTTTTCACGGTTTATTGATGAAGGGCCTGACGATGATTCTATATCGGCAACAAAGGAAAGAGGCACTTTTTTGCCGTCGTAAGTGTCTATCATGGCATTGCTGATGCCATCCATTGTGCCGCGTGTCTCATCATTATACCTCAGCACTACCGGGAACCGCTTCTCCTCTTCATAAACGTCTGAAACGGTCTGCCCTCCGATGGCATATCTGACAAGGGTGTTGAAGCTGTTAATATCAATTCCGTATCTGGCAAGCATTTCCCTGTTTGCCCTTATTTTTAGTTGCGGCGTTTCAACAAGCTGTTCAACATTCAGGTCACCTATCCCCGCAATGTCAGAAATCTCAGTACTGACCTGGTTTGCAAACGTGTAAAGGTCGTTAATGTCATCCCCGAAAATCTTTATAGCAATATTCGCCCTGGTGCCGGATAACATTCTGTCCATCCTGTGGGTTATCGGCTGGCCAACCTCAATACTGGCTCCGGGCAGCACTTTTAACCTCTCCCTCACATCAGCAAAAAATTCATCCCTGCTTCTTTTTGCAAGTACGAACGGAACATCAAGCTCTGACATATTCTCCCCGAAGAAGTGTTCAGCCAGCTCTGCCCGTCCGGTTTTGCATGACACGGAGGTAACCTCGGGGATATCGAGCAGTATTTTTTGAGCTTCAACACCCGTTTTGGCCGATTCTTCCAGTGAAATGCCCGGGGGCAGCGAAATATTGACTGTAAGCGCCCCTTCATTGAAGTTCGGGAGAAAGGAGCTTCCCGTAGTCGTCAGCAGGACTATTGATATAGCGAAGAGAACTGAAGTTATTACGATCAGGAGTTTGCTTTTTTTGAGCGTGAACTGTAGTGCTTTCCGGTATACTGCGCTGAGGTTACGCTCCGTCCATGATCCCTTTACCGCCCTTAACAGCCGCCGTTCATCTGTAAGCAGATAGCTGCTTAGTACAGGCGTGATGGTAAGTGCCACAATAAGTGAAGCGAACAGGGCAACGATAAATGATATACCAAGCGGCCTGAGCATTCTGCCTTCCAGATCACCCAGAAAGAAAAGAGGGACAAACGTAATGATTATTATAAGAGTTGCATTCCATATCGATGATCTCACTTCAGAAGATGCCCTGTAGACAACCGCCAGCGGGGGCTCTTTCTGATCCGGAGGCAGTAGCACATTTTTCCGCAGGTTTTTATATATGTTCTCCACATCAATTATTGCATCATCAACAAGCGATCCTATAGCAATGGCCATTCCACCGAGGCTCATCGTGTTTATGGTATAGCCAAGCGTTTTCAGGGTAATGATTGTGAAAAGGAGGGAAAGCGGCATTGCCAGAAGTGATATTATGGTTGTTCTGGCATTGAAAAGGAAAAAGAAAAGAATTATTATAACAAATATTCCTCCCTCAATCAGTGCCTTCATAACATTTCTGACGGAAGTGTGTATGAATGATGCCTGATTATAAATGTCATTATGGAAGGTTAAAGAAGGACCTGCATTTTTCTGTATGTCACGGATAACTTCGTCAATAGCCTTCGAAAGGACCACGGTATTTGCATCTGGTTGCCTTGTGACAGTAAGAAGGACAGCGCTCCTGCCTCTGTACGAAGCTGTTCCTATCGCGGGAGCAGCACCCGTTGTTACATTAGCTACATCGCTTATTCTTACCGGAAGGCCGTCAGAGACCTTTATCACTGAGTTTGCCAGGCCGGAGAGTCTGTCAGTCTTTGCTATTCCCCTGACGATATATTTGTTGCCATATTGATTAATAAATGATCCGGATGTATTTCTGTTTATACCATCACACGTGCTTACCAG
The DNA here is from genome assembly GCA_964633195.1 of uncultured Rikenellaceae bacterium. Taxonomy (GTDB): domain Bacteria; phylum Bacteroidota; class Bacteroidia; order Bacteroidales; family VadinHA17; genus LD21. Next base: position 35,993 of record CAZWFL010000035.1, on the reverse strand, counting down.
CTCATTCAACGTTACTCCGTAGTAATCCATTCTGTAAGGATCTGCCAGTATCTGGTATTCCTTTATATCTCCGCCGATCACATTTACCTGAGCCACTCCTCCTGCCGACAGCAGTCTCGGTGCAACGATCCAGTCAGCCATCGTCCTGAGATCCATGGGATTGAGACTGTCAGACTCAAGGCCGATTATCATCATTTCACCCAGGAGTGATGTCTGGGGGGCAATTACAGGCCGGTCAATATCTTCAGGGAGCATCTCATTTGCCTGGATCAGTCGCTCGGCAACTGTCTGCCGGGCTTTGTAGATGTCTGTTCCCCAGTCGAATTCGGCAAAGACGATCGAAAATCCCATTGTTGAATTGGATCTGACACGCCTGATGGAGGTTGCCCCATTGATTGCTGTTTCTATTGGAAAAGTTACGAGCTTTTCTACCTCTTCGGGGGCCATCCCGCTCGCTTCGGTCATAATAACAACTGTAGGCGCAGTAAGCTCGGGAAATATATCTATCTCCATCTGTGTGGTGACTATTGTCCCGGTAATTGCAAGAAGCAGGGCTCCGATGACTACACTCAGCCTGTTCCTTAGTGAAAAGTCTATGATTTTATCAAGCATAATCAGGCGGTTTAATGATCGTGACTGTGAGCAGGGGCAGTGAGCAACATCTGGGAAAGCTTTACCTTGTATGCTCCGGAAGTAACAACATTTTCATTCTCAGAAAGTCCCGACAGTATCATCGTATTCTCCCCGTCGCTGTAACCGGTGGTGACATACCTTTTAATATAATGATCATGTTCATCAGCAACAAATACGTAGAGCTTCCCGAATTCCTCCATTAATGAGGTATTGGGAACAACCAGCGCATCATCTGTCTCTTGCCCAATCAGATATACTTCCGCAAAACTGCCTTCAACAAGTTCAGGATCATAATCTATCCTGAAATATACCGGGATATAGAATGAATTACCTCCGGTACTCTTACCATAAGAGATTTTACGGCCATTTAACCCGGATGTCTTAAAAAGTTTATCACTGTTGCCAACTCTGAAATTTGCACTTTCAACTGATGAAAGCATCCCCAGGTTGTCTGGCGAGACATCAGCTTTAAGTATCAGATTGCGTTCAATTAAAATTGATGCAAGTGGTTCTCCTGATGTTACTTTCTGGCCTTCTGTCACATAGATCTCTCTTATGTGACCGTTTTCAGAGGCTGTAACTATATTCCCCCCCGGCCCGGAAGTTGCACTGAGGTTATTGTACTCATTCAGGAGCTTTTCATGCTCATTTTTTAATGAGAGGTAATGTTCTTCCGTTACAATATTTTCAGCAACCAGTTTTTTGGCCCTTTCAAAATTTATTGAAGCTTTATCAAGATCGGCTTTTATCTGCCTTAACCGGAGTTCTGTATTGTCATCTGCCAGCTTCTCTCCGGATACGGTGAACAGAGTTTGACCGCGAGTTACATTGACACCGGGATACAAATAGTTATTGGTGAATCTTACCAGACCTGATGATTTTGCAGTAATAATCACAACATCTTTGTTGTCAGCAATAATCCGGCCTCCCGCCCTTAATGTAAAAGCGAAGGGTTGCTTCCGCAGTACAGTGAGCTGAAATCCTGATGAATCGGGTCCCTCAACATGGGATGAAGGAACACTTTCCAAATGTTCCCCGGGTGAAACATGCTCGTTATCATGGTCATGGTCATGATCGGGAGTATGACCTGAATCTGCTGAACAGCGTGACAGGCAGACTGCAATAATAATAACAATATAGAATAGATTTTTCATTGTTGATACAGCTAAATTAGACAACAGATATTCAATAAGTTAATAAATGATATGGAAAAAAGGGTGGTCTAAGCTGCCGGGGGGGCTCTCAGTGAGGCAGATGTGTAGTAACTGCTTTTATAAAAGAAGTACTTTTTATTACAAATGGTCTGCCCTTTTTGCTGATCGGGGCAGAAATAATTTTCCTTTCGGATTTGTATTATAAGGTTATCTTGGCTGAGCTGGTGATAGAGGAGACTGGAGATCCGGCAGAGTGCAGCATCATCACACCGGTTTTGATATTTTTCAGCAAGCTCCTTCCCGTCATCAATATGCCGGCACAGTTGAATTAAATTGTCTTCGTGATGATTGTGGGGAATAATGTTGTGAGCAAAAATCATCAGCCAGCTTAAAAGGATCAGGCAGGCTTTATATTTAATTCCCTTCCTCAAAATCTTTAATTTTTACAAATGTAGGCACTTTTCGGAAATGCAAGGGATTAACAGGGTTAAAACTTCATAAATTCCAGCTATATTTAACTTCTATCAACATTTAATTCTTTAGAATAAAGAGCCATACAGCAGACCGGTTATTGTGGCCATTACCACTACCAGACATATATAAACCAATGTTTTCTGAGTGCCAATGACGCCTCTTATTACCAGCATATTGGGCAAAGAAAGAGATGGTCCGGCCAGAAGCAGGGCCAGTGAGGGCCCTTTTCCCATACCCGATGCGATCAGACCCTGAAGTATGGGGACTTCTGTCAGCGTTGCAAAATACATGAATGCACCCACAATTGATGCAAATAAGTTTGAAAATACCGAATTGCCACCTACGAGGGCTGATATCCAATCATTTGGTATAATTCCGGCCATTGCAACACCATCATGGGTTGATCCAAGCAGGAACCCGGCAGTAATAACACCGATTGCAAGCAACGGGAGGATCTGTTTTGCAAAATCCCAGGTTGCCAGGGTCCAGGCTCTGTTTTCCTCATCCATTTTATCCAGAATGGTAATAACACTGAGTGCAATTATTCCGACAAGCATCGGAACAAGTGGTCTGAGCTTATCGCTTTCAATCAGATTATTTGAAAGGATAACCGATACAACCGTAACTGCTGCGGCACCCAGTACCCATTGCCATTTTATTTTAAGGATTTTAATAAGCGAATACCCCAGTACAAGACTAAAGAAGCCTGTGATCCACCATTTGTAATTCCATAAATAGTACCATGTGCTCGTGGTATCTCCTTCGCCCGGTCTGCCCCAGTTGGCAAAGACAAGGATCAGAACGAGGGTAAAGAAATGGAGCGATGTCTGCCACATCGGCCGTTTCTCAGGAGGAGGAACAATATTCATCTGCTCTTCCCTCCTGGCTTTTTCCTCTTTTCGATATATCAATGACATTGCAACCCCTATTATTATACTGAACGCGACAGCACCGATGACCCTTGCCACTCCAAGTTCAAAACCAAGAATACGGGCAGTAAGAATAATTGCAAGAATATTAATGGCAGGCCCGGAATAAAGAAATGCAATTGCAGGGCCCAGACCTGCTCCTCTTTTATGAATGCTGGAGAAGAGCGGCAGGATTGTACAGGAACAGACTGCCAGTATCGTCCCTGAAACTGAAGCCACCGAATATGCCACCCATTTCTTTGCCTGGGCTCCGAAATATTTTAGTACAGATGCCTGGCTTACAAAAACCGAAATTACACCAGCTATAAAAAATGCCGGCAGAAGACAAAGGATAACATGTTCCTGCGCATACCACTTAACAAGGTCAAACGTAGCTGCAATTGCTGTATTAAACCGTTCGCTTTCGATCGGCATAAAAAAAGCAAATACAAAAACGGCAACGATCCATGCAAGGATCTTAAGTTCTTTTTTTATTTCCATAAGACATTGAAAAGGTGCATTAGTCGGATTTTGAAAACAATTTCGGATTTCGGATTTCGGATTGCGGATTGGCGTTTATCTGTTAACTTTGCCAGGTTCACCTCCGACTCTATCGCGAAATAAATCTCTTCAAATCTGCATTCCGCAATTAAAAGTAAACCCTTACAATATAATATATACCTACACCAATAAAAAGCGCAGCGATAACTCTCCTGAACCAGAGTTCAAATATCTTGATCTTGTTATATACTCCTCCGATTCCTGAAACTGCATAGGCCAGAAACCATGCAAGTATAATGACCGGAATTCCGGTAGCAAGTGCGAAAACAACAGGAAGATAAAGTCCGGTGGCGCTTGAGACCGTCATCGGGATCAGCATCCCAAAGTATATCACTCCGCTGTAGGGGCAAAATGCCAGTGCGAATAGCAGTCCCAACAGGATGGCATCAAGATAGCTCCAGCTTTTTTTGGCCTGCATTCTTGAGGTAAGTCCTTTAACAGCCGGCAGATTGATCCTTATTATATTCAGCATGAAGAGACCGATAACAATAAGAACGGGTCCCAGGAATTTCTCTCCGTAACGCTGAAAGAATCCTGAAAACCTAAACTGATCAGCTCCAAGCACAATTATCAGAGGAATTATAGTATAAGTTATTGCTCTTCCGAGGGTATAAAAAAGACCATTGTAAAATACCCTGTTCCTGTTCTCTATGTCACGGCTTATGAAACCTACGGCAGTAATATTTGTGGCAAGAGGGCAGGGGCTTACAGCGGTCATAAGTCCCAGTACAAATGCAGTAAACAGCGGCAAAGTGCTGCTTTCAAGCAAATCAGTCAAAAATTCCATGCAGTTATTTTATCAACAGACCATCCACCTTCTCGTTTATAATCTCCCGGAATCTTTCAGGTTTTACCGTTGCATACATAAATCCCTCATTTGTAAGATTTATCTTTTGATCGCCCCTGACAATAAGAAGTGACTGCCCGTTAACGCCCAGTCTTTTGGCCAGGGGTCTGCTTTCCGGATCCTCGAGATTTACCGACTGAAATGTTATCAGCCCGCTTTGAAACTGATTCGGGTAGAGTGTTTCAAGATTCTCTTTCGCCCTGGCCTCAATAGTGTTGCAGGTCACACATCGTGCCGTGAAATGAAAATAGTATGCCTCGATCTTGTCGGAGGTGTTTGCTGAGTTCTCTTTTGCGACAGGTTGTGCATTGCAGGAAGAAATTGCCATAAAAAGAGCCGCAGCTGCAAAAGTTCTGAATAGTCTCATGTTATTCTGGATTTATTGGTTACTAATCAGGATTTCTTTAATCTCTTTAGGAGAGGGAAGACGTCCGCTCATGACCACCTTGCCATTTACTACCAGCCCTGGTGTCATCATGATGCCGTAATTCATTATATTGACAATATCCTCCTCCTTGCTGATATCTGCATTGATCCCGGTCTCACTTGCTGCTTCACGGGCAAGCTTCTCGAGCGTTTTACATTTAGGGCACCCTGTGCCCAGAATTATTATTTCCATTCTGTTGCCTTTTTAAGAATTGATATTTGTAAATATTTAATATACAATTGTTTATGCATGCACATGATTTCTGGCAGTTGTGTCACATTCAGTATTTGCGGTATTCCCTTCTTCAAACAGACCGGCAAACATTTCCCTGGCTTTTGCCCAGTTTTTACGATTAATGCAGTATTTTATGAACGGAGGGTTAATCTCACCCTGTATCAGTCCGGCATATTTGAGTTCCTTGAGGTGCTGTGAGAGAGTTGAGCGGCCGACAGGCAGTTCGTCAACAAGGTCACCGCTGTAACAGCAGGCATTCATTGCCGATAATTTCTGCAGTATATATACCCTGACAGGATGGCTCAATGCTTTGGCTACTTCAGCGATTCTTAGCACATCATCTGTCAGTTCCGGTTTCTTATTCATGTCAGTAATATTGTATTAATATTTTTACATTTCGCAAAATTACGAAATGATTTTGAATATGCAACAGGAATGGAGGAAAAATTGTGTGGAACAAGATCAAAGTACAGGCAGACAAGGAAAATCAAAATATACTTTCGTGATGACATGGAGAGGCAGAAAAAAATCATAAATCTTATTGTATCCGGAAAAAATGTCGTATGTTTGCGACATTAGTTACACAGCCATGAATAAATCGGAAAAGTTTGATGATTCATTACGGGAACTGGCCAGATTATCTAAAGCCTTTTCACATCCGGCACGACTTGCAATACTTGAATATCTTGCGAAGACCAAAACGTGTATCTCAGGTGATATTTCTGATTTTATCCCGCTCAGCCGCACAACCGTATCACAGCATCTGAGGGAGCTGCGCGAGGCAAACCTGATAAAGGGAGAGATAGACGGACTTAAAATAAATTATTGCCTTAATAAAAAGGGTATTAGAAAATTCAACAAACTATATAAGAACTTCTTTTCAGTTTTAAACAAGGCAGAAAAGGCCTGCTAAAAAAAGAATATATGCGAATACTTATTTTATGTACCGGTAACAGCTGCCGCAGTCAGATGGCACAAGGCTTTTTAAAATCAATTGACGAGAAACCTGAGGTTTTTTCAGCAGGAACGATTCCTGCCGGAAGGATTAATCCCAAAGCAGTTGAGGTAATGGCAGAAGAGGACATTGATATAAGCAGTAATGTTCCGAAATCTGTTGATGAATATCTTGATGATGAGTGGGATTATGTTATTACTGTGTGCGATGAGGCAAATGAAGCTTGTCCGTATTTTCCGGGTATAGTAAAACACAGGCTCCATATGGGATTTGAGGACCCGTCGAATGCAACAGGAACGGAAGAGTTTATTATGAGTGAGTTCAGGAGGGTAAGAGACCTGATAAAGGTGGAATTCCGAAAATTCTATGAAGAGAATCTGAAAATCTGAAAATGTGCTGATCCGAAAATTTGTCAATTTGAAAACTAATAAAATGGAATCTGACGATCTCAAACAAATAGTAAAGGATAAATACGGCAGAATAGCTGAACAGGCCGGCAAACAAAATTCGTGCTGCGGAGACACCTCCTGTTGTGGTTCTGAGGGAACCTATACGGTATTCAGCGAAAGCTATGACAAACTGAAAGGTTATGATCCGGAATCTGATCTTAATCTGGGTTGCGGCATCCCCACAGGGTTTGCTGTAATAAAGAAGGGAGACCATGTCCTCGACCTGGGATCAGGTGCGGGGAACGATTGCTTTGTGGCCCGTGCGATAGTGGGAGATGAAGGAGCGGTGACAGGACTTGACATGACTGAGTCGATGATCCGGAAAGCCAGGGAAAACTGCAAAAAACTTGGATACGATAACATTGACTTTGTTGAGGGAGACATAGAGCAGATTCCATTTGAAGATAACTCTTTTGATGTTGTCATCTCAAACTGCGTTCTTAACCTTGTCCCGGATAAAGCCAGGGCATTCAGTGAAATATACAGGGTTCTGAAACCGGGAGGTCGTTTTTGTATTTCCGATGTGGTAATTAAAGGGGATCTGCCCGAAAAACTCAGACGTGATGCAGAATTGTATGCAGGATGTGTTTCAGGAGCAATTGGTAAGGAACGGTATTTAGAGCTGATAGATGAAACAGGATTCTCCGGGGTTGTTACCCATAAGGAAAGGAAGATAGGATTGCCGGAGAAACTTATATCAGATTTTTTTGATGAGGATGAAGCCAGATCATTTCAGACCGGTGAGAGGGGCATTTATAGTATAACCGTATCAGCTGCAAAAACTAATAACCTGATAAGATGAATAAAGCAGAAGGAATTTCATTTTTTGACCGTTACCTGAGTCTCTGGGTGGCAGCCTGTATCATCGCAGGGATTGCCATAGGGAAATTTCTGCCAGTTGCTCCTGAAGTACTTGGGAAATTTGAATATGCAAGCGTTTCCATTCCAATCGCCATCCTGATCTGGATAATGATCTTCCCAATGATGTTGAAGATTGATTTCGGAAGCATAGTAAATGCCTTTAAAATGCCGAAGGGTCTGACAGTGACGCTTTCAGTCAACTGGCTGATCAAACCCTTCACCATGTTCGGCATTGCCTGGCTCTTCTTTTTTGTGATCTTCAAAGCCTTTATCCCTTCTGAACTGGCAAAGGAATATCTTGCAGGAGCCATCCTTCTCGGGGCGGCACCATGCACTGCAATGGTATTTGTCTGGAGCCACCTGACAAAGGGGAATCCGGGATATACACTGGTCCAGGTTGCAATTAACGACCTGGTGATCCTGGTGGCTTATATCCCGATCGTTACTTTTTTGCTGGGAGTAAGCGGGATAGCAATTCCCTGGAACACCCTTCTCCTCTCAATAATACTATTTGTAGTGATTCCGCTTGTATCAGCATCGTTAACACGGCGCCTGGTAATTAAGAAAAAAGGTTTGGATTATTTTGAGAAAATATTTCTCAGTAAATTCACGGGCACTACTATTTCAGGCTTGCTCCTTACTTTAATAATAATTTTCTCATTCCAGGGAGATGTTATACTCAGGAGCCCTTTAAACATCCTCCTTATTGCAGTTCCCCTTATAATACAGACCTTCTTTATATTCTTCATTGCCTACGGGTGGTCTTACAGATGGAAACTGCCCCATAACATAGCGGCACCGGCATCGATGATCGGAGCCAGTAACTTTTTTGAGTTATCGGTCGCAGTGGCCATTGTGCTGTTCGGGCTGGAGTCAGGAGCTACACTGGCGACAGTTGTCGGAGTACTTGTTGAGGTCCCTGTGATGCTTACTCTTGTAAGATTTGCCAATAAGACACGATACAGATTTTCAGAATAGGTCATGGATCACTTCTCATCGATTAAGAAAAAAATAAGCCCCGGAAAACAAAAAAAACCTGCTACTTTTAAGCCGTTAAACAGCTGGCTGATCGTATGAACAAAATAATCCGGACTAATTCTGCACTGCTTCTTTTAATACTGTTCACCGTACTTCTCAACTTATCGTGCAACAGAAGTAAAGACTCCGCTTCCTTCACTTTTGCCTTTATCACCGATATACACCTGCATACCGGGGACAATGCTGTTAAAGGGTTTCTTAAAGCGATAGACAGGATTAACTCCCTGGATCCCGATTTTGTAATAGCCGGCGGTGATCTGGTAATGGATGCCCCCGGACAGAGATACGGCAAGGCCGATTCCCTGTTTTCATTATATCGTGAGACGGCATCGAACCTGAAAATGCCGCTCTACAATACTCTCGGGAACCATGATATTTATGGCACATACAGCATGAGCGGTGTAAAAAAAGATCATCCACTCTACGGAGAAAAGAAATTTGAGGAGAGATTCGGCAGATCTTATTACAGCTTTGAATATAAAGGATGGAAATTCATGATCCTTAATTCGCCTGAGGATAACAGGAAGGACAGGTATATCGGGCTGATCGATTCAGTTCAAACCGGGTGGATAAAAGAAGAACTGAAGAATACCGATCTGGCAACTCCGATCGCAATCAGCACCCACATGCCCTTTATCACTGTCTTTAGCCAGAAATACCGGGGATCAACCTTTGCAAACGATTCATCGCTGGTGGTCAGTAATTCAACGGAGATACTTGAACTTTTCAAAGACCATAACCTGAAACTGGTTCTCCAGGGTCATCTCCATATAATGGAAGATATTTACATTGACGGTATCCGGTTCATTACCGGAGGAAGTATTTCAGGCTCATGGTGGAGAGGGCCGGGCAGAGGTCATGAAGAGGGTTTTCTGCTCATAACGGTTAATGGTGAAAAGATTGAACAGGAATATGTCGATTACGAATGGGATGCTGAACAACATCCATGAAAATATATGAGTAACTTATTTTATTAATCTATGCAGCATCACTTAAGGTTGAAATCTGTTCTTAATTTCAGGGATATCGGAGGAGCAAAGCTCCCCGGAGGCAAGCATATCCGCAAGGGATTAATATTCAGATCAGCCAGTCCCGAGAAGATTACCAGACGCGATGTCAGGAAGCTTGCTGATCTCGGCGTCAGAACAATAATAGACCTGAGGGCTCCTATGGAGAATAATATAAGCAAAAATATCCCTGACACTGTTGAAATAGTATCACTGCCTCTTGATTTTGAACAGGAAACCAGGAAAAGGATTCTGCCATTCATAAGAAAGAAGGACTCTTATAAGGAGATAGATGAGGTTATCAATTCCCTTTATCTGGAAATCCTCGACGCCTCACTTCCGGTTTTTCGTAAGGTTGCAGAGCTGTTGCTTGACCCAAACCGCACTCCAATACTGATCCATTGCCGGGCGGGTAAGGACCGGACCGGCGTAATAATTGCCCTTATTCATCTGGCTCTTGATGCTGACAATCAGACAATCATAGATGATTACATGAAATCCAATGAATCGATCATTCCCTATTTCAAAAAAAGGCTGATGCTAAGAAAAATACTCTCCCTGGGTCTTTTCCCGGCTGAAAATATTCTTCGGGTCATGGAGGTGAAACAGAAGAATATAGAAGCTGTAATAGACAGGGTAAAAGATCATTATGGTGGCATTGAGCCTTATCTGAATCCACCCGGAGTTGAAAAGATTCACCTGAAAGAACTCAGGAAAATACTTGCTTCTGATGGACTTTTGGCTTAACTTGCTCCCTGTGATTTAGTTCTGTGGCGTTTGCCGTGTAATCAGTAATATTCAAAGCCCATGACACTCAAGCTCATTATACTGTCAATATTTGGCATTGCAATGGCCCACTTCGAGGGTGTGGTTGTCGTTTATCTGCGGAAAGCTCTTGGCATGCTCGATTCAGAATCTAACAGGGAATCTGTTGAAAAAATAGAGCCACGTTATCTGAAAATTGAGATGACTCGCGAAGCCGCAACAATAATTATGCTTGTTGTTATTGCGTACCTTACCGGAGCAACGTGGATTGAACGCGGAATTTTTTTCCTCTGGACCTTCGCTTTCTGGGACCTTTTTTATTACCTCTCGCTTTATATTCTGATCAAATGGCCGCCAACACTGAAGACAATTGATGTACTCTTCCTCATTCCGAAACCATGGATCGCACCGGTATGGTTCCCGATAGGCGTTTCATCACTCACAATAATTGCAATTCTGATCCTGCATTTAGCAAGAATAATCTGAAAGAAATTATGTGCACTGCCGCATAAATGTTATCCGGACCCGGGTCATTCGGAAATTTCATAAACTGCACTTGTAAGAGGAGTTGCCGAACCAACGGTGATTCCCACCTTCATCAGGTATTCGCACGTGTAGCTGCGCCCGCTTTCTGCCCCGAACATCAGTTGCAGTGATAAGAGACCGATTAATTTTTTGTTATTTTTACTGCTGCATTCGAATCTCCATGATAATAATTCGGAAATGTTTTATCTTATCAGAAACCGGCTGTCTCTTTTGTTTGCATTCTTACTTGTGACTTTCACGGTATTTTCTGCAAATACAGGTTTTGATGACTCTTATACACAGGATACAGTTGTGAAGCAGAGCACTGCTGTGAAGCAACCCGTTTATACTACATCAAGGCTGGTGACGGTCCGGCCGGTAATTGACGGGAAACTCGATGATGAATGCTGGAAGCAGGGCACATGGGCGGGCGATTGGACACAGTTTATACCCAGGGAGGGAGCAAAGCCGACCTGGCCTACAGAATTTAATATCCAGTATGACGACAAGTATCTGTATATCGCATTCCGTGCCTGGGATGGGGAGCCGGATAAGATAAAAAGAATGGCAGGGGTGAGGGATGAGATTGTTGGAGATGTGGTGGGAGTAACCTTTGACAGCTATCGTGATTACCGTACCGGTTTCGAGTTCTCTATAACAGCCTGGGGGCAGAAGGTTGATCTGGTGCTGTTCAATCCGATGAACTGGGATTTTAACTGGAACGCTGTCTGGAAAGGGAAGACAGGCCTTGAAGATTCTGCCTGGGTTGCAGAGATCGAAGTACCATTCAGTCAGTTACGCTATAGCAGTGAGGATGAGCAGGTGTGGGGCATGCACACATGGCGCTGGATATCGCGCCTTCAGGAAGAGAGTAACTGGGAAATACAGAGCAAAACCGGTCCGGGAATGCTCTATAACTTCGGAGAACTGCGTGGTATAAGGGGACTTAAAAAATCGAGACGTCTTGAATTAATGCCATTTGCCCTCGGTGAGCTCCGGACCATGGAAAAAGAACCTGCGAATCCTTTTGCTTCAAGCGGCAGGTTATGGGGAGGCAATGTCGGACTCGACGCGAAGATTGGTGTAACTACAAACTTCACCCTCGATCTGACGGTCAATCCAGATTTCGGGCAGGTTGAGTCAGATCCATCGGTAATGAACCTTACCGCATTTGAGACTTTCTATGAGGAGAAGAGACCTTTTTTCCTGGAAGGACTGACAATATTTGATTTTGAATTCAATAACCAGACACTGTTCTATTCAAGACGTATAGGACATGCCCCGTCATACGAAATTGATCCGCCGGAGGGTTCATTCGTGAGAATGCCCGATAAGACTACCATCCTTAGTGCACTTAAATTCAGCGGAACGACCTCAAAAGGATTATCAGTCGGCCTGATTCAGAGTCTTACAGCGGGTGAATATGCAAGGATAAGCGACACTGAAGACAACTCAACCAGAGCTCAGGTAGAGCCTCTCACCAATTATGTGATTGCACGGATTCAAAAAGGATACAGGGCAGGTACCACTGTAGTTGGCGGGATGCTCACATCAACAAACCGTTTCATAGAAGATGAGAATCTGGAATTTATGCCGGCCAATGCCTATACGGGCGGATTTGATATTCTGCACCGTTTCAGGGATAAGGAGTTTTACATCGATGCCCGCCTGACCGGAAGTCATGTGACCGGTACAACAGAGGCAATTACCCTTTTGCAGGAATCGTCAGCCAGATATTTCCAGAGGCCGGGCGCAGATTATCTTAATTATGATACAGACAGGACACAGATGAGCGGATACGGCGGCAAGTTTGAGATCGGGAAGGGTGCCAAAGGATTCTGGAGGTATTCAACAGGCATCTCATGGCGCTCTCCGGGGCTTGAGCTGAACGATCTCGGCTATATGAGAACGGCTGACGAGATCAACAACGAAAATGCTGTTTCGTATTTCGTGAATCAGCCTGTATCTGTTTTCAATTCATATATTGTTGAAATTGAGCAATCAAATGCCTGGAACTTCGACGGAAGTTACCTTGGTTCGGAGGCTGAATTATCATTCAGATCTGAATTCAGAAATAACTGGAGTTTGTCAGCAGACATCGACGTTGAAACAAGGTCACTCGACACCCGCCTGCTAAGAGGTGGATATGAATTCAAAAAACCCTGGAACATCCGGACAGCCGGATCATTCAAAACAGATCCTTCCAAAAACTTCATTTTCAGTTTTGATTACGATTATGTTTATTCAGGATCTGACTCAGGGATAGGTTATGAGCTTGGCCCGGGCTTTTCTGTGAGGCCGCTGAATGCAATCAGAATAGGATTGAGTGCCGGATATGAACAGAATCATGATGAGCTTCAGTATGTCTCGACAGTGAATTACACACCCGATAAGAGATATATTCTGGGCAAAATTGACCAGAAGACCCTCGGACTTACATTCAGGGTTGATCTGAATATCACCCCGGAATTCTCGGTTCAGTATTACGGCAGCCCCTTTGTTTCCAAGGGTATTTACTCGGACTTTAAAAGAGTTACTTCTCCTCTTGCTGCTGAATATTCTGACAGGTTTGATCTCTTTGACAATCCCGTGCTCTCAGGAGACAGTTATCTGCTTGATGAAAACAACGATCTCGTTGCTGATTATTCAATAGGAAATCCCGATTTCAACTTTCACCAGTTCAGATCAAACCTGGTAGCAAGATGGGAGTACCGCCTTGGTTCATTCATATATCTGGTATGGTCGGGTGAAAGGACCGGATTCACCGATGTGCCGGATGCGTCTGTCGGAGAATCCTTCAGTCAGCTGGGGAAACTCTATCCGCGTAATATTTTTCTGGTTAAGCTTAATTACTGGTTCTCCTTATGATTGCGGATTGCGGATTTGGAGGAGCACAGCGACGACATCCCGCGCAGCGGATTTGGAGGTTGATTCTAAGTCGTTTATCCCGTAAAAAGTGGTGAAAATCAAAATTGTGTTCTCTTTTCTTGGAGTAGCTGATAAAATTTCTCATTTTTGCTACCGTTATTAAGGATCGGAGAAGAAATAATGTTCCACTTTTTTTGCACTAATTGTTGCAGGAATAATGAAAATACTGATTTGCGAAGATAACCGGCTGGCTAACAAAACCCTTTCAGTGGTGCTCGAGAGGGAAGGTTTTGAGACCGAAACTGCCGAGGACGGGAATGAGGCAATTAAGTTTCTGCAGAAGAATGATTACGATCTCCTCATTGTAGACATTCATCTCCCGTATCACAGTGGTCTTGAGCTGGTCAAATTTGTCAGGTCGGAGCAGGAGAAAGATACTCCCGTAATATTCCTGACCGCTTTCAGTGATCCGCAGATGCAGAAGCAGGCAAAGGAGTTGGGGATTGATGGATATATTGTTAAACCATTCAATCCGTCGGATCTTGTGCAAAAGATCAGATCGATACTGAACAAATGATTATGCGCAGGTATCTCATTTTCTCATTTCTGTTTCTGACTTTGTCAGGCTTCATTCTTCATACACCTCTTTTATCGCAGGAAATAACAGATCCTGAGGCTGAATATTCAAGGATCAGGACAACAGCGTTTGATGGCAACCTGTCAGATGCTGTCGCTGCAGCCCGAAAGCTTGTAAATGAATACCCCGGATACGGTGATGCAAGAGTGCTTCTTGCCCGTATACTTGCATGGCAGAAGAATTTCAAACAGGCTGAAGCCGTAATTGATACTCTGCTCACGATTGAACCCGGCAATAAGGATGCACTTGATGTTAAAAGAGATATTGGCTTGTGGTCGAAAGAATACACTCCTGTGGCAACCGATATCCGTGCCGGCTATCTCTTTGATACTTTCAGCGAACCCTACAAACGTTTCTGGCAGGTCTTCAAGGCAGGTGCAGGGCACCGGTTCAGCCGGGGACCCGCAGCAGTCTATGTTAATGCCGGGAATATCATTATCGGCGAACCCACCCCGCGTAATGAAACAGAGGTGCAGTTTGAGGCGGAAGCCTGGCCGACTCTCGGCTCCAGGAACTATGGCTACTTATCTTATGCCTACAGCCCGGGAAGCTGGTTCCCGCGCCACAGGGCAGCGGTGGAGCTATGGCAGATCCTTCCTGACGGATGGGCGCTTTCGGCAGGAATGAATTACTATTATTTCACACGGAACATCTATATCGCCTCACTATCGGTTGAGAAATATATTGACAAATTCTGGTTCGCAGCCAAGGGATATGTTTATTTCAAGGATGATGGTCCCACAACCTCATTCTATTTTACCGGAAGACGATATTTTAACGACACTGATTACCTCCAGATTACTCTTGGCACAGGAACCGCTCCGGATGAGCCGTTCGATGTCCAGGCTGATCTGATGAGGCTGAGCGCCCAGAGTGTCAGAATTGCATATAATTTTTCACTGACTGGCAGAATGATGGTGCGCATAGGCGCAGGGTATTCTTCGGAAGAGTATGAAGAATCAGTATTCCGCAACAGGTTTGAAGGAAATGTAAATTTAACCTATGCCATTAAAATGAAATAATGAAGTACACGCCTCTGATATTATTTACATTCTTCCTTGCAGGCGTCAGGCTCTCTGCTTTATCCGCAGTCCAGATTTCAGATACTATTTCCTATGAGGCAATATTGTCAGTTGAGGCGGAAACTCCTTCAGAAGCAGAGCTGTCGCAGATAATTTCAGAGCGGTACAACAGGTACTCCCGCGACAGACATCCATTTCAGATAGGAGCATTCAGGTTGAGATATAATGCTGAGACACTTTTCAGGATAGCCAGGAAGCATATTGACAGCGAAGCTGTAATCATATATGAGGATGGGTTTTACAAGGTCCGGGTTACAAAATTACCGGATGTTCCCGTAACGGCACAGGAGATGAGAGATGCAGATCAGATAGCGATCCGGAGTGAATCCGCTGATGTCCTGCATACCGGCGATTCTATCCAGGTTACACAGATTGCCGGGGATACACTGACCATACAACAACCTGAGGAAGCCGATTCAGGGGAATTAATGGTAAAAGCTGAAGCCGCTACCCGCGACATACTCTTTATCAGGGGTGACAGCCCCTGGCTCAGGAGGATCACCTATCTGGGCAAATCGATTGCCCTGGTCAATGCATTGATAATCACCATTTCAATATGTCTTGTTACAATGGTGCTCCTGCTGATAGTGATACTCCTCAACCGCACCAGGATGGAGAGGGAGGAGAGGCTGAAGCAATACCTGATGGAGAAATACCAGACACTTATTATCGACTACCTTTTTGGCGAGACCACTCCTCAGGATTTCAAGTCCATAGCATCAAATACTTTCAGAAGGCAGCTGCTGATCAACCAGATGATCGATGTAAGCATTAACCTGAAAGGCGATGATGCAAAGAAACTGCTGGGGCTCTACAAACATCTCGGACTTGACAGGGATTCAATCGCCCGGGCAACCGATTACAGATGGCACAAAAAGATAAAAGGATTCCGCGAGCTTGCATTCATGAATATCAAGGATGCCAATCCTGCAATCTATAAGGCTATCAACTCATCGAATGAGATCCTCCGCATGGAAGCACAGATAGCCCTGGTAAGGCTGAGCGACGAGAATCCCTTTGAGTTCCTTTCCCATCTCACAAGGCCTTTTTCGCTGTGGGAGCAGATCACTCTGCACGAACTTCTGGTGCAGCACGAGCTTCCCGTACCTGAATTCAGGCAATGGCTCACTTCCCCGAATCCCACGGTTGTGATGTTTGCCCTGAGGATGATAAGGGAGTTTAAGCAGAAAGATGCTGAGGATGGATTAAGGGAAGTTTTCTCCCACCCATCTCCTGAAGTGCGCCAGCTTGCAGTGCAGGTGGCCGGAGATCTGGATATGAGAACAACCCTTGAACCCATGAAGAAAATGTACAAGGACCAGGAGTACCAGGTATGCCTTGAGATTGTAAGGGCGATGGGCAGAATGCCTGATGTGTCAATGATGGGATTCCTCAAGCTTGTCCTCGACAAGGAAGATGACGTACAGCTTCAGATAGATGCGGTAAAGGCAATTGAGAACATGGGGGAGGAAGGGGTGAAAGCTCTCGTCAAACTTATGAAATCGGAATACAAGAACTATAATATTATTGTGAGACACGTGCTCGACCGAAGGATTTATTAGAAGAAAGTAAGATGGACATAATTTTCGGTAAAATAGTATTTATACTTACCCTGATACTCTTCGGGTCTTACCTGTCGTTGGGAATCTTCTCGGCCCTGGCTCTGCGCAGATACCTCCGCAAGAACAGCTACATAAACTATAACTCGCTGGTACTCTCGCCCCTCAGTCCGAGAATCTCAATTATAGCGCCTGCGTACAACGAAAGCAGGACGATTATAGATAATATACGCACACTGCTTTCACTTTATTATAACAACTTTGAGGTCATTATCGTTAACGACGGCTCGACCGACGATATGTTTGACAAGATGGTGAAGGCTTATGATCTGACCAGGGTCAACTATTACTTCGATTACAGGATACCATGCGAAAGGATAAGGGGTATTTACCGTTCAAAGGATCCCTCCTACAACAGGCTTACGGTGATCGACAAGGTCAATGGCGGGAAAGCCGACTCGCTGAACGCCGGGATAAACATCTGTCAGAGTTCTCTTTTTGTCTCCATCGATGCAGATTCCATTATTGAGCCCGATTCCATCCTTAAGCTGGTTAAGCCTTTCCTCGAGGAGAAGGATAAGAAGGTGATAGGTTCCGGCGGTGTCATCAGGATAGTCAACTCATGTGATGTGGAACGGGGTCATATTCGCGAGATAAAGATCCCGAAAAAGATACTTCCCCGTCTTCAGGTGCTTGAATACACCCGGGCATTCCTGCTCGGCAGAATGGCCTGGAGCCATCTCGACGGGCTTATGCTGATTTCCGGGGCAATGGGTATTTTCGACCGTGAGACTGTAATTAAGGCGGGAGGTTACAGTATTAAAACGGTGGGGGAGGATATGGAGCTCGTTCTCCGTATGCGCCGCTATATGGCTGAGAACGATCAGAAGTATGAAGTCACCTATATTCCCGACCCCCTCTGCTGGACCGAAGTGCCATCCGACCTGAAGTCGATGACAAGGCAGCGCACCCGCTGGACAAGGGGCCTGGTAGAGTCGCTGCGCAGCCACAGGAAAATGTTTCTTAATCCGAAATACGGACGCCTGGGCATTCTGGGGTACCCTTACTGGGTTTTCTTTGAGTGGCTGGCGCCACTGATAGCCTTTGCCGGATTTGTTTATACAATTTACCTGATCATTACCAGCTCTCTCAACTGGCCATTTTATCTGCTTCTCTTCATCTTCGTGTATACCTTTGCCGTGAGCCTCTCGACCTGGGCAGTGCTCTTCGAGGAGATCACCTTTCATAAGTATAAGAAGAAAAGGGATGTATTAAGACTTCTTGCCACAGCGCTTTTTGAACCTTTCTTCTATCCGGTCCACACATATTTTGCGCTGAGGGGCAACCTGCAGGTGCTGAGGGGAAAGAAGGGATGGGGCCAGGCAGCCCGGAGTGGATTTGTAGGTAAGAAGAAAGGAGAATCAGACATTCCGTCACAGTCAAAACCCAAATCCAGGCCAACGGTCGTACAGCCGAAAGTCAATCGGCAAAATACGGAATAGCAGAAAGACCATCCCTGATCACATGCAGAGCTTTCTTATCCCTTATAACAGTCGGGGGGACAATAAGCCATTTGTCCCAGTTATAGCGCGTAGTTGAAGACGTTACTTCCCCTTCACGATAAACAGAAATAGCTATTCCATCGGAAGAGGTGGTCAGAATATCAAAGTTATATCCTCCGTCATACGATACGGCCCCGTCAATAACCTTCATCTGGGTGGGATCGTGGAAATAAAGGAGGGTCCAGGGTATTCTTATCTTAATATTATTTCCGCTCCAGGCAGCCACGGTAAGCGATCCGAAAGAGAAATCAGAAGAATTCTCCATGCGGATACGGCCAACGTCGTGAGAGGTGAATTCATAGCCGTCATTTATCCATTGCATCACGACCCATGGAGCGCCATCCGACACTGTGCTTCTGAATTTTTGTACATCGTGATCGGCCAGGTTGAACCTTGGAGTAAGACCGTTCATGTCGTATGCCTCTGTGACGTGATAAAGTGCTGTGTCCTGTGAAAGGACCATTTGCAGAAGAAATTCCGATCTGTTGGAAAGAAGCTTTCCATTGAGAAGGCGCGATTCACCTGTGTCATTGCGATAGGTATCGAAAGCAACCATAATGGTGTCGCCGGGTGATAAATTATTGGCTGTTTCAATATTAAGATAGAAGTTGGCATTGTCGTTGGTGGCATCGATCTGTCTGACGGGTCCTGATGGCTTGTCAGTCTGGTATGAAACGAGCGGAAGGATATTGCTCTGATCATATGATATGAGTCCGAAATTCTGCTCGGCGGAAGCAAGATTATGCCAAAGCTGTCGTGTAGGGATCATTGTCCCGCCCGACAGCAGTCCGTAAGCTTCGAGATATAGCACTATCCATGTCGGTTTAAACCACTCGTCCATCCAGGCGAACATGAATCCGCCCCCGCAGCCGGCATCCATAATGTTGTGCATCAGGCGCATGTTCTTCTCCCCCTGCTGCTGCTCAGAGTAACCGCCGTGATGCATCTCACTGTACGACTGGTGGGCGCTGCCCCAGCTCGAGGGAACGCCAAACTCTGCTATAAGAAGAGGTATGTCTGAGTAGTGTCCTTTAAGGTCGCTGATGTAGCCCAGATAGCTGTTCGGCCCCTGAGCATCGCTGTATGACCTGTATTGAGGCTCCAGACTTATAAAGTTGGGATAGTAGGGGTATGCATGATAGCTGGCAAAGATCCCCGGCTCATTTGTGCGGCCACTTATCTTTGTGATATCGTATGATGCCACATCCTCGTCGGTATGGATCTCAGTCGGATGTGTCAGCGGATCGAGTGTTGGCCAGCTCGAGATGCTTACCGGACGCCGTATGTTGTATTTCTGCCCTTCGTATGTCACAGTCTCGTCCAACATCCTGGTGGCAAACACTTCGGCGGCATCAGCTCCGCTAATGCTGAAATGCGTGCCGGAATAAGTTGTAAGGCCCGGATGTCTGTTATTGGTCGAGTCGACTTCCTGTGGAGCTATCTCCCGTCCGATTATATATCCGGCGGTCCATCTTGAGACATCGGTCAGATATCTTCCATATGCCTTGCCGTATCTGAACGCTATGTCGCCGTTTCCATGCAGACAGTCGATCACCTCCCTTATTTCTTTTACAAATGATGATGACCTGTTGATAAGATCCCACCCGGCAGGATCATATCTGTCCTCCACTTCCTCAAGCCAGATGCCCTGGAAGAGGAGAAGCGGATTATCGGGATTTCTCTGGTTGTATTCGGCAAGCTTTTCGTAAAAGACCGGAGGGTGCAGGGTATAAATCCTAATGCTGTTAAATCCCGATTCTGCCATTTGTTTTATCCATTTCTCATATATATCAGGTGCGATGGCATACGCTATTTCACCCGGAAAATATCCCGGCGGGGAAGATCCCAGGTTTATGCCTTTGAGCATCAGAGGGCGATAATCGGATCCGGTGTGCATTGCGATGTAGTTGCCGGAGGTCTTGAAGGGCAGGTTCTGCAGGCGGCCCAGCTCGAAGTCAATCACAGTATCCCTGGCTATTGTTATATCGGTAAGCCGTACAGGGTAAAAATCGCCACATGTTACCTGTGTTATTACCGGAATGCGCGGAGTGCCTGACGGTGACGGTGTAACCGGCGGCATGACCAGCATTTCGAGTGCGGTACCGGCCGAGTATGTTGAAAAACCTTCGGCTTTCACTAATCTGCCCGACCATGTTCTGCCCTGAAATGTTATTGCATAGAAGTAAATCCCCGGGCTCTGTGTTGCACCACCCTGGTTGCGGCCGTCCCAGATTACACGGTAACTGCCGGGGGCAATGGAGGGGAAATGGAGTTCCCTTATTTTTTCTCCCCTCAGGTTATAGATATTGACTCGTATATCACCGGAACTGTTTATTATGAAAGGTATATTTACTGAATGAGAGAATGGGTTGGGGTAGGGGGAACCCATCTCCAGAAGTCCCGGTATTGTAGTATAAATTCCCGAGATCCTGAGAGAATATCGGCCATCGGCGCCGGTGATGGCCGCGTATTCGGTTGTACCGGCCGTCATTGATACCCTTGCGTTCGGGACCGTTGCCCCGGAGACATCTGTAACCCTTCCTGTCACCAAATAATCACGGGCTGCTGATTGAAATGAGACCGGCAGGAAGGTGAGCATCAGTATAATCTGGAGGTTCCGGGTTAAGAATCGGGTCAGCATCATGCGTCCGGTGCAAATGGTTTATTAGCGCTCAAATGTAGTAAAAATGATTAACATGTTATTCCCGGCAGCCTTATCATCTTATCCAACTTTATCTTAATTTTACTTCTGCATTCTATATTTAATAATCGAACCATAACGTGTCCGAAATAACAATACGAACCATACGCCCCGAAGATAACAGGGAAATCGCTGATCTTATCCGCACTGTCTTCAGGGAGTTTAAGATTGACCGTCCGGGTACAGTCTATTTTGATCCCACAACCGACGATCTTTTCTCACTCTTCAGAACCCCGGGGTCCATTTACTGGATCGCAGAGGAGAATGGTAAAATGACCGGTGGCTGTGGTGTATACCCGACTCCTGACCTGCCGGCCGGATGCGCCGAACTGGTAAAGCTATACCTCCTTTCCCCATGGAGGGGTAAGGGGATCGGCAGGCAGCTGATGGAGAAGTGCTTCGATTCGGCCAGGGAACTTGGATACAGCCGGCTTTACCTCGAATCACTGCCTGAGCTCGAAAAAGCAGTTTCAATGTATCTTAAGGCAGGATTCAGACATATCCCGCATGCACTGGGTAATTCGGGGCATTTCGGATGCACGATATGGATGGTGAAGGAGTTGTGATTGCGGAGCGGATTTCGGGACACAAAATCGAATTCCCTCTGAAACAGGTTTTCAGCCCAGACTAACCGTCCGAATCAAAAGACCCGGGGAGTAAAAAAATTATAAAGCAGAGAATAAAACGCCCCATGGAATTGTCTATCTTCATAGACCGGAGTGGAATTAATCGGTAATCAGTTATATCCTCACAAATAAACATTAACCTTTAATCAATCAAACTATCATGAAAACATCAAAAACAAGGACCTTCTTAAGCATGGTGGTCCTCTGCCTGACCACATCAGGACTCTTTGCCCAGGTCAATTTTGCAGGTAACTGGGCATTCAATGAGTCCAAAAGCAATTTCGGAGGCAGCCAGTTCCGAATGGCTGCCACCTCGATGGTGGTTACACAGGCCGGCAATCTCCTTACCGTTGAAAGTACAATGCCCGGACGTGACGGCGGTGAAATGAAAACCACTGCCAAATATAATCTGGATGGCAAGGTGAGCGAGAATCCTATGTTCAACTCAACAAGAAAATCCACAGCAACATGGTCGGCCGACAAATCAGCTCTGACTATCGTCTCAACAATGACCATGGAGTTCGGGGGCGAATCGAGGGAGATGAAAACCACCGAAACCTGGAAGCTTGCCGAGGGCGGCAAAGTGCTGACAATCGAATCGGTAAGGCCGGGACGCGACGGTGAAATGCGCACCACGGCAGCATACGATAAAAAATAGACCCCCTGCGGTCTTTTGCCCCCCAACCCCCCTTTGGTCTTTTGCCCCCCAACCCCCCTGAAGGGGGGCAAATAAGTGGCAGATAATCAGGAAGATTCGCCTTGGCGGAATTTAGTAGTAAGTCCCCTTTAGGGCCTGCCTGCCGTAGCGTCAGCGCAGGCAGGGATTTAGGGGCAAGTTTCCCCGAAGCTGACGGAAATTGAACTGTCATCGCAGGCATATTAATTTCCGTTGGCTTGAGACAACGGATGCAGGATAATTTTATATCTTGCAAATAAAAACCTTCATGCGGTTACTGAAGAAGCTGATGCCTCCCGACAGATGGAAGCTGCCGGTTATTATAGCTTCAGGCATATTTGTCGGTCTGGGTATCTTCTCTTTCTATATTTCAAATGCCCCATCGTACCTTGGCGACAAGCCGGAAACATGCATCAACTGCCATATTATGGCGCCCCAGTACCAGACATGGGTCCACAGTTCCCACAGGGAAGTAACAAACTGCAACGATTGCCATGTCCCACACAACAATTTAGTTAATAAATATTATTTCAAAGCAAAAGACGGCCTGCGTCATGCAACCATCTTTACCCTCAGGAGAGAACCGCAGGTAATATTCATTAAAGATGAAGGACGGGAGGTGGTGCACAGGAATTGCATAAGATGCCATGCGGAACTTATTACGGACAGCCGCCTGCTTGCCTATAACAGGCAGACACATGAGTTCAGGATGGACCGCAGATGTGCCGACTGCCACCGTGAGACTCCCCATGGAAGAGTGAACAGCCTCTCAAGCGTACCATGGGCCCGCGTTCCCCTGCCCGGTTCCATTGTGCCTGAGTGGCTTCGAAAACCCAGTACCCAGCACCAAAAATTAACCACACATGAAACCAGTTCAGGAAATAATTAAGGAGAAACCATGGCTGGCATGGATCATATTTGCAGCTACGGTCATTATTGTATTCTTTCTGGGGATGCTTGCCTCCTCAATAATTGAAAGAAGGGCAGAAGCCATATTTGCTTATTCACCGGTCCTGACATTCACCGAATTTGAACCACGCAACGACAAGTGGGGTGAATTTTTTCCACGCCAGTATGATACTTATATGAAAACTGCCGACTCATCTTTCAGGAGCAAATATAACGGCAGTGCATTTGTAGACATGCTGGAAGAGTCACCGCGTATGTCACTCCTGTGGGCAGGATACCTGTTTTCACGTGACTATAATCAGGGGAGAGGGCATTATTATGCCATCGAAGATCTGTATAATACGCTCCGTACAGGAGCTCCGGCCCCGGGAGTTCCCAGTCCCCAGCCAAATACCTGCTGGACCTGCAAAAGTCCCGATGTGCCGCGTCTCATGAACCAGATCGGTGTGGCTGAATTTTATCGCGGAACCTGGGAAACAAAGGGAACCGAGATTATTAACCCTGTTGGTTGTGCCGATTGCCACGACTCCGGGACCATGAATCTCAGGATCTCACGCCCGGCACTGATAGAAGCGTTTGAGGCTATGGGACACGATATTAACAAAGCAACACACCAGGAGATGAGAAGCCTTGTCTGCGCCCAGTGTCATGTGGAATATTACTTTAATAAAAACATTGTTGAAGGAGTGGATTACCTTGTTTTCCCATGGAAGAACGGCACGGGCCTTGAAGACATGGAGAGGTATTATGATAATATTGAATTTGCTGACTGGACACATGCGTTGAGCCGTGCACCCATGTTGAAAGCCCAGCATCCTGATTATGAAATATATCTGACAGGAATCCATGCGTCACGGGGCGTATCATGTGCCGATTGTCACATGCCTTTTATAAGTGAGGGAGGGCAGAAATTCACAAGTCATTACCTTCAGAGCCCCCTTAATAATGTGGCAAACTCATGCCAGGTATGTCACCGGGAAGAGACGCAGCAGCTAATAGATGATGTTTATGCACGACAGGATAAGATCCTGGAAAACAGGGATATTCTTGAAACACTTTTAGTCAGGTGTCACGTGGAGGCGAAGGAAGCATGGGAGAGGGGTGCAACTGAGAGCAAGATGAAAGAGATTCTGACCGGCATAAGGCATGCCCAGTGGAGATGGGATTTTGTGGCCGCGGGCCACGGCAACTCTTTCCACTCGCCTGTGGAAACGGGAAGGATCATTTCCGGAGGCATCGCAATAGCTCAGGAAACAAGGGTAAAACTGGCAAGAGTGCTGGCTTCGCTGGGCTACAACGAAGAGGTGCCATACCCTGACATAAGCACAAAAGAAAAAGTACAGGAATATATTGGTCTCGATATGAATAAACTTAAAGCTGAAAAGAAAAGCTTCCTGGACAGAGTCTTGCCTGAGTGGATAAAAGTGGGGCGGGTAAGGGAATCGGGTTATGATAATTAGGCTTTCTTCAAGGTTTCTTAATACACTCAGACAATCATAAAATCACGGGGAACATCAACTATCCTGACTATATCAGAGATCTTTTTACGGATATCGAAACCCATTCTGCATCGGGTATTGCAGGTGGTACAGGCTAAGCATGG
Organism: uncultured Rikenellaceae bacterium; assembly: GCA_964633195.1. Lineage (GTDB taxonomy): Bacteria > Bacteroidota > Bacteroidia > Bacteroidales > VadinHA17 > LD21. Next base: position 10,932 of record CAZWFL010000035.1, on the reverse strand, counting down.
AACTCCGGTTACTCCGGCTTCAATTAGTGTGTTTTTTGCAAGCGGCATGTTATGATAGCCCCAGGCGTACATGTAGCTTCTCATGAAGGTGGGGATATCGACCCCGTATGGGCAGCCTGGCAGGCATTCCCCGCAATGCTGACAGAAAATTCCGGAATTATTTGCTCCTGTAACAGGAAAAAGATCTGTCAACTCCTGATCTGTCAATTCCGGATCGGACATAACACTAAAATTCTGCTCCAGCTGATCAAAGTTAGCGGAATCGGGTACGGTTGTGTGAATTTTTTCGTTACGTATAACCCATTTAAGGGCAGCCCTGGTATTTACCGGCTTTGTTCTCTCCTTGTCGTACCAGGCACCGGCCATTGTTTTCATTGCTATGATACCCAGGCCTTTAGTGGTGGCATAGCTGATAGCTTCATCAAGTTCCTTACAGTTATCTTTCATGAAGTTATAGCTGGTCATTACCACATCATGAATACCTGAATCAGCGGCGGCCCTTATTGCTTCGGGTTCATAACGATGTGTTGCGATACCCGTAAACCTGGCAATCCCTTCCTTCTTAAGTGTTTCCATTGCCCGCAACGCCGGCTCATGCATAACTGATTCACGTCTTGCTGCAAAAGGTTGTGTAAAGATATCAACGTAATTAACTCCCAGCCTTGAGAGGGTTGCCCTTGCCCGTTTGATTAATTCGTCATGGGAAAAGCCTGTCTTCAGGACGCCGGTCGGTGTGTCGATCCAACTGATGTCGAAGGAGTTTGTCAGAATCATATATGAATCTCTCGGGACTCCCTTAAGTGCTTCTCCGATCATTTTCTCATTATTACCCTCCTGGTAGGCTGCTGCAGTGGCAAACAATTTCACTCCCCTGTCGAGAGCATTACGGACGAGTGCAGGATTATTCGTGTTCCCTGTCCCCATGCTTACGACCGGCAGCTTAATCCCTGTTTTCCCGAGAGTCCTGATTATCACTTTGTTTTCATTCGGGGTAGTTCCTTTTTCCACCGCAACACCTAACCTGCCCGATAAACCGGCACCTGTGGCTGTAAGCAGCGTGTTCCTGATGAATCTGCGTCTGTTTTGCATGATTGAACGGTTTTAGAATTTCTATATACGGGAAAGTTACTAATTTCAGCCAGGAATTTCAAGTGTAAAAGTGACATCACATTGGATATTGAAATTAATCTACTATATTGGTTACGGTCAAATATGTGCAGCAAATAAATAACACGGTTCCGGCCGGAATTTAAAAGATCAATAACAGAGTCTGAGGATGGAGTGGTTGTCGTCGATAACGGAAAATGTATTTTACGAAATAGCTGTTATTTTGTTTCTGGCAGCCATTCTGGGAGCGATCGGCCAGTTTTTGAGGCAGCCGCTTATAGTTATGTTCATTGCCCTTGGTATTCTTGTCGGGCCATCGGTGCTTGACATAATCCAATCCAAGGAGAACATTCACCTGCTGGCGGAGATCGGCATTGCTGTCCTGCTTTTCATTGTCGGGCTCAAGCTTGACCTTCGCATTATCAAATCTGTAGGTAAAATAGCCGCTATGACCGGAATGGGCCAGGTGATATTCACCTCACTGTTTGGTTACCTGATTGGACTGGGGCTCGGTTTTTCACCTCTTCACAGTTTCTATATAGCAGTGGCGCTGACTTTTTCCAGCACCATTATTATTGTAAAGCTTCTTTCAGACAAGAAAGAGGTTGATTCCCTGCACGGGCAGATAGCCATAGGCTTTCTTATCGTTCAGGATATAGTGGTTATCATTGTGATGATCATACTCTCGGGAATGAGGCCTTCAGAAGAGGTGTCGCTTACGGTTGATCTTATTAAGAAGTTCATGGCAGGAGTTGTTCTTCTGGTGATAACTATCATTGCCATGAAGTGGATCATTCCGAAGCTCAGTTACTTTCTGGCAAAATCGCAGGAGATGCTGGCCCTCTTTGCCATCGGGTGGGCCGTCACCCTTGCTGCGGCAGGTGAACTTATGGGTTTCAGCGCCGAGGTAGGCGCTTTCCTCGCGGGAGTGAGCCTTGCCTCATCCGATTTCAAGGATACAATCAGCAGCCGCCTGACAAGCCTGAGGGACTTCCTGCTGATATTCTTTTTCGTTAACATGGGCTCGGAACTCGATCTCCTGGTGATCGGCGATCAGATTCTGGCCGCCCTGATATTCTCATTGTTCGTCCTGATCGGAAATCCGGTGATAGTACTTATCATAATGGGTGCGATGGGTTACAGGAAAAGAACTTCCTTTCTGGCAGGACTTACTGTAGCGCAGATAAGCGAATTCTCGCTGATCTTTGCCGGACTGGGACTGGCTGTCGGACATATTACCGAAGAAATACTCGGGCTTATTACCCTTGTGGGACTGATCACGATAGGCTTGTCGACATACCTGATACTTTATTCGCATCAGATTTACGAGTATATTTCACCGGCCCTGCGAATATTCCAGAGGAAGAATCCCTACCGCGAATCGACTGAAACAGCCATAGCAAAGAAACAGTATGATATCATTCTCATAGGGCTGGGGAGGTTTGGCCGCCACGTGGCTGAGATGCTTGATGAGCACAGTGAAATAAGTTACCTTGGGATAGACTTTGACCCTACCATCGTTAAGAGCTGGCAGGAGATGGGGAAAAATATAATATATGGCGATATAGAGGACCCTGAACTTCTGGAGCGGCTTCCCGTCAGGAACGTGAAATGTATAATAAGCACAATTCCGGATGCGGATCATTCCAGGCATCTGATCAGGACACTCCGGAAAAGCAGGTACAAAGGCAGGATCTTTCTTACTGCACAGGGAGAGAAGGATTATGAACTGCTTAACACCTGCGGCGCCGACCAGGTGCTGATCCCCCAGCAGATGGCTGCAGAATATTTCTATAATGCCTGGCTACGGAACCTTATCTCAGACTCCGGGCCCGGATAGCCGGAGACAGATTTTTGTTCAAATTTTTTTTCATGGATAATAAGAAGTAATTATTTCTATATTTATGGTTTGAATCCTCATTTATATCTTTACCTCTAAACATTAACACAATGAGAATTAATCATTTTTTAAATCGTCTGGCAGGGTTGTTTATCCTGGCAGTGGTTTCGATCAGCCTTCCTGCCCAGGAAGAACAGACTGACAGGGAATTTGTACCCCGTTCCGGACAGGCGGGGAAAGATGTTATCTGGGTTCCCACACCCCAGGCACTTGTTGATAAAATGCTTGAAATTGCGAATGTCACACCGAGTGACTTTGTTATTGATCTGGGATCGGGTGATGGCCGGACGGTAATTACTGCAGCTAAACTGGGTGCCAGGGCCCTCGGTATAGAATATAATCCGGACATGGTTGAACTCTCAAAGAAGAATGCTGCCAGTGAAGGAGTAAGTGACCGCGCACAATTCATGCAGGCTGATCTGTTTGAAGCTGATTTTTCGAAGGCAACGGTTATAACCATGTTCCTTCTTCCCTCAATTAATGTCAGATTAAGACCGAAGCTTCTTGATCTGAAGCCCGGAACCCGTATTGTATCAAATACTTTCGATATGGAGGATTGGATGCCGGATGAAACTGCAACTCTGCTTAAGGATTGCAGTTCATGGTGCGACGCACTTATGTGGATCATCCCTGCTAAAGTTGAGGGAACCTGGAAGATGCCGCAGGAAGAGCTTCATCTCACCCAGACCTTTCAGATGTTGTCGGGCACACTTAAATCAGCAAATAATTCAGTTCCTGTCACCGACGGAAAGCTTACAGGAGCTCAGATCACCTTCAGTGCAGGAGGTGCAATTTACACAGGCACTGTAAACGGCAATGTCATAGAAGGCTCTGTAACAACAGGTCAGCAGAGCACAAAGTGGAAAGCTGTCAGGGTTGAAAACTGAATAAATATTTCAGCAGGGTCATTGGGTGTAAATGCCTGTCTCTGAAGAAACTCAGGCAGACAAAGAAGGAGCGGGAATGGGGTCAGGTGATAATGGACAAGATTATCATACGGATTCAAAGTCTTTGTTTTGCATATTCAGAGGGAGACAATCCGAACATTTCCCGGAAGCATTTGGCAAAATAAGAAAGATTGTTGAATCCCACCTGGTATGTCACTTCTGCAATGTTGCCAAAACCTTTATCAAGTAACTGGGCTGCCCGTTTCAGACGTATGGTGCGTATAAATTCGCTGGGCGACTGATCAGTCAGAGCCTTCAGTTTCCTGAAAAGTTGCACTCTGCTCAGTGCCATTTTATCAGTTAACATGGAGACATCGAAGTCAAAATTATTCAAATGTTCCTCAATAATGGAAATTGTTTTGCTGATGAATTTCTCATCTTCGGAAGTAATCGAAATATCTTTCGGATATAATCTGACATTCCTGCTAAACTGTTCCCTCAGTGTTTTACGTTGCTCTATCAGGTTTTTTATCCTGGAAACCAGTTCCTGAATGTTAAATGGTTTGCTGATATAATCATCGGCGCCTCGTTCAAAGCCTTCGATCCTGTTTTCGACGGATGCTCTTGATGTCAGCATGATTACAGGGATATGACTTGTTCTCTCGTCTGTTTTGAGTTTTTCACACATTTCCAAACCGTCCATCTCCGGCATTGCCAGATCAGTTATGATAAGATCAGGTACCATTTCAACAGACTTATTAAGTCCTTCTTTCCCATTCCCTGCTTCGTATAAGAGGTATCTTTCTCCCAGGTTTTCAATTATGTGAGCACGTAAATCGGCGCTATCATCCACAATAAGAATCTGCGGTCTTTCCGAAACTTCCCCGACATTCATAAAATGATCTTCATATCCTGGATTATCATAAGGCATGACAGCATGTATCGTTACAAAGGATTCATTTATGTCGTTCCATTCCCTGAGGATGTATTCCTCCTGCTGAAGGTGTTCAAAACCGATGGGAATGGTAACTGTAAATTCACTGCCCTGACCGGGTTTTGAATTTATTAAGATTTCTCCGTGCTGCATCCTTACAAGCTCTTTTGCAAGGGATAAGCCAATTCCCGTACCACTCAGATCCATTCTGACACTCCCTTCCAGTTGATAAAACCGGTCGAATATCTTATCTGTCAGGTCTGCCGGAATACCAGGACCCGAATCCTTCACGGATATCTCAATAACATTCGGATGCCTGTCCTGATGAATTTTAATGTAGCTGTCAATTATGCCGCCTGCAGGAGTGAATTTGAAGGCATTTGATAACAGGTTGTATACAATTTTCTCTATTTTATCCTGATCATAATAAGTACGGAATGGATCTCCCGGGATCCGGAATTTAAACCTGATATTGTTCCTCTCGGCAAGTGGAGTGAAGCTGTTAAAGATAATCATCAGAAACCTTAATAAATCCGACTCTATAAGTTCAAGCCTCATACTTCCTGAATCGATTTTTGAAAGGTCGAGTAACTGGTTGGTCAGAGCCAGCATACGGGAAGCGCTCCGGTGCATTCTTTCCATCGTGGTCCTGTTTCTTTCACTCAGCTCCTTTTTTGTAAGCATATCTTCAAGCGGACCTAAAATAAGAGTCAGGGGGGTACGGAATTCATGGGAGATATTTGTAAAGAACCTGGTTCTCATCTGATCCATCTCCATTATCTGTACGTTCTTCTTTTCGATTTCCTGTTTTTGTTTTATCATTTCAGCAGTACGCTCCTGTACCCTGGCGTCCAGATACATTTTTGCTTCAAAGTTCCGGAGCATTGCACTCATTTGCTGGGTAAAAACCATGAAGGAGGCCTTTACTTCCTCAACTATTTCATCATAATAGTCCCTCTTATTAAAAGAAATCCCACCCAGGAGCATACCATGAAGATTTTCATCCTCATCATAAAACGGGGAAATTATTATACTGACCAATCCTAATATTCCAAATGGTTCTGAAGCCGGATCAACCTGTTCCGTCAAAATATTACCCGTTTTTATGAATTCTTTGGAGGATATCCAGTTACCATTTAATTGCCATGCTTCTTCCGATACATTTTCGGTTCCATAAAATGCTTTAACCTTCATCACATTCTCAGCTCTGTTATAAATATAGAAAGCACTGCATTCAACCTCAAAGGTCTCTATAACAGATTCAATTGTGATGTCAGCAAATTCTTCAAGAGTCTTTGCCTGGATTACCTTCTGACTGTACTTCTGAATAGATTTAAAAAGTGACAGATCGTGATCAAGTTTACTCCTGGTAACTATTAAATCCTGTTCTACTTTCAGGAAACGGATGATCTGCGCCTGGAAATCATCGCACTTATTTTTTAGTTCATTATAGGATGGTTTGTTTTCCATACATTTTGGGTCATTTTAACTATAATCCACATGCACACAATGCACTCCCTTTCCTTCCATTCCGGGCTGGAAACATGCGCTGTCGGATATACAATCAGCCTTCTTCAGATTACCCGATTTCCATTTCCTGATAAGGTCAGGTTCACGGATCAGGGGCCGGCAGAGTGAAATATAATCTGCAACTCCTGTCTTGACCAGTTCGTCTGCGGTTTCGAAGGTCCTTATCCCTCCCACCAGCATTACAGGTATCCTGACTCTTTCTTTAAGACGTTTTGCAGCTTCAGCATAAAAGACATCATCCCTCGAGACAGGAGAGAATGAGCTGTCCGGATTGCCGGTTAAAAGTGCACCAATGGTACCCCCGCTTATCTCAATGGCATCAACTCCGGCATTTTCAAGCATTGCGGAGACTTCCAGCATTTCATCAGTATTGAATCCACCGGGAAGAAGATCATCGGAATTGATCTTTACCAGGACAGCAAACTTATCACCTGTTGCTTCTCTGATCCTTCGGGCAACTTCAACTACAATCCGTGCACGGTTTTCCAGGCTGCCCCCGTATTCATCTTTTCTTTTATTGAAGAAAGGTGAAAGGAACTGGCTCAGCAGCCAGCCATGGGCAGCATGGATCTGTACTCCTTCAAATCCTGCCTCTTTAGCCCTGACGGCGGCATTACGAAAAGCATTTACTGCTTCTTCAATTTCGGATTTTGACATTTCTTTTCCTGTCTTACCATCCGGTGTTTCAAGCGAAGAGGGCCCAAGCGGTATATTCCCGCTTAAAATGGGTGCGGAAAACAATCCTCCATGAACTAATTGCATCACAACTGGTGATCCTGCTTTGTGCATAAAATATGTCATTCGTTCAAGACCCGGCAGGAGGTTATCGTCATAAACACCCATCTGGCCGGTAGCACAAACGGCATTCCTTGCAACATAGGTCATCTCGGTTATTATCAATCCGGTTTCACCACGGGCAACCGGCAACATCGAACTGATAAGTGAGGAAGAACAGGATCCGTCATGGTTTGATTTCCCCTGCCATGTTGCAGACCAGACAAATCGGTTCTTCAGATTTATATTTCTAATTGTTGATATATCAAACAACTTTGTTCTTTTTACAACTTCCGGTTGTAGTTGTATATCTTCTTTTCTTAATGCCTGTTTACGTTTTACAATAACATACAAGGAAGTTGTAAAACTTTGTATACGGTTTTTACCGGCCAATGGAGTGTATTCACCGCCACTGTACATTCCAAACCATGGTATGTCTTCCCCTTTACGCAGAGGATATTGCAGCTTGCTGATTATTTCTTCCTTTATGATCTGGTTGAAGAGCAATTTTCCCCTTGTAGCACAGTCTGCATGGAAAACGGCCACAGGTTTCCTGCCTTCAATACGGTCAAGGATCTGCACCATCAATCGTTCAACTCCATCGAGGATCTTGTTTTCATTCCGCCGCGTCAGCCATACTTCCCCCTTTTCAGGGAGTGCAAACAAACCGCCAATACTCATATCCGGCCTGGGCAAAGCTCCAAATACCAGATATCTGCTGCCATATTCCTCATGAACTTCTGGCGGCAGCTCTATTGCCAGCGGGGCAAATGCAAGTACATCAGAAACTGATGAAGTTTCCGGCAAACCCAGTCTTTCGGTCCATCTTTTCCATGCCGGCTTCCCGTCAAGTTCAAATATGACGAATTTATCTGCCCGGGTAATTATAAAAGGATCTCCCACCACTTCAAATCCGTGGTTGCCCTGGCTTATAACTTCCAGTGACGGATCAGCAAATCCGTACATTACAGCTCCCTGTTCATATATATGCTCCCCGTAAAACTGAAAAGTGCTTATCATCTTCATATTATCGATAGAAGCCCCTCCATTTATCGGGATGTCAGGGCCAAAAACAGACTCAATGCCATCTATTATTGTACCTAATGGTGGAATTGTGAAAGAAGGGTGTACAAAGATCATATTGATCTCAGGACACTTTCTTTTCAGATCATTGGCCATAACCCGTCCCAGATCGTATGAGTCAGTTCCTTTTGCAAAATCTTTACCTGTAACTGCAAATTCATTTTTATTCCCTTTTACAGCCATAATTGCAAGGGCTTTCAATGATTCATTTGGGCCCTCTTTTCCTATGACACCGGCACAGGTACAACCTGCGATCTGTGCTCCGGGAGAAAGTTTGCGGGCTTCACTTAACAGATTCCTGAAATTGTGTCCTATGGCCGTATAGATGATCAGAAGGTCACAATCAAGGTTGTTTTCACCCGCAAGTGCATTTTCAAGACACTCGTTTATGGCTCTCTTTGAGTCAACAATACTTGTACTGGCGGAAAAAAATCGTAACATGGTTTATAATTATATGGTTAGTATCGTGAAAAATCATATCCTGAATAAATCATTATCAAGTTATGAATTTCTGAAGAATGGATTTATAATCTGATAGCATTTCGCACTACTCACTGCAATAAATAGATTACTCAGATTAAAGCTTTATTGATCAGCCCCGTTCAAAACTGACAGGAGAATGAGAAAGTATCACCTCGAGCAAATTTCAACCTGACTTTCTTCCGGATCTTATCCCCCTATTATAAAGGTATAACTATACTTAAGCATAATCGTACGTATGCTGAAACGGGGCAGTTCGGGAATTTCACGTTCCCTGCAGGTGTTAAGACCTTCATCATAAACTATATAGAGATCATGTCCTTCCCTTGGATTGTACCTGAACCTTATGTTAGTGATGATCTTATTAACAGCACTATTGTATTGCGCCAATGAAACCAGGGAAAGCCTGCTGTTCAAAAATGCAGATATTTTCAATCGCCCTATATGCCCTGTAAATTGCTGATCCCTGTCAGGGAAGCTAACCCGGTTTATCTGATACATCCCTTCCAACTGCAAATGAGCAGAGATATTGGCAACAGGGATTAAACTCATTGAAATACGCCGTCCATCATAAAAAGAGCCAGCATCAATTATTGTTCCTATATTATAAGGGCTTCCTCTTCGCAGGTTGTATATAAGCTTCAAACCATAAAAAGTATATTTTCCTGTCGGAACATTAGTATCATCTGAAATTGAAAATAATTCTGTAACATCTTCTTTGTATTGTTTGAAAGCTATCGAACCGTATGAGTTTGCCTTTGTTTCGAATAGCCATCCAATAGATATTTGAGAAGACTCTACTTCCCAATCCTCATTTCGTAAAAATGTAAATCCTTCAATAAAAACCTGGTGGTTCTGCAGTCCGGATTTTTCACCCGGGAACCATCCATATTGCACCCTGTCGCCAAAACGAGTATAATTATCCCGACGTTCATATCCAATACCCGGGTTGAAATCATCCCCGGATCTTGAGTAACTGAGATTATATCCAGGTCCTTTATCATTTCGCCGGGTCCAGTTTACACATATCTTTGAAGGCTCTAAAGCTACTACCTGGTTTTTATTATTATTTTCGAAGCTTTGAGCCCATTTTAGGGTCAAATAATCATCTCCAAATAAACGGAAGATACCATCAATTCCATAAGCAGTATTCCAGCTATCCCTGTTTCTTATTCTGGAAGTAACCATGCCTCCTATATAAGAATACTGATTAATGACCTGCCTTCGCAGCCGCATTACATTAAAATTTTCTGATGGTAGATCCTCAAACTTCTCTGTCTGCATGTTAAGAAACCCTATGTCCCATGGCCCGATTCTGCCAACCAACCTTGCACCACCATAGATGCGTACCCTGTCTCCTTCGTGCAATCCGATACGCCGGCTATAGAAGAGACGGTCAGCATCTTCAAATCTGAATTCAAAGTTCCCCTGGCGTTCCTGGAAAAAAAGTCTTTTTTCTGGAAAGAACAACGAATACCGCGTAAGGTTTATCATTTGGTCATCTGCCTCTACCTGTGCAAAATCTGGATTTAAGGTAATATCCAGTGTAAGATTGTTTGTAAGCCCATATTTAACATCCAATCCTGCTTCATGAACAAATTTATCATCCCTTTGATATGCTGTTTTAGTATCGTTTAGTTTTTTTGATTGTCCTAAACCGCCAATCAAATAGGGAGTGATGTAAAGAGGATTGTGACTTTTGACACCTTCAAATAGAACCTTTTTTGTTTGTGATGGCATAACCCACCCCCAAGCACCAAACTTTTGCGGCATCAACGGGAAATTATCCATTTCGAATTTTCTTGCAATAAACCGTAAAACTGAGATGCCCATTACAGCCTGACCATCTTTTTCTTCAAATCTAAGACTTGAGAAAGGTATGCGTATCTCTGCAAACCATCCATCATTATTACGGATGGTTGCCACATCCCAGAAGGTATTCCAGGTTGTATTTGCATTCTGAACCGGAGCACCAACACCATCATTTAATATATTCACATCTGTGCGCGTTCCAGCCGGAGTGGTAAGAAACACTAGCGCATTTTCATTATCATTGAATGCATCAATGACTATTGCCATATTATCCGATGCATAACTCCAAATATCGCGCTTAAAAGATGTTGCTTGTATCTTAGAAGGAACACTATCATATAATCGTCCGGCAACGTAAAGATAATCATCGTCATAGCCTATTAATATCTCCGTACGCTCTGATGGTGCACTGCCAAAATTTGGTA
>CAZWFL010000034.1:0-40424 GCA_964633195.1 uncultured Rikenellaceae bacterium | reverse complement strand
AGGCGATAGATGATAGGCGATAGATGATAGATGATAGATGATAGATGATAGATGAAAACCAGAAGCCAGTTATGAATGAAAGTCAGGGATTGCTTCACTACGTTCGCAATGACAGTGCAAATCCGTCATTCCCTGCGGCGGGATTTTCAAACCAGATAACAACATGTTGAATTGAAGAAGAAGCTGCCATACATATTATTTTTTATCCTGCTTTTATGGCATATGGTGCTGTATGCGCAGGAGAGGTTTCCCAGGCCTGAATTTGAGACTGATTATACCTATCCGGAGTATCAGCTGCCGACAGCAAGGGGGCTTGCCTGGGAGTATACCGATACAGCCGTGCTTATAGTTGTATTGTCAATAACCACATGGCTGGCTCTTAAGAAACGATCGCGCCAGGGGCTTTTGTGGATGTCACTCTTCTCGCTTGCCTATTTTGGTTTTTTCAGAGAGGGATGCATCTGTTCGATAGGATCCGTTCAGAATGTATCGCTTGCACTTTTCAACAGCACTTATACCATTCCTCTCACAGCGCTTCTCTTTTTCATCATTCCCCTGATCTATGCCATTTTTTACGGCAGGGTCTTCTGCGCCGGTGTCTGCCCGCTAGGGGCCATACAGGAACTTACAGGCATCTGGCCGCAGAAACTGCCCAGAAAGGTTGAGGCGATCCTGGCAACTATACCATTCATTTACCTGGCTCTGGCAGTTCTTTTTTCTGCTACCGAGAGTCAGTTCATTATTTGCAGGTACGATCCGTTTGTTGGTATCTTCAGACTTGATGCCCCTTATACTATGATAATATTTGGTGCACTGCTTATCCTTGCGGGAATATTTATCAACAGGCCATATTGCAGGTTCCTTTGCCCCTATGGCGTACTGCTTAACATAACTTCCAGATTTGCAACGAAGCATCTTTCCATAACGCCTGCTGAATGCATAAACTGCAGGCTGTGTGAAGATGCCTGCCCCTATAATGCCATCATTCCTTCTGATAAAGAAATCGCCGTTGAAGAACCTTCTGTGGTGAGAAGAAAATTTGTCATGTATCTGGTACTTATTCCGGTTATTGCTGCAGCAGGAGCTATTGCTTTGTATTCGCTTTCTCCTGTTCTGTCCGGTGCCAACTATGACGTTAAACTTGCCAGGGAGATAAGGCTTGAGATCGACGAGGGCATCCCGGCGGTATCAAATGCAGCGGTGGCCTTCAAAGGGTCCGGAAGAACTGATGATCAGTTATTTGCCGACGAAGTTGAAACAATCAAAAGGTACAGGAAAGCGACGCCCTGGACAGGGCTATTCCTTGGTTTATCACTTGGCATAGGATTGTTCTCCCTGACAGTTCGAAGAGAGAGAACTGAATACAGGCCGGATCAGGGAAGATGTTTCAGCTGCGGAAGGTGTTTCAGATATTGCCCGGTAAAACCAAAACAACCTTAAGCATGAAGCCAGACGAAAAAGACATCAAACTACTGAAGTTTATAAGCCAGGTTGCTGCAGGCTTTACATTAATTGTTGCCTTTACGATGCTGTTCAGCCTGATACAGTTAAAGACTATTGATCCTCTCGACAACCCGATTGTTGCTTCTGTAAAGGAACAGTATGACAGGGATCCGTCGGATGCCATGCTTGCAGAACAGGTAAGGGCAGTTGATCTAATGGCGCGCAGGGCCTATTTCTCCTCGCGCTGGCAGGTTGAGACCGGGTCGTATCTTCTTCTTGCCGGGGCAGTGGTTTTCATTATATGTCAGAGACTTATAGCCGGAAGCAGGAAAACAGCACCTGTTAAACCAGGGGAAAAGCCCGACTTACCCCGTCAGAACAGGTTTGTGATTAATGGTCTGATGGTAACGGGTACACTCCTTTTTGCAGCAGCACTTATCTCCTCATTTGCAATGAGAGGCATATTGCCCGATACTCTCAATGACAGGCGTCTGGCCGGAGGAGAGGAAAAAGAAAGGGTAAGATCGCGCCGTACCGGAAGCACAGAAGCCTTTATGGCTGATCCGACGAATTATCCGTTTTTCAGGGGTCAGGACGGCCGGGGTATTGCGGGCGGAGAAGGCTATCCAACAGAATGGGACGGTGCGGAAGGTAAAAACATAAAATGGAAGACTATGATCCCAAAGATGGGAAAGAGCTCACCGGTGATATGGGGTGACAAGATCTTTGTTACAGGAGCAGAAGGAAAGGAATGCGAGGTATATTGCATCGACAAGAAAACAGGTGAAATTGTCTGGACAGTTCTTGCCTATGATATACCCGGAGAACCGGATATAATACCCGAGATGGATTACGATGCGGGGATGGCAGTCTCGACGGTTGCCACAAACGGCACAGAGGTCTGTGCAGTCTTTGCCAACGGGAACCTGATCTGCACCGATACCGATGGGAGAATAAAGTGGTCGAAAAATATCGGTCTGCCTGAAAATATTTACGGCTATTCCTCATCCCTGATAATATATGATGACGTACTGATTGTTCAGTTTGACAGCGATGAGAAGATATCACTTATGGGATTTGATGTTAAATCAGGAGCCCTGAAATGGGAAACACCCAGGCAGGGTTACCCTTCATGGGCCTCACCGGTTATCGCTTCCTTCAACGGACAACCGCATGTACTTATAAACAGCAATCCTTATGTGACAGGTTATGATCCGGTTACCGGAGCCCAGTTGTGGGCTGTTGAGGCTATGTACGGTGATGTCGCTCCTTCCTGTGCGGTTAACAGCTCAATGGTATATGCGGTGACCGACTATGCAAAACTGGCAGCTATAAGACCCGGAGAGGGTGCATCCATAGTATGGGAAGATAATACCTTCACGCCGGATGTTTCAAGTCCGGTGGCAAATGAGGAGTTCCTTTTTATCGTGACAGGCTACGGCGATGTGGCTTGCTATAATGCCCAAAATGGAGATACGCTCTGGACACGCATGTTAAATGAGCCTTTTTATGCTTCACCCATTATTGCAGATAATATGGTATATATACTTGACAGGAGCGGTGTTATGCATATCGTCAGGGCAAGTGCTGATTATCAGCTTATCTCAAGATCGCCTATTGGTGAGAGGGCAGATTGTACGCCGGCCTTTTCTGACCGGGAGATCTATATAAGAGCCAGAGAAAACCTTTACTGTATTTCAGAAAGTGAATAAAGAACATACAGACATAAAAGCGGAATGCAACTGTTCCCCTGTGAATGAAGAAGAGATCCGGCAGGCAGTTGAGGATGTTGTCGGAAAGATAGGCCACGACAGGGAAAAAGTGATCCTTATACTTCAGGAGGTTCAGAAGAGACTTAATTATCTGCCATCGGAAGCCCTTAAGCATATCTGCAGAATAACTGATATTACCCCCGGACAGTTGTCGGGTGTGGCAACGTTTTATTCACAGTTCCGTCATATCCCGGCAGGTGAACATATAATAAAGATATGCACCGGAACCGCTTGTCACGTAAAGGGTTCAACTCTAATTTCAGATTCCTTCAAAAGAACTCTTGGAATTGATGATTCAACAAGTACATCACAGGATAGTCTTTTCTCAGTCGAAGAGGTCGCCTGTCTTGGTTGCTGCACCCTCGCTCCCGTCGTTCAGATAGATAACAAAACCTACGGACATGTTAAGCCAAATCAGACTGAAGAGATAATTAACGATTTTCTGAACAGCAAGGATAAAAAGGGTCCATCTGAAGAACCTCAGGAAGAAGAGCATATTGATGCCGAGATACGCATAGGCCTGGGTTCGTGCTGCGTTGCCGGAGGGAGCAAAGAGGTACTTGAGGCAGTAATGGAGATTAAGAAGGAATATGATCTGAACCTGAGACTCAAATCTGTTGGTTGTGTCGGAGTATGCAACCAGACTCCCCTGCTCGAAATATTGACACAAGACCACCAGCATTCGAGATATGTAAATGTTCGTAAAGAACAGGTTGAGGAGATTATCCTTAAACATGTGAAGCCAAAGAGCTTAAATAAGAGGTTAAAATCCGGAGTAACAGATCTTGCCAATACCTTTCTCACGGATAAGATGCTCAGGAGTCAGGTGAATCTGCCCGGAGAGGTTCGGGAAAAATATCTTGACAATTTTCTGAATTACCAGTTCCATATTGCCACAATGCACAGTGGTGTTCTGTCGCCCGATTCTTTTGATGAATACAAGCTATTGGGAGGCTTCAGCGCCCTCGAAAAGTGCCTCAGATACATGAGTCAGCGGGAAATAATTGATGTACTGATGCAGAGTGGTCTGAGGGGAAGAGGAGGTGCAGGTTTCCCACTTGCAAGAAAGTGGGAGACCACCATGAATTCAAAGGACAGGACCAAGTATGTTGTCTGCAACGGGGATGAAGGGGATCCCGGTGCATTTATGGACCGTATGCTGCTTGAATCGTTCCCCTACAGGATAATCGAGGGAATGACGATAGCAGGTTTCACAACAGGAGCTTCCGGCGGTATCTTTTATATCAGGGCAGAGTATCCGCTTGCCGTCTCGAGGGTAAGGCACGCCATAGAGGTGTGCTATGAAAAGGGTGTTTTGGGCAATAATATACTTGGCACATCATTTTCCTTTGATGTATCGATTTTTGAGGGAGCCGGGGCATTTGTCTGCGGAGAGGAGACCGCCCTGATAGCTTCGCTTGAAGGTAAACGCGGAACGCCGCATCTCAGGCCCCCCTATCCTGCAGTAAAAGGATTCCGTAACCATCCCACTCTGGTAAACAATGTTGAGACCCTGGCCTCGGTACCCTGGATACTGAATAACGGCTCTGAAGCCTTCCTTTCGGTAGGAACCCGGGAGAGCAAGGGAACAAAAGTGTTTGCTCTGGCCGGAAAGGTGGCGAGAGGAGGACTTATTGAGGTGCCAATGGGTATTACCATCAGGGATATTGTCGAGAAGATAGGGGGAGGCGTCGCCGGTGACCGTAAATTCAAGGCAGTCCAGATTGGCGGTCCGTCAGGCGGATGTATTCCTGAAAGCCTGGCTGACACACCTGTTGATTTTGAGGAACTTAACATAATGGGAGCTATGATGGGCTCCGGAGGACTGGTGGTGCTTGACGATACTGACTGCATGGTTGACATGGCTAAATATTTTCTCCTCTTCACCCATAAGCAGTCATGCGGAAAATGCACATTCTGCCGCGTGGGAACCAAGATGATGCTCAATATAATAGAGAGGCTATCCAGGGGAGAAGCGACATCCGGTGATCTTACTGAGCTTGAGGATTTGTGTAATTCGGTTAAAAACGGCAGCCTGTGCGGCCTTGGCAAGACAGCCCCAAATCCGGTGCTGACCGGACTGAAATATTTCAGGGAAGAGTATGAGGCACATACAAAGGGGATCTGCCCGACCGGCAAATGCCGCGACCTTATCAAGTACGTTGTCACTGACAAATGCAACGGATGCACAATCTGTTCGCAACAATGCCCGGTGGATGCCATACCTTTTACCCCGTACGAAAAACACGCGATAGATCAGAATTTGTGCACAAAATGCGACAATTGCCGGATAGTTTGTCCGGTTACTGCAATAGAAACAGTCAATATACATGCTGAAGATTAAGATCGATAATACTGAATATGAGGTGCCTGAAGGCTCCACCATACTTGAAGCCTCCCGGAAGGCCGGTATTAGAATACCAACATTGTGTCATAAGGATGGAGTCCCTCATTATACCTCGTGTATGGTTTGTATGGTAAAAGACAGACAATCAAATAATTATATGCCATCATGTTCAGCATTGGTTCAGGATGGAATGGATATTATTACAACCGATGAAGATGTTACTGTAATAAGGAAAAAGGCTGTTGAGCTGCTCCTGGCCGAACACAGGGCCGAGTGTGAAGCACCCTGCAGGATCGTTTGCCCTGCCGGATATAATATTCCCCTTATGAACAGACTGCTCGCATCAGGAGATATGGAGGCAGTTACGGAACTTGCAAGGTCAGAGCAGAGTGATGAAGAATTAAGGTGCATATCCTGTCCGGGCTACTGTGAAAATGCATGCAGGAGAAAGAAAATCGACAATCCGGTTTCAATCCGCAACATACAGTTATTCGTACATTTAAGTATCAGTGGAAGTAAGGCAGTTCAAGATACGGGTAAACAGCAATATAAAAATAAAGATAAAACAGGTTTGGCCGTTAACCCCGGCCATATCAGGAACCGTTTCTCATCACGGATCGGCAGGCTTGAAGAGACAGAAATGAAAGAATGGCTAAAAGAGTGTGAACCAGGTCTGGCACGGCACAGGGAGATCCGGTCCTTTGAAATTGCAGGGGAAGAAGCCGGAAGCTGTATGCATTGCGACTGCCGGGCAGCAGGGGATTGCCGGCTGAGAGAGCTTGCAGAGGAGATGGGTGTAAAAGACCCCAGGGGAAAGATTACGGGAACGCCCATAACAAAAAAGATAAATCGCCAGACCGGCCTGGTTTTTGAAAGTGCAAAATGTATTAAATGTGCTCTTTGTGTGAGGATAAGTGAGGACAGCACCGACAATCCCTCACTCTGCTTCCTTCACAGGGGCTTTATTACGGTATTGTCGGAGCCTGTTACGGAGAGTTTTGAGAATGTGCTTCGGGATCAGGCTGATAAGGTGATAGATGTATGCCCTACGGGAGCGCTGGCCTATTTTGGCTGAGGGCTCCAGCCTTCGCCAAGGCTACGGCTGGCAAAGCAGAGCACAGAGCACAGGGCTCTATTGGACGGAAGACGGAACATCGAAGAGATTATAGACCTGCACGAGCACTTAAAGCGAAGTTATTTTGCACAACAGGATGACTGGAACAGACCAGGATAATAACTAATTAATTGAAAATGAAGAGTATATTGATTATAATAATGTTGATAGCAGGTTGTATTGCTTCGTTTGCGCAGGTGAATGAGGCTGAGTGGCCATTGTTCAGGGGTAAGGCAGACCTTTCAGGCAGAACGGATTTTGAGTTTCCCGCCTCCCCTGCCCTGCTCTGGAGTGTTTCCACGGGAACAAGGACCAAATCATCTCCTGTGGTCAGTAACGGGGTTATCTATTTCGGCAACGACAAGGGTATACTTACTGCGATAACAACGGAAGGAAGAGTAAAATGGAGGTTTGAAGCCGGCAGGGTGATTGAGGCACCTCCGCTTGTTTTTGAGAATAAGGTGATCTTTGGAGACAATTACGGGGTGTTAAGGGCGCTTGATGCAGAGTCAGGGAAGCTGCTCTGGACATATACGACAGAGAATCAGATATCGGGATCTGCCAATGTCTGGAAGATCGGCAACAGGGCCGGTGTGATAGTAGGAAGTTATGATTATTACCTTCACTGTGTTGATCCGGCTAACGGAAAGCAATTATGGAAAATTGAGACTGACAATTATGTAAATGGAACACCGGTCATATCAGGCAGCAGGATTGTTTTCGGTGGATGTGACGGAATAGTAAGGATAGTGGATCCTCTTACAGGAACTCAGAGCGACACCGTTAACATAGGTGTTTACCTGGCATCTTCTCCGGCAGTAGCCGGCAGCAGGGTTTTTCTGGGTGACTATGACGGTACTTTCTATTCTATTGACCTCATGTCAAGAAAAATTGCCTGGAGAGTCCCGGCAGGCACCGAATCGGCACCGATAATGTCGATACCGGGAATAGGAAAGAATCTGGTTCTGACAGGAAGTGATGACAAACACCTCTATTGCTTCAGCATCACCGATGGCGGTCTTAACTGGCGTTACCGGACAAACGGCCGGATAAGCGGATCTCCTGTGGTTTCTCCTTCCGGGGTGCTGTTCTCCAGTATGGATGGATTTGTGTATATTCTGGGTCTTCAGAACGGCTCAAAAATTTGGAGTTTCAATACGGGTGCACCTGTAAGCAGCTCGCCTGCCGTTACGCGCGACAGGTTTTACATCCTCACGGAAGATGGGAGGTTACTTGCTTTTGGAATAAAAGGGAAAAAATGAAAATAGTCTATCTTGTTACGGGCTCAGGAGGCTCATTCTATTGCGGTAACTGTTACCGCGACATGTTGTATGTCAGGGCAATACGTAAGGTGCCCGGGATCAGTGCAACGGCAATCCCTCTTTACCTGCCACCCCAGAAAGATGGTACGGCAAGTGAGTTTGATCCTAATGTTTTTTTTGGGGCCATATCGATGTATGTCAGGGGAAAGATACCCTTTTTGAGAAGGATGCCCGACTTCATGGACAAACTTCTCGATACCGGGCCCATGCTGAAATTTGCGGCCCACAAGGCGGGTACTACGCGAACTGAGGGTATGGAGGATCTGACTCTTAACATGATAACCGGAGAGAATGCTTTCCGTGAAAAGGAGGTTGACAGGCTGATCAGCTATCTCAAAAAAACAGGAAAGCCCGATATCATACATCTTTCAAATGCACTTATTGTAGGACTTGCACATCATCTGAAGAAAAAGATGGATGTACGGATCGTCTGCTCCCTTCTCAATGAGGATGACTGGATAGATGACATGTCTGAGCCATACAGGAGCCTGGCGTGGAAAATGATCGCAAAAGAGGCCGTGCATGTTGATGCCTTCATCACCCCGAGCAATTATTATAAAAACCATTTTATACGCTTAACCGGAGTAGAAGGTGATAATATTCACATTGTGCCGCTGGGAATAGAGACCCCTGCTGAGACTCCCAGGGAAGAGAATATTCATGCTCCGTCGATAGGATACTTCTGCAGGGTAAATGAGATGAACGGTTTTGACAAGATCGTTGATGCATTTATCAGGCTGAAATCAGACAACAGCATACCCGGACTTACTCTTCACGTATGCGGTGGCTACACTGCCGATGACAGGCCTTACGTCAGGAAACAGGTCAGAAAGATTACCAGGCACGGCTATAAGGACTCGGTCAGGATCTGCCAGGAATTTGAGGGCGACATGAAGCGGGAGTTTTTCAAAAGTATCGATCTGATGAGTGTCCCGGTGAGGAAGCATGATGGTTACGGACTCTATATACTTGAAGCAAACTCTGAAGGGGTGCCTGTAGTGCAGCCGGATACCGGCGCTTTTGCTGAAATCGTAAAAATGACAGGAGGAGGTGTGATCTATTCTCCGGATACAACAGAAGAGCTGGCTCTGATTATCAGCAAGATGCTTAAAGACAAAGATTTACTGGTAAAACTGGGAGAAGCCGGAAGAAAGGGAGTAAGGGAAAAGCTAACTCTGTCGGAAATGTCGTCAGGACTTGAGAAGGTCTATAAATCATTAATCAGATAGTTACTGTAAGTTTCTTCTATCAATAAATTTATCATGCTCAGGATCAATAATATAAAAAAATCATTTCACCAGCGCGGGACAGTTTTGAGCGACCTGAGCCTTCAAATTCCGGAAGGCGACTCAATTTCAGTAACCGGTCCATCCGGATCAGGAAAGACCACGCTGTTGAATATCATAGGACTTCTTGACAGACCCGATTCCGGAGAAATTTTTTTCAGGGGTGAACCGTTGCTGAAATATACCTCCGATGAATCGGCAAGATACAGGAACAGGCACCTGGGATTTGTATTTCAGGATCATCTGCTGCTTCCATATTTGACCGTAAAAGAGAATATTCTACTGCCGTTGCTTGCATCTGACCTCTCCTCTGCCGATTTCTCCGAGAAGGAGCAGCATGCCGTAAACCTCATGGAAAGGACAGGTATAACTGATATTGCGGGTAAATATCCATTCCAGATTTCCGGGGGTGAAGCTCAGAGAGCAACCCTTGTCAGGTCGCTTGTGAACAAACCCTCGCTCCTTCTTGCCGATGAGCCTACAGGATCGCTCGACAGGAAGAATGCAGAAATGCTTGGGGATCTTCTCCTTGAGATGAACAGGGAACTGGGTGTAACTCTTATCCTTGCGACTCATTCGCACGATCTGGCTGAAAAGATGAATATTCAGACTGAACTTGTCAACGGGTCCCTTAAGGAAGTGAAAGGTCAGGTAAAATGAGCGGCAGGTGAAACCGGGCACAGGACATATAATCTTCAGGACGCTGTTATACTACAGGTCATCAGTAATATCCCAGATACTGATAATAATGCTTCTCTCGGCGGTTATCTCCGGATCGCTCATGACCGGCAATTCCATTCGGTACAGTCTCAGGCGATCCTCATCGGAGAAACTGGGAAATACGGGAATTGCAGTGAACTCGGGGTTGAGGTATTTTGATCCTTCGGTTGGCTTAAAGGTATCGCGTCATGCAGGTATAGAAAGTGCAGGAATACTTGAGATGCAGGGCTATTGTCAGAATTTTGCCACGGGAGAAAGCGCTTTCAGGGTAAATATTATCGGCATTGATTCTTCATTTTTCCCGTTTCATGGTGATGCGAATACCCTTATCAGCAAAGGGGAAGTAGCGGTTAACAGCAAGCTGGCGGAGCAGCTGGGTCTGGATGAAGGAGATGACATAATCATTCGCTTTGACAATATATCTGACATTCCGGCCGATGCTCCATTTGCTCCGGAGAAAGGTCCGGGCACTTCGATGGTGATGAAGGCGGGCAGGATATTGTCTCCGGCTCAGACCGGTAATTTCTCCCTGGGCATAAGTCAGATAACTCCTTTGAATATATTCATCAACCGTTCTGATATCCTCACGGAAGATGGTGAGGCTCCGGGTATAAACAGGCTGCTGGTTGAAAGCAACAGGGACGTTACTGTAAATGATATTTACAATAGTCTGGTCAGTGTATTGACTCCCGGGGATATCGGACTGAAGGTAAGATATTCGGAGAGAACGGGAAGTTACGAGATAATATCGGCCAGGATTTTTCTTGATGAATCGCTTATTGAAGAGATAAAAGGCGTTCTGCCAACTGCCGAGCCTGTGATAACCTATATGGGCAACCAGTTCATATCAGGAAGCCAAATGACACCCTATTCATTCATATCCGGACTGCCTTCCTCGCTGTTCCCCGGCATAACCGGCGGTGACGGTATAATAATAAATGACTGGCTTGCTGCTGATCTTGGTGCGTCGACAGGAGATACAATTGAGGTAAGGTGGTATTCTCCCGATATAGCTAACAGACTCACGGAGCAGTCCGGCAGATTTATTGTGAGCAAGGTTGCAGGGATGAATGATCCGATGGCGGACCCTTATCTGATGCCCGATTTCCCGGGCATATCGGGAAGTGAATCATGTTCCGACTGGGATGCAGGTGTACCTTTAGATCTTAATCTTATAAGGCCTGAGGATGAGGATTACTGGAACAAATACAAAGGCACTCCCAAAGCCCTGATCAGTTACGGGAAGGGAAGGGAACTGTGGGGCAGCAATTATGGGCCGGCCACTTCCCTCAGGTTCCCGACGGGGATCACTGAATCTCAAATCATCTCAGCACTCTCCGGTTCCATAGATCCTTACAGGACAGGGTTCACGATAAATGATGTACAGGCTGAATCGATCAGGGCTGCCAGCCAGGGAACTGATTTCAGCACATTGTTCCTCAGCCTGGGGTTTTTTATAATAATCTCTTCTATAGTACTTCTTATTCTGGTCATATCTACTTATCTCGATGCCAGAAAAGCACAGGTAAGAACATTTTTTGCCCTTGGATTCACCGACAGGTATATGGGAAGGATGCTGATATATGAAGCCGGTGTGGTTGCATTCGCAGGAGCCGTTGCGGGTCTTGCGGCCGGAGTATTGTTCAATTCTCTGGTCATAAGAGCCCTCAATTCCGTGTGGTCGGGAGCGGTGCAGACAGATACGCTGGTTGCCGGAATGGCGTTTTATCCCGTTTTGACGGGATTTAGCGCGACTCTTGTTATTACCCTGGTGATTATATCAATAAAGACGAAAAACTTCCTGAAAAGCTTTAAAAAGGCTGAAACAGGCATTTATAAAGGGCACTCTGCACGGTTAAACCTGGTTTTACTGATTGCCTGTTCATTGCCTGCCCTTATCTTCTTTGTTATTTCGCTGGTTTCAGATAAACTGGCAACACCATTCTCGTTTGTTGCCGGAACAATGGTTTTCATTTCTCTGGTGCTTCTTTTCCGTCAGTTGGTCCTCAAAAAGCCCGTTATTGATGCTTCTTCGGCAGGAAGAGGTAAGAAGGTTATTACAGCTCTGTATAATTCGTTCAATCCCTCCCACTCAACAACACCTCTTGTGTTTATAGCGGCAGGTATTTTTGCGATAATGATAACGGGCATAAACAAGATGAACATCAGCGACAGGATGCTCGAGCCCTCAGGGGGTACCGGAGGTTACCTGTTCTGGAGCGAGCTGGGTGTTCCTGTAAAGGAGGATCTTAACAGCAGGGCAGGGAGGGTTGAGTTTGGTCTGGATGATGAAGAGCTGCAGGAGTTATCGTTCGTTCATGCACGCAGATCGCAGGGTGACGATGCAAGCTGTCTAAATCTCAATAATGTTTCCGCACCTCCCCTTCTGGGGATTGATCCACAGAGTTTCATCAAGAAAGGGGCATTCTCTTTTGCCACAAGAATGAAAGGACCGGGAAGGAAAAATCCATGGGAAATGCTCGATACTCCTGCAGGAGATAATGTTATATACGGAATTGCTGATCAGACTGTTATGCAATGGGGGCTAAAGATACGGACAGGTGATACACTGGTTATACGGGCAGAGAACGGAGAGCCTTTGAGTATCGTGATTGCCGCAGGCATGAAGGCGTCGGTTTTTCAGGGGTATGTTATTACAGGATTCAGGGATTTCAACCGATATTTTCCCTCTGTTTCGGGCAGTCAGATATTTCTTATTGACGGAGATCCGGAAAAAAGTGATATGTACAGGGAGCTTCTGGAGACACGTTTCTTAAATTACGGTATCCGTCTTGAGACCGGGGCTGAACGTCTTGAATCTTTCTTCGGAGTCAACAATACTTATCTTAGTGTATTTTCATCTCTGGGCACTATAGGTATGGTACTCGGAATAGCGGGGCTCGGTTTTATTATGCTTCGCAATTACAGCCGGCGCAAGCAGGAGTTTGCCCTTATGATGGCAGCGGGTTTTACGGCCAGGGGAATAAGGGGTATGATAATAAATGATCAGTTGCGTGTTCTGGTTGCAGGGATAATTACCGGTGCTTTGCCGGCCTTAATAGCCTCTCTTCCTTCTCTCAGGTCTGGAACGGACATCCCATGGATGCTTTTCATTCTTATGGTTTCTTCAATATTTTTTGCCGGTCTTGTTTCCCTTCTTATTGCGGTAAGCAGGATAGAGGCAGGTTCGCTGATCAGCTCACTCAGAAAAGAGTGATGTAGTCCGTTGATTATCTTTTACCCACAGCTATTAATTGATTCTGGGTTCTGAAATAGATCATATCATCGGTGATGGCGGGGGCGGTCATGCAGGTTTCTCCAAGCGGGATCTCAGCCAACAGATTGAATTTATCGCCATCCTGAATAATGTAAACGGTCCCTTCCTCATCTACGATATATATCCTGCCGTCGGATGCGACGGGTGAAGCCACAAAGCTTCTGGTGTTTCCAAGCTTACCGTTATAGATCTCTTTACCTGTCGTTGGATCGAGGCAGTTCACCATCCCGTTCCAGTTGACATTGTAAAGCCTGTTCCTGTAGAGCAGAAGGGTATGCATATAGGAGCCACCCCTGGGTATGTACCATGCAATGCCTGAGTTGGTCGTTTCTTCCTCCTTCAGTGTTATGTTGCCCGATGCACTTGTCCTGACAGCCATTATAGGAGAACTCCGGCCATGTGCACTGTTGAAATATATGAACCCGTCACCTGTTACCGGTGTCGGTATCTGAATATCACCTCCCCCCGACATTCTCCATCTCTCCTCACCTGTCAGGAAATCATACCCTCCCCTGTGTTTATACCCATTTACTGCCACGTATGTCCTGCCGCCGAAGGTATAAATATTGGGGGTGCACCAACCGGGGTATTCATCCCTCTCCTTTTTCCAGAGTTCTTTCCCCGTTCTGACATCATAAGCTGCCACGAATGAGTTTTCAAGCACATCGCACTGGATGACCAGGACACCCTGATGGATAATTGGTGAACTGGCAAACTCCCACTCCGCCTTCTCCATCGTAAAGAATACCGATTTAAGCAGGCCAAAGTTCTTCTGCCACTGAAGCTTGCCGTTCATATCGTAGCAATAGAGTCCCTCTGAACCAAAAAAAGCGACCACGAAATTGCCATCGGTAGCTGCCGTGGAGTTGGCGTGAGTTGATTTCGGATGACGTTTCACCTGAGGTATGCCCTTATATGATGTTCTTTCCCAGATAATTTTACCTGTGTTCTTGTCAATACAGTAGACTTTCCATTCGTGCACGGAAGCATCTTCCACCGGGGCCACATCACCATAAATGCCGGGCTTGAATCCCTCCCTGTCCGACTCACTTACAGCCGTAGTAATGAATAGTTTATCTTCCCATATCACAGGGCTGGAGATTCCGAGCCCGGGTATTGGTGTCTTCCATTTGATATTGATGTTCTTCTGCAGGTCAAAGCTTTCGGGGAGATTTGCGTTGTCGAGCACTCCCGAAGCCATATAACCGCGATATCCTGGCCATTGGCGCTGAGGGTTGATCTGAGCCCGGATAGTGGTGACGGTGAGTACGAGGAGTACGAGGAGAATGGTGAGGGTGGGTTTGCGGAGAGGTTTCATGGTGACTGGTGATTGGTGACTGGTGATTGGTGACTGGTAATTGGTAATTGGTGACCGGTAATCAGATAAACCAGTGTAAGTGGTTAGAATTTAAGGTTATAGCCGAGACCGATAATGTTGATGTCAGCTATTTTGGGCAGGTAATCCCGCTCGAACATATATTCGAGTTCCACGGCATGAGTTTTATTGAATTTGTATTCGATTCCGGCAGTAAACCTGTTTTTGCCTATCACCTTAGAATCGTCGGAAAACACAGGCATAAAGGTTTCAAATTCCATATATGGATTTACCGGGAATGAACGAGTCCGGTAAACAGTTGTAAGTTTAAGCCTGACCTGGTAGCGGGGAAGAATATATTCTTCATTTTTGTAGTAGGTCCTGCGCTGTTCCTGTAACCTCAGCCTTCCCCTGAGAGTAAACCTCCCCGGTTCAATTTTGGCTTTGGCATCTATGAACCATTTATGTCTCAGGTAGTAAGCATCGTCATTTTCAATGGAGTTAGCAATCCGGTAGGCCCCAGCGACTGAAAAGATCTTGTTTATTTTATATGTTAGCCCGGCCTGAATGAATGTCTGTTCGATTTCCGATGCCCTGTTAAAAGTTCTCATTTCCACAGAGGCATCGAGTTCCAGTTTTTTTAAGATTGAGTATTCGGCATTTACGGAGAGCCAGACTCCAAAATCCTGCTCCTGTGAAAATGTGATAAGGGCGGTAAATAAAAAAAGTACAGACAGTAAACTTCCTCTAATCATCGTCATTATCGTTTTCGTTATTTTCAGCCTGAGAATACTGATCGATGGTTGGTTCAGGTGTTACATAATATATAATTATTTCACACGTATTTTTGAGGAAATCGATCTTGCCTGTTTCTATCCGCTTGATTTTTGTTATCCCTGTCCTCTCCTTTACGTCCTTCAGTAATTCGTCGTAATGTTCGGGTTTTACGAGCTCGATCCGTTCGTAAATGATTCTTTTGGATGATTCATGTTTTAAAAGCCACACCTTCTCGAGTCCGAAAGTGATCAGAATAATGGCAATATTTGAAAAGAGCACTTCAGCGAGACTAGATTTTGAGTTAGCCAGAGCATTAATGACCGATATCCCTATTATTATGAAAAGATAGGTCATTTCCTTTATGGGGATCTGGTTGGTACGATACCTGATTATTCCGAAGATAGCAAAAAGTCCAAGTGCAAAGCCGATCTGAAGTGTAACGCTTTCCAGCATATAACAGAGCAGGAACACGATTGTGGCAATCAGTATATAAGTAAAGAGATAATCTTTTCTTCTTGTTGCCGGGTAATAGAGTACTCTGACAAGGATGAGAATAACCGTTGTGTTCAGAATGAATCTCCATAGCAATTCGAGAAATCCGGAGGTGTTTATCAATTCTGTTATGGCAGAGATTACCGGTATGATTGCAGTCTGGTAAAGAGGATTCATTCAGTTTATGTTTCAGGATATTGGAATTAACGGCGTCTATTCTTTTTTATTTTGCTTTCTATGGTACTATTTCCGTAAGTCCGAGATTCAGTTTGGGCATTCTTTCCGGCAGAGTACTCTTAAGAATAACAAGAGCAGCACCAAGTGCGGTTGCATTACTGATTTCGGATGTGAATACCTTTTTCCAGGAGAAAGCCGCGGCAAGTAATTTCAGAAAGATAATGTTGTTTGAAAATCCGCCTGTAACAAAGATATTTTCAGTCTCATCATTTGCCGGAATAATAAGTTTAATGGCTTCGGCGGTCAGATCAACAAGTTCTATCATAAGCTGGTGGTAGCCCTCGTCGAACGATTTGAAATCGAACAGATCTATTCTTTCCCTGAACTCTCTGGAACCCGGGCCGCTGTTAAAAAATGCTCTTTTATCACCTGTATATTTTCGCCTGAGAATTTCTTTAAGATCAGGGTCAAATTTTACCTTTCTGTAGAAATCAGGTGTTGTCCTGAAATGGTTATTCAGCATATCGAGAGCTGTTTCATGCATATGACCCAGGAATAGTCGTGATGATTTTACAGGCTGTCTGTTGATACTCAGATAGCAGAGACAGTCTCTGTCGAGTTGTTCTGTGGTAAGGGTTTCGGTATTGAAAGGGTTCATATTTATGCACCAGGTTCCTGTTGAGATAAGCATGAATTTGCCATGCTTTCCAATGAGATAGGGGGCCAGCGATGCAGAACTGTCGTGAATCCCCGGTGCTGCCATGATTGTTTTATTTCCGGCTCTGATTCCGACCAGTGTCTCTACCGGGACCGGTTCAGGCAGGGTAAGTCCCTCGTTGGCCACCCATGGGTGGTAGCACATGTTGTCAAAGTCCCACAAAGCTGTATGGCAGCCTATCGATGTGTGTTCTGACGCCATCTTGCCTGTTACCAGGTAAGAGATATATTGCGGAAAATGCAGGATATGTTTTACCTGTTCGTAGATTTGTGGTTTTTCTGTTTTGAGCCAGAGGATCTGGATTCCCGAGTTAAGCATTCCGAGGGCAGGCGAAGCGGTTCGTCTGCAGAATTCATCCTGACCCCCATATCGGCGGTAAAGTCTTTCAGGGATCCTTTCATCAATGGTTTTCAGATAGTTATATATGGGGGTTATTCGTTTTCCGCTGTTATTCAGATAAGCCATTGTTGCGCCATAAGTGGCAAAATTAACCGCTGTGAGATCATACTTTTCCGATGCCGCCAGTCTGAGGATTGTTTCACCTACCCATTCCTCTATAAGTTCAATATCGTCACAAGCAAAGCCGTCGTCATCGAGTATCTCCGGAAATTTTTCCTCCTCTTCTGAAATCAGTTTCAGTTCATAGTTGAAGACCAGTACTTTCTTGTTGGTCTTTCCGATGTCAAATATGGCGATTGCTTTTTCTTTCATATTAATATTTCACCGGATATGAGCCGGTAAAGTTTGTGGGGGCGTAACATGATATGATGTGGGGGCGTAACATGATACGCCCGTACAACAGCATGATTGCATACCAGATTATCGTTTCAATAATACCTCCTTTTCATATTTTACTATTTCGTCTATATAATCCTGTCCGACAGGTACTTTGCTGATCATACAGTAATAGTCCCAGACAGCGCCGAATGGTTTCGTCTTAAGCAGCTCAAGCAATGCAAGTCTTTCGAAATTTCTGCCTTTTTCCTCGTACTCAACAAGGGCAGCGAATGGTTCGAGCAGAGCGTACATGAAAGCTGTCTGTGCTGCCCGGGTTCCCGTTACGTATGCACCTATTCTGTTCAGGCTTGCATCGAAGAAGTCGAGCCCAATATTCACTCTGCCAAGGGCTTTTGCACGTACAATTTCCTGTGCAATAAGGACGATCTCGTCATTTAAAGTCACCACATGATCGCTGTCCCACCGGACACCCCTTGTGAGGTGCAGCATCAGTTCATCCACATAGAGCAATAATGATGATATCTTGTCCCCCACCTGTTCAGTAGGGTGGAAATGGCCGTTATCGAGAGTTATCAGGGTATTGTTTTTTACCGCATAACCCGTGTAGAAGTCATGCGAACCGACAACCATCGATTCCGATCCGATTCCGAAGAGTTTGCTCTCAATTGAATCCTTCAGATATTTTTTCGGGTATTTGACTGACAAGATTTCGTCGAGAGATTTTTTCAGTAGTTTTCTCAGAGTATATCTGTCGACCGGGGTATCTTTTGAGCCATCGGGTATCCAGAGGTTATGAACTGAAGGTGTTCCAAGCTGTTTTCCCATTTCGGCTCCTATCTGACGGCATCGCTTGACATGTTCAACCCAGAACTTCCTGATCTTCGGATTTTTGCTGGATAGTGTGAAGCCGTCGTCGGCATAAGGGTGAGAAAAGCAGGTGCAGTTAAAGTCGAGGCCTATTTTTCTCTTTTTGGCCCAGTCTATCCATCCCTGGAAATGTTTGACTTTTATCTGGTCGCGATCGACAAGTTTACCTCCGAATTCTCCGTAGATGGCATGCAGGCTTAGCCTCTGTTTACCAGGGAGCAGCGACATAACCTTATCGAGGTCTGCTCTCATCTGTTCGATAGTACGGGCTTTACCCGGAAAATTGCCGGTGGCCTGTATGCCTCCTCCACCGAGTTCCGCACCCTCCTTCTCGAATCCTCCCACGTCGTCTGTCTGCCAGCAGTGAAGGCTTATTGCTATATTGTCCATTTCGGCAATTACTTTCTCTGTGTCAATTCCAAGCCCGGCATATTGCTCTTTTGCAAGCCGGTATGATTTTTTGATAATATCTGTTTTCATATTTTTATGTATTTGTTTATCGTATATCGTGTCTTCTGCTTTCCCCCCGGGGGATTCCGTTTTTCCCCCTTTGTGTTTCCCCCCAGTTCCGTTTTTCCCCCCTTTGTGTTTCCCCCCTAGGGGGGGAAAGTGTTAGTAGTTATATTGGTACATTGTTATTTCAGGAAGAAGACCTGTTCGAGGGGGATTGTGACCGGGGAGTTATCGGGGTTTGTTTCCATTATATCGGCCATATGTTTCCACCATCTCTGAACGATTTCCGTTGTACCAAGATCCTGTGACGAACTCTCGCCGGACTGTTCCTGGTATGCAAAAAGTGTATTGGTCTCTTCATCGAGGAATATGGAATAATTTCCTATTCCTTCATTTTTCAGCAGTGTTACGAGCTCCGGCCAGATTTCGCTGTGACGTTTCCGGTATTCTTCCCTGAAACCGGGGCGCAGCTTCATTTTAAAACCAAATCTTTTCATCATATAATAATTTATTTTAATGGTATGATGGAACCTCCATGTAGTTAATTATTATACTATTGAGTTTGCGTATAAAAATACATGGAGGTTTCATCAGTATATAATTTTTTTTTATTGGTCTGACAGCCTCCCGCCTGAGGCGGGACAAGTCGTCCCGATTAATCGGGATGTAGGTTTCATAATACTGTGTTTAGCCTAATTTAACGATAAAAGTTGCAAGGATAAGCACCACTATTCCGATCACGAGAACCAGCATCGTTTTCTTTCCTGCTCCTTTCCATTCTTTGAGGATTATTCCCCATATATTGCTGATGGCTATATTGAGGGCCATCAGGATGCTCCATCCGAATACCGCCATTCCCGGAGGAAGTTTGCTTGAACCCATGCCGAAGAAGTGGAACTGCAGGAACCAGAGGAATCCTGCCAGGAAAGTAAAGAAAAGGTTGTTAAGTATAAGAGAGCCTGATCCTGAATAATAATCGGTATATGTTTTATTTCTGATATTCAGAAACACACAATAGATCAGGTTAGTAATAAATCCTCCGAGCAGGATGAAGATGAGTGATGTGTTTTTCTGGAATAGTGGGTTTGTCCCATGAGCAAGAGCGACATTCTCAATTGGTTTTCCTGCCTCGAATCCGAAGTTAAAGCACGCGCTCATTACTCCGGCAAAGATGGCAATCAGAATACCTTTTTTGAGAGCGAACTCCTTAACTGCTGCCTTCTTCTCCTCCTCCGACATGTTCTGGCTCTTGAGTGATCCGGCGTAACCTATTATTGCAATTCCTGCCACAATTACTGCCACTCCGGCCATTGTAAGGATGCCTGCGGTTGATCCAAACAGGTTTTCTCCTGCCACTATTGGCGGTATCAGTGTTCCGAAGGCAGCACAGAGACCGAGTGCAATACTCTGGCCCAGGGCCACTCCGAGATAGCGTATACTCAGTCCGAAGGTGAGTCCTCCGAATCCCCAGAGAATTCCAAAGAAGACAGCCATTAGTTTGGCCTGTGATGGAGCCTCTCTGATAATTGGCATCAGTTCGCCCCGGGGAATGAAAATTATTGCAAATAACCACGGTATGATTATCCAGGCAAACAGGCCCTGGCTTATCCAGTATGATTCCCAGGCCCACGACTTCACCTTTTTAAACGGGACATAGAAACTTGCGGCGCCTATACTGCCAAGAGCAATAAGTAAAATGCCAGCTATCGGATTCATTGAAGATCGTTTAAATAAAACATGAACCGCAATTTATAAACTTTAAAGCTTGAAAATGCCGTTTAAGAGATTTTTTTATTCCATAATTTTGCTTTACCTTGAACATGAAATCTAAAACCTCTATTACAATGAAATCATTTATAGTGTTTATCGTACTTCTAAGTATTTTAGGGACAGCCTATTCCCAGAATCTTACCGTGGAAGGTCTCACTGTAGAGCACAGGAAGAACCCTCTTGGTATCGATGTGTCTCAGCCCAGGTTCTCATGGAAGATAAAGGGTACGGGAGGCAACATTATGCAGAGTGCATGGTCGGTGAGGGTGGCAACTAATCCGGGGTTTTCCGGCAGGAATATTGTCTGGGAATCGGGAAGGGTTGCTTCTGATGAATCAGTGTTGAATGAGTACGGGGGGCCTCAACTGAAGCCCGGACACCGATATTACTGGCAGGTAAGGATATGGGATAATAAAGGACGGGTCTCACGCTGGAGCGAGACGGCATGGTGGGAGACCGGTCTGATGGATCTATCTGAGTGGAAAGCCAAATGGATTGAAATTGAAGGAGATACGCTAAGATACTCTCCTTCGCCCCATTTCAGGAAGGAGTTCTCAATAGCGAAGCCTGTTGCCAGCGCAAGGGTTTATATTACCTCTCACGGATTATATGAGTTGCATATTAATGGCAGTAAAGTCGGTGACCAGGTTTTTACCCCGGGCTGGACCTCATACGGGAAACGGCTTCAATATCAGGTTTATGATGTTACGTCAATGTTAACCCGGGGCAATAATGCCGTAGGTGCCGTTCTGGGTGACGGCTGGTACAGGGGAACGCTGGCATGGGGCAATAACTGGGCTGTTTACGGAAAGAGACTCGGTGTTCTGATGCAAATGAGAATAACGCATACTGACGGAACGGAAACGCTGATAATTACTGATGATACCTGGAAAGGGTACAATGACGGTGCGATAAGGATGAATGATCTGTACAACGGTGAGATCTACGATGCCAATAAAAGGCTTACGGGATGGAGCATTCCGGGCTACAACGATGCGAGCTGGCTCAGGGTCAGGACTGGTAATTATAACATGAATAACATCATTGCATCTGAAGGGTCGCCTGTTCGTAAAATACAGGAAATTAAGCCTGTAAAAATTTTCCGTACGCCTAAGGGTGATCTTGTGGCTGATATGGGTCAGAACATGGTAGGCTGGATAAGACTTAAGGTACGCGGGCCCGGAGGAACAGTAGTGACTCTCAAACACGCTGAGGTGATGGATAAATACGGTGAATTCTATACGGAGAATCTGCGAAGGGCTAAATGCGAGCTGGTTTATACGCTCGCAGGTTCCGGCGAAGAGATTTATGAGCCCAGGTTCACCTTTATGGGATTCAGGTATGTAAAGGTGGAAGGATTTCCGGGTGAGCTGACAGCCGATAATCTGACCGGGGTTGTTGTGCACTCCGACATGGACCTGACGGGCACCTATGAGAGCTCAAACGAGCTTATCAATCAGTTGCAGCATAATATTGTATGGGGGCAGAAAGGGAATTTCCTCGATGTTCCCACCGACTGTCCGCAAAGGGATGAGCGTCTGGGTTGGACAGGCGATGCCCAGGCATTCGCCAGGACCGCGGCCTTTAACTACAATGTGGCCCCATTCTTCACCAAATGGCTGAAGGATGTATCGGCAGACCAGAAACCGGGTGGTGAAGTTCCCGACGTAGTGCCCGATGTCCTTAACCGGCAGGATGCCACTACAGCTGCACCATCGGCAGGCTGGGGAGATGTTGCAGTGATAGCGCCGTGGACTATGTACCAGGTTTACGGGGACAGGAGGCTTCTTGAAACACAGTATCCGGGGATGAAAGCATGGGTTGAATACATAAGAAAAAGAGCTGGCGACTCATATCAGTGGAAAGGGGGAAGCAAATATGGCGACTGGCTCTTCTATCATCCGCCGGTGAACGATCACAGGGCAGCTGACGGATATACCGAACAGGATTTCATCGCAACGGCTTTTTATGCTTATTCATCAAAACTTCTGGCACTTACGGCAAAAGAGCTGGGCAAAACTGAGGATGAGAAAACCTACACTGATATTTACAACAGGATCAAAAATGTATTCAATCACGAATATGTAACGCCGGCCGGCAGGGTTGGAACCGGATCGCAGACCTCTTATGTTCTTGCCCTGATGTTTGACCTTTTGCCGGAGTTATTGAGGGAAAAAGCAGTGAACTTCCTGGTTGAAGATATCAGAAGCCGCAGGAATCATCTTTCCACAGGTTTTCTTGGTACCCCATTCCTGTGCCATATTCTTTCGCAGAACGGTTTTACAGATGTGGCATATGATCTTCTTCTTCAGGAGACTTATCCTTCATGGCTTTATCCTGTAAAGATGGGGGCTACCACCATATGGGAGCGCTGGGACGGTCAGAAGACCGACAGTACTTTCCAGGATGCGGGTATGAATTCCTTCAATCATTATGCTTACGGGGCGATAGGTGACTGGATGTACAGGGTCTCCGCCGGTTTGGAGACACTGGAGCCGGGTTACCGGCATCTTCTTATTCAGCCAAATCCGACGGAAAAGCTGGAATATTCACGCGCCTCTTTTGAGAGCCCTTATGGCACGGCAGAATCAGGATGGGAAAGGAAGGAGGGCAAGGTGGCAGTAAAGGTAAGGATTCCTGCCAATGCAAGGGCGACGATTATACTTCCTGCACACAGTGTTGATGTTGTGACAGAAAGTGGAAGAAGCCTTTCGATGAATGAAGGTCTTTCGGATCTGAGGGTTGCAGGAGGCAAAGTTACCATGGAGGCAGGATCAGGGGAGTATCTCTTCGAATATTCAGAATAGGAATCCGTCCGTAACAGATGGAATTTTATCAGAATCATCTCGGGGAATTTGCCGCCCTTCTGACTGCTGTTTTCTGGACGATAACTGCATTGTCGTTTGAATCGGCAGCTAACAGAATAGGTTCCCTGTCACTTAACATCATTAGGCTGGTAATTGGTTTTCTGTTTCTGAGCCTGTTCACACTTATCAGGAGGGGTGCTCTTCTCCCGATTGATGCAGGTGCTCATAACTGGCTATGGCTGGGTTTGTCGGGTCTCGTCGGTTTTGTTTTCGGTGATCTTTTCCTTTTCAA
Source organism: uncultured Rikenellaceae bacterium (assembly GCA_964633195.1). Lineage (GTDB taxonomy): Bacteria > Bacteroidota > Bacteroidia > Bacteroidales > VadinHA17 > LD21. The sequence continues at coordinate 16,737 of CAZWFL010000034.1, read as the reverse complement.
ATCATATACTATAATCGGATCGCGTTTTTCGATGCTGATCATGACTCTTGTTCCTCCCATCACTGTTATTTTCAGCTTTATAATGATAGGAGAAAAACTCGCTATCCATCATTTAATTGGGATGACCATTACTTTTTCAGGTATTGCGCTTGCAATTTTCAGCAGGCAGGAAAAAAGTGTGCGAATATCTCTGAAGCTGGCACCGAGAGGAATAGTTTATGCACTGGGCGGTGCAGTTGGCCAGGCTCTTGGGCTGGTGCTCAGCAAGATAGGGATGAAGGATTATGATCCTTTTGCCGCCACGCAAATCAGGATAATCGCAGGCATAATAGGTTTTTCCGTTCTTGCTGCAGCAATGTCCAGATGGAAGGCGGTATTAAATGCACTCAGTGACAGGAAAGGGATGAAGGCGACTACTCTGGGGGCATTCTTCGGACCTTTTCTCGGTGTTTCATTCTCCCTCATAGCGGTAAAATACACGCAGGCCGGCATAGCGTCAACCATTATGGCTCTTGTACCGGTATTCATATTAGTACCTGCTGTTTTGCTGTACAGGCAGAGAGTAACAATCTGGGAAATTACCGGGGCATTTATCGGTGTTGCAGGAACAGCACTATTCTTTGTGTAGCTCAGGGCTCCAGCCTTCGCCACCACCTCCGCTAAAGCTACGGCTGTCGAAGAAGGCTACGGCGGACAAAGCCAGTACCCGTTCACCAATTACCATTCACCAGTTACACTGTCTTCAGTTTCCATTTGCCGCGGCGGAAGACAATCCAGGCGGTGATGGTCATTATTGTTTCCGCTATTACGATGGCGATGAATACACCCTGTTCATTCATGCCTGAAGGTATTGCCAGCAGGTATGCCAGAGGTATTTCGAGGATCCAGAATGCGAAGATGTTGATCCTGAGAGGGGTAAAGGTATCTCCTGCTCCGTTGAATGAATTGACTAGTACCATCCCGAATCCATAGGCGATAAAACCGATGCTAATAATCCTGAGACAAGATATTCCTGCGTCCACCACTGCCGGTTCTTCGATAAAGAACCGTATGAAGGTTGCCGGAAAGGCTACAAGAACGAAACCGATCATTCCCAGGAGAATCATGTTTACCCAGCCGGTTACCATTACTGATCTTTCAGCCCTTTCGGGTTTGCGGGCCCCGAGGTTCTGGCCCACCAGGGTGGATGCGGCATTTGCAATACCCCAGGAGGGAAGCATCACAAAGCTTATTATGCGAAGGGCAATAGTATAACCGGCAACTATCTCACTGCCAAATACTGAAATAATTCTGACGAGTGCTATCCAGCTTGTGGTGCCTATAAGGTTCTGACCTATGGTTCCCAGGGAGAGCCTTAATAACCTGGCGATGATCCTGAAGTTAATCCCGAAATGTCTGAGGGATATCCTGATACGTGTCTTTCCGAAGAAGAGCAGCCAGAGCTGATACAGAACGGCGATTCCGCGTCCTGTTGTAGTGGCAATTGCCGCACCTTTGATTCCCAGTTCAGGGAATGGTCCGATCCCGAAAATAAGACAGGGATCGAGAATAATATTCAGAATATTACCCACCCAGAGGACACGCATTGCAATGGCAGCATCGCCAGCGCTTCTGAAGACAGCGTTGATGATGAATAGCATCATTATAACCGTATTGCTTCCGAGCATTATAGCGGCATATGATGAATAGCGTTCAGTGATTTCCCTTGATGCGCCCATCAGGTGAAGGAGGTCGCCGGCGAAAAGGGCGCCGGGTATTGCAATGAACAGGGAGACCACAATCCCGGTAAGGATAGCCTGAACAGCGGTAAAGGAGGCCTTGTCGGGATTCTTCTCCCCTATTCTCCGCGATACCATCGATGTAGTTGCAGTTGCCAAACCTACGGAAATGGCATACACAATAAACACAAGCGATTCGGATAATCCTACTGTGGCAACTGCATCGGCTCCCAGCTTTGACACGAAGTATATATCAACAATAACAAAGACGGATTCCATTATCATTTCCAGAACAGCAGGGATTGAGAGAAGGAGGATCGCCCTGCTCAGCCTTCCTTCGGTGAAATCCTGCTCGGTCCCTGATATGGCTTCACCTATGTCGCTGAAAAGCGATTTCAATCTGGCAGTGTTGATAATATTTCTGATACCAGGACACATAAAAAAGACACAAGATTACGTTTTTTAGTGACTTGTTGTTTCGGTTCGAAAAAAATTATGAGAAAAAAACAGAGGATAAGCAGATCTTTTTATATGATGGAAATATTTTTTAATATATTGATTAACATTGTTTTATAAGTTAAGTAGAGAATGCGTTGAAATCGTGTGTTTATAAAAAAAATATTGTGTTAAAATTTTTATGGGTCGAATGATACATTGTATTCACTTAATATATATTTTCGTCCCGATTTTTTTAAACATTTTACTAATTAAAAACAGAAAAAACTTAAAAAACAAAAGGTGAAAATTTTTCATCATCTGTTATGAATGCTAACAATAATGAGGCTACGGCACTCCACTGTGAGGGCCGCCTCGTGGGTTGTTCTTCCGATGAAGAACCTGGCGCGAAAACCATGTTTTTTTCGCAAATCGAAATCCCCAATCAGTTAGTTAGCAACCGAAGTGCGGAATTTATGCGCCGCTACTTTCCCCTAACGACTTCAGACTCCTGGAATGACTGGAAATGGCAAATGAGGAACTCCTATACGAGCCTCGGGAGCCTGAGCAAGGTCATTAAATTGTCCCAGAAGGAGATTATGGCTATCAATAATCTGAAGGGACGGCTTCCGTTGCGGATAACTCCGTTTTTTGCATCGCTCATTTATGACACAAAGCCTTCACATCCATTAAGGCGCAATGTTGTGCCGGTTGTTGAGGAATTGCTTGAGTCGGCTAAAGAACAGTCTGACCCTCTTCACGAGAACTCTTTTTCGCCTGTAAAGGGTATTGTTCACAGGTATCCCGACAGGGTTCTTTTCACTGTCACACAGATTTGTTCAAACTATTGCAGGTACTGTACCCGATCCCATTCTGTCGGGAAACTTGACAAGCCAACCCGGCATGATTATGAAAGAGCTTTTAATTACATAGCCACACACAGGGAAGTCCGGGATGTCCTTATCAGTGGCGGTGACCCGCTCACCCTTTCCGACGAGACGCTGGATTATATTCTGTCGAATATCAGGAAGATAGAACATGTTGAGATAATCAGGATAGGCACAAGAGTTCCTGTCGTTCTTCCGCAGAGGATTACCGTTAACCTGATAAGTATCTTAAGAAAATATCATCCGCTTTTTATAAGCCTGCATTTTTCGCATCCTGCGGAGATTACGCCCGAGTGTGAAAAAGCGTGCAACAGGCTGGCCGACGGAGGATTTCCTCTGGGCAGCCAGACAGTACTGCTGAAGGGAATAAACGATAATATCCCGGTAATGAAAGAGCTGATGCACAAACTGTTAAAAATCAGGGTCAGACCCTATTACCTCTACCAGTGTGACCTGATACCCGGTTCGGGTCATTTCAGGACATCGGTCAGAAAAGGACTTGAAATATTAAAGGGCCTGAGAGGTTTCACAAGCGGGTATGCGGTACCGACATTTGTTGTTGATGCACCCGGAGGAGGGGGCAAGATACCTCTTCTTCCCAATTATGTGGTCGAACATGACAACGAGCATATTGTTCTCCGTAACTACAAGGGTGTTTTATGCGAATATCCTGAAAAAAGGAACTGACAGATGAAGGTTGGTCTGACATTTGACCTTCGGTCATGGTATCTTGACCGTGGTTATTCCTTGGAGGATACTGCCGAGTTTGACAAGCAGGAGACAATTGATGCCATCGAAAATGCTCTCCGTAACATGGGTTTTGAAACGGAGCCTGTTGGCAACTGCTTTCAGCTGATTGAGGCTCTTGCGGCAGGTAAAAAATGGGATCTTGTGTTCAATATAGCAGAGGGTCTTTACGGAGACGGGAGGGAATCGGTTGTTCCAGCCATACTCGATCAGTACAAAATACCCTATGTTTTCAGTGGTCCCGTTATTATGGGGATCTCACTGAACAAATATCTGACCAGGCTTATGGTTTCAGCCGCTGGTGTTCCTGTTAGTCCGGGCATGCTGATTTCAGATATATCAGGTATTGACAAGTGCGATCTTGAATATCCTCTTTTCATAAAGCCCGTTTCGGAGGGGACCGGCAAGGGGATCACATCAAAGAGTCTTGTCAAATCCCCCGGAGAATTGCGTGAGATGGCGGAATGGATACTGGAGCGGTTTGAGCAGGCCGCTCTTGTGGAGGAGTATCTTCCGGGCAGGGAGTTTACCGTGGGAATAGTGGGAACGGGAGCTGACGCTGAAGCCATCGGAGGCATGGAGATAATTTGCATGGACAATCTGCCATATTCGGTGGAATACAAAGAGAATTACCAGCATTACTGCAAATACATACCCATGGCTGATGATTATGCAGAGGAGTGTAAGCGGGTTGCACTGGATGTATGGAGAGCACTTGAAGCGGTTGATGCCGGCAGGGTCGATCTAAAGGCTGACAGGAACGGCCGTATCTGTTTCATGGAGGTGAATCCTTTAGCGGGTCTTCACCCCGTACACTCTGATCTGCCGATCCTGGCAGGAAAGACTGGTATTGATTATCAGACCCTTCTTGAGATGATCATGCGATCGGTGCTGAAACGGTTACGCTTAAGTGTATGAAAGGATCAACCTGCTGCATACTGTTCAATCAGCCACTCCCGGGGGCTCAGTCAGATGAGCTTGATGTTCTTGATCAGGTTAAGTACATTGAAAGGACGCTTGACGGACTGGGGATCATGAGCTTCAGGAGCGGCATTACGCTCAATTTCATGGCAGAGATGGCAGAGATGGCAGGCAAACAACCCGATTTTGTCTTTAACCTGGTTGAATCCATTAACAACAAGGGTGAGTTTTGCTATTTCATCCCTGCGTTGCTTAATATGTATTCAATACCTTATACCGGGAGTCCCCTCGAAACCATGTTTCTGACAACCAGTAAAATACTTACGGCAAAAGCATTAAGGGATTCAGGCATTAACGGGCCCTTTGTATTCAAGCCTTCGGAGCACAGGTTACTGATTCCCGGGAAGCGTTATATCATCAAGCCCGTATGGGAAGATGGTTCTCTCGGCATAACCTCAGATTCAGTATTCACCTTTGAGCCCGGAAAGTATAAAGGACTATCAGCATATTCTGATTCTCACTGGCTTATACAGGATTTTATCGACGGCAGAGAGTTTAATATAACTCTTCTTGCGGGCATTGAAGGTGTTGAGGTCATGCCTGCTGCCGAAATCCTTTTCAGGGATTATGGGAGCGAGAAGCCCAGAATAGTGGATTACAAGGCAAAGTGGGATCTTGAAAGCTTTGAGTATAAGAACACCTTAAGGGAGTTTCCGGGGGAGTTTCTTGATCTCCGACTCAGGGATAAGATTGAAACAGCAGCCCTCAAATGCTGGGATCTTTTCGGCCTGAAGGGCTATGCCAGGGTTGACATGAGGATTGACAACAACAACGAACCATATGTAATAGAGGTTAATGCCAATCCGTGCCTCTCTCCTGACAGCGGGGTGGTTGCAGCAACAGTTGAGGCGGGACTGACATTTGCTGAAGTTGTTTACCGCATAATCAATGATATGAACAGATAATGTTATGGTACAGATATCTACAGGCATAATTGAAGATGACAGGCCCGTAATTGAACAGATACTGAGGTCGACCGTTTTCTTTTACGAGTATGAGATACAAACAGCCCTTGAGATAGCCGATCAGACGCTTTTAAAGGGACAGGAGAAAAGCGGTTATTTCTGGGTTAAAGCTATTGATGAAGATGGGCTTGTTGCATTTGCCAATTATGGCAGGAACAGTTTTTCGGTCCATTCGTGGGATCTCTACTGGATAGCTGTACACGCGAACTCCAGGAACAAGAAACTCGGGACCCTGCTTCTCGGGGCTGTAGAGGAGAATGTAAGGAAAGCCGGCGGAAAGATCCTGTGGATTGAGACATCGGGCAGGCCGCTTTATAAGCCTACGGAAGAGTTTTATAAGAGGAATGGCTATACTCTTGCGGCCAGCCTGGAAGATTTCTATGGTCCGGACGATCCGAAGCAGATATATTCCAAAACCGTCAGCTGAAGCTGACGGAAATTGAGCAGGGGACCCCTCCCTGCCCTCCCCTGAGAGGGGATGGAAAGAGTGTTTTATTTGGTGGTTTTTATTTGATCAGGTTGGAATTATAGTAGAGGGGGTTGCCGGTAACCTCTTTTCCGAGCCATTCGGGGCGCAGAAAGGATTCTTCGGGGTGAGAGAGCTCTATTTCGGCTATGACCAGTCCCTCATTCTTTTCGTGAAAAACATCCACTTCGAAAGTGTGCTTTCCGGCCGGCACATAATATCTGGTCTTTACTACCCTGCCGGGGAGACAGGTATTCATTATCTGTTCAGCATCTTTCAGATTGATCTCTGTTTCCCATTCATTGCGGCTCAGGTAACCCCCTTCAGTCATGGTTTTAATGGTCAGGGTCGCTTTTTTTTCACAAATCCTGACCCTGACAATTCTGTCGGGGTCTACAGACAGATAACGCTGGATAATTAATACGGATCGGGAGGTCTGATGACGGAACTCCCCTTTTACCAGAAATTTACGCTCGGTTTCAATAGTCATTTTTTGCTTAAAGTTACTTAATTGGAGGTTAATTAGCAAGGTTCGAGGTTCGAGGTTCGAGTTCGATGTTATGTAACACTTGTCAAAAAATTAGGTTGTTTCATGTAAAAATTTTTTTAGTTTGCTTTTTATTCTTTAATTTTATTACATCATAATAGAAGTTTGAAGGTTTGAATACAGGTTTTTTAGGATTGATTTTTGGTTTTAGGTTTTAAGGATGATTTTGAGGGGTTAGAATTACGGGCTGCCGGATAATCCAACGGCAGCTTTTTTTTTCAGACCGGTTAAGTTGTTATATTAGCGGACATTAATTACCTGGCCCGCCCAGGTGCAGGATAACCAACTATGGATGTCAGGATAGAGGAGAGCTGGAAGAAGAGGCTTGAAGGAGAATTCCATAAGGAGTACTTTACCAAGCTTGCGGAATTTGTAAAGGAAGAGTACCGGACAAAAACCATTTATCCGCCTGGTTCACTTATATTTAATGCCTTTAACCTTTGTCCTTTTGAAAGGGTGAAAGCTGTAATTATAGGGCAGGATCCCTATCATGGTCCGGGTCAGGCCCATGGGCTCTGTTTTTCAGTTCGTGAGGGGGTTGGGTATCCTCCGAGTCTGGTCAATATTTTCAGGGAGATAGAAACTGATCTGGGAATTCCAGTTACGCATTCCGGCAATCTGGAGAGGTGGGCCGGCAGGGGGGTGTTGTTACTCAATGCTACTCTTACAGTGAGGGCTCACCAGGCAGGTTCGCATCAGAGGAAAGGATGGGAAGAGTTCACTGACAGGGTGATAAGCAATCTCAATAACGAAAAGCAGCATCTTGTTTTCTTCCTCTGGGGAGCCTATGCCCAGAAAAAAGGTGAGTCGATTGACAGATCGAAACACCTTGTGCTGGAGTCGGTTCACCCCTCCCCTCTTTCGGCTTCGAGGGGATTCTTCGGGAACAGGCATTTCAGCCGGTGTAATGAGTATCTGGAACAGCACGGGATTGAGGCGGTGGACTGGACATGAAGGGCTCAGGGCTCCAGCCTTCGCTGAAGCTTCGGCTGGCAAGCAGGGCTCAGGGAGAAGAAGGTGCAGAGGCACAAAGGCGCAGCGGTGCAGCGGCAATCCACTTTTACGCCTCTATGCCATTATGCCGTTGTGCCGCCACACCATTATGCCGTTATGCCGTTACGCCGTTGTGCCACTACGCCGTTTTCTTAAGCAGTTTGTATTATTTTGTTGCGTTCAATCCTTTCCGTATGGTTTCGGTGAGTTCTTCGGTATTTTCGAAGCCGACTGACAATCTTATCATTCCGGGTTCGGGATATTTTACACCCCAGACTGACTCAACGGGAAGAAGGATTGTATGGAAATCGCCCAGGGAAGGAATAAGCTTTATTTTATCAGAGACTGCCATGATGAAATTATCGCGTCGAATCCTTTTTTCCGTGTCATTATCACCCTCAAAATCGAAGGTTATCATTGCGCCGAAGCCTCTGTCTCCAAAGAGTTTTACCGCTTCTGTATGGGTGGGGTGATCAGCCTGTCCGGGGAACAGCACCTTTTTCACCTGAGGTGTCACCCTGAGCAGTTCAGAGATGATTGCGGCATTATGGCACTGTTGCCTGAAACGGAGTTCGAAGGACTGTATCTGGGTGTGGAGCCTGTAAGCGTCGTCGGGAGAGATCATGTGGCCGGTATATTTGCGATATTCGACTGCGGCCTGCATTATAGCATGGTCATTTCCGCATATCACTCCTGCCGTTATATTTCCATGGCCTGAAAAATATTTTGTTGCGCTGTGAATGATTATATCTGCTCCCGATTCAAGAGGTTTCCAGAGAGCCGGGGTCGCAAAGGTATTATCGACAATTATCAGTGCACCGTTCTGATGTGCTATCCTTATGATATCACCGGCATCGGGCACTATCAGCATGGGGTTTGAAATGGACTCGATATATATGATTTCGGGTTTTAATGACCTTACAACTGACTCAAATTCAAGCAGGTCATACTTTTGTCCCGATGAAATAAATGTGTGTATATCCAATCCTCTGCGCTTTTTCAGGACAGATTCGATAAAAGATATGGTTCCTCCGTAGATCTCGCTAAAAAAGAGCCATGGCCGGGTATCTTTACCCTGGTGGAATACTGAGAGTGCGGTATCGATAGCCGACATCCCCGACTGGGTCAGTAGTGCCCATTCTGATGCTTCAAGTTTCATGATCTCTTCTTCCGCTGCCACGACGGTGGGGTTCCTGTATCTCGAATAGATATAGAGATCGGGTTCTCTTTCATTATCAGTTTCTTTTCTAAAGGCGTCCGCTGTTGTGGAGGCGTCAAAAAGCTCAAAGCCTGCATCCCTGTAAACAGGTGTCCGGGAGCTGTTAACTTCTTTCTTCTTCATTTTCCGGGAAGTTTTTCAGTACAATAATAAGATATTTCTAGTGCATTTTTTGAGGCTGTCCGGAAATTCTTAAGGATCAGATGATCTCGAGACTGCTGACTGGCACCCAGCCCTTATTGCCGTCGGACAACCTTATCTCATACCACTCTCCCACCATGTCGACAATTGTGACTTTTGTTCCCTCGTGTATAAGAAAGAGGTCTGTTCCGCTAATGTCGGGAGAGCTCTTGCCGCTTACGGAGGGGCTGAAGATTATGGCTTTGTTGCTTTCGTGAACAAGGGTTTTGTTCCTGAGGCTGAATGTAAATGAAGATATGCTTATCAAAATCAGAAGAATTGCAGTCCAGAACCCGATGACCTTCTGTCTGTATTTCGATGAATAGATATAGATTGAGAGCATTAAAAGGAAGAGGATAAATGAAATTAGGCTGATGCCTGCCCATATGTTGGCTGAATTTACCAGCGACAGGAAATCGAACCATTTTACAAAAAAAAGTTCGGGAATCTCTTCGAGCCGGTCGATTGTTTGCGCTCCGGCTATGGCAAGGTTATAGCGGATATCTTCATCACCCGGTTTAAGGAGCAGTGCTCTCTCGAAGAAAAGCATGGCGCCGGGTACATTATTGAGTTTGAAGTATGCATTCCCGATGTTGTAAGCGAGGGCTGGTGAGCGGTAGCCGGTGTTATAGAGTGAGAGCCATGTTTCGAGGGCCTGGCTGAAGTCGCCGTTTGTATAATATTCCACCCCTTTCAGGTATTCCTGGTCTGCAGGCCCGGCAGAATAAGCAGAATACCCTGTAAAAAGGATGCAAATGATAGTTGAGATAATAAAGAGCCTTATCTTCATAAATTAGCCTTTTAGATTTTCAATTTGTCTGATAAATTCTGAAGCTCTGTCGTATATTTCCACGGCAGCTGCCTCCGAGGATGCCGGAGCATAACGTGCATACTCGCATTTATCGAGGATATCTCCCAGATTGTTTATAACATCTTCATTTACATCTTTTTCTTTAAGATTATCAAAAGCATTGCTTCTGGTGAGTGATGAGAGTGGGATATTAAGTTTGTCAGAGAGGTATCCCCAGAGTGCTTTGAGTATCTCTTCGTGGAATCTGTCGGTTTGGCCCGTCTTCAGGCATTGTGAAGCTTCTTTGAGCCTTTTTGCTGCTATCCTGGCAGCTTTACGGTTTCTGACTGCATTGATATCAGCATTACGTTTTACATGTTCTCTTCTGATAAAGAGTATGGCAAGAAACACTACCGCGGCAAATCCATAGAGTGTATAGAATGAGGATTTTGAGATGAGCAAGCTTTCTGTTCTGTCGATCCGGTCAGGTTCTGATCTGATGAAGCGGATGTCTCTGCCCAGGTATCTTACATCCTCTTTTGCCACTCCTCCGTAGACGGTTATGCCCGTTGCCCCTTCAGGTGCTCTCCGTGCATGGAACTTCATGCTGTTTGTTGTGAGTCTTTCATAGCTTCCAGTAGAAGTATTAAAGTACGAATATGAAACCGGCGGGATGGAAAAGTCGCCGTGGTGTCTCGGAATAAGCAGATATTCAAAGGTTCTCTGTCCGGTTGTTCCTGCTGAATTGTTTCGTATCTCATCGGTAACTCTCGGGTCGTAAACCTCTATATCGGGGGGCAGGTTAAGTTCAGGGGCAGCTGCGAGACGCAGGTTTCCACTTCCGGATACTGTTATTTTGAGGTTAACGGCATCATTAACAGTAACGGTGTCCCTGTTTATTGCCGCATTTATTTTCACCTGCCCTACAATACCTGAGAAGTCTGCCGGTCTTACACCCGGGAGTGGTTTTACCCTGACCTTCATGGCCGGGCTGACAACCGCCCTGGGCACTGTCTGGTAGGTTGCGAAGAAGTCATCGAACACATCGCCGAAGAAGGGATCGGTTCTGCCGGCCTTCTGGCGCATAAGTGCGGTAAGCTGGACTGGTTCTATATTTATCTCTCCGGTTACCTGCGGGTAGAGCAGGAATTGCTGGACAACACCTGTTCCGTAAATAACACCGTCGACATTCTCGCGTTCGAGTGAAGTAAGGGGTGGCGTTTCGAGGTCGGCTTTCAGGAATCCGTCGAATGAGGGGAATTTTATTTCGCTGATGCCTGAGATGTCTACCCTGGTATAGATCTTGACTGATGCCAGTATATGTTCTCCCATCAGGATCTCGTTCCTGTTCAGGATAAGTCTTACAAAGATATCTTCTCCCCCTGACTGTACCCGGGCCGGCTTTGTGCCTGTCCCTGCCTGTTGCTGTTGCTGCTGCTGTTGCTGTTGCTGTGTCTGTGCTCCAGGCGTATCGTTTACCACTTCAATGCGGATGGAGTCAGACCTGTATGTTCTGTTTTTCAGTGTGAAAGATGCCGGTCCGATTACATATCTCCCTTCAGTGAGAGCCTGGAGGTAATAGACGTAAGTATATGATGTTTCGCGTGTTACCTTGTTGTTAATTATTTGTGTACTGGAACTGAATGAGGTCTGAGGTCCTGCAATTCTGTAGAAGCCATCGAAAGAGGGAGCGCTGAATTCTCCTCCTCCGGTGTTGACTGTCCACATGACGCTGAACTGCTGGCCTGCCCTCACCACTGAAGGATAATCCACCTTAACGATAACATCCTGTCCTTTAGTGGTCAGCCCATAAAGCATAACTGCAAATAATAAACCTATATTGCTGATTTTCATTTTCATATCACCAATTTTTAAGCACCTTTACACGTGCTTTTGCGGCTTTTGCCTCCTTTACTTTTTCCTGGACCTCTTTTTCGTCATTGGCTATTGCATTGAGAAGTCTTTCTGCATCTTCTTTTGAAATACCCTCCTGTTGCTGTTTCTGCTCTTCGTTATTCTGTTGTTTCTGTTCCTGATCCTGCCGGCTATCGTTTTCCTGATCCTGATCCTGTTGTTTCTGATCATTTTTCCGGTCGTCGCTGTCATTCTGCTGCTGTTGCTGCTGCTGTTGCTGCTGCTGCAGGAGATCCTGTGCGTAGGCGAGGTTATATTTTGCTTCCATGTTACCGGGATCGAGTTTCAGGGAGTTCTTATAAGCTTCGATGCTCTCCTCTATTTTCTGAGCCATCAGCAGGGAGTTACCCATGTTATAAAAGGCTGTGGCCTTTTTTGACTGATCGTCACTCTTCGATGAGCTTTCGAGGAACTGTCTGCCTGCTTCCTCGAATTTATCCTGTCTGTAGAGTGCATCGCCGGTGTTGAATATAGCGTTGGGTGAGTTTCTGTTAATATCGAGTGCCCTGCGGTAGGAGGTTTCCGATTCGGAGAACTTATTATCTGAATATTCCCTGTTCCCCTGGCGGATATGTTTTCTTTCAGCCTGCGCGTTCAGCGTCAGGTCAGAAAGTATGAACAGGCTGAATAACAGAATCCCTATCGTATATTTCCAGTTTTTATGTATATGAAACCTGAACATTCAATTTCTTTTAAAATTAAACCCTGAACCTGAAAAGCTTCAGTCCCTCCAGTACTCTGTTCTTCCTGTCCATTATAAGGAACTCAGCAACAAGAAGAATCAGAGTAATTACTGCAAAGATATGGAACTGGTCGTTGTATTCGGTAAACATTCTGCTTTCCAGTTCATCCTTTTTCATTTTACTGATCTCGTTGTAAATCTGGTCCAGTCCTATATTGGCAGTACCGGCTCTGACATATGTTCCGCCGGTTGTCGCTGCAATTTTTCGTATTACATCTTCATCGAGCCTTGTTATAACGGTATTCCCTTCTGCATCCTTGAGGAAATCGCTTCTGGCTCCGGAAGAGATCCGTATGGGGACACCTTCAGGGGAACCAATTCCTATTGCATGAATTACTATCCCTTTTTCTGCTGCTGCTTCAGCCGCTGAAAGAGGATCATCCTCGTGGTTTTCGCCGTCGGTGATAATGATCATTGCCTTGCTTTTGTCCTCACCCGGACTGAATGAACTTATTCCCAGATTAATAGCGGCACCTATGGCTGTTCCCTGGCGGGGGACCATATCGGGACTGATCACTGAGAGAAACATTTTCGCCGATACATAATCGGTTGTTACCGGCAGTTGTGTATAAGCATCGCCTGCAAAGACGATAAGGCCGATCCTGTCGTCGGCAAGGTTATCAACAAGGCGGGAGATCGCCTGTTTTGCCCTTGTGAGCCTGTCTGGAGGTATGTCGCCGGCTAGCATTGAATTGCTGACATCGAGAGCTATGATCACCTCAACACCCTGTCTTCTCACCTCTTCAATCTTTGATCCGAACTGAGGGCGGGCCAGCATTATCACGGCTGAAAGGAGAGCGAGAGTCTGGAAAAGGAATTTCACAGCCGGTCGGTTTGTTGATGCACCGGGCATCATTCCTGTTACAAGTTCATTTCTACCAAGTTTTCTGAGGGCTCTTTTCCTTCTTAAGATGTTGATTATAAACAAAAGAAGCATCAGCGGCAGGAGAAGCAGCAGGTAGAGAAAATCGGGATTTGCAAATCTGAACAACTGCATGATGCTTAATCTAAGTAAGGTTTCTCAATAAAGTGTTTCTTGTCATAATTTCCAATCCCAGAAGGGCAAAGGCAAATATTGCCGGAAGAAGGTATTTCTCTTCTTTCCTTGTGTATTGTCTTACATCGATTTTCGATTTCTCAAGCTGGTCGATCTCTGCGTAAACCTGTCTGAGCTTGTCGTTATCGGTAGCCCTGAAGTATCTTCCTCCTGTTGTCTGTGCAATTTCCTTCAGTACTGCTTCATCGATCTCCACGGGCATGTTCTGGTATCTTACCCCGAAGGGAGTCTGAACGGGGTATTGTGCTGTTCCCTGGCTTCCCACGCCGATGGTATAGACCCTTATCTCAAATGTTCCGGCTATACCGGCGGCTGTCAGAGGGGCTATCTCTCCCCTGTTATTGACCCCGTCGGTCAGCAGGATTATCACTTTGCTTTTCGCCTCTGAATCCTTGAGTCTGCTTACAGAGGTAGCCAGTCCCATGCCGATTGCCGTTCCGTCTTCTATCATTCCGCTTTGCACCTCGCGAAGAAGGTTGATCAGGACCGCATGATCGGTAGTCAGAGGACACTGTGTAAAGCTTTCGCCGCTGAAGACCACCAGGCCCATCCTGTCGTAAGGTCTTCCGGATATAAACTCTGTGGCAACATTCTTTGATGCTTCCAGTCTGTCGGGCTTAAAGTCGCGTGCCAGCATACTGCCGGAGATATCGAGGGCGATGATGATATCTATTCCTTCGGTTGAAACATCCTGGAGTACATCGGTTGACTGCGGTCGTGCCAGTATAATAATAAGAAGGCTTACTGCCAGTACCCGCAGTGCGAAGAGTATGTGACGAAGATAATTCCTGAAGGTGGAATGGGCCGACTGAAACTGAATCAGTCCGGGAATCCGGAGTGATGCAGATGCCTTATGCTGCTTAATGACATAGAAGGCTATCATTGCAGGTATTACCAGCATAAGATAAAGAAAACCAGGTTCCCCGAAGCTGACAGTGTTCATCTGACCACCTCCTTTCCTTTTTCCTGATATTCAGCCGGCTGTTCCTTTTCCATTGTTTCTGAGACGAATGTCCATGAATTCTCCCAACAGGCTTCATTCTCGTCGGGAAGCGGCTTATATTTTGCAAATTTAACCAGGTCGGCTCCCTTTAGTACTGATTCGAGTCTGCCGAAGGATTCATTCTTCGGGAAGCCTGTTATGCGGAGGGCATCAAGCGTTTCCTCTGTAGTCATCTCCAATGAATAAACTCTGTACCTGTTTTCAAGATATAGCCTGACTATTTCTGTCAGGATCGTGTAGTATTTTTTGGTCTCGCCCTTCTGCCACAACTCCTCATCCCTGAGCTTTTCGAGCTCCCTGAAAGCAATAACGTGAGCCGGATCAGTACTGATGACTTCTTCCCGGGGGCTCTTTTTAATTTTGAGTTTACGCAGGAACCTGTAAAGGAAATAAAGAATAAGTGCGCCTGCCAGCCCGATCAGTGCCCATGGAAGAATCTCGCCTGCTGTTACCGGAGCCCTGTATGGATCGACAATATCGAATATCTTAGCTGTTGTATCAGCCGGGGCGATGTTGACTCTCAGCACCTCGAGCCTGGTGTAATCCGAAAAATAACGTCTGACAATATTTTCCGATTTCACTTCAACAAACAGGGGGCTGATCTGATATTGTCCCGCGTAAAATGACGTGATCAGGTATCTGTCGGTTATTTTTATTCTGTCGTCATTCAGAAGGGTAGTGTCGGTAGCCGGACCGGAGAGTATATCGATGTTTTTTACCAGTGTATCGGAGAATTGAGGGATTATAACGTCCAGGCCGGAAGGTTTTTCAACAGAGAAGTGGAAGTATATCTGGTCTCCGATCAGTATTCGTGTGGTGTCGAATTTTGCGGTGAGGACAACCTCCTGTCCTGCTATACGCGGTATTGTAAGTAATGAAACCAGTATGACGGTATAAAGGCACCTCATTTCAATTATCTGCTTTCCAACAGTTTAATAAGCGGTTTTACATAGTCTTCTCCCGTACTCAGTTTTGTCCAGTCAATTCCGTATCTCATGAAAAGGTTTCCGGTATATCTGATATGGTTTCCATACCATTCTGCATAACTGTTCCGTATTTTTCGCGAAGAAGTGTCTATCCATTTCTCCTCTCCCGTTTCGGAGTCCTCAACCTTAATGAATCCGATATTGGGAATTGAAGTCTCAACGGGGTCGTAGACCTTGAGGGCCACAATGTCGTGTTTGTTTGAAGCTATTTTCAGGGCTTCCTCGAAGTCGGGCACCATGAAATCGGATATCAGGAATGCCGTGCATCTCTTCTTTATTGCGTTTGTCAGGAAGCGCAGAGGCTCATCGAGGCTGCTCCCGTGGCTTTGAGACTTAAAGCCCAGCAGTTCCCTTATTATCCTCAGTATATGTTTTCTTCCCTTCTGCGGGGGGATAAATTTTTCGACTTTATCGGAGAAGAATACCACCCCTATCTTATCGTTGTTGGTTATAGCAGAGAATGAAAGGAGAGCGGCCACCTCTGTCATCAGTTCCTTCTTATACCCCGTTGTAGTTCCGAATTCGCCTGATCCGCTTACGTCGATAAGTAGCATCACGGTCAGTTCCCTCTCTTCCTCAAAGACCTTCACATAAGGGTGGTTAAATCGTGCGGTAACGTTCCAGTCGATACTTCTTATATCGTCGCCATAATGATATTCTCTTACCTCGCTGAAAGCTATACCCCTGCCCTTGAAGGCACTGTGGTACTCACCCGCGAAGATATGACGGGTGAGACCCCGGGTTTTTATCTCTATTCTTCTTACCTTTTTAAGCAGTTCTGTCGCTTCCACGGCTATATCATTGTTTGGGTCCGATAGTCACAACCAGGGACCACTGTTCATCAGACATTTCAACCAGGAATTCCTTTCCGTCGCGGTTATCGAGCCATTTTGATTCATCAATTAGTTAAGTCCTTGGTACCGGGTACTGGGTACTGGGTCCTCGGTACTGGGTCCATTTGGCTAAGGGCTCAGGGCTCAGGGCTCGGGGTTAAGAGCTTAGATAATCTGCCGTTATGCCGTTACACCGCTGTGCCTATTTCCGTATTCTCCCACTCTCTCACTCTCTCACTCTCTCACTCTCTCACTCTCTCACTCTCTCACTCTC
>CAZWFL010000033.1:0-40610 GCA_964633195.1 uncultured Rikenellaceae bacterium | reverse complement strand
CTTGTCATAAACTATCCATTTGCCGGACTGCTGATAATAATACCTGTAAAACAGATATTTCTCCGTTTCATTAAGCTGGGAGATCATAAGGAATCCTGACGCCGGGCTGGTTCCGGAGCTTGCGGCAGCCGCATCAACATTGGCCAGGAAATCGGTTGTAATACCTTTTCCTTCTATATTCATTATCATGTACGGAACTATTTCACGATTGCTTTTCAGGCTAAACAATGTATCACTAAACAATCCCTTAATCCTGATGATATCATCCATGGGATAAATGATATTGTCGGCACTGAACCCCATGTATACTTTCGTATTCTTAGTGAACCTGTAATAATTCGGTTTTTTGAAAAGTGTATCCCCTTCAGGATTTATTATAACAGTCTGGTATTCATTCTCGCCGGTTGCTGCAGTAAATGAGAGCATTATGTTATCCTGACCCGGAATGAAATCAGCATATTGAGGTTGTATACTTAGATCAAGATGTTTTAAAAGGCTAAATCCATTATCTGCAATATCATAGAAATAGAGTTTTCCCCTTGTCAGGGTGATCATTTGCTTCTTCTCCGAATTAATGTCATAATCTGATATATACACATATTCATTGGGGCCTCTTCCCTGCTGGTCGAGTTTATAAAGGAATTTACCTGATCTGTCAAAACAGAGGATTTCAATTACTGTTGAAATATAGAATTTATCGGCATCTGTCTTGAGATAGTTTACGAATTTCATTAATCCATCAGGGTGTGTCTCAAGCGGAATGTACTGAATATCTGTCGCTATTTCAGACAGACCTTTCAGCTCCGGACCTTCCTGCGCAAGGACATTGATTGTTTTAATTTCAGAAATTTCTTTGTTTTTGCAGCTGCAAACAAAGAGTACCAGAACGAAAAAAGTCAGGTATCTCATTTTAGGACAGTTTAAGTTATTTACTATCCATAAAATTACACCTAATATTATAGTCGTGCAACTATTTTAATAATTATTTTCAGGCAGAAGGCAATAGACAGAAGGTGTCATTCGGCTTCGCCGCCATTAATTGTCATTTGCACTGCGTACGTCATTTATTGTCATTAGGCTGTGTCGTCATTCACGCTTCGCTGTCATTCGGTGGTCATTAGCGCTTACACCTTCGCTAAAGCTTCGGTGTACAAAGTCGCGCTGTCATTGATTGTTAAACCACTGAATGACAACTGAATGACTATTGAATGACAATCGAATGACTACTGAATGACGATTGCACGATCGCACGATCGCATCTTCGCTCCCTCATTCCCTGCAGTAACAGGTATGTACCGCTATCAATTTTCCCTAATAGCATTATATTTTCTGCAGATCTCCAGTACCTTATCGACTGGAATGGCTGATCCGGTATGACCTGCCCTGCTTGTTAAGGTTGTGGCTTTAAACAGTGAGTTAACGATCGCCTCCTCAGTGGCTTCAACCACAGCCTGGAACAGGATGCTCGTGTGATCGTTTGAAACAAGGGCAACAGACGGATTCAGGACTTCACTCCTGTAAGGTACCCGGTATGCTGTTGAAAAAGCGATAACATAATCGCCGGAACCGTTGCTCATGTATGAACCTGTTCTTCCAAGTCCGAGGATCGCCCGCTTTGCCAGCCGTTGCAGGTTATGCGGAGAGAGTGGCGCATCTGTTGCAACCACTATCATGCAGGAACCATCTCCTTTCACTGTTTCAGGCTGCCCGCCTGATGATAACCCCGCCAGTTCCCGACCCACAGGGGCGCCGTTAATGATCAGGTCGCCGCCAAAATTGGTCTGGACAAGAACACCTACAGTGTAGCCTCCGGATTTCTCAGAGGTTAGCCTCGAGGAGGTCCCTATACCGCCCTTAAATCCAAAACACATTGTTCCGGTACCGGCGCCGATACTTCCCTCCTCAACCGGCCCGGATACGGCAGCCTCAATAGCAGCCATCACATCTGCTTCTGTCACATGCATACCCCTGACATCGTTCAACCAGCCATCGTTTGTTTCTCCCACCACCGCATTAACCGATGTCACAAGGATATTGCCGGGCCTGCTGAGGGTGTAACGTACAAGTGCCGAAACGGCTATAGGCACACTTAACGTGTTTGTCAGGGCAATGGGTGTTTCGATATTGCCAAGCTCCTCAACCTGAGTTGATCCGGCAAGCTTCCCGAATCCATTACCGACATAAACTGCTGCCGGAACCTTCTCCATGAACAAATTATCACCATGCGGTATTACTACAGTAACACCCGTTCTTATTGCTATTCCCTCAATCAGGGTTTTATGTCCGACCCTAACCCCTTCAACATCGGTTATGGCATTCAGTCTGCCGGGCTGTAATTCACCAATTTCAATACCCATTTCACGGGCACGCGGCCTGCCGCTCTCCTGGGCACTTACATTTTCTAAATTCATAAAGCTCAATATCAATACAATAAATAAGACTCTTTTCATAAAAACCCTGAGTTACATTTCCGGCAAACCTCTTAAACTGCAAGATAACAAAAAGTAGTCTTCTATCCCGTTCATATACTCACTATCTTGTATCTGTTATTCAATAGGCTTTTTCTTCTATTTTTAAAATTACCTTATATTTATGCAAACTTGATTATAAACACCAGACTTTATAAAGAATCTTATGGGAAATGAAAAGATCATAGCAGGATTCATAGGTGCGGGAGGCATTGCACGCTCCCATATCTTTTCACTGAATTCACTGAAGTATTATTACAATGATGTTCCTGAAACAGAACTGGCTGCCGTCTCTTCCGCCACTAAAGCGAGCAGGGAACTCTTTGCAAAACGTTACGGATTTTCGAGAGCATGCGACATAGATGAATTTGTTTCTGATCCTGATATAAATTCCGTGTACATTCTGGGACCCAATAATGTTCACTTTGAACATTTCAAAAGGGTGCTGGGAATGAAGGCAATAAAGAGGATCTACCTCGAGAAGCCGGTCTGTTCGACTCCGGAAGAAGAGGTCGCAATGAGGGCGCTTGTTGAATCGAATCCTTCTGTTCAGTTTCAGGTAGGTTTTCAGTACCTGTTCACTGCTGCGGTAAGGGAAGCTCTTTTATTATGGAAGTCGGGCAGGCTGGGCAGACCGGTGCATTTTGACCTTAAATATTATCACAGCGATTATCTCAAACCTGAATACAGGAAGAAGAGGGTAACACGTCTTACCCCGGCACCAGATGGAGGGGCAATGGCTGACCTGGGCTCACATGCCATAAGCTTTTTACTGGCTTTTATGGGAAACAGGATACGTATTACATCCGCCCTCCAGGCCGGAGAGTTTGATGATGTGCCGGCCGGATCGGATCTCTTCAGCCAGATCTCACTCTTTGATGAGGTCAGCCATGCTGCCGGTACTCTCTCGTCAAGTCGCATAAGCTCGGGGACGGGAGATTATCTCTCATTCGAATTTTTCGCTGAAAAAGGTGCCCTCCGTTACTTTTCAATCTCACCGGAATATTTCGAATACTTTACGGAGGAGTCGGGGGTATGGACCCGGCAGATGACCGGAAGCAATTATCTGCCTTATACAACCTTCCCGTCGGGACATGTCCCGGCAGGCTGGCACAGGACTATGATACATGCTCATTATGTCTTTCTTACAGATGCCTCTTCTGAGGCCTTTATTCCTGATATAGAGCATGGCTTGCAGGTACAGAGGCTCGTAAGGGAAACGGCGGAGCATCTGGGCAGATTCAGGGAAAAGGTTTATTGACGATAGACGATAGACGATAGGCGATAGGCGATAGGCGAAACCAACAATCAACTAACCGAAATTTAGCAATGGACCGAAAATCATTCACACAGAAACTTGCACTTCTGGGAGTGTGCCCGATTATGATTAAGAACCTTGCAAGTACGGAGACACTCCCTCCCCGGGAACAGGATGAAAAATATACAGCCCTTCAGAATCAGAAACAGTTTGTGGAAAACTGGCTGGCCGATCTGCTGGAATCCATGGAAAAGAACCTCGACCGGCCATCTCTCGAAAGGATCGTCGGAGAATGCGGCAAAGCTTGCTTCAACCGGCATCAGTTCAAAAAGGATATCGCCCTTAACAGTGAAGGAAACCTGGAAAAACTGATGGAAAACTATAAAAAGAACTTTGAGATCTGGCGCGACGGTAACTTTGTCCATATCCGCTTTGGAGAAGTCTCAAAGCAATGTTACTGTCCTGCTGCATACTACAGACCCGCAAAAGAGAATGACATACATTGCGAATGCACCAGAAACACCCATAAAGCTATTTTTGAAACAGCCCTTAACCGGTCTTTTGATGTCAAGATTGTAGAAAGCCTTCGCCGCGGCGGTAAGACATGTCATTTTATCGTGAATCTGAACACCTGAAAAGCCTGTTATAGGCTAAGCGTCAGAGTGGCTCAATGGACGGAGTTCAAATAATGATTAACTTTGAATTTTCAGATCAACTTGCATAACCATGAGAATCACAGACATATCTCCCGAAACGGAAAGCCAGTATCTCTGCTGTCTTGAGGAGTGGTCGGAGGACATGAAGGATGCCGGCAATCAGAAGCAGAGGTGGTATGACCGGATGAAGGAGAAGGGCCTGCGGGTCAAATTTGCCGTTGACGATAATGGTATTAACGACGCTCTTTTTATCAACGGGAAGGAGTTATTCCTCGGACCGCCTTTATCCTATGAAAAGATCCGCAAGAAAATCCTGAAAAGGGTTAGCAGAATCAATCATCCCCAGTAACCGTCGCGATAACCAGTACGCATCCAGTCGAGGTTCTCGTGCCTGAAAAAGGGTGTGAGCATCATTGCATACCTTTGCTTTTCTTCTGAGGTCATTGGCTTAAAATTCCTCAGAATTTCAAGGTTTGAATCGACTACCCTTTTGCTGTCCATCCCTACCGCCAAACCACTCGGACCATCCAGAGAGAGTGCAAACCGGACAAGCTCCGGGGCACTGATCCCTTCAATTGTCTCTTTCGGCCTTATCGCTTTCATCAGCATTATTCCCATTCCCAGCTTCAAAGCGGCAGGAATTATCATCCCCTGCCTGTCACTCTTGTATCCTTCATAATGGTTCATAGCAAAGAGCATGCTGTCAAACCTGCCTGTTTCAACCATCGCTTTTAAAGCCTCAGCATTACCGTGCCCTGAGAATCCAATGAATCGAGTTACTCCCTCTTCCTTCATCCTCGATATAAGGTCGAGAACGCCACCGGTCCTGCAAATATTATTAACATCTTCCTGTGATTCAACAGCATGTATCTTCAGCATATCAACATGATCAGTCTGCAATCTTTCAAGACTCGATTCAAGCTCGGCTTTAGCCTGCTCTGTTTCACGTGCAGCAATTTTGGTTGAAAGGAATACCTCTTTGCGGCGGTGCTTAATGATATGTCCCAGTCTCTCTTCGCTTACAGCACCGGTGGCTGTGTTTACATAGCTATGTGCCGTATCCCAGTAATATAGCCCATTATCAAGGGCATAATTGCACATTTCAACGGCCTCATCGAGTGTTGAGATAGTCAGGAACCTGCTGCCCAGGCCAATGGCCATTCTTGGAATTACCACACCTGTTTTCCCGAGGACCGTAGTTGGCAGTCCTTTAGCGTCATATTGGGTCTCCAACCCCTCACTTGTCTTTTCTGAATTAAAAGAATCAGAGAAAGCCAGTCTGGTACCGGCTATTGCTATCCCGGCACTTATGGTGCTTTTAAGGAATGTCCTTCTTGTGTAATCTTTTTTCATAATACACTCATTTACTATATTTTTGCACTCTTGAATCTGTTATCACTCCGCTCCAGTTGAGGCCGAAGCCGAAATCATAGGTATTCCCTTCGGAATCCACATGGCATTCCATGTCGAAGGGAGCATCTTCCTTCTGTAATTCAACCGTCCTCATGTTCGCGGGCATCTGCAGGGGAAGCAGTCCGGACGGTTCTGCAGTTCCTGTTAATATGTCGAACAATGCCTGGTCCTGTATGTCAAATGTTGCCACGATCGCATCAGCCTCTTTCTCAAACTCACTGAATAACATAGGCTTGGATATATTGACCGATACTACGACCGGTTTCCCTTTCATCGCCCTGCGGGTATCGAGAACCAATTTAAGATCCCCGGCATTTGAAGTTGTAACTGTTTTACCCCTGAAGGTCCTGTTGGTGAAATTCTCAAGAGGATCACCCCCCGCAAGGCTCGGATCGCGTGCATCGACAGCCCGGTAGGGTCCGTACTGCAGGCTTATCGGGGCATATCCTGTTCCGCCTTTCTGGGCATCGGTCCTGTCGTATCCGCTCCCTGAATTAGGGCTTGCAATTACAACAAGTGCAAAATCGGCTTTGGAAGGATCGTCCGTGACATTGAAGTAATTTTTCACCAGCTCGATATTGACGGGGTAAGAGAGGGTTTCGGAAACCGGACCACCGAAGAATCCGCCGCCGGACGAACGTACACGTTTTGGAATATAAACGGTGAGGTTTTTCTGCAATGGCAGAGTTTTATTCCGGTTCTTCAGCAGTACAACAGATTTCATCTGAGCTTCATACCCCGCTTTCATGAATTCGGGATTTCCTGCTATGGCTTTTGTATCCTCAACATCAAGATACGGATTCTCAAAAAGACCTGTCCTGAAAATGTTCTTCAGGAGTCTTACAGCCGACTGCTCCATGCGGGCACGCATGAACTCCTCACCGTGCTCCTTTACTCCCATATTGTACGCTTCGATAACCGGACCGGCTTCGTTATTGCCCCCGAACTGATCAACACCGGCCATAATTATTTTGTAATGCCGCTCCGCGACTGAAAGTTTCTCTACCCCCCAGCTGGCAGACCCGAAGCCGTCAACGGCTGTCGCGTCCCTTGTCACACCCCAGTCGGTACAGGCCACGCCATCGTATCCGTATTTATTGCGAAGGAGGTCGGTAATAATGTATTTGCTGTATGCATTCCCCACATTTTCATTATAGGTCTGGTCAATCCCGTATGATATAGTGTAATACGGCATAACTGCCGATGCCATTTTTGTTGGTCCTTCAAGGTTCATTGCTCCCTCAAGGAATGGTACCAGGAGTTCTGAGAAATTGTTTCCGGGATATACTGCATATTTGCCAAAAGCATAATGTGCATCACGTCCTGCTTCACCCGAGCCACCTCCGGGCCAGTGCTTCATCATGGCATTCACGCTGTGGTAGCCCCATCCGTCGCTTATCATTTTATCCCCCTCCGAAGTCTGGAATCCGTCAACATAGGCACGGGCCATATCGGCCGAGAGCCGTGGACTCTCCCCGAAGGTACCGCTCACCCTGCTCCAGCGCGGCTCTGTAGCCATATCGATCTGGGGAGAGAGGGCTGTGGCAATACCCAGTGCACGGTATTCCTGCGATGCAATAGTACCAAACTGTTTCACAATAGCAGGATCAAATGTGGCGGCCATGCCGAGCGAACCCGGCCACATTGACAGCTGTCCGGCCGATCCGACATTATACTCCGCATCCGACTGGGCACGGTGCCTGGGGTCGGAGCTGTTGTTTGCCGGGATACCGAAACCGATGCCTTCGCACAGAGCCTGAACCTTGTTGTTCCATTCGGCAGCCACAGCCGGGCTCTCAACAGTGGTAATAAGCACATGACGAAGGTTGTCCTCAACCAGAAACCTGATCTGCTGATCGCTCAGCTCATACGACTCTGCCCCGCTCTCCTTAAATGATTTGCCATTATAGGTGGCTGCCCCGAAGCGCGTTCCGCCTGCAGGTATTGCCTGGTGGGCGCTGTAAAGCATCAGTCCGGCGATCTGTTCGATGCTTAGTTTTGATGCCAGGTCAGCAGCTCTTTCATCTGCCGTCAGGCGCCAGTCTTCATACTTATCGAGGACACCGTTTTTGTTCAGGTCCTTGAATGCAAAACCCTTACTGGTTATAATTTTAACACCGGATGCAGTATCATATCCGAGTGTCTGACCTCCTTCGTTGAATACTGTTCTGACAGAACCTGTTCCCGTTTCACTCCATTTGCGGCAGCCTGTAAAAGCTGCGGAAATCATTATGACAGCGCATAAAATGATCCTGAAATTTCTTTTTTCCATCTGACTGGTTATTTGCTGGTTAATCGTTATGGCCGGAGAAGGGTTCCCAACTCGTACAGGATCCCATAGTACTGGTATTAAACTATTCCAAAGATAAATAAAAGATATTAAGTTACACAGAACCACATTAAACCCCTTCAGGGTTAACAATCTTGCTTTAGCTCTTAACCCCCAGATTCACTGGGGAATATTCATATTATGCCGCATTCGCGGCTTATAATAACATTGTTCAGAAATCATTTGTGTCCCTTTGTGTAATACTTCGTGTCCTTGGTAGTTAAACCAAAATCATTAAACTACTAAGGTACATTAAGTTAAACAAAAAAGTCGCAAGAAAAAAAGCTATTATCGAGCTTTAAGATTGTATATCATTAAGGCGTTACCCCGGCGGAGGTACATCCTTCCCTGGTAGATCACCGGATGAGACCAGTGAGGGTCTGTTCCCATGGTAATCTGGAACCTGCTGATAACATCGAAGGAGGAAGGTGTGGCTGAAACCAGCGCCATCTCACCCTTTTCGCTGTAGCAGTAAAACAAGCCATCAGCCATTACTATATTGCCGTCGCCCAGAGTGCGGCTTGAATAAAGGGTCCGGCCATCCTCAATGCTCACACATGACCATAGACCCCTTCGATACACAGAACCGTAAATATGTCCACCGGTCACAATGATACCCCCCATAAGATTTTTTAACTCACCGTTCCTCCACGCAACCGTCACACTCTTCCCGTCATTTGAAAGCTTCAGTGCAAGAAGGCCCGAATCGTTCTTATCATCCTCGCTTGAACAAAAGATCATCCCGTTTGCATAAACCGGCGTGTTGGCATGTATCTTATTCCTCTGGAACTGGGGCACCTGCCAGTAAAACTGGCCGGTAAGGGCATCTATGCCAATTACAGATTCGGATGTCATGGTGACCAGGAGGTTTGTCTTATTATGACTCACCAGTACAGGTGAACAATAGGCAGCCGGTTGCCTGTTACCCGGACTTGTCCAGACAGTTTCTCCGGTAAAGCGGTTAAGGGCAGCAATATTATGTACTTTTCCTCCGGGGGTACAATAAAGAATATCGCCCGAAATGAGCAGCGATTCTGCCATTCCCCATTCAATATTTGTTGCATCGAATCTTTTAAGCAGATCCACCGACCAGAGCTTCTCGCCTTTTTCTGCGCTGTAACAGTAAACCGTGCCGTGACCTGACTCGAAATATACCCTGTTATCAATAACAACGGGTGTTGACCGTGGACCAATATAGTTCACATCCCACTCCGGGCCATAATTCCTTTTCCATAGTAGTTTACCCGAGAAGTCGAAGGCATATAGTATCCCTTCCTTCCCTGTCAGGCCGAGAATAAATAATTTATCCTTTCCGATCCCGACGCTCCCGTGTCCTGAACCGAGCCCTTCAAAAGACCAGAGCAGGTCAGGGCCATTTGCCGGCCACTTCTTCAATAATCCGGTCTCTGAATATATGCCATTACGATCCGGACCTCTCCACTGAAGGATTTGCCCGGAAGTGTGGTCCGGCAAAGCAACCGCCAGGAACCAAAAAAATAAAAACCTTTTCAACATAAATCAACCCGGGCTTATTACCCGATCCGGATAAATATATTGAACTTTTTAAATCTGCAAGGGAAAAAATGATATAAATCAGAATATTTAGTCCCCTGCTAACTATCCCCGGTTATTTTTATAAACCATGGTTAGAATTTCTCCCCTTTCCGCTGTCGCGGAACTTCGTCGTCCCGATAGCAATCGGGACTCCTTGTCTCCCCTTCTTATCTTTCCATCAGGCTCCTTACCTGTCTCAGGTCAACAGATATAACCGGATCGAACGAATTACTGTTCATATAGTTCAGCAGTGAGGCAAGAAGCTGTTTTGTGGCCGGTCGCTGATCAAGGTCATCTTTCATATTAATACTGCAAACCAGCAGTTTGCCGTTACCTGCCCTGACCTCGAAAGCCAGCGCCAGGCGGCGGTTCTCGAACCAGGTGTCTATCGGTTGAATCAGAGGGCGTAATTCTGCAGGCAGATCGTCAATTATCATTGCCTGTGAATGAGTTACAGGATCCCACCATTGCCAGTTACTGTGAAACTCGGTCGGGAAGTCGCTGAAGAGGGGATGCTTCGGATCGCACAGTATACCCAGGGTATGGGGAGCCTGGTTATTTGTCCAGGCAGTGTTCCAGAAAATACTTGAGAATCCGATAGCCACCTGCGCGCCTTTATCCTTTCCTGCCTTTCCGTATGTCAGAAGCAGGACCTTGCCTCCTTTACTGAGCACCTCTGCTGCTCTGCTGTCGGTAACATCCGTTATGTACACATTTCCTTCAACAGGTTTAATGTCTGACGGATACACCCAGATGTCCCATCTGTTTCTGAAAGATGTGTTTACAACCGACACCTCAAGGGTCAGTTTTTCTGCTTTTTTTATGCCCGACAGATCAAATGAAACTGACCCGACGGAAATGCAGTTCCCGGTTTCAATGTTTTCTTTTAAAAATGATTCTGAATGAATAACTCTGCCATCTCCACCGGCAACGCTGCATACTATTTCAGAATTCACGAGAGGCTTTGGTCCGAAATGAGCCATTTCGATCTCAGCAATGAATTGCTCATCATTACGGTATGTCATTTTTTCAAGCCGTGCAAGCGGAACTGTTTCGTTACAGAACATCCTGAATTCTTCGGGAGCTATGTATCCTTTCTCTTCGAAAAAGGGATCAAGCACTCCTACCAGCGCCGTTCCCTGGCCCGGGAAATCGTGAAGCTGAAGAAGCTGGAATCCCGCAAATCCCGGTGTGCGCAGTGCGGCTTCAATATCTGCCTTATAGCACAGCGCCTGCAGTTTTCCTGATGCCATCTGGAAAAGATCTGCCTGATCTCCCATGTGATTTTTTTCGAGTGTTTCCCTGAAAATCTCAAAGTTTGCCGGTTTCAGAACTCCGGTATATTTACTCATCTCCCTGAAACCCGGATAAACACACCATTGTCCTATTTCATGGCTTACTACCGGCACATCATATTTTGAGATAAATTCGCGGTAATCGAATATTGTCTGAGGGGGAGTTCCGTTTATCACACTTTTAAGACCTTCACCCCAGCGCTGGATCCGCGGTTCGGAGGGAACATGGTAATCATTTTCCGGTATTATCGGCCATCCGGCAGCTGATGTATAAACCCTGCGGTCATCGACCGATTTCCAGTATGTAAGAAGTTTACCGAGATATTCCCTGTGATTGCGTCCTGACGGCTCGTTGCCGTATGCCAGCATGCAAAACGACGGGTGGTTGCCGTATGCTTTAATAATCCTGTCTCCTTCGTTGTATATCCACCGGTCGAGCGCTCCTCCGTCGCCTATGGTACTCCCCTGGTTGGCCCATGAGCCGCACTCGACATGAAAATAGA
Organism: uncultured Rikenellaceae bacterium; assembly: GCA_964633195.1. Classification (GTDB taxonomy): domain Bacteria; phylum Bacteroidota; class Bacteroidia; order Bacteroidales; family VadinHA17; genus LD21. The sequence continues at coordinate 29,134 of CAZWFL010000033.1, read as the reverse complement.
TACCGAGCCTGTCGGCTGCCTGAAAGGCCGCTTCGGGCGGGCAGAAGGAGTGAAACCTTACATGATTCAGTCCATGATCCCTGCATGCTTTCAGGACTTTTTCCCATGATCCGTAGTCAGCTGGCGCGTAGCCTGTCAACGGAAAAATACAGCACTCGGTCGTACCCCTGAGAAAAACCGTGTTGCCATTGACCTTAAACCTGGTACCATCCGTTATGAATTCTCTCATCCCGAAATCAACTGATCTGCTATCAATTAAACCATTGCCTGACTCTTTCAGCCCGACTGTCATCCTGTACAGGTTGGGTGTGAATTCGCTCCATAACTGCGGATTATGGATTTTGTAGTTCAGTATTATCTGCTGTTCATCAGATCCGGTGACAACATTGACCTTTTTCAGCGGCAATTTGCGTTTCTCTGAAGGAAAGAAATTCTGAGCCACGAAATCGAGCCGGCCCTTAAAATCAATATTCTGCGGATTCTTTATACTGACAACCACTTTTGCTGTCTTCTTCTGAATATCGGGAAATACCTTTACATCGTTGATATAGACTTTTGGCGCAACCTTCAGACTCAGTTCTCCTGTAATACCATTCCAGTTCGATTGTGTATGGTCGCTGATGCTGTGGGAATTTACCCCGACCGGAATGATTACTCTGTTATCGATCCTTACCGATATAAGGTTTTTCCCGGGTTTCACCTGTCCGGTTATGTCAAACTCGTGTGGTACGGCCAGGCTGTTTTCCCTGCCTGCATGAATGCCATTTACAAATAGCGTTGATTCCCAGTGGCATCTTTCAAGGAAAAGCACAATCCTCTGTCCCTCCCACTCCGCAGGCAGATCAATCTCCCTGTTGTACCAGGCCACTCCCTTATAGTATTTAACCGGCTTGAGCCAGAAGGGGATCTTGATATTGCCCGGCTGACGATAGATCTCATATTTCGGATCGGTGAAATAGGATTTGTCAATGATGTCGCCTGTCCAGTCGGTGTTAACTGTCACCTCAAAGCCTTTCCCGTTTTCGGCCATCGAACCCGGGAGCTCTACCGTCTCATCGAATGAGACATTATACCATTCCATTCCGATGCCCTGATCGAGGGAATCGATCCTGAACTGCCATTCTCCCGAGAGGGAAATTGTTTCACTTACAGGTCCTCTGCCGGAGGAACAGGCTGCGGTCAGGAAGAAGACTATGGGAATTATGTATTTCATATGTTGCATTTTAAAAATAAATCAGGTAATAGGTAATCGGTAATCAGTAATCGGTGCCGGGTAATTTAAACTTTGGAACTTTGAAACTTTGAAACATAGACTTCTTGACTTTTAGTATACTTATTTTACCCAATCTTACTTTATTACTGAGATTTCAACAAGAACACTTTTCATTCCTTCAGAGGAGGCCGTTAGTGTGATCCTGCCCGGTGTTTTGCCTGCCTGTACGATCGCAAGGCCCAGTCCGTTATAAACTTTTCTTTTATCCGATGTGTAAGGTTCGTGATCTGACGGGTTTCCGTTCTCAAGGCCTGCCAGTCTGCCGCCGCCCGTAATACTGAATTGTATAAGGTTACTGGCTTTCGGGACAATGTTACCTTCGGAGTCAATAACTTCAATCCTTACATGAGCCACATCGTTGCTGCCGGCTTTAAGCTCAGGATTATCGGCAATAAGTTTTATGGCAGCAGGTTTTCCGGCTGTCTTAATGATCTTACGGCAGACAATTTCACCGTTCCTTTTCCCGACAGCTTCAACTGTTCCGGGCTGGTAGGGCACATCCCACGACAGGTGAAGATCGGCCGTTGTGGCATTTTTTTGCGGGAGGTCGTATCTGTTCCAGCTTCCCGAGTTGCCCTGCCGCGGAAATTCCAGCCTTTTCTCCCCGTACGATTTCCCGTTAACGAACAGTTCGACGGCATCGCAGTTGGTATAGGCAATAACCGGCAGTACGGTGCCTTCCCTGCCCTCCCAGTTCCAGTGCGGGAAGATATGAAGCATAGGCTCGCTGGTCCACTGGCTCTGATAGAAATAGTATCCGTCCTTGGGAAATCCGCACAGATCAATCACCCCGCTGCTGGCATTCTTCGAAGGCCACCTCGATTCGCCAAGGTAGTCAATCCCCGTCCACATGAAGTCGCCTATAACATAAGGATTCATCGCAACAAATTTCCAGAGCTGTTCAGCCCGTAGCATGCGGGTATTATAATTAGGGAACACCCTTGTTGTATCAGTGCCAAGACTATATTCTCCCCTGAGTCCCCCGTTTGATACACTTTCCGTACCCACCATCTTCCAGTCGGGGTGATTGTGCCGGTCGATGCTGTAAAAGAGCTCGCGCCTTTCATGCCACCGGTCAACATAATTATAGCCTACAATATCGAGCAGTTCCAGAAATTCTATCTTCGCCGGATTATCATCTGCAGCAATATTGTCACATCCCACCGTCACGGGTCTTGTCGGATCTTCCGCGTGGAAAATATCCTGCAGTTTTTTGAGAATAAGATGACCACCCTCACGTGGCTGCTCCCTCACCTCATTACCTGCGCTCCACATAACAACAGAAGGATGATTGCGGTCACGGTGAATAAATGAGATGACATCCTTTTCGGCCCATTCATTAAAATAAATATTATACCCGTATTTCACTTTACCGACTGTCCACTCATCGAAGATCTCATTCATGACCAGAAAACCCATTCTGTCGCAGAGATCCAGAAATTCCGGAGCAACAGGGTTATGGGCGGTCCTGATGGCATTGCATCCCATCTCTTTAAGCACCAGTAATCGACGTTCCCAGACCTTTACAGGCACGGCGGCTCCCAGGCAGCCGGCATCGTGATGGAGGCATACTCCATTCATTTTCACACTCTTACCGTTAAGGAGGAATCCTTTGTCAACATCATATTCTATACTGCGTATCCCGAACGGCGTTTTTACCTCATCGATAACTTTCCCTTTTACAAGTATACGCGTAACCAGTGTATACATAGCGGGTGTTTCGACCGACCACAGGTCAGGTTTTTCTACAGTGATCACCTGGTTAATTGTTTGTTCCATCCCGGCGTCCGTAAGAAGAGAGGATTGGGTCTGGCCGGCGTTTATCCCTTCATCGTTAGTTACAAATGATTCCAGCACCGCTTTTTCAGCTGATCGTGAGTTATTTATGATCTTAACACTTACGGCTGCAACAGCTTTCTCCTCAGTGATCTCCGGAGTGGTAACATAAACACCCCACTGAGGTATATGCAGAAGATTTGTCCGTATAAGCCATACGTTCCTGTATATTCCTGATCCTGAATACCATCTTGAATTAGGCTGCTGTGAGTTATTAACCCTTACGGCGATCACATTATCCCCTTCCTTAAGAAAAGGATCAAGGTCGTACCAGAAGGTGTTGTATCCGAATGGATAATTACCCACGTTTTTGCCGTTCAGCCATATATCACTGTTCATGTAAACGCCGTCAAAGACGATCCTGTGCTTCATTCTCATTTCTCCGGCACTTATCCTGAAATGTTTCCTGTACCAGCCCACACCTCCCGGGTAGTATCCCCCGGAGCCCCCCGCAGGGGCATCCTGGCTAACCGTTCCCTCAATACTCCAGTCATGGGGAAGATCAAGCAGCCGCCATTTCGCATCGTCAAAATCATTCAGATGGGCATTCTCCGGATCGCCGGCGATGAACTTCCACCCGGAGTTAAAATTGATTTCACTCCTGCCTCCGGTTTGCGCGGAAACCGTTACGGTACTTGCGCAAAACAGAAGGATGATAGCTGTAAATATGAGTTTTCTGGTGTTCATGGTGTTGGTTTTATAAGATACAATTTAGTAATTTTTAATGGTGTAGCGGCGTAGCGGTGTAGTGGTGTAGCGGTGTAGCGGCGTAGCGGCATAGCGGCGTAGCGGCGCAGCGGCGCAGCGGCAGAGGCGCAGAGTAGTAATAGCCCAATAGAGGAAGGTGGAAAGCAGTTGGCAAACCGAATTATTTTCTTTCCCTGAGCTCTGAGCTCTGTGCCCTGAGCCTTAAAAGAACGAAGCCCGAAAATAGTTGGCAGTTGGCAAAGGAGCATTTCTATTCAAGTGTTATGGAGCTGAGTTCAAAACCTTCCGGTTCTCTATTTTCTCCGACAGGAACGATCAGTTGCAGCCTTTCAATATCGGCAAGGGAGAACCTGTCATCTTTCCCCTCGTACCAGAAGGGCAGAAAACCCGGGTACGGACGCGGCAAAAGGAGCATTGGGCATCTTTTCAGGTTGCTCAGATTTACAGTCTGCAATTCTTTATCTTGTGTAAGAATTGCATCAGCACCAAATGCATTGCCTTTATTATCTACCAGCGAAACACGCAGCTTAACAGGTTTTCCGGTTGCTTTCCCGTTAATGACGATCCGCGAGTATTTTTCCGCATGCCCTGATATACTTCTGATCTGATCACCTATATAGTTCTGCATGGCATAGATTACCCCCGATGTATTGGGTCTTAGCTGCTGTCCCGTAACAGTCGCAGCTGTAAAAATCTGAGTTGTTTTACCCGGCACACCGGATAAAAGGGTACTGCTTCTTAAGCCCGGACTACCGGTAAAAGTGTTTGTCTGGCCCATTGATTCAGCCGAAAAAAGCTGTACCTCACCTCCTGCAGGTATCACCCTTACAGAATAGGTTTCCGGATTGTAATAATCCCAGCCTGCCGGAGGGCCATTCACACCGCCGGGCCATACGGTGATCTTACCCGAGGCTGATTCTGCAAGGATGGTATAATTAAGCATTCCGGGTCTGACAAGCGTATCGGGAATAAGAGCCCTGTAGATGTATTCATTTAATTTTTCCATCGGGATCTGAAGTGATCTGAACCCACCTCGTCCCCTTGAGCCAAATACGGAAGGCAGAAGCGTCATTTTCTCAAAGGATTCACCCGGCGTAACCACAGTAATATTGACCTCTGCCGTTTGTCCTTCGGAAATCTGCGTCGGTGCATCATGGAGAAAATAGAGGTTTCTGTTTGTTTCAGGTGGCGCATAAAACTCATTCATTCGCATTGCTCCGATTCCTGAACTAATTATATCCGCAGGTATTTGTCCGGCTGAGAGGATATAAGAACCCGGTGACACCTGAAATGCCCCGTCAGTTGCTCTCGCTGAAACAGAGTTCCCTTCGTTGATCCCCGCTATGCTGAAGTCTCTTCCCAGGTCAGGAAGATCAATCTTCATCTTATTGCTGTTCCATTTTATAACAACATTCTCAATCCGTGGTGTTGCCCTTGAGAAAGGGTCGCGCACCCATATTGCATCGGGCATAACCTCCAGCCGCCATAATCCATCCTGAATCTTATCAAGGAACCAGGCGCCGCAGCCATTATAAGAAACAACTGGCGACGATCCGTAACCCGCTATTTTTGTGAGAGTTGATACATCAGGCGGCATTGTTGTTGTATTGTTTGTATGGTAAAATATCTGTCCGGTCGCCAGTTCAGCCAGATCGTCGGTGTAGCTTATTTTTACACCATCCATTTCAAAAGGAGAAGCTTCATTCTCCCTGTTTCTTATAAATTGAGGGTTCCTGAAAAGTTCTCCTGCAATCATAAATCCTATTGCTTTTTGAGGGGCATAGGCCAGGTTCAGGAAATGGGTCTGATATTCCGTGTTCGTCGAAGCCATAGCCAGCGGATCATACGAAAACATGGTTACCCATTGCATCCCGGCTTCCTTGAATGAGATCGCCATGGGAGGATAAAGGTAGGATCTGCCTACATCGGCAGCATCGAATTCATATACCAGTCTGGACTGACCGGTAAAGTATTTCTCGTTCCCGAAAGGCATATAATAATTATCGACATGCGGCAGGTAGTTTCCCTTTATCTCCCTTCCGGCTACAAGTCCGGCAGGATACCACTGGAAGGTGACACCATCAGTACCACCTTTGATAAAATCCTCGAGAAGACTAATGCTCTGGGTAACATTATAAAAGATGGGTTTTGAACAGCCGGTCGACTTAACGGCCCTTATCATTCTTCGTACAAATGCGGTCGTCTCCGCGGGTCTTGAATGGCCCGGTTCATTACAGATCTCAAAGCCTATTATCATCGGGTCATTCTTATAAGCCTTCCCTGTATACGGATTAACATGGTTTACAAACTGTTTCAGGTACCTTTCCTGTGCCTCTATCGCTTCCGGTATTATGTACACATTCCCTTTATTGTACCTGCCTGAAAAACCCGGAGTCTTTTCATTGGGTTCCGGATATCCATTACCCCAGTATGCTATTGGTGTCAGGAAGACATATATTCCCCTCTCCTGAAGCCTGTGGATCAGATAATCGAGAAGACGCAGGTGCTCATTCTCAAGAAGGTTTCCTGTTGAATCGCTGATTTCACAGTCCCACACGTGTATCCGGTAGGCATTGAGTCCCATCCGGGCGAAATGGTAGGTATCGGCATCAATCACTTTTTCCCGGTCGGCTCCGAGTCTGGCCACTTGCCTGTAGGCGTGGGCAAAGGGAGTTGTGTAATTAACACCCCAGAAAAAGGCTTCCTGACCACCCTGCCTCCATACCATCCTTCCGTTCCTGTTCACACTGATCAGGTCTGTGTTCCGTTGTGAAAATAATTCCGGTGCAAAAATTATTGCTGCCAGGAACAGGGTAATGAGTTTAATTTTGGATATCATATTTCTGCAGATAAGTGAAATAACTTGAGTATAGGTTAGAACTAATAGAAATATTAAATACTTAAAAGATAACTAAATATTTTCATGTACTCACCCCCTTTATCCCCCTCTCTGCTTCGCAAAGAGGGGGAAAGTAATATACACGGAAATAATCTCCCCTTTTTTATGAAATAGAGAAGGGGGCAGGCTTTGCAAGCCGAAGCTTCGGCGAAGGCTTGGGGGATGAGTACATAAAGTGTAAAAACATATTTAAAATTATTACCAATAATTCCGGATTCTGTTAGTATAATTATTCATAATTACCAGCTATCATCTTATCCCCTGTAAGCTCATGTTCGATTTCCTCGAGCGATTTTCCCTTTGTCTCAGGGAGCCTTCTGAGTATGAACCAGAAGCCGAGGATGCATATAACTCCGTAAAGCCAGAAGGTGCCTGACGCCTTAAGCATCTTGTTCAGCAGCGGGAAAGTGTATGTAAGCACGAAGCAGGCTGACCAGAGTGCAAAGGTGGCGATGGACATTGCGATGCCTCTTACCCTGTTGGGAAATATTTCGGAGAGAACAACCCATGTGACGGGAGCCAGAGACATGGCATAGCATGCAATTGCAGTCACTACCATTATCAGCAATGGAAGACCCTGCATATTGAAAAAGTACATTGATCCCAGTACGGCGTATATTGCCGCAAGTCCTCCTGCGCCGAGCAACATCAGCGCTTTTCTTCCGAATTTATCGACTGTGAACATACCGACGAATGTAAAGACAAGGTTGACGCTTCCCGTAATGACTATGTTAAAAAGTATGTCGGAGACCGAATATCCTGCATTTGCAAATATCTCATGGGCATAGTTGAAAATTACATTTATCCCGCACCATTGCTGAAAGACCGCTAATATAACCCCGATAATCAACAACCTCTTTATTCCGGGTTCTCTTAACAGGCGGTAATCAGCCTTAGCCGTAAGCGACTCCAGAGTTTTTCTCACAGAGGTCAGCTCCCTGTCGGCAAAATCCCTCCCACCCATCCTTGTAAATAGTGCGTGGACCTTTCTGTGGTTCTTTTCATCACGTGCCAGCCATCTCGGACTTTCCGGAACGAACCACATCAGCAGGAAAAATAATCCGGCAGGAAAGGCACAGGCATAAAACATCCATCTCCAGCCGGTCTGCCCGTTCCATGACAAAAATATCTCCTCGATGGTTGATCCTGCCGGTACCGGGTCCGCTATTCTCCAGTTTATAAGCTGTGCGGCAAGGATACCTATCACTATCGTTAACTGATTTATCGAGACGAAACGTCCCCTGAATTCAGCAGGTGTTATTTCTGCAATATAAACCGGTGAGAGGTTGGAAGCAAGCCCTATTCCAATGCCTCCGGTGATTCTGAAGATTATGAAAGAGGTTAGGGAATAAGCTGAGCCGGTACCTATTGATGCAACTACAAAGAGCAAAGCTGCCATTATTAATAATCGTTTTCTCCCGAACCGGTCGCTGAACCATCCTGAAAGGGCTGCTCCGGCAAGACATCCGACAAGCGCACAGCTCATCGCCCAGCCCTGCAGAGCCACATTATCTGTTATCCCGAAGAATGGTTCATAGAATGGCTTTGCTCCTCCTATCACAACCCAGTCATACCCGAACAGCAACCCCCCCATAGCCGATATGAGCGAGATGCTAATGAGATAGGTCCAATTGTAAGTACGCACTGCATTCTTCATAATTCCCTCAGTGCTTCAAGCATGGCAACAACATTCTCAAATGGTACGTTAGCCTGTATATTATGGACTGTGTTGAATACGAATCCCCCGTTTTCATTCAGGATCGAGCACTGGGTTCTTACCTGCTCCATAACCTGGGTGGGAGTACCAAAAGCAAAAACACCCTGTGTGTCAACTCCTCCTCCCCAGAAGACAATCCTGTCACCATATTTCTTTTTAAGTAATCCGGAATCCATCCCTTCGGCATTGATCTGAACAGGATTGATGATATCAAACCCCGATTCGATGAAGAGTTCCATCAATGGCTCAACAGCTCCGCATGAGTGTTTGAAGGTTTTCCAGGATGTGTTGGCATGTATCCAGTCATTGAGCTTTTTATAATATGGCATCCATAGTCTTGCATAGGTTTCAGGGGAGCAGAAGGTGGAGGTCTGGGTACCAAAATCCGTTCCGCAGATATAAACCACATCTACAGTTTTACCGGCAACACAGAACAGTTTTTTAATATTCTCAACAGCTATATCTGTCTGCCTGTCAAAGATCTCCCTGATTAGATCTTCCCTTGTCAGTGTCGACATATACCATTCCGCAACTCCTCGTATACCTTTTGGATGTTTTAACTGAACCGCAGGTACAAGGGCAATATCTCCCAGTGCCGTGCCACCAAAGTTGGCCACCACCGGTTTATCGTTGTCTTTCAGTGAGGCGATGGTATTTCTCCAGTATTCGAGGTCATGATCTGTAAGAAGCCCAAACTCCTCCATGTTATCTTCAATCCTTAGTTTTGAGTCATCGACCGGTTCCTGACGTTCGAGGGCATCGAAAAAGAATCCGGTTTTGGGCATCATAGCACTGGGAGGCACAGATACATCACCTTCAGGATACATCAGCATATCTCCGTTCTCATTAAATGTATAATTGAACCCAACAGGCAACAGGACCTCCTGCCCCCAGAATGTCCTGTGAACCTTCCACCCGTCGTTAACTACTCCGAACATGTTCTTTTCTCCCGAAAGTCCAACCACATCAACTCCCATCTCCCTTATAAGCTCTTCATCAATCTCCCCCAGCATCTGGTAAGGTTCGGTGACCCTGACCGGCCTTTTTTCAAGACCGAAATATTCACGCAGCTTCTCAACAATGAGTACATGAATACCGGTAACGGCAGTTGCTCCAAAATCCACCACAACCCTGTCAGGCTGTATGTGATTGATCGTCTTGTTGAAATTCTCCCTGGAATCTTTCATTATGCTGATTTGTGGTACTGATAGAAGCTAATAAAGTTAAATGAGTATTCGGAATAATTTCATTTTTCCATTGATTTTCTTCGTTTGCCCCTATCCCTAAAGGGTGCGAATAAAATCAATTACTCCCTTCTTCGCTTTCTCGTAGCTTCAGCGAAGCAAAGTAGAGTCGGGGCAAATAATTGATTTTCTGTAACAATAACATCCTGTTTTAATAATTGCCAATGAATGATAAAATTAAAATAATTTGCAGAGTGTAAACAAATGGTTGAGCTTTTCAAGAAATTTAGTATCTTAATCATTTATCTCTGTTATGAACTTTGGAATGCATATACCGGAACCGGTTATCTTCAATCCGCTTAAGCATTATCTGCCATTTATAAAAAGCTACATTGAGACCAAAGCGGAAGGGGAGAGATATCCCGGATCTTCTGCCTTCATTAAGGAACTGAAGCATCTTGGAACATGTGTTATGGATGTGTATAACGGTGATCTGCCACCGGAAAAGATTTTCTCGGAGATTACCGGTTTTCTTGAGAAAAAGGGATATCTGCCCAGGGAAGAATACATTAAATGGGCAGGCAGAAACCGGAGGAGTTACAGGATAATCACGCTATCCGACGGTTCGCAATGGACACTGAAATATCATGATCATGAGACAAGGTATGTCCATATTTTCCCGGCACGGTCGAGCAGTTACACTTTCAGGGTAAAAGCCAACACCATCAAGTCGGCTGTTCTTTATCTGGTTCTCACAGGAAAAGATTTTATCTCTGAAGAGGATCTTAATAAAACCAGAGCCCTGGTAGGGTTATCTCCGGTGAGGGAGGTTGCTGATGCCGAGGCCGTGACCGAAATGATCGAGATTCTGAGAAGATAAACAGCCCTCTCCCCTATTCCCTGATCATATAGAGTTTATTGTCCTCTATCTGGTAAAACAACGGGGCAATAGTGGTTTTCGGGTACCTCAAACGCAACCTTTTTGCCTCGTTCAGCAGAAAGTCAATCTCGTTGCCAATCTCAAACATAGGGGCAAAATGCATGAAATGTTCCTCAGCCCGTTCCCTGTCCCAACCCGCATTATCAACAAGGCCGCTTACAAACTTTTCTTTACGGGAAAACAGATTCACCATTCCGCAATTATTGTGGCCGATAAGCGCTATATGTCGAACCTGGCCTATTGCGATAGCATAGGAAACCTTGAATTCGCTATAACGAAGGTTGCCCCCGCCTGACCTGATGATATAGGCAAAATTGTCGGGAATATGCAAATGTTTGCGATTATCCATGCACATTCCGATCAGTAATTCAGGTTTGGCGTATCTGTCCGGTGAACGATTCAGATTATGATATTCCAGAAGTGATCCCACGGGTGTATTGCGGTATTCAGAGAAAATATCAGTAGTTTTAAGTATTGATTGTAGTCTTTCCATTTAAACTATGTTTACTTTTAAGTCCCGACTTGTTCAATTTTAGCGTTAGTATCAAGATTATGCAAAAATATATTTATTTAGATAGCTTTTAAGATTTATGCCCATTGTGGATCCTTTGTGTGGTGGTAAAAATAAATTAAACCACAGATCACAACGGCTGTCACTAAGTAACACAAAGGGGTACAATATTTTAATAATATTTATGAATTAAGCAGGATAGGACATCTTAGTCCGGATCAGACTGAAAAAACCTGACAAAGAAGGCTACATCCGGGTTTTTATCAGGTTATCATGTAAATGAACAAGTATCCGTATCATAAAAAGGATGGAAAAATAGTATTAATACGCAAAACCACAGGAAATGAAAAACAAAGCCATTATTCTGATCATTCTGATCTCTCTCTTATTAAATACTCTGTCGGCACAGGAGAAAACTCATAAACTGACAATAAATCTTTCTGTATCAAAGAAAACAGAGAACTCTTTTCTGCCTGACGGAAGGCTTTTTATTTTCCTGAATAAAAATCCATATGCTGAACCCATGACACAGACCTGGCCAAATCCGGGGAACTTTATTTTTGCCAGGAACTTTAAAGGGTTCCACCCGGATAAAATCCTGAGAATTGATAATTATGACGGTTGGGTCAAAACACCTGACTGGACCCTGGACAATATTCCGGAAGGGGAATATTATGTTCAGGTATTATGGGATCAGGATACCAGGGAATCAAATATAGATGCACCCGGTAATGTTTATTCGGAGAAGCAAAAAATCGAACTGAACAGATCATTATCGCTTGATCTTGTTCTTGACAGAATTATTGAACCAAGGGAAATCATTAAACATTCTCTTGTGAGAGAAATAACCTTACAAAGTGACACACTAACCAGGTGGTGGGGCAAGCCGGTTTATCTGAAAGCTTCGGTGTTACTGCCGGGTGATTATGGCAAGGAGCCCGGACAGGCTTATCCGATATGCTATAACATAGCCGGTTATGGGGGAAGGTACACCAGGATAAACAATATAGTCAGCAGAAAATCGACCATGGAGTGGTGGCAGTCTGAAGAAGCTCCGGGGATAATATATGTTTTTCTTGACGGAGAAGGGCCGTTCGGAGACAGCTACCAGATGGACTCCGATAACAGCGGCCCTTATGGTTACTCCCTTATAAACGAATTGATCCCGTATATTGAATCCAACTTCAGGGGAACAGACTCTCCCGAAACACGATTTCTGGATGGTTGTTCAACAGGAGGATGGGTTTCTCTTGCCCTTCAGTTATTCTATCCCGACTTCTTTAATGGCGCATTTTCCTACAGCCCCGATCCCGTTGATTTTGACCATTTTTTACTGATCAACATTTACAGGGATAAAAATGCTTACATAAATGAGCACGGCTATCTCAGGCCGATAATGAGGGATGTTACAGGTGAACCCATCATGTCTCTAAAAGATTTTATACAGTACGAAAATGTTCTTGGATCTTCTGATACTTATCTCAATTCAGGCGGACAGTTCAGTGCACATACGGCACTTTATGGTCCCGCGGGGGATTCAGGTCTGCCACAACCCCTTTTTGACCCGGTAACCGGAGAGATTGACCGGGATGTTGCAGAGCACTGGAAGAAATATGACCTGAAAAAGTATGCTGAGCAGAACTGGTCGTGGCTTGGCCCGAAACTGCAGGGAAAGATATTCATCTGGATGGGTGACATGGATAATTTCTATCTGAACCCTGCAACCAGATCGCTCGGTAATTTTCTGAGAAACTCTAAAAATCCCGTTTCTGATGCTGAGATAATCTTCACCCCGATGCAGGGCCATTGCACACAGTATTCATTTATTGAAGTTATCAGTAAAATTGGAGAAAAATTAAATAGATAGACTTATCGTATAAGATTCATGTTTTTACCGCCCTTTGAAAAATACCGCTCATCGAAAAATATCTCCATTTATATAAAAAACTTTGAAGCGATCGGGTGATAGAACCAAATTCAATTAAATGTGTAATAATAATCCGGAATATTAGTGTTTTACCAGAGGAAGTTAAGAATCGGATATCACAATTTGCCCTTGATTGTAAAGGTAGTAATATCTGTATTTATAGTATTATTACTGACTTATTCCATTGAAATCATAATTTTTTTAATGATGACTCCTGAAAACGGGAGCCAGGATATGACTTTTTCTTTTGAAACTCTGGGAAAAGGGCTTGCTTACTTTTTAATTGCCAACCTGATAGTGTCAATGATTCTTATCAGTCTTTTTGAACTTAGCAGAAAACATGTTACGATAAGATGGTGGCATATTTTACTGCTGCTTGTTATTTGCTTTCCTGCTTCGATCGCATCGAAAATAGTATATACTATTCTAAGGACAGGGTTCAGGGGAGGGGAATTTGTTGATTTTTCATTCTTCTCAGGGCTGGCTAATTACCCTTCTCTGTTAAGCGCTATGCTGGCTTACGGAATAACCGTTTACTGGAATGTAGCCCGTATCGAACATGAGAATGCAGTCAGGGCTGAAGCTCTGTTAAAAGACGCCAGGTGGCAAATGCTTCGTTATCAGGTTAATCCTCATTTCTTATTTAATTCACTAAATTCCATTATGGCCCTGATAAACCGTGATAAGGATCTTGCACGGTCTGTAGTGAATGAACTTGCCAGCTATTTCAGATATACCCTCTCATGGAATGATGTTTCGGTTATTTCCCTGCAGGAGGAGATCAATGCTGTTTCTCATTTTCTTGAAATTCAAAAGATCCGGTTTGAGGACAGATTAGTGTATTCTATTGATATGGAAGAAGCAGCTGCCGGAATACTGATCCCAATCTTTGGTTTGCAAACCCTGGTGGAGAATGCCGTCAAATATGGACTGAAGACCCATAGTGGAGTTGTGTACATCAGGATTGCAGCCTGGAAAGAGAAGGATTTCTATATTATTTCAGTAACAAACTCCGGTAAATTATGGGATGTCAATGGTAAAGATATGGAGGAGAACAGCTTTGGCACAGGAACAGGATTATCTAATCTGAAAGCAAGACTGGAAATTATGTACTCCGGCAGGGCCATATTTATTCTCGAGGAAGAAGATAATTCTGTTGATGCGACAATCAGGATTCCCGTGGGATCATTTTCATCGTTATCCAAAGTCAATTTAATAAGCGGCCGGCCGGGAATGTAAATGATTGTAAAAGATTGTAGATAGTGTAATTTTTATAAGTATCAATATGAAAACCTGGAGAGCAATTATTGTGGATGATGAATTTCTTGCACGAGTGGAATTGGCAGGCCAGCTGAAAGTCTTCCCTCAGGTTGAAATAATTGGTGAAGCAGCCAACCTTGAAAAAGCATATGAACTGATCTCATCGCTCAGTCCCGACCTTGTTTTTCTTGATATTGACCTTGGCGTAAACAGTGGCTTTGACCTTCTCGAAAGAATTGATACCGGGTTCCGGGTAATTTTTGTTACAGCTCATAATGATTTTGCAATAAGAGCTTTTGAAGTAAATGCCCTCGACTACCTGCTAAAACCAGTCTGGCCGGACCGGCTTGGAACCTGCATCAAAAAGCTTGGCGATCCCTACTCCGGCAAATTACCGGAAAAGCTTGATTTTCATGACCAGATACTTGTAAAGGTAAGGTCAGGATCGAGATTTATTAAGGTAACAGAAATTACGTGCATTGAGGCCTGCAGCGACTATACCAAAATCTATTCGAGCCGGAAATTCTGCGGACTGGTACATCACACCATGAAGAGATGGCTTGAGAGACTACCGGCATCAGGATTTGTGAGAGTCCATAAATCATATATTATAAATACCGCCCATATAATTTCCATAGTTGAAACCGGCGACAGCAACAAGTCTGCCCATCTCATTTATCCCGAAATGCAGATACCGGTAAGCAGGAGATATGGATCAAAACTGAATCTGGCCTTCAACCCATAAATACTGACCACTCATCCTTTTTTTTCTCCGCAAATCGAAATATCCCACCACCCGGAAGGATTATATAATATTTTAGCCATGTAAAATAACGGGACACTATCTATGGCAGCAATATGGATTATTTCATTCTTCCTTCTTATGACCGGAACATCCATGATAATCATCTGGATAATGGATATTGGCAAGAATCCGGAGGTTGACTTGTCGGAGGGTTTCTTCAGAGCCAGGGAAAAGAATAGCCAGAATCTTTTTTGGTTCCATATAGTAGCAGAGCTTATAACAGGCCTTCTGCTTATAGCATCCGGCATTATCCTGCTGGTTGGAGATACTAACTCGTTCCCCGTTGCCCACTTCGCACTCGGTGCGCTCTTCTATTCATCTCTGAACAGCCTGGGCTGGGCTTTTGCTGAAAAGGGTCGTCGCAACTATGCATTCCCCATTCTATCAGGGCTTATAATCTCGGTCATATCAATAATCATTCTCATTGCCTGAAAAAGATGGTAGATTTTTCTGTTGCTTCCTGATCTTTATCAGGCTGTTTAATGAAAATCCTGTTTAATTAGATCATCATCTTACCTGTCTCTCCTGACTGAGTATGATGATTTAGTTAAGTTTTTGCTGGTCTTTCTGTTCCTGAAGAATTTTGAAGGCGTGGAGTTGACCGGGAAAACCATATAAATGTCTTTCCCTTTCAGATCATAAGCAGCACCTGCGCACCATCTTTCAGGGCCATTAAGTTGGCCGGGTTCTATACTCATTCCTCCCTCAAGCATCTGGGCTGATCCGAAGGATTCATATTCATTATATACAGCATTATTAAACCAGTAATAGCTGTCATTACCGGCAATCTCAACAGCAAGGCCCAGCGAGTGAATATCGCCGACACCAAATGATTTATTACCGAAACGGTACTCATCATCTCCTGACCGCTCGATAAAAAATGCTGCTGACCTGTCGCGACCATATCCATTAGATTGCGTCAGCCTTAAGGAGTCTGAATCAGAATTATATTTATCATTGCCGGAGTGATCGGCAAAAACAGCCAGAGAAGTATGCACAGCAGCGCCCATACTGTGTGAGACTGAATTATATCTGTCTGCACCGTCAATATCAGCAAAGAGTCCCAAGCCATAGTAATATGACGCTCCCAGGGAGAAACCTTCTGAAGAATATTCATCATCACCCTTGCAATCCACAAGGATTCCAATTCCCCCTCCCATACAGAAACCATCCGTAGCATCAGCCCATCGTCCTTTTGATGCGCCCTGCGTGAAGAAGGAGGAGGGAGTCAAATATTTATCATTCCCGTGATAATCCAGATGTAGTGCGACTCCCTTAGAACCTCCGAAACCCATTGAGTATGATCCTGAACGGTATTCATCATTGCCGGTGTGGTCAACAAGCAGAGAGTGTCCAAAAAAAGCTACAGCCAGACCGTATTCTCCACTGCATATGTATTTATCATCCCCCGATCTGTCATCAAGTACTGAGCAGCCTGCAACTGAAAAAGCAAGTCCTGCCCCCCCCGAATAATATTGATCATCCCCCTCCATATCAAGAATGTAACTAAGTCCCCATGAAGAACTGCAGACAGTGGTCCCTTCACCTCCATCACCATACCGATCATTACCTTTCACATCTACAATGATGCTTACAGGTCTGATAATAGCTTCAGATACAGCAGCGTTACAGTTGTAATAATCTTCGCCACCCGGATCAAGGGAGATCAGAAACGGCTGAGATATTGTATCACTGCTGCCTGTAAGAAGCTGAACCCGTCCGAACCGTGTTTCCAAAACCAATGGGCTCTCTATGTTGAATTCCCCTTTTGTAACCAATACCTTATAACGTTCTGCGCACAAGTTCATCTCTTCAATCATTATCCTTGACCCTAATGCTATTATATCAGGATCAACTGAATCATAGAATCTCCTGTGCAGGTTGGAATAGAGCTCCGACTCGCGGAATGGCACTGTCAGAAGTTCTGTCTTTTCAAGTGTCCTGAACAGGGGATCAGAACTTCTGAGTTCACTAAAGGCATCGATGTCTGCAAAGCAGGACGTTACCCTAATCAGCAATGAAACCAGATCGAGCAGGTCTGAAATTAATCGAACAGGTTCTTCCCCCAAAGCCATAAGCTCCTTCTCTGCTTTTGCTGTTATTATAAGTCCGATCCCGCCCTCATTCGGCTCAGCAGCAAACCTTTGAAAGTCATCTGGAATTCTTCCGGATGAACTCCGACCCCTCTTCCACCTTCCCGCTCCGGAGACAGGAGGCCCGTAGCCACCAGCAGAGACAGAGTTTAATTTGTGTAACAGATGCAGAATCCCGACAGTGCTCTTAGTATTTGAAATCTCATCCGAAATTGAAGCGGAAAAGGCCGGCAAACTGGCTGGGTTTACCTGCAGGTCTGATACTATGAAATTCCTGAAGAGAGGCATCCGGGAATGTCTGTCTGCAAATGACACATCCTCCCCGATAATATCAGGAAGAAGTTCCTCATAAACAGACATGTAGTCAGTGATATCAGTCTGCCCACCGTTTTTGTCACATCCGGTTGCCAGAAGACACAGAAGAATAAAATAAGAGGTTATACGCATACTATTGGTAAATTAGTTTAAGTTCTTCATTACACTTCGGGATTCTGAGATTGATTCATACATTTCAATTGCGAGCCTTGATTTCTAGCCATTCAGATTCTGTAAGGTTGACTTAAAGTCTGATTATGTCCGGTGATGCTAATATCAGCCTATATTATGTCCAGGTGTTTAAAAAATCGACAACCGGTTTAAATAGCATATATGTGGAAACCGGTACTGTTAATATTCGTTTGTGACCGCTTATCGAAAAATTTGCATGCTGGCACATGTCACAATTAAATTTGCAGACAAGGAGGAAGAGGGACATCCGGTAATCGGGCCAAAGCTTCTTCAATTCAAATAACAGATTGCATCACTAATCATGAGATCTTTAACAGTTGCCGGAATTCAACTTGTTCTTAGCTAGGGTAATGCTCAATACAATAAGAATTTAAGGCCCTCGTTTACATAATGATTCTCATTTTTCGGATAGGCATGCCCTGTTCCGGGATCAATAACATATGGGGCTTCCTGAGCAGAGTGGCAGGAACTTCAGGGTACATTGCTGTTGGATCATAATTATCAGGTAGTTGAACACAAAAGAGAGTTCGCAATACCCGATTAGCCTCTTTCCTCAGATTCAGATCTGCTATCGATACAGAATCAAACCCGGGCAGTGAAAGATAAAACTTATAATCAGGCACTTGTGGATGAATAAAACAGAAGCATCCTCTCAGATGGCCCTCAATGAACATTTGTATATTTTCTTAAAAACAACCAGCCTCTCATGTTAACTGTAAAGTAAAAGGCGCAAAATGTAAATTAACTGTTTCCAATTTTTTCCTTTTCTATATCTTTCTGTTTAGACAAATCCCTGAGGGATTTGAAAATTTATTAAATGACCTGTAGTTTTTTGTCTTTTCTTTCAACTAATAAGGAAAAAGGCTCATTAATGACAGGGGAAAAAGGTTTAATAACCGGATTATCCAAACAATCTGCTGAAATTTTCTACAACTCACCGGTAAAACTCCTTCGTTCACCGAAAATAATAATAAGCCGAATATGTAGGTAGTATCTTTATGATAATTTATTAATACCAGACTCATGAAAAGGCTCCTGTTATCAATTACAGTTCTCCTGTTTGTCGTTGCATTAACGGCACAACAGAGTGTTCTTCTTAAGATGAACCCGGAAAAAAACAAACTGTACCGTCTGAAATCTGTTACCGAACAGACAGTAACCCAGACAGTAAGTGGCAACCCGCAAACTGTGGAATCGAAGGTAATTTATACGCTTTCTCTGAAAG
Organism: uncultured Rikenellaceae bacterium; assembly: GCA_964633195.1. Classification (GTDB taxonomy): domain Bacteria; phylum Bacteroidota; class Bacteroidia; order Bacteroidales; family VadinHA17; genus LD21. The sequence continues at coordinate 10,249 of CAZWFL010000033.1, read as the reverse complement.
TGCTGGATCTTACACCCGATTTCATGGTAGCGGAGGTGCGCTTCGATACTCTTATCACAAACACCAATTCAATGGGTCGCATATCAAGCATCAATTCAACTGTTGAAGGTGATATCAAATCTTCTGAAACTTCTGATATCATGTCATGCATAATGAACAGGCTGAGTAAGAATGCTGTTTTTACTAAAATCGATTATACCGGTAAACCTGTTGAGATCGTAAATGCAAAGTTGCTTTCCGATATGGTTTTAAAGGATACCGCCTCCATTACGCTGACAGAGCCACTGGCTTCTTCAATAAAAGTCCAGATAGCAGCTGCAGTTAGTGACAATAACCTGAAAACAATGATCGGCGGTTTTACCTGGCACCTGCCTGGCAAAGAGATTCGTGTGGGAGAAAAATGGATGATATCTGACCAGCTGAATTCCGGAGGAATGTTGCTTACTATAAGTACTACATACAGTCTCGACGGGATAAATGGCAATAATGCCGTCATAACGGTTGAATCGGGTATCAGGGCAGCAGAGAATGCACCTCCCATCCAGTCGGCCGGTGCTACAGTGACTTATGATAACCTTACAGGCATGACCAGATCGAACATGATACTCGATATCAGTACCGGGCTCGTGGCGGAACACACTTCCAAAACGCGCATTTCGGGGACCCTGGGTATCAGCGCGCCTGGATTCAGTATGCAGATGCCAATGGATATCAATGGAGAAACGAAGATCTCAGCAATAGAGTAATACATATTAACGGCCATGAAAAGAATAAAAATTTGTTTTACCATATTACTGCTGTTTACTTCTGTTGCTCTCCAGTCACAGAATATAAAGGGTAACGTCAGTTACGAAAAAGATAAGACACCGGTACAGTTCGCCTCTGTTGCCCTGCTTCAGATACCTGATTCAGCGATTGTCACGGGTGTGATAACCCTGACTGACGGAGAATATATCCTTGAGAAAATTAAATCCGGGAATTATTTTATCAGGGCAACTTTTGTAGGTTACAGACCCGCCGGAAAAGCACTTACAATAAGTGAAGGAGATAAGGAGATTGTTGTTGATACAATTTACCTGGCAGAAATAACAACAGCCCTGGATGAGGTAATGGTGGTTGGCGAACGGCTTAAGGGCAAAGAATTGGTTGACCGTACTGTTTATACCATACCTGAAGTTGTTTCAAAATCAACGAGCAACGGATATGATCTCATGAAGAAAATTCCTCAGGTTACTGTCGATTTCCAGAACAATATAACTCTCAATGGCAGCAACAATTTCATAATCCAGGTGGATGGCAGACAGCGCGAAAGGGAATATCTTGCCAGGCTTCTTCCGACTGACATCCAGAGCATTGAAATAATAAACAATCCGTCGGGGAAATATGAAGGCAATATAGACGGGGTCATAAACATAATACTGAAAAAAGAGGCGAGGTATGGGGTTAGCGGTAATTTCATGGAAGCCATTAAGCCGTTCCATAAAGTCACAAGCGTAACACAGGGTAGTGTTGATTATTCATTAGGAAAGGTAACCTTCTACTTAACCGGATCCTATATAGCCCAAGGACTTAATATCAGCCCGACTGTTGAAAGCCGTTTCATAACAATTGATTCGGCAACCGTTACTAACGGGGACGGAAAGATAAAGGTCTCCCTGGGATCAGTGAACGCCGGAATGGATTATTATATAAACGACCGGAACAACCTGAGCTTCAACGTCAGTTATAAACCGATACAACAGAATGTCGATTTTCCCAGTACCACAACTCTTCTTAAAAGTAATAATCCTCTGAATACGATTACATCACTAACGACAAGTAAACTGCATAGTGATGAAACAGCATTTTCACTATTTTATAAAAAGAGTTTCAAAAAGCCTGTCGAGGAATTCACTGCTGAGGCAACTTATTATATTTTTAAATCTGTCTCTGGTAACTTTTTCTCAAATACCCGCTATCCGTACAACAGTGATGTTGTTCTCGACACCTATTCAAGGGTTGCAGACGATCTGAATGACCGGAATTACTTTTCAACAAAACTCGATTATGTATATCCTGTCGGAATGAATGTAAAAATAGAAGCAGGTTATCACTTCTATTACCAGCAGCTGGATTACGATTTTAAAATAGACAAACAGGAAGAAAGCAATTTGTTTGAATATTCCGAGTTCAGGAATTCGGCTTATGCGGGGGTTGCCATGAACCTTAAAAAGTTCGGTCTTCAGGCTTCGCTGCGGGTTGAAAACAGCCATATCATGGCTGATTCTGTCACAAAACCTGATTATTCCTGTATCCTCCCTGCAGCCAATATCCAATATAAATTCTCTGCGTCGCATAACCTGAAGCTTACCTATAACCGGAGAATCAACCGGCCGGGGATCTATGATATGAATCCATACTGGAGAGTCGGTCAGTCGTATGATATTACACAGGGTAATCCTGATCTCAGACCCGACTACCGCGACCGACTGCAACTTACCTATACATGGAATTTCGGCAGCAACTACTTTTCACCGTATGTTTATAATGAATATTTTTCCGACAGGGTAAGCAGCCGGTACAGTATAACACTGTCTCCGATAAGCGGTGCACTGACGACGATAGCCAAACCTTTCAACCTGCTCAGCGGTAATGAATCAGGCGGAGGTTTTAATGCAATGTTATGGTATGCTAATATCAGTGCAAGGATATATCACGGGCACTATTCGGAATATACTGAGGGTACGTTTACAATACCTGCAAGGGATTATTTTTCATATACAATAACCAGTACTGCATTTGCTAATCTTGATAAAAAGAAAAAAACTACACTATTTGCCTACCTGCAGTATAACGGGCTAAATATTAATGCACAATCAAAGACGCATACTCTTCCGCTTTATGGCTTTGGCGGCCAGTATCAGCTCAAGGACCATACTATTGGATTGTTCTGGCTTCTCCCTTTCTCGAAACAAATAGATTACCAGAAAATCGAGACCGAGACACCTGCTTATACCTCGACCAATATAACAGGTATTGATTTTGCAGGCTGGTTGCAGTTCCAGTATTCCTACAGATTCAATAAAGGAAGGAATATAAAAAAAATAGGACACCAGATAGATTTAGAGAGCGACAGCAAGGGACAGACAATCGGCAGGTAGACAGTGCAATCCGTTACTCAATGGCGGTTTTAATAAGTTTTTTCACACAGGGTGTGAAAAGAACATAGCATGAGCGTTTACCGTTTGACACTATTTCAGCTCGTCATACAACAATTAAATAAATGAGAACGTTATGAATTAAACCTGTGAAAAAACCTGATATTGTTGCGTTTGAGATATTCGATATCGTGTCTTCTAATGCTGTTTGTGGCGCAAATGATTGATGCTCAGCTTAATATTGAAGCACATAATGATTTAGGCAGAAATAATGTATCAGAAGGAATGTTTATCAAATCCGCAGTCACCACCAGCTACCGGAAAGGAAACACCTGTCTGGTATACGCAAATCAGTTCGATCTTAAAAGCCATAATCCTCATTTCTTTTCAGGTGCAAAGGTTAGGCTTACCAGGGCATTTCAAATAAAGACCAAGGCTCTTGAAGCGAATGCCTTTTATATGTACAACCTGCTATCCAGGCTGATTCATGAAGCAAACTGGGGAGTTACAATAAATACTGAATCACAGCATTTCAGTTATTTGCTCGGCACCAATTTCAGAACATCCCATCTGACAAAAGTAGCGACAGAAAATTATGAATTGGACGTCGGCACAAAACTAAGAGAAAAATGGAACCTGATGTACAGGATTGCCTATAGCCTTAAACCCAACAATAACAAATGGAACACCGGGGTTGCGTTAACCAATGTCGATCATTTCCTCATTAATCAGGACACTAATCCCATGCTTGCCCTTCACGCGAGATACAGGCTGAATTTTCCTTTAACGCTTTACACTGAAGCCTGGTATAAAACCGCCGGAGTTTTTAATATCAGTGCCGATTCTTTCGGATTTTTCTTCAGAACAGGATTGCAATGGGAACTATTTTAAATATAAGGCCCCTGGCGGGCTTGCTGATTCTCGCATGTTCTTCCTGTGATATATTTGAATTCCGGGGATTCTTTCTCTCCTATGAAAATGCAAATGAAAGATTCACGCAGTCAATGGCCTGGAACAATATTAACCCGTATAAGGAAATAACAACAGGCCAGGACAATTATCTGATTTATGTTATGGCCGACAGCCACACAGGTACCACTTATAATCTGAATTACTTCTTCAGGAATGCAATAGAAAACAATGCTGTTTCGGCAGTTATGGTTGGAGACCTGACCACCGGTCATGCAGTTGACTATAAGGTCTTTTATGATGCCCTGCCCGACAGGGATGAACTGCTTACATTTCCTGTGGCAGGAAATCATGACATCTATTTTGACGGATGGAAACAATTTCATTCACTGTTTGGAACCAGCACTTATCTGTTTTATGTAAAAACCCCCGAAGGGACCGATCTGTTTATTTGTCTCGACACTGCTGGCGGTACTCTGGGTGACCTCCAGTATAACTGGCTTTCAAAGATCCTGAAAACACAACGGCCAGATTACCGCCGCTGTATAATCTTTACACATAACAATATCCTTCAGTTCAGAAAGATTGCAACAACCACTCCGAACCCAGAAGAACTATATGCATTGAAAGAGCTGTTTATCGAACACCGGGTCGACATGGTTATAACAGGACATGACCATCAGAAAGATTACAGGGAGTTCGGCGGCACAAAGTACATTTCACTCGATGCCCTTGTTGACGGATATAAATTTGCAGGGTTTATGAAACTTATGGTCAATGATGGCAATTTAAGTTTTGAGCATTTTAATCTTCCATAACCGGGCCGTATATTACACATTCTCAGATTGGAAAACTAAAACCTTTTACACGGAGTCATGAATTTAACAAAGCATCTCCTTCAGGGGGGAGTATAACAATATTATATTTAACTTTAATGACCATATGCATTGATATCATAATTAAAATGAAAAAGACACTTGTATTCTGCTTCCTCATCCTGGTGTCCTGTTCAAGGGAGACCCCTGAAAAAGAAGAAACCTATTGTAATCCGTTTAATCTCAACTACAGGTTTCAGTTCAGTAAATATCTCTCTTACAGGGAATCAGCTGATCCGGCAATGATAAGCTATAAGGACAAGTACATTCTTTTTGCATCTCATGGCGGCGGATACTGGATTTCTGATGACATGCTTACATGGGAATATCTGCAGATAAGTACTCTTCCGATAGAAGACTATGCCCCGGATGCGATAGTAATAAATGACACAGTATTTTATATTGCATCGGCAGGAATCAGAAAACCATTCCACTATTCAACCGATCCTTTCCGGGATGACTGGAAGGCTTATCCCGACACCCTGCCTTTTGCAATCTGGGATCCGCACTTTTTCCGCGATGATGACGGGCAAAGATATCTTTACTGGGGATGTTCGGATGTTCAGCCAATCTATGGAGTTCGGCTCAATTCAAGAATGCAGGCTGTGTCAGAACCAGAGGTATTGATCAGGCATAATCCGGAAAAATACGGCTGGGAGGTACCCGGTGAACAGCATGAGCTTAACCGGAACGGCTGGAACGAGGGAGCCTGGATGACAAAGCACAATAACCGGTATTACCTGCAATACGCTGCCCCCGGGACCGAGTTTAAAACCTATGCTGACGGTGTTTATACTTCAGGTTCACCATTGGGGCCGTACGAATATGAGAAATATAGTCCCTTCTCATATAAACCCGGAGGGTTTGCAGGAGGAGCAGGACACAGTACAACATTTCAGGATAAATATGGAAATTACTGGCGCGTCTCAACAATGTCAATCTCAAAACGCCATATGTTTGAACGCCGGCTGGGATTATTCCCTGCTGCTTTCGACAAGGACGCTGTTATGAGAACCTTCACAGCTTTCGGTGATTATCCGACGACAATGCCCAACCGGAGAATCGATTTTGAAAAGGAAGATCTTTTCAGAGGGTGGATGATCCTTTCATATAAAAAGAAAGCGGAAGCCTCTTCTGCAATTGAAGGATATCCCGTTGAAAATGCTTTCGATGAAGATATCAGAACCTGGTGGTCTGCTTCAACAGGAGATCCGGGTGAATGGTTGTCGGTAGAACTGGATGACAATGTAACCATAAACGCCATCCAGGTGAATTTCGCCGATCAGGAATCGAACCTTAAGCCCGACAGCAAAGAGATTTACTATCGTTACCGGATACTCGGATCGGCAGATAACAAATCATGGTATGTTATTGCTGACAAAAGCAGTAATACAGAAGATGCATGCCATGATTATTGCGAACTCGTTAAACCTGTTAACGCAAAGTATATCAAAATTGAGAATGTTAAAGTGCCTGACGGGAAATTCTCAATCTCCGGTTTAAGAATCTTCGGCCTGCGGAAGGGTGATCTTCCTGCCGGAATAAAGTATTTCACCGTCACGAGGGATGAAATTGATGCACGAAGAGCAACTGTTGAATGGCCGAAGGATAATAATGCAACCGGGTATGTTGTTAACTACGGGATCGATAAAAACAAGCTTTACTCATCCATTATGGTATATGAGGATAATTATGTCCTTCTTCCCGGATTAAATAAAGAAGTAACATACTATTTCAGTGTGGATTCGTTCAACGAATCAGGTATTACCAGAGGCACACACATCATTCAAAGATGATCAGCATTCTTAAAATGTCATTTAACGTTTGGCTGTAAGTCTTCCCGAGAGCTTTCCTGAGGTATTCATTAACCCGTTCATCAGCTCATTAACCGGATCTCCAAATATCATGGCTCCCCGAAAGCCATAATCAAACAATTCAAAAATATTTTTTTTCATCATATAATAATTTTTTTTAATGGTATGATGGAACCTCCATGTAGTTAATTATTATACTATTGTGTTTGCGTATAAAAATACATGGAGGTTTCATGTCTTCCATAATATGATCCGGATTTTATTCTTCCCCTATCCTGAACCAGTCAAAATCAACATAGCCTCCCGGAGTTTTCGTTGCATAATTGAAAAGCCCGTAGCGATAGCCCATAAAATGAGGCATTGAATATTCCATCTTAAGCTGACTGCCAATAGGTATCCATTTTTCCCCGTCAAGGCTGTAAAAGAAATCTGCCACATCAGCCAGGTCCCTGAAGTTACAGACAGCCTTGAAGTAAGCTGTTTTTAGTGTAAATGGTACACTTTCTGTCTCAACAGGCCTTCCGGACCGGGCACTGACCATTACAATCCGTTTTGTGCCGTTTTCGTATTTCACTCCCACCAGACCGAATTTTCTCTGCAGCAGCGCAAGTCCTGCAAAGTCACCCTCTTTCATGTTTGTAACGTCAACTGCGGCCGAACCTGCGCACTCCGGACCGAATGTCCGCTGTGTCAAAGTATTGCGGGCCTGAACGAATAGCGTATCAATCCGCCCGGTGGTGAGACGCAGGAAACCCTTCCGGACCGTGACAGACCACAGGTCGTTAACAGGATTATGGTTCCATTGCCAGACAAGCGGCAGAGGCGGTTCTCCCTTTTTACGTTTGAACTCATCGGAAGCGACTATTCCCGGTATCAGACCTTTGTTAACAGGAAGGTCAAGATAATCGGGCATTTTACCATTGACTCCGATTACCGGCCATCCATCCTCCCATTTCATCGGAACTAAATAAGGTATGCGTCCCACTGATCCGTAATCACGAAAAAGGTATGCGAACCACCTTCCATCGGGCGTGTCAACCATTCCGCCCTGTGCCACCCCTTTATCCTGAAACACAAGCCTTCCTTCCCAGGGACCTGTAATTTTATCGGCCCTGTGGACAACTACGGTACGCATACCACCCTTTGGCCAGGTAATGTTAAAAAGATAAAGTTTGCCATCGTACCTGAACAGTTGAGATCCTTCTCCCAGCCCGCTGCCGGTTCCCGAGGGCAGACTTGAGTTCTCAATAACAACCTGATTTATACCCCCTTCCTTAATTCCGGAAAGATCAGCGTTAAGCTCAACAAGCGTTAGTCTTTTATTTCCATAAATCATGTATACTCTTCCATCGTCATCGAAAAACAGTGTGTGATCGTGGAGGCTCGGGCTGAATGATATCTCTTCCCAGGGGCCCTTTTCGATATCCTTCGTTGTCCAGATATAGGTCTTCCCTGTTGTCGAAGAGAAAGTTGAAACATAAAAGGTCTCATTATGATAACGAATACAGCTTGCCCATGATCCTCTTCCGTAAGCATTCCTCCCGTTATTGAGATTAAGGGCATCGTTGTCCCCCAGAGTCTGGTAAGCATAGTTAACCAGATTCCAGTTAACAAGATCATTCGATTTCATTATCGGTACGCCCGGGCACATGTGCATGGTTGTACTACTCATGTAATATGAGCCACCCACCCGCACAATTGATATATCGGGCACGTCGGCAAAGATTATGGGATTCCGGGCAGTTTCTTCCTGGGCTGCCACAGGTGCTGCTTTAAAAAAAACAAGAAGTATCAGCAAAGTCAGATTGATTGTCTTCATATTCTTTATCAGTGCGGTTATTCTCAGGGTAAAAGGTTTTAATGTTACACTTCCCGGGCATCGCAGAATTTCTTGACAGGTCAGGCAGGAGAGTTGACATCAGTGGATCAATTTCTTAACTAGTTCCGAAACAGTAGTTGCGCAAGTTGATAAAGGCTTCTTCTCCAGTTCTGGAATTCATGACGGGTATTTTCCGACACATATGAAACGGCATTTATGCCGGCAGCTTTCAGTGCAGTGGCAGCATTCCTCACACCATCCGGATTTTCAAAGCTGCCGCAGCTCAGGAAGATCAGTTTAACCTTCGATTTATCCTTAATATCTTCAGGAGTATAAGTGCCACCGCTGAGAAGGCCGTAATGAGAGAACACATCGGGTCTGGCAAGCGTTATTGTGCGGGTTTCCATGCCGCCCATTGAAAGGCCTGCCATGGCACGATGAGGCTGATCCGGAATTGTACGGAAGCTGGCATCGATGTAAGGTATCAATTCGTCCAGTAATACTGTCTGAAAGGGTTTAATATCAAAATTCCTGAGGCCTCCCATTTTGACATCGTTGGTCATACCATAAGTCATTACAATTATGAATGGTTTTATTTTTCCATGGGCAATAAGATTGTCCATGATCAGATGAGCCCGGCCCTGGTTTGTCCAGGCTGTCTCATCCTCGCCCCAGCCGTGCTGCAGGAAAAGCACCGGGTAACGCATTTTCTGGTCCTTGTCGTAATCAGGAGGAGTGTAAACAAATGCACGCCGTGAGGTGCCTGTGCCGGGGGATGGGAAAAGTATCTGCTGCACCCTGCCATGAGGAACATCTTTAAGGGCGTAAAAATCCTCGTCGTGAGCCGGAATCTCTATACCACTTTCAAGCCTGACGGAGCCATAGAAAGTATAGGTGCCCGGATCATTGAAAGTTGCACCATCCACCGTAATACGGTAGTAATGGAATCCCTCTTCCAGCGGTCCTGCTGTAGTCCCCATCCATGAACCATCACCTGTTTTGGCAAGTGGTGTGCCTCCGCGTGTGCCTCCTGCCCCAAGGCTTACAACAACGCTTTTTGCTTCCGGGGCAACAATGCGGAATCTTGCATATCCCTGGGAATTAACCATAGGATAATCCTGCTGCGGCTGGTTCAGGACCGAGGGTCTGAAATCTTCTTTTATGGCAGGCTGACTGATTTGGGCCTGGCTCATACTAATTGCTGTAAGTGTAAACAGCAAAACGATTATCAGCATTTTGTTCATTTTGTTTGGATTTTTTTTCAGGTTTCACCTACTCTCATGATCATAAAAATCGGAATAAAAAACCTAAGAGTTGATAATTTTAGCAAATATTTATTGAAAACTTAAATTAATCATCTATCAATCGGAATTCAACCCTTTATGTGCTGCCTGATCAGCTCCGATCCACCTGCCCGGAGTGCTGCCCGTGCTACTTGACGCTGACACCTCCGTTGTCAACCAACTTTCACTCTTCATCTCTGAAAGATCCAAACATGAATAATTCTCAGGTTTGAACTTTCACAGCAGCATAAATGTTATTCTGTTTAAAGAGCAACTGACAATTTATTCCTGATTTTATTCATGCTAATAATAAAATTTGATCAAACCTCTATGAATTAAATACTATTTATTTTTTTGTTCAAAATAAGTTAGCTGGCATTAAGAAAATCATAAAGAAATGAAAAGAATAGAG
>CAZWFL010000032.1:6560-41558 GCA_964633195.1 uncultured Rikenellaceae bacterium | reverse complement strand
TTCAATCAAAAATTGTTAATAACACCTAATTTTACAGAAACTGATTAGTTACAAATAATTAAACTTTCTGTTCAGATACCGGGAACTCCTGAGGGAAAGGTTATCAGATATCAGATAACCAGTTCAGGAACCAGCGTTGGAGCAAATTACAGGGAAGCCAACAGGGCACGCAGTAAAGCAGATTTTAAAAATAAAATAACTATTTGTGAAAGCGAATCAAGTGAGACGATATATTGGCTTGAAATAATTGAAGAAATGGATTGGCTCAGCCCTGAAATAACCAAACCTGTTCTACAGGAAGCCGATGAATTACTTGCTATCTTTACCTCAATCGGCAAAAATCTCAAACCCTAAAATCTCATTTTTTTAATGCCTTTTTACTTTCTTATAACTCTAGGCACTCTAGGCACTCTAGGCACTCCGAACTTCTCACAGATCTTACATGCTTAAGATAGGAATAACCGGCCAGACCGGCTTCATCGGCACTCACCTCTATAACTTCCTCGGACTTCAGAAGGACGAAGTAATCCGTATTCCTTTTCAGGATGATTTCTTCTCTGATCCCATGAAGCTGGAGGATTTCGTCAGGCAGTGCGATGTGATAGTTCACCTGGCGGCGCTCAACAGGCATAACGAGCCGCAGGTTATTTATGATACCAATATTGACCTTGTTAAGAAACTGATTTCAGCCATTGATAATACAGGATCAAAACCACATATACTATTCTCATCCTCCACACAGGAAGAACGAGATAATGTATTTGGACGCTCAAAGCGTGCAGGCAGGGAAATGCTTACGGAATGGGCCATAAAAAACGGGACTCTCTTTACCGGGATGATCATACCGAATGTATTCGGACCCTTCGGTAATCCCTATTATAATTCGGTAGTGGCAACATTCTGTCATCAGCTTACTCACGGCGAGGAACCACGGATCGAAGTTGATGCTCAGATAAAGATCATCTATATAGGCGACCTTGTGAGAATAATATATGAAGCAATTAGTAGCAGAACAGGCAATAGTGAATTCAGGGTGCCTCATTCAAACGAGATAAAAGTTACTGAGATACTTGAAAAACTGCTCGGCTTTAAATCACTCTATTTAGAAAATGGGATCATACCCGATCTTGATGACCCGTTCGAAAGGGACCTCTTCAATACCTTTGTTTGTTACATGGATATTGAGAATCATTTCCCTGTTAAGCTTAAGCAGAGCACCGATGAAAGAGGTTCGTTTGTAGAGACTGTAAAACTTACCAGCGGCGGACAGGTATCATTTTCCACAACAAAACCAGGAATAACAAGAGGGAATCATTTCCATACTAGAAAATCCGAGCGTTTTGCGGTGATCAAAGGAAAAGCGCTGATACAGCTCCGCAGGATCGGCACGGATAAGGTCCTTAACTTCGAACTCGACGGCAATGAACCCGCCTACGTCGATATGCCGGTATGGTATACTCATAATATCACCAACATTGGCGACGAGGATCTTTATACAATTTTCTGGATAAATGAGTTCTTTGATCCGGCCGATCCGGATACCTTTTTTGAAAAAGTTTGAAATAATCAAAAATGACAGAAGCAAAACTTAAGGTACTTACCGTTGTCGGCACAAGGCCCGAAATAATCCGCCTTTCCCGGGTAATGTCCCTTCTCGACCAGCACGTCAGCCATATCATAGCTCACACCGGACAGAATTACGACTACGAACTGAACGAGATATTCTTCAAAGACCTTGAGCTGAGAAAGCCGGACTATTTTCTTAATGTTGATGTTTCCTCTCTTGAAGCCTCGGTAGGTGATATCATCCGCAAATCCGGCGAACTGCTCCGAAAAGAAAGACCCGATGCCCTTCTTGTCCTGGGTGACACCAACTCTTGTCTCTCTGCCTATATGACGAAAAGGCTTCACATTCCCATTTTCCACATGGAAGCAGGCAACAGGTGTTTCGACTTCAATGTTCCTGAAGAGATCAACAGGCGCCTGATAGACCATATAGCCGACTTCAACCTCGTCTACACCGAGCACGCCCGCCGCCACCTGATCTCCGAAGGCCTCCCGCATCGCCGTATCTACCTTACAGGCAGTCCGATGTTTGAAGTCTTGAATTATTACAAACCAAAAATAGACTCCTCAACAATTTTGCAGGATCTTGGTCTGGGTAAAGTTGGCAGTCGGCAACAGGCAGTCGAAGCCACTCATCGCTCATCACTCACTTCTCATCGCTATTTTCTAGTTTCTACCCATCGCGAAGAAAACGTCGACAATCCCGATAATCTCAAAAGCATTTTAACCATCCTCAACCTCCTGGCTGAAAAATACAAAGTCCCCGTAATAGTCTCAACTCATCCCCGGACAAAGAAGCGTCTGGAAGGGATAAATGATATCACACCTGATCCGCTGATTCAATTCCTCAAACCCTTTGGATTTACCGATTATATTAACCTGCAGATGAATGCCTTATGCACCATCTCCGACAGCGGAACCATCAGTGAAGAATCTGCTATACTGAATTTTCCGGCGATATCGCTCCGCAACTCCATGGAGCGTCCGGAGGCCCAGGATGCCGGAACAATAATCCTTACAGGGTTTAATCCGGATAATGTATTGACCTCTATAGAAATAGCAATTAAAGAGCACAGTGCCGGAATCAAGAAACAGATCCCTGCCGATTACCAGGTTCCCGACACCTCCTGGCGTGTATTGAAGCTCATACAGGGACTGGCGGGGCTGTCGAATAAGTGGCATGGAGTAGTAGGGTAGCTCAGGGCTCAGGGCTCAGGGCTCAGGGCTCAGAGCAAGAAAGAAGTTAGGAGTGCCTAGAGTGCCTAGAATGCCTGGAGTAAACACGAAGAACTTTGCGTAAATCAGCGAATAAATCTGCGAAAATCTGCGAGAAACTTCTTCATATACCGCCAAAGATTGCTTCGGCATCCCGAATAAATTCGGGATTCCTCGCAATGACAGTATAACAATTTAATCCACAGCCAATTACCAATCATTAATCACCAATCACTTTTGAAAAAACTTCTCGTCACCGGCTCCGCAGGCTTCATCGGCTTTCATCTCGTAAAAAGACTGATGGATAAAGGATATAATATCGTAGGAGTAGACTCGCTGAGCGATTATTACGATGTTCGGCTTAAAAAGTCACGACTTGATGAGCTGGACAAATACCATTCAGAAAAATCACCGGAGACAGGTTCCTTGTACAGGTTTATTAAGCTTGATATTTCAGATAAAGAACCCCTCTTTGAATTATTTAAAAGCGAGAGATTCAATTATGTGTTTCACCTGGCAGCACAGGCAGGAGTACGATATTCTCTTAAAAACCCCCAGTCATACATTGACAGCAATATCCAGGGTTTTTTTAATATACTTGAGGCATGCCGCAAATATATGCCGGAACACCTGATTTTTGCATCATCAAGCTCGGTATACGGATTGAATGGTCAGTTACCATTTTCAGCAAGTCATCACACCGATCACCCGGTGAGTCTCTATGCAGCCACAAAGAAAGCAAACGAAATGATGGCTCACTCTTATGCACACCTGTTCGGGATACCAACCACGGGTTTGCGTTTTTTTACAGTCTATGGACCCTGGGGCAGGCCCGATATGGCATACTTCAGTTTTACGAGGAAGATATTTGCCGGAGAGCCGATAGAGGTCTATAATAATGGTGATCTGATGCGCGACTTTACCTATATTGACGATATTGTGAATGCTGTTGCATTACTGACAGATAAGGCCCCTGCAGAGAATCCTTCCTTCAATACCCTGTCACCCGACCCTTCGCTTTCTTCAGCACCCTATCGTCTTTTTAATATCGGTAACAACTCTCCGGTCAGGCTGATGAACTTCATTCAGGTGCTCGAAGAAATTACCAGGATAAAGGCAAAGAAGACCTTTAAACCAATGCAGCCGGGTGATGTCTATACCACTTATGCTGACATAGATGACCTTGCGGACTATGTAGGTTTCCGTCCGGTAACTTCACTTGAGACCGGACTTAAACAGTTTGTAGAGTGGTATAAAGGTTATACGCCACTCATATATCAAAACACTGAACATTAAATCATTATGAACATTGCTGTTGTCGGTACCGGTTATGTGGGATTAGTTTCGGGTGCCTGTTTCGCTGAGATGGGTATTGAAGTTACATGTGTGGATGTAGATCAGGGAAAAATTGAAAACCTTAAGAAAGGTATAATCCCCATATATGAGCCGGGACTATCAGATCTTGTTCAGAAAAATAGTGAAGCCGGGAGACTACATTTCACAACAGATCTGCCCGGATGTCTTGATAATGTTGAGGTGGTTTTTCTTGCCGTGGGAACACCTCCGGGAGAAGATGGTTCTGCAGATCTCAGTTATGTGCTTGCAGTCGCCGAAGAGATCGGCAGGAATATGAACAGCTTTATACTGGTTGCGAATAAAAGTACTGTGCCTGTTGGTACTGCATCCATGATTGAAGAAGTAATCAGGAAAGAGCTGGTTAAAAGAGATAAATCGATTGAATTTGATGTAGCCTCTAACCCTGAATTCCTTAAAGAGGGATCAGCTATCAAGGATTTTATGAGTCCTGAGCGTGTGATTGTAGGTACAAATTCCGAGAGAGCCAGGGAGATTTTCGATCGTCTTTACAGGCCTTTTATGCTTAACAATTACCGGATAATCCACATGGATATACCCTCGGCTGAAATGACCAAGTATGCTTCAAATGCCATGCTTGCAACACGCATCAGTTTCATGAACGACATTGCCAATCTCTGTTCCGCTGTAGGAGCAGATGTTCACATGGTAAGAAAAGGAATGGGAGCTGACAGTAGGATAGGCAGTAAGTTCCTTTATCCCGGTGTGGGGTATGGAGGCTCCTGTTTTCCGAAGGATGTAAAGGCAATAATACATACTGCAAAGAAACATGGACGGCGCATGCGGGTACTCGAAGCTGTTGATGAGGTAAATGAACATCAGAAAGAGCTCCTCTTCAATAAATTAATGAGCTATTATGATAATAGTATTAAAGGGTTGAAGATAACGATCTGGGGACTCTCATTCAAACCCGAAACTGATGATATTCGTGAAGCACCTGCACTTGTGCTGACAAATCTTATACAAAAAGCCGGTGGTATTGTAACGGCGTATGATCCGGTTGCAATGGATGAATGCCGCAGGCAGAATATAGATATCAACTACGCAAAGGACATGTATGAAGCATGCATTGATTCATCTGCTTTACTGCTTGTGACGGAATGGAAAGAATTCAGAATGCCCTCCTGGCCAATTCTTAAACGCATCATGAAACAACCAGTGATTTTCGATGGACGAAATATTTACGATCGGAAAGAGCTTGAGGAGCAGGGATTTGTCTATTACTGTATATAATGTTCATGCTGTAGAAATGGCTCAGGCTTTGCCAGCCATAGCTGGACGAAGGACAGCGACGGCTGGGCTCAGAGCAAGAATGAAATAAAAGAACTCTGCGAAAATCAGCGAAACCATTTGCGTAAATCCGCTAGAAACTTTTTATTAATTGCTAGAGATTGCTTCGCCCCGCCACTGCACAACGTAGCCTTGGCGAAGTTGTGTTGGGCCTCGCAATGACATTATTCCCATGTAAGCAATCAATTAGAGCTTAACCGTTGCACCTTTGTACCGTTACACCTTTGTCCCTTTGTACCTTTGTACCTTTGTACCGTTAAAACCCACCAAATCACTGAAAGCTGATAGCTGACAGCTGATAGCTAAGTATTCACCAGTCCATGTTCGAAAAATACCCCAGTTGGCTTAATGCACTCCGGGAAAGGACAATAGCCCTTTTCAACAGGTATTCATTGCCAAGATGGATCGTATTCACTATGGATACTGTTTCGGTATTTGTGATATTCATCTTTGCATACCTGTTGAGGTATAACTTCACACCGGCAGAGATAAGTTTTGACATATTGATGGTACACGGACTTATTGTCACGGCTGTTTATTCCATATTCAGCCTGGTTTTCCAGTCGTACACCGGACTGATACGTCATACAACACTTACGGATATTTCACTGATTTTTGTGGTCACAAGTGTCTCTGCTGTAACGATGGTCCTTTTGAATCTCGTCAGCAGGTTCTTTAATCCCGGAGTATATTTAGTTATCCCATTATCTGTTATTCTGATCCACTATGTAGCAATAACAGTTTTTCTCTTCTTTATCAGGATATTCATCAAAGTACTCTTTAGATTTGCAATCCATTATGAAAAGAATAAGAAGAGGGTTCTGATCTACGGTGCCGGTGAAATGGGATTTGTTGTTAAGAGGGTCTTAATGAGCGATCCGAGAGGTGACTTTAATGTTGTGGGATTTATTGACAACAGCAGGAGACTGCAGGGGAAGAATATCAATGGATTGCCTGTATATAGCCCGGCTATCCTTTCGGCAGATAAGGTCCAAAAGAATAATATCCAGACTATAATCATTGCAATCAACAAGATATCAGCAAGTAGAAAAAGTGAACTAATCCGAAAGGCAATGAGCCTCGATCTGGAGGTGCTTGACACACCTTCGGTTGATAAATGGCTGAATGGTCAGCTTCAGGTTGGCCAGATAAGGAAGGTGAAGCTTGAGGACCTGCTGAACCGCGATCCCATTAAGCTCAACATGGAACAGATAGGGAAAGGGCTCAATAATAAAACTATACTGGTGACTGGAGCTGCCGGATCAATAGGTTCGGAGATAGTGCGTCAGCTGGCAAGATTCAATATAAAAATGGTTATCCTTGCCGATCAGGCTGAAACGCCGATGTTTAATCTTGATAATGAGCTGAGACGGGAATTTGGCAACTTAATTTTCAAGCCGATAATAGCAGACGTTACCAATTTAAGGAAGATGGAGCTGATATTTAAGGAGTTTCGTCCTGATGTGGTATTTCATGCAGCAGCATACAAGCATGTGCCGATCATGGAGGAGAATGTGCATGAAGCATTGAGGGTTAATGTCGGAGGGACAAAAGTTGTTGCTGAACTATCGGTGAAATATGATGTGAAAAAATTTGTGATGATCTCCTCTGATAAGTCTGTCAATCCCACGAGTGTAATGGGTGCATCGAAGCGGATCTGTGAGATGCTGTTACAATCGATCGGTGAAAAGCCGGGGGTTAAGACCCAGTTTGTGGTAACTCGTTTCGGTAACGTTCTGGGATCTAATGGTTCGGTTGTTCCGATCTTCAGAAATCAGATTGCTGATGGCGGTCCTGTTACAGTTACTCACCCTGATATCATGAGGTATTTCATGACCATCCCTGAGGCCTGTGAACTGGTCCTGGAAGCAGGTTTTATGGGTAAGGGCAATCAGATATATGTCTTTGACATGGGAGAGCCGGTAAAGATCACCAGGCTGGCAGAGCAGATGATCAAGCTGTCAGGATTTGAACCCGGCAAGGATATTCAGATCGTTTACACTGGATTGCGTCCGGGTGAGAAACTATGTGAGGAGTTACATACCGATAAGGAAGAGACACTTCCCACATATCATCCTAAGATCCATTTAGCCCAGGTTGAGAAGTTTGATCCTAAGGTTCTTCTGAAGCAGATAGACATTCTGATAAAGAACGTGTATCTGCTCTCAAAAAATGATGTACTTGAGTTATTCAGGGAGATAGTGCCGGAGTATAAGGCAGAGGTGAGCAGTGAGCGATGAGCGGTGAGGAAGGAGCAGAAATGAAGATTACTGTTGTTGCGGGGGCAAGGCCGAATTTTATGAAGATAGCGCCGATCATTGAGGCTATTGAAAGAAGACAGAAGTCCCCCTCCTTCGCTAAAGCTATGGAGGGTAAAGAAGACCGAAGACAGGAGAAGGAAAACAAGAATATTCAATATCGGTTGGTGCATACGGGGCAGCATTATGATACTAATATGAGTGAGAGTTTTTTCAGGGAGCTTAATATTCCGGATCCTGATGTTAACCTGAATTGCGGGGGTGGAAGCCAGGCTGAGCAGACGGCTGCAATTATGGTAGCGTTTGAAAAGGAACTAATTGCCAATCCGGCTGACCTGGTTATGGTGGTAGGAGATGTTACAAGCACTATGGCCTGCAGTATTGTAGCCAAAAAACTTAACACAAAGGTTGCCCATATCGAAGCTGGAATACGTTCTTTCGACATGACCATGCCCGAGGAGATCAATCGAATGGTTACGGATTGTCTGACTGATTATTTCTTTACCACCTCTGACACCGCAAACCAGAACCTGAGAAAAACCGGAGTACCTGAGGAGAAGATATTCTTTGTTGGCAATGTGATGATCGACACCCTTCTTTCTAACCGTCACAAATTTCTGAAGCCCGCAATCTGGGATGAACTAAAGCTAACAGAAAAAAACTACATTGTTTTAACGCTTCATCGTCCGGCCAATGTAGATAACCCGACTCATCTCCGAGCCCTGCTCCAAGCTATTGTTGAATCATCCCGCGGCCTCCCGGTTATCTTCCCCGTTCACCCCCGCACTGCCAGAATCATTAAGTCTATTAGTCACTCTGTCCCTGGATTCCGCTCCGCGGAATATCGTCGCTTTGCTCCTCAATCTCTTAGTCTCTTAGTCACTCAGTCCCTAAGTCTAATACAGCCGTTAGGCTACCTGGAATTCAACTACCTTGTCGAGTGTGCCAAAGTAGTAATAACCGACTCAGGGGGCATTACTGAAGAAACCACCGTTTTGGGTGTACCCTGCATAACAATTCGGGATAGTACTGAAAGACCTGAAACGGTAAATATTGGAACTAATGAGCTGATTGGAACCGATTGTGGTGCAATTAAATCAGTTATGGATATTCTCTTTGCAGGAAAATGGAAGAAGGGAGGAGTTCCGGAATTATGGGATGGGATGGCAGCACAAAGGATTGTGAATGAGTTGCTATTGTTATCAGCATAATAACAGGCACATAGTAATTCTATAATGAAGTTAAATACTAAGGAGTCTTACAAAGACAGCAGGTTTAATTTCAGAGACCTGACGTTTATAATTGCGTTGCTATTATTCCAGACTCTGTTTGTATTTCAGGGACTGGATTTTGTAGACGAAGGGACATTCGCAACAATGTACCAGCAGATTTTTTCCTACCCTGAGTCTCTCCAGTTTATGTTCCATTATTGGATGACAGCTATTATTGGTGGCGCCTGGCTGGTACTTTTTCCCGGCCAGGGACTGCTGGGCATATGGATTGTAGGTATTATCGTAACAACCTTTACTGCAGCAATTATTTATTATGCATTAAAGGACTATATAACAGTGAGAAATCTGAGGACGGGTTTATTTATTGCAATTGTCCTTGCAACCTATAATATGCCCAAAGGATTATCCTATAACAACCTGTCAGTCCTTTTTTGGGTTTCATCATCACTTTTATTATGGAACGGCCTTAGAAGAAACAGAAACTACCTTTTGTTTTTTAGCGGCATTTTAGCCGGTTTAAATACTTTTATCAGATTGCCAAATCTTCTTGGGTGCATAATAGTTATATCATTGTTTTATTACGGATGGATAGCTGGCAGAAACATAAAATCAATAATCACCCAGACGCTTTATTTTGTCGCAGGAACAGTTTTAGGTATAGCTCTTACATTTCTGCTAATGAGCATCCTCGGGCACACTGAAATATTTGTCAAGTCAGTTACTGCAACGTTGAGCATGGGGTTTGATGCAGAAGGCGGGCATAATCTTGCCAAACTGACCAAACGTATAGGCTTACATATGATAACAGGTTTATCATATACCGGGTTCTTTCTGGTTATTGCTTTCCTGTATGTCTCAATATCACAATTTTATGTAACAAAAAAAAGCATAAGTTCTTTGGATGTAGCGTTTATTATTTTCTTCATGATGAGCATAGCTGCATTTTCTTTTTCAGGCATTTTGACCAGCAATGGATTAGGACTATTTGTCATTGGAATTGTTATTCTTGTTACTATTCAAGTATTGTTTTCTGAAGCTTTCTCTAAAGAAATTAGACTTATATCATTTTTAGGAATGCTCTTAGTAGTATTCTTTCCCTTTGGGAGTGGATCGGGACTGGTGTTTATTGGCAGATCTGCCCTGATATTGTCATTACCAGTTATTATACAGGTTATCAGACATTATGGTGACTATAATATTTCTTTCTACCTGGATAGAATTCCTAATGAAGAGTATACTCTCTCAAACAACAGGTTACGTATAATCCCGCGGTTGTTTATATTTACAACTTTATCAACTGGCATTATTTTCAATCTATCCACCCCGTATAATTCCAGCAGCAACAGGCTGGTAATGAGATATTCAATTGACCATGTGCAATTAAAAGGTATCTTCACGACAAGAGAAAGGGCACAAAGTGTCGATGAGTTAATAAATGCGGGTTTTGGCATTGTTAATAAAGGTGATTTTGTATTAGCATATGATAATATTCCGATGTATCATTTCCTGACCGGAACCAGGCCATATTTAAAAAATCCACACGTCGGTTCCTATAACTCAGGGATGTTAAAAAAAGCGCTGGAAGAGGCCAGGGAAAATACTGACAAGCTGCCCGTAGTCGTATTGCAGAGAGTATATATAGGTGACTCTAACTGGCCGGAGAATACTGATGAAGTATATGACATTTTTACATCCGAAATGCAGCGAGATGTTTATTTAAAGGATTTCCTAAATCAAAATAATTACAAAAGAATTTGGGAGAATTCAGCCTTTATGATATTGAAGCCCGCTGGATGTTTCAATTAGTTTAAATTTGGTAGATTTTGAGATGATCTCTGGGAATATCAGAGATAAGCTATTCTAAATGTGGTTAATTATTCTTAGTTTTATCTCTATTAGATCTGGCACTTATATCTATCTTCGACTTATTTGTAGAACTATTTTAACATAATGAGATGAAACCCACATCCCGATTTATCGGGACAAACACGTATGTATATAATTTTCAAACATGTGGGTTCTCCCGATAAATCGGGACAGGCTATCAGACTATAAAAAAATAAATTATATACTTATGAAAAAAAAACATTCACTTTTTCTTGGCCTGATGATAGTACTCCTATCTATGAACTCTTGTCTTACCCAGAAAAAACTGACTTATCTTCAATATTCCGAGAGATATCCCGAAACCGGATTAATGGGTACAGATTCCAGGGCTACAGCGACTCCGATCGCTTACAAGCTGATGCCCTATGATATCCTTTATATCAGGGTAATAACACCTGATCCCCAGTGGGCTGAGATGTTTAACACAGTTGCTGCCGGGGCAGGTGGTACTGTAACGGCAGAAAGTGCTGCATTGCTGGGATACCCGATTGATGAGGAGGGAAACATTGAGATCCCTTTTGCGGGTAAGCTGAAAGTGGCTGGTAAAAATCTTTCAGAGGTAAAAGCAGATCTAGAGCTGGTTTTAAAGAATTATGTTACTGATGCGGCAATTACAGTCAGAATGGTAAACAACTTTGTAAGCATTATCGGAGAAGTAAGAGCTCCTGGAAGATATCCTTTAACAAAAGATCGTGTAAATATATTTGAGG
The DNA here is from genome assembly GCA_964633195.1 of uncultured Rikenellaceae bacterium. Classification (GTDB taxonomy): domain Bacteria; phylum Bacteroidota; class Bacteroidia; order Bacteroidales; family VadinHA17; genus LD21. The sequence goes on along the minus strand of CAZWFL010000032.1, from coordinate 30,026 downwards.
CTCTCTCCATGTCCGGTGATCTTGGAGAGTTCAGCAACCGCCAGAAGGTGCAGCTAATTAGACCTTCACCATATGGGCCGGTAATAAAAGAGTTCTCCCTGAATGACCGAAGCATCCTTAAATCAGAGTTCTTTTATATTTTACCTAATGATATAATTTATGCTCAGCCTATGAAGGGAAAAACATTTCAAATGAACTCATCTATCTATTCATTATTCTTAAGTTCTATTACTACAATACTGGTAATATTGACATTCGTTGGGATTCCCGCCAATTGATGCACCAGCTATTATAGTTTTATAACCTTATAGATACAAAGAAGGAGTAACTGGAGAACCAATTAAATTGTTAGTTTTATTGCTATGAATGATCATATTATCTTAAGGAAAGACCCGCATAGAAGACTGACCGATAAAAGCATAGGGCTGGATCCGTTAGTGATTTTATCACTATTGATAAAGAACTGGTACTGGTTCTTGATCTGCCTCGGAATGACTTTATATGGTGCCAGATGGTATATCGGTCATACATTACCGTCCTTTCTTACATCGGCTACTATACTGATAAACGAGACAGAGAACAGATCACTTGCAGGTAATGAGCAGATACTTCAGGGACTGGGTCTTCCGGGAGGAATGCAGAACCTTGAGAATCAGATTATGGTACTAAAATCCAGGGGACTTACAGAAAGAACGTTGAAAGAATTACCCTTTGAAATAGAATATTACATTAAAACACGGAGAAACAGGTTGCCTATTTACCCGGACTATCCAATTAAACTAATATCTGAGTCTGAAATACCGCTTCCCAGGAATGTTGAGTTTAATTTCATTTATCTGGGAGAGGATATGTTCAAAATTGAATCATTAACTGATTATTTCCCTTTTGAGAGAAACGCTTCCTTTGGAGAGGACATCGAAATATCCGATGGGTATTTTCGTATTGAATGCCTGAGTAAGGAGTGGTTTGATAATAACAATGGTGTTAGTCTCTGTTTTACGATTTACAGCAATACTGCCTTAATCAGCTACTACAATAACCGTTTGAACGTTGAAGCAATGACCAGAGGAGGATCCCTATTGAGAGTCAGCCTCATCGGAACCAGCACCACCAGAGATGTCGATTTTCTAAACAAGCTGTTAGAAAACTTTCAGGCAATGTCACTCGAGAAAAAGAACAGAGAAGCACAGCGACGAATTGAATTCATAGATGCTCAGCTCATCGGCATATCAGATTCTCTTCAGTTAACTGAAAACAGACTCCAGCAATTCAGGTCTTCTCACAGAGTCATGGATATTTCAGCTCAAGGACAAGCAATAGTAAATCAGCTTGCAGTTCTGGAAAGTGAAAGAACACGTCTTAGTCTTGAAGCAACTTATTATGATTATCTTTCAGAATATCTGGCTACAAACTTAACTGAAGAGACTCCGGTAATACCTATAACTATGGGAATCTCCGATCCTGGTTTAACAAGGCTTGTTGATGAACTCGCTGATTTTCAGAGACAACTTCTAACTCGCGGAGCAGGAGAAATGAACCCTTTGCAAAAGAATATTGAGCAGAGGGTTCGTAGCACAAAAGCTGCCCTCATAGAAACACTTAATGGGTTGAAGAGGGCTAACACCCTGGCAAGATCCGAGAACCAGGAATCTATTAACAGAATAAATTCTCAGGCATCCGTTTTGCCTGCGACTGAAAGACAATTGCTTGGCATCGAGAGAAAATTTCAGCTTAATAATGAGCTTTATACATTTCTTTTGGAAACAAGGGCGGAACAACAGATGCAGAGAGCATCCAACAGGGCCGACAGCGAGATTATTGACCATGCTGATGTTAGATTTGCATCTGTTGTTTCCCCAAGCCCGATAAAAGCGTATTTTGTTGGAATAGTAGCCGGGTCGGGTATTCCATTCATTATCATCTTCTTGTTTTTTCTTTTTAATAAGAAACTGAAATTGGAAGATATAAGCAACATGACGGATATACCGATAATAGGAAATATACCTCGGGGTACGGAGGAAACTTATAAAATTGTATTTGATTTTCCCAGTTCAACTGTCTCTGAATCTTTCCGTCATCTTAGATCAAGATTACAGTTTTTCACTAAGGAAGTTTCAGGCGCAGTAATCCTGATAACTTCTTCGATGCCGGGAGAAGGAAAAACATTCAATGCAATAAACCTCGCTTCGGCATACAGTCTTCTTGGCAGGAAGACAATTCTGATCGGATTTGATCTGAGAAAACCAATGATATTTGAAGATTTTAATCTTAGTAATGCACGCGGTATTTCAACATGGCTCATCGGACAGGATAAATTTGAGGATATAATACAGGAGACCTCCTATGATAATCTGTCCGTTATTTCAGGCGGCCCTGTACCTCCCAATCCAACAGAACTTATTGCCCTGGAAAGAACAGGTGAACTTTTCAGACTGCTTAAAGAAAAATTCGAATATATTATTATTGATTCTGCTCCGTTAGGGGTTGTTTCTGACACTTTGCTTTTGTCATCCTTTGCTGACACCTGCTTACTCGTTGTCAGACAGGGTAAGACATTGAAGGATATGTTCGAGTTAACTCTTAATGAAGTCACAATGAACAGATTAAAAGGATTAGGGTTGATCCTGAACGATTTAAAAATGAAACCTAAACACTATGGCTACGGTGACAAGTTTGGATATACAAACGACAGGCTAAACCGGAATCAAAGAAAGCTACTGAAACGGAGGAAGGCAGAGCAATTATCACGGATAGAAACCAGGTTAATAGAACTTTGATCCATTCGCATAACGTTTTTAATTACCCAAGCCCTCAGCATCCGGCAAGAATGGAACCATATATTATCAAACTTCCAAGGTATCTTGATACACGTGGAAATCTTTCGTTCATAGAGGAAGACACACATCTGCCCTTTAAGATCAGGCGGGTTTACTGGATCTATGATGTTCCCGGGGGAGAAATAAGAGGAGGCCATGCATTCAGGCAAACTGAAGAATTAATTGTCGGATTATCCGGAAGTTTTGAAGTAGTATTGCACAATGGATACAAGGAGTTCCGGTACCTTCTTAACAGATCTTATTACGGTATTTATGTCCCCAAAATGATATGGCGGATGCTTGATAATTTTTCAACCAACTCTCTTGCCCTTATAATTGCTTCCACTGAATACTTTGATGCCGATTATATTCGTGATTTTGAGGAGTTCAGAGAACTCTGTACAGAATGAACAAATTATTGTATGATATACATAATTGCTGTGTTGTGGAACTCCCAAGGATTCACAATCCTGCAGGCAACATTACAATAGTGCAGAATGGGCAACATCAACTATTTGGAATCAAAAGAGTATATTACCTGTACGATGTACCTGGTGGCTCAGAAAGAGGAGGTCATGCACACAGATCTTTGTATCAGCTTGTGATTGCCGCCAGCGGTTCATTTGATGTGATCCTTGACGATGCGAGAAACAAAAAGATCGTTAATCTTAACAGACCTTATTTCGGATTGCTCATAGTTCCGGGTATCTGGCGGGAAATTGTCAATTTTTCATCAGGCGCCATCTGTTTGGTATTGGCATCTGAAAAATATAATGCAGATGATTATATCCGGGATTATTGTGTTTTTAAAGAGACAAAAAACCTGTATGTTGATAGAAGTTGAGAAAAGAGATTACTATAATTGTTTTTCATTTGATCCTCATCCCTTTATCTCCGATTGCTTTATTGAGCTGAATAAGGCTAAAACTGAAAGAGTAATCAGGCTTATCAACCGTAACAAGATTGTGTTGGGATTGGTTGCCGGTATAAAGAATGGGGTCATGAGTTCCCCATTTTCTGCTCCTTTCGGTGGATTTCATTTCAGAAATGAAATTACATATATCAGTGAAATTGATAACTTTCTCTGCTTGCTTAAAGATTATATTCAAATAAACGGCTTAAAAAGGCTTGAAATTACAATACCCCCTGATATATACCATAAAACCTTCAATGCTAAAACAATCAACTCCTTTATTCGTAGCGGTTTTAATTCGACTCTCCCTGAGATTACGAATTGGGTTCCTCTTGAGAACTTCGATGGATCTTTTTTACAGAAAAACAGCAGAGAATACTACAGACAGGCACTAAGAAATCACCTGGCATTTTCCTGTACAGATAACAGAAATGACTTTGCAGAGATTTATAATCTCATTTGTGAGAACAGGAAAAAGTTTGGCCGTCCTATCCATATGACTCTTAATGACATACTTAATACCGGCGCTCTCTGGCCGGTTGATTTTTTTAAAGTAACTAACCGGGGGGGGGCAATTGTGGCTTCTGCCATATTTTATCGTTTTCGGAGCGACATCTGTTATGCTGTTTTCTGGGGAGACAATGATGAAGGCCGCCCTCTGCGCGCAATGGATTTCTTAACATATAACCTCTGGGATTATTATAAAAAAATGGGATATAAATCAATAGATCTGGGTATATCAACAGAAGATGGAAGTCCGAATGAAGGACTTCTTCGTTTTAAAGAGAGCCATGATGCAGTTTCTTCATTAAGATATAAGTTTTATTGGCAGGCAGAAACAAGCTGACATGTTTATTCTTAACCCTGACCCATATAGCCTTCCTTGTTACAGGATCGGACCTTTCACAACACGGGACCTGTCAATAAATAATTGCCTGCCCGATAGTGATCGGATTGATGATTATTTCAATGAAAGATTTTCGGGAAGAGATTTCATATATACTGAAAACGGTCGGAAAGCAATTAATATAGCCCTGGATTATTATAACCTGGAAAAAGATGATGTTGTTACAATACTTACAACTTCAGGTAATTATTACATTAGTGGTTGTGTCACCAGGGAGATTGAGAAGTTTTGCAGGTGGTCGCGTCAGATTGTACCGGAAACAAGAGCTATTATTGTAAACCATGAGTTTGGCTATCCATATAAAGGATTGTCAGCTCTTAAAAGATATAAGCTTCCAATTATTGAAGATTGTGCAGGTTCTTTTTTTTCGAACGATGCAAATAGAGAAACAGGTAATACAGGGGATTTTACGATATTCAGTTTTCCAAAGATGTTTCCCGTACAGGTGGGAGGCCTTTTATTATCAAACATAAAGGGGGCACTGCCGGGCAGGTACCAGCTTGATAAAGCAAGCTTACGGTATATTAAGAATAGTATGTCCCGTAATATTCTGTGTAAGCAGGAAATAATCCGTAAAAGAGAAGAAAACTACAATACACTCAGATACTTATTTGAGTCAATAGGATTCTCCGAGAGGTTTAAACCTGAGCCAGAGACCGTCCCCGGGGTATTCATGTTTAAAACTGAAGGCTCTAATGTAGATTTGCCAGAACTTAAGAAATTCTTCTGGTCACATGGGATTCATTGTAGTGTGTTTTATGGAGAAGAGGCTTTTTTTATCCCTGTACACCAGGCTTTGAACGAGCATGATATGGGCTATTTTCTTGAAGTAATGAAATTATTTATCTTTAATAACCGGAATGAAGTTCAGTAATATAAACCTGGGGCTTGATGTAGAAATAGATCCGTCAACTTCAATTAATAATGTAAGTATCGGAGATAAGGTAAAGATTGCTAAAAGATGCTCAGTTTTCGGAGCACCGGGTAACCTCCTTGAAATTGGATCTGGTTCTTATGTGGGAATGAATTCTATTTTGAACGGGTTCTATGCCAAACTTACTATAGGCAATAATGTCAGTATAGCCCAGAATGTTAACATTATGGTAGATTCAGGTCCGAATGCTTCACCCTCTATGCAGAAGGTCTTTCCGCTTGAGAAGGGCCCGGTAACCATTGGTGACAATTGCTGGATCGGAGCAAGTTCTATTATCATGCCGAACGTCACTCTGGGTGAATATTGTATTATTGCGGCAAACAGCTATGTCAATAAATCGTTTCCTCCCTTCTCAATTGTTGGAGGTAGTCCGGCCAGAATTATAAGGTCTTTTACAGAGGAGGAAAAACAAGTAATGTTAAGTGAATGATAAAGTTTCTGGACATTCAGAAGATCACTGATAGTATTGAACCTGAATTATCAGAAGCAATTAACCGTGTTGTAACAAGAGGCTGGTTTCTGCTGGGCGAAGAGGTTGCTGCTTTTGAGAAAGAGTATTCAGAATATATAGGAACCAGGCAATGTATTGGAGTTGCAAATGGTCTTGACGCTTTACGGCTGATTTTAAAAGCATGGATTGAGATGGAGGTTATGAAGGAAGGGGATGAGGTTATCGTACCGGCGAACACCTATATTGCTTCTATTCTCGCGATAACAGATAACAGGCTGAAACCTGTTCTGGTTGAACCTGATATTAACACATATAATCTTGATATTTCGCTCATTGAGCAACATATTACGACGCGTACAAGGGCAATAATGGTGGTTCATTTATACGGACAGGCATGCTGGTCGGCTCAGGTTGAAGAGATTGCGCGAAAGTATGATTTGAAGATTATTGAGGATAATGCTCAGGCGGCAGGCGCAATTGTTGCTCAGTGCTCACGAAGCGAAGCGGAGTCCCGAGAATCGGGAGGTCTCGGGGCTCAGGGCAATAAGGATATCAAATTGAGACGAACCGGAGCTTTGGGTCATGCTGCCGGACACAGTTTTTACCCGGGCAAGAACCTTGGCGCTCTTGGAGATGGCGGTGCTGTAACCACAGATGACGATGAGCTAGCAGAAGTTATAAGGGCGCTGGCCAATTATGGTTCAGTTAAAAAGTATGTTCATAATTACCAGGGCCTGAATTCCCGATTAGATGAGATACAGGCAGCAGCGTTACGTGTGAAGTTACCCAGACTTGAGTCGGACAACCAGCATCGCCGTACGATAGCTCAATATTATCTTGAAAATATTACAAACTCTGATGTAATTCTACCTCAAATTGAAGGTTTAGGAGAGTATTTTTCAATCCTGCGCCCTGTGCCCTGCACCCTGTGCTATGATCACGTCTGGCACCTGTTTGTAATCAGACAACCTGATCGCAACAAGCTGCAGAACCATCTTACAGAAAACGGTATACAAACTCTTATACATTATCCTGTTCCACCTCATAAGCAGAAGGCATACCGCAATCTCAATCTTCTGACTTTGCCTGTAACTGAGAAAATCCATAAAGAAGTACTCAGTCTGCCTGTTAGCCAGGTAATGGAGCTTACTGAAGCCGAAAGGATTGTTGACGCAGTAAATAGCTTTACCAGTAAGTGAGGTAGAAACAATTAAATGGTTATTTATTAGGGTATTAATTTGATTCTTAAACTTTGACCTCTAAACCTGATACATTAATACAGGAAGCAAGAAGTGTTGATCAGGAACAGGCTTCTTATCGGCAAATCTTTAAAGCCACATCAATTTTCGGAGGAGTACAGGTATTCCAGATTCTGATTGGAATTGTACGAACAAAATTCGTAGCTATACTACTTGGGACAACAGGTGTCGGAATCATGGGATTATTTAATGCCCCGCTGCAGTTGATTCTTTCGTTGACCGGCCTTGGTATCACGTTCAGCGCAGTACGCGATATCTCTGAAGCATATGGGAATTCCGATCAGAATAAACTTAACCATACTGTTACCACCCTTCGCAGATGGTCATGGATTGCCGGAGTGCTGGGGCTGCTGGTGACTGTTGCACTGTCACCTCTGTTAAGCAGGTGGACTTTCGGCACCAATGAGTACACTTGGGCTTTTATCTGGCTTTCGCTTACGATGCTTCTCCAGACTATTTCCAATGGACAAAAAACTGTCATTCAGGGTACCAGGAGATTGAAAGATCTTGCAAAGGCAAATGTTTACGGGTCTCTTGCCGGTCTTCTCACCGCAGTTCCTCTCTATTACTACTTTGGATTAAAAGGAATTGTTCCGTCTCTGATCCTTACAGCCCTGACAGGACTGCTCCTATCATTTTATTTTGTAAGAAAGGCTCAATATAAGTCCATCCAAATGTCATGGAAAGAAACGGTTACAGCAGGTAAGAATATGATAAAGCTGGGTCTGATCATTACTGTTACAGGAATTATTGGATTTTTTACAGGATACATTCTGAATGCTTTTATTAGCAGAATCGGGGGAGTAGACCAGGTAGGTCTTTATAATGCTGGTTGGTCAATAATAGGTCAGTCGACCGGTTTGGTTTTTGCTGCGATGACAACTGATTATTTTCCCAGATTATCAGCTATTAACAAGGATGACCTTCAGATCAGATCTCTGGTTAATCAGCAGGCAGAAATGGTCATGTTTATTCTGACACCCATCCTGATATTGCTTATCGGGGCAATGCCTGTTGTAGTTCGGATATTATATTCTGCCGAATTTTTACCGGTTATTGACTTTTCTAATTGGATGCTAATGGGAATCCTGATAAAAGGCCTTGTCTGGCCGGTAGGATTTATTTTTCCGGCTAAAGGGGACCTGAGAGTTTTTGGAATTGTGGAGATTTCTGCAATGACATTCAATGTATTAACAAATGTTATTGGATATTTCTTTTTTGGCTTAACCGGATTGGGTATTTCTTTTATTCTAAACTATTCTTTCGGATTGTTCATCACACTAATCTTTGCACAAAGAAAGTACGGGTTTAAATATGGAACAATCGTCATAAAGTCATTCATTCTGAATCTGATACTTGTTATTCTTGTTTTTATTTGTACTTTTCTCCTTGAAAGCAATATCAGGTACGCTGTTGCATCTCTTATGCTAATAATCTCCGCAGTATATTCTTTCAAAGAACTGGACAGAAGAATGAACCTAAAAACAATAATCTTAAATTTTCTTAAGATTAGAAGGTGAATAATCCGGATAAGCCGTATCTAAATATGGTTCAAGAGAACTGCCTGGTAAGTATTTGCATGATTACCTATAACCACCATAAGTGGATTAAAAAAGCAATAGAGGGTGTTATTATGCAGTCGGCAGACTTCAATTACGAACTTGTTATCAGTGATGATTGTTCAACGGACAATACAAAAGAAATTATTGAAAGTTATGCAACAATATACCCTGGTAAGATCAGGTTTCATCGCAACTCCTCAAATGTTGGACTGGGTCTGAATTTCTCCGGGGCCCTTAACAGGTGTAATGGAAAGTATATTGCTATCTGTGAGGGTGATGATTTCTGGACCGACCCTCTAAAGCTTCAGAAACAGGTTAACTACCTGGAAAACAATACAGAATGTGTACTCGTATCACATAATCACTGTATACTATATGATGCCGAAAACCGGACTGAAAGCAGTTTTAAGAATGTTGATGACTTCAAATTTGATCAAAGAATGTTTCTTGAAGATTGGATAACGCAGCCTCTTACTTGTGTTTTCAGAAACATTTTCCGTGATTATACTTTTCTTAACAGGGAAGGTATTTTTTGCGACTTAATACTTTTTTATGAATTATTAAAGCACGGAACCGGGTATTTTATGAAAGATAATATGGCTACTTTTAGGGTATCGGGTGGTGCGTTGAGTTCAGGTCTCTCAACCTGGCAATGGTCACGCAACCATATAACAATGTTTGACTACCTTTCTAAATACAATAATCATGATAATAAGCTTAATAAATTAAGTCGTAAGTACTGCATTTCTCTTTACATACATAAATTAAAAGGAATCAAACCAGATGAATCAGATTTTGAGCCGCTTAAGGAGTATCTGAAAAGGAAGCCACGGTTTGCTGAAACCATGATTACACTGTTTATTAAGGTGCCATACTATTACCTCAGATTTTTCATCCCCTACAGATCAAAAAAACTCTTCAGATGAAGTCAGGTGATATTGTATCTGTCATTATAACTTCGTATAACTCTTCATCTTTCATAATAGAAACACTGGAAAGTGTTTATAACCAGACCTGGGAAAATATCGAAATAATAGTAACGGATGATTGTTCAGTTGATGATACTGTTGAGAAATGCAGAGCGTGGATAAAAAAATATGGAGAAAGGTTCTGCCATTCGGAACTGATTATTTCTGAGGCAAATACCGGCGTTGCAGCAAATGCAAACAGAGGACTTAAGGCAGCCTCAGGAGCGTGGATTAAGTTTATAGCCGCCGATGATACTCTGTTACCACGTTGTATAGAGCAAAACATGGAGTACCAGGAGACAAACCCGGAAGTAAGGATTCTGTTTTCCAAAGTTAGTATATACAATGAAAGTTTTATCCCGGAGAATTTTATAGAAGTAACCGAAGACGACAGCCATGATCCCAGGAGTATTATGCATCCATCAAGAAATGCCTGTTCACAATATAAGATGTTACTTGTTTCTGACAGAATTCATTATACTCCATCAGCATTTGTTAATCGGGAAACCTTGTTGTCAGAGGGTGGTTATGACGAAAGTATAAAACTTATGGAAGATTATCCACTCTGGCTTAAATTAACTGGGAAAGGATATAAACTCTATTTTATGGATAGCGTTACCGTGAATTACCGAAGGCATTCAAAAGCCCTCAACAATAAGAGTCAAAACTACCTTGTTAATCCTAACTATTTTAAAAGTGAGAATTTCAGGAAACAGTATACATACCCCTTTCTCCCGGATGTTATCAGACATGAACAGCAGCTAAACTGGTTTCTTTCATTTATTTTCCGATGGCCGCAGTTAAATCGCGATACCAGACTAAACAGGATCCTCCATAAAGTCATTATAACCCATTTAAATCCTTTTAAATATTACCTCTATTTTAAAAGAAGAATGAAAAAGGAATCAATCGGCAATGAGTTCTATTACTGACAGTATAAATATAACTCCGTACGAAAGTCCTGACAGCAAGCACTATACCACGAACGGTTTAAGACATGATGTTAAGTAGATGAAGCTTTTATCGATAATTATTCCGATATATAATGTAGAAGGGTATGTCGAAAGATGTATCTCGAGTCTGGCAGATCAGGATATTGCGTCCGAAGAATACGAAATAATTTGTATTAATGACGGCTCTCCTGATCGCAGCAGAGACATTGTAAGAAATATGCAAGAGAAATATAATAATATTATACTTATAGATCAGGATAATCAGGGAGTGTCGTGTGCAAGGAATAACGGGATAGATATTGCAACAGGCAATTATTTGCTATTTGTTGATCCTGACGACTTTATAGAACCTAATAGCCTGAAACGTGTGCTTGATACAGCAGAATATTACAAATGTCAGGTCTCATTCCTCGGATTCACAATTTTGTCGGAAGAAGGCAAGGTTAGAAAAAGAGTATTAAACAGCAAGAATAAAGGTAAGATATTCGAGGGAACAGAAGCATACTACATTTCCCGCGGCGACGGACAGACTGATCCTGACAGAATGTGGGCTGTCCTTGTCAGGCGGGATTTTATCGATCTTCATGGTTTAAGATATCTCTCAGGCGTACCGTTTCTGGAAGATGGTGAGCTTATAGCCCGTATCCTGTGCCTTGCCGACCGCTGTATTTTTGACGGGCATCCATTTTATAACCGAACTATCCGGTCAGGTTCAGCAACACAGTCATCATTGTTCAATTCAGAGAAAGCTATTGATGGTTTTCTCCGGGCTGCATGTAATCTGAAAACTTTTCAAAATACCCGGGATATTAAGCAGAGAAAGAGAGATTTCCTGAACCAGCCGATTTGCAAGTTTACGATCCTGGTTATTACCGCTTCTACAAAACCATTTAAGCTTAGAAGAATTCGTAATGCAAAAAGAAGGCTTTGTGAAGAAGGATTTTGTAAACTTAGTATTAAATCAACCGATATTGAGTACAGAATTCTTGGACTGTTATATAATACGTCTGTTTATATTTTGGTTAGTTATCAGATTCTCATTTTTAGTATCCGATATACCCGGTCTTTGATTAGTAACCTGATAAGGTGATTGTTAAAGAAAAATAAATTAGAATAGCTTTTTATGTGTGGAATTGCTGGTTTTATAGCGAGACCTGGCAGGCTTCTGTCAAACTCAATAATCTTAAAAATGGTTTCCCTAATTGATCACCGGGGACCAGATGACGAAGGATTCATATTCTTAACGGATAATCAGCAGATAATTACATCGGGCGGGGAAAAGACTCCCGGTGAGGTGTGGAAGACCTTCACGGAATATCGTCCGACTGAAGACATCAGATCATGTCTTGATGGACACTCTTTGATAGCTTTCGGCCACAAAAGGCTGTCGATACTGGATCTGACTCCTTCAGGACATCAGCCAATGTCATATAAAGGAGGAAGATACTGGATCGTATATAATGGGGAGATATATAATCATATTGAGATCAGGAAAGAACTAAAGGCTTTAGGATATAGCTTTAAGACCAAGTCAGATGCGGAAACGATACTGGCAGCTTATGCGGAATGGGGAGAAGAGTGCCTTAACAGGTTTGTGGGTATGTGGGCGTTTGTAATCTATGATAAAGATAAGAATGAACTTTTCCTGGCCCGTGATCGCTACGGAATTAAACCGTTATATTACTACTTCTCTCATGAGGAAGATTTTTTCTTCGGGAGCGAGATTAAACAGTTTACCGTACTGGATGGCTGGCTATCGAAGTTGAATCATCAGAGAGTGTATGATCAATTAGTATACTCTTTTACAGATCATACCGATGAAACAATGTTTAAAGGAGTATATCAGTTACCCGCAGGATGTTCCTGCAGGTTCTCTTTAAACCACAGCAATAATCATTCTGAGGGAAGGATACGTTTCAAGCATTGGTATAATGTTGCCAGGGTACCTTTCAGAGGCACTTATTCTGATGCAGCCGAAATATTCAGAAATCTCTTTGAAAGATCGGTAAAGGAGCATTTATACGCTGACGTTCCTGTTGGTACGGCTTTATCAGGTGGATTGGATTCTTCATCCATTGTATGTCAGGTAAGCCGTGTTTTATCCGATGAGGGGGCAGTAGATTTGCAGAGTACTTTTTCCTCATGTGCCACAGACGAACGTTACAGTGAAAGAAAATGGATGGATATTGTGATCAATCACACATCGGTCAAATCACATTTTGTATATCCTCAGCTGAAAGAAATGGAAAAGCTGGCCACTGACCTGATCTGGTACCATGATGAACCTTATCAGTCTCAGAGTGCCTTTCTTGCTTACAGTGTATTCAGACTGGCTCGACTTAATGGAATTAAAGTGTTACTGAATGGTCAGGGAGCTGATGAATACCTCGGAGGATATGGCCAGTTCACAGTTCCACGTTTGGCTTCATTGTTAAAAAAACTGAAAATCAATACTCTGTTTTCAGAGATCAAAACTTATAATAAATGCCTTGCATTAGACTATTGGAAGATCCTGCTGTATTCTTTTTATCACCTTTCACCACGAATACTTAAACGATCTGTCTCAGGAATCAGAAGCAATGCAGATCATGTAAAGCGTATTGTTGATTACAATAAGTTGGGAATCAACAACAAACACCCATTCGATACTATTCCTGTCGACTATAATACTGTTCCTGAAATTTCAAAACACCTGACTTTTTATAGCACATTGCCAAAATACTTAAAATGGGAAGACCGTAACTCAATGGCGAATTCCGTTGAAGCCCGTGTCCCGTTTCTTGATCACAGGATGGTCGAATTTGCATTCAACCTGCCTGACGATTATCTGGAAAGCAATGGTATTACAAAAAGAATAATGAGGGATGCGCTGAAAGAACTTATACCGGAACAAATAAGGAACAGAAAAGACAAAATGGGCTTCTCAACACCTGAAGAGCTATGGGTTAAGAAGGAAAATCCGGGATATTTCAGGGGAAAAATTTCAGAAGCTATTGAAGTAACCAATGGTATCATTAAACCTGAAGCGCTGAGATACTTTGATAGAGTGGTCAATGATGAGGTGCCTTTTGATTATACGTACTGGAGGCTGATATTATTCAGTGAATGGATACAAAGATTTCGAATAAATCTCTAATATCCGGCATCTTTGCCAGGAAGTTTTAAATTATGCATTCCTTGAACCTTACCAAATAGTCGAATAATTAATTCCGAGGGGTTGGATAGGAAGTCGGACAAAGAAGGTGGATCAAATAAGGCCAGAAAAATACTGCTGGTTTCCAATGGGTTTTATCCCGAGATCTCGCCACGCAGCTACCGGGTAACTGAACTGGCTAAAGAACTTTTCAGGCAAGGTCATGAAGTGACTGTTATTTCAAAATTCAGAGATCACGACTATAATGGTTTTCTTGATGAATATCCGATCAATCTGAAGATGTGGGGAAGTTCGAAATGGCCAAAGATTCCTGATCTGAAGAACAAGTATTGGTCTTTTCTATGCAGAGGGTTCTCAAGGGTATTATCCATCCTGTTTGAATATCCTGCCATTGAAGACATGTTCAAAGTAAAAAAAGAATTGAAACCTGAATCCGGATATGACCTGCTGATTTCTTTTGCTGTACCCTACCCTGTTCACTGGGGTGTAGCCTGGGCAAGAACTGCAACACACCGGATTGCAGCGAAATGGGTAGCAGATTGCGGTGATCCATATATGGGGGACGTTCTGGATTCATTTAGAAAACCTTTCTATTTTGGTTTACTCGAAAAATGGTTCTGCCGGAAGGCGGACTATTTATCTATTCCTCTTGATAGTGCAAGGAGCGGCTATTATAAAGAATTTCAAAACAAGATAAAAGTAATTCCACAGGGCTTTGATTTTGATAGTAATAACAATATGTTAAAGCAACCTGATAATGAGGTTGTAACCTTTGCGTATGCCGGGAGTTTTCTTCCAGGAGCCCGCGATCCGGATTCTCTTATGGAATATCTTGCAGAACTGGATATTCCATTTAGGTTCTTAGTATTCACAAATAAACCCGAATTTCTGGGAAGATTTGTAAATCGGATGAAAGACAAACTTCTTGTATATGAATATATACCAAGGGATGAATTAATGAAAGTGCTGGTAAGTATGGATTTTCTTGTCAATTTTGACAATAATACAACGAGGAACTCGCCAAGCAAACTAATCGACTACTCAATATGCGGGCGGCCTGTCCTGAATATCAGGAGAGTATTCAATAAAGAGGACCTGGTGGCATTTCTCAACAGGGATTATAATAAGAAAATGCCACTCCCCGCTCCTGTTGGCTTTCATATAAGTAATGTATCAAGAAGCTTTCTAAGATTAATCGGTTGATTGTTTTTGTATGAACAACAGTTATGCTGACATAATATCCTCAGATTATACCATTTCAGTTAGAAATTATTTTGTGTTATTCTTATTATGGCCATTCCTGGCCTTTTTGGTGGCAGTTAGAAACTTCAGTCATAATGAAGCAAAGAAGGTTGTCTACATGTTTCTCATATATTATGGTTTCACCTTCATTAATAATAACCCGGCTGTAGACGCCTACCGATATGCATTGAGTTTGAAAGAAAACGCTCAATTGCCTTTTTCCGAGTTTTTCAATATAGTTGGAGGAATCTATTCAACAGACACCTCTGTTGATATTGTTGAGCCTCTCATTTCTTTTCTTGTATCAAGAATCACAGATCATCACAGCATTTATTTTGCTGTTTGGGCTGCCATTTTCGGTTTTTTTTATCTAAAATCTATCGCCTTGCTCCATGAGCGTTATCGCAAGAACCCGGGTTGGAATGCATTTATATTGATGTTTTCCTTTATTATGATATTACCTATAACCTCAATTAGCGGAGTCAGGATGTGGACGGCAGCCTGGATCTTTTTCTATAGTGCATATCATGTCATTATCTACAAAGATCCCAGGTATCTTGCTCTATCTTTCGCATCCGCTTTGTTTCACTGGAGTTTTATCTCTGCTAATGCAATCCTTTTAATATATTTCTTAGCAGGTAATCGCAATTTGATTTATGGATTTCTTTTAGTATTATCATATCTGGTCCCCGGTTTAGTTCAACCATACCTTCAATCAATATCTTTAAAGCTGGGAGCAGGCATTCAAACAAGATTTACCAATTATTCGAGTGAAGGTTATATTATGGCTGTAAGGGAAAGTGTTGAGGGATCAGTCTGGTTCATGAGATTATCCGGGGAATTAGTGTTTTATTATCTTATTATTGCAATTGTTATATTAAGACTAAGATTTTGGAAAGATATAAAAGGAAAAGAGGAAAGTAATCTATTCAGTTTTTTACTCCTTTTCCTTGCATTTGTGAATTTTGGTCTGGGTATCCCATCTTTTGGAGAACGCTTCCGTATTCTGTTTGTGTTATTTGCCATACTATATTTGTTTATTATTTACATTAAATTACCAGGAGAAAAGATCTCAATATTGATACTATTTGGATTATTACCAATGATCCTGTCATCTTTAATATCTCTCAGAATTGGCTCAGAAAGTATTAACGCCTGGATATTTCTGCCATTCCTGGGGTCACCTGTACTCGCACCCGGTCTTTCTCTTTCAGAAATGTTATTCTAAAGCAACTGTGAAATCACCCAGGACACTCTGTAAGGGAATTGTGAGAAATATGTTGAGTATTCCGGGTTGGTTTTCAAAAAGGAAACTGATTGTAATAGAGTCAGATGATTGGGGAAGCGTTCGAATGCCTTCAGGGGACGCATTTAAAATCCTGCAACAGTCTGGTATAGATCTGTTATCTGATGAAGGTTCGGTTTTTAATAAATATGATTCACTTGCTACTATTGATGACCTTGCAGGATTATTCGAAGTATTGAGTTCTGTGAAGGACAGAACAGGACGACATGCTGTTCTGACACCTGTGTCAGTTGTGGCTAATCCCGATTTTCACAGGATAAGGGAATCGGGTTTTTACGAATATTATTACGAACCAATTACTACTACCTTAGGAAAATACAAGGGTTGTGAAAGTTCGTTTCAATTATGGAAAGAAGGGATCAATAAAAGACTATTTGTGCCTCAGTTCCACGGCCGTGAACATTTAAATGTCAGTGTTTGGTTAAAAGCGCTTCAGAACAATAATAGAATGGCAAGACAAGCATTCGATCTTGGTTGCTGGGGTATATCAACAGCTGATGATCCTGAGATTGGGGTTGAATTCCAGGCAGCATTTGATTATGTCGATTCTGCAGACCTGGCTTGTCATAAAGAAATATTAATTAGCGGACTTGAAATATTTAAAGATCTGTTTGGATATCATGCTTCCTATTTTGTGGCACCAAACGGGTTGTTTAGTTCAAGTCTGGAAACAGTATTGGCAAATCTTGGAATAAAATATGTATTCATGCCAAAGATACAGTCAGAGCCTGTCGGTGGAGGAAAGATTAAAAAAAGAATTCACTGGTTGGGTAAGAGATTGCATTCAAATTTAACCGTTCTGACACGAAATTGTTTCTTTGAACCTAGTCAGCCGGGAAAAGATTGGATCGACACCTGCCTGTCTGATATTTCAATCTCTTTCAAATGGCATAAACCAGCAATAATTAGTTCGCACAGGGTAAATTTCATCGGTGCATTATCAGTTAGAAACCGCGAAAACGGGTTATTTCAACTTAGATCGTTGTTAAAAACGATTATGACTAATTGGCCCGAAACAGAGTTTATTACATCAGAAGAACTTGGAAAATTAATTCATTGTGACAAAATTGATACTTTCAGTCAGTAGAAACCTGCTTCATCATATCATTAATATTCCAGGCTGGAGAACGAAAAGAAAAATTGTTGTGATTGAGAGCGATGACTGGGGAAGTATAAGGATGCCTTCATGTGAGGTATTAAAAAAGTTCCAATCCTGTGGATATGATCTGGCCAAAAGCGATTACAACCGTTTAGATACCCTGGAGAGCAATGAGGACCTAATCAGATTATTTGAAGTATTATATGCTTTTACAGACAATCTGGGAAACCACCCCTTAATAACAGCTAACATGGTTGTCGGCAATCCCGATTTCAGCAAAATTCGGGAATCGGACTTCTCAGCTTACTTTTATGAACCGGTAAAAGAGACTCTAAAGCGATATCCTGATCGTGACCAGGTACTTTCTCTTTGGAAGGCAGGAATGACTGAAGGGATCTTTGTTCCTCAGTTCCATGGCAGGGAGCATGTTAACACGGTACGCTGGATGGAGGCTCTCAGAGAAAGATCCCTGGCTATGATGTTTTCATTTGATAATCAAACAACATTCTCCGGGAACGGGGATTATAACTTCATGGAAGTACTTGACTATAACTCACCTGAAGATCTTAATCAAATGAAAGAAAGTCTCCTTGAGGGACTTGATCTGTTTGAAGAGATTTTCGGATACAGGTCAGAATCTTTCATCCCTCCTTGCTATACCTGGAGCAGCGAACTTGAAGAAACACTTTTTAAGGGGGGCATAAAATATATCCAGGGGCTGGTAGTGCAATCAATACCGACGGGGAAGTTCGGTCGTTATAAATCGAAATACAATTTCCTCGGCAAAACAAATTCACATGGCCAGTATTATCTTAATAGGAACTGTTTTTTTGAACCTGCTCTATCCAGGAGTCCGGCTGAGGTTGATAAATGCCTTCAACGTGTCAGTATTGCATTCAGATGCAAAAAGCCCGCAGTAATAAGCTCACATCGCATTAACTTTATAGGAGCTCTGGATAGAAATAACCGTGAA
Organism: uncultured Rikenellaceae bacterium; assembly: GCA_964633195.1. Classification (GTDB taxonomy): domain Bacteria; phylum Bacteroidota; class Bacteroidia; order Bacteroidales; family VadinHA17; genus LD21. The sequence goes on along the minus strand of CAZWFL010000032.1, from coordinate 11,489 downwards.
ACGAATCTTTTGTTATTTAGACAACTTCTCGGAGGTATAATCAGGAAATGGCCCGATGTGGAATTTATGTCCTCAGTTCAGCTGGGAGATTTGATTGCAAAGAACGGCAAGAAATGATTGATAGATTATGAGTAATCAGATGATCAAGGTTTTGATAACCGGCGATTTCTGTCCGATTAACCGGATTGAGAAACTAGTACTTGAGAGTAATTTTAATGCCATAATTAATGATTTTGCTAGAGTCTTCCAGGGGAATGATCTTATTATCACCGATCTGGAATGTCCGTTGACTGAATCGGAGTCAAAAAGAAAAAAAATCGGTCCTCATCAAAAAGCTCACCCTGTATGTATAGAACTACTTAAACAAATCGGGGTTAATCTGGTAGCAATGGCAAACAACCATATTATGGATTACGGGAGCGGTGCTTTAAGTGAAACCCTTGAATTATGCAGGCTTAACAATATTGCTGTCGTGGGGGTAGGAAAAACCCCGCAGGAAGCCGCTGATCCTTTCAACTTCTCCAGGGATGGCCAGAGTGTTGCCGTATTTAATATGGCTGACGATGAGTTTATTGTTTCTCCCGACCATCAGTTCCGATGCAATCCTGTAAATCCGGTTTCTGCTTTTTACAACCTGAAGAAGGCGAGAGAAATGCACGATTATATTATTGTCATAGTCCATGCAGGTAATGAGTTTTATGCATTACCCTCGCCGAGAACGAAAAAATTGTACCGTTACCTGGTGGATATGGGTGCAGATTGCGTTATATCACATCACACCCATGCCTTCTCAGGATATGAAATTTATAAACAAAAACCGATATTTTACGGATTAGGTAACTTTATCTATGATTGGCCTGAGAAACGGAACACCACCTGGAACAAAGGATATATTGTCAGGCTGTTACTTGGTAACGGAGTAAATTTTGAATTAATACCACTTAAGCAGGGAAATGAAAACCCTGGTATTTTTCGCCTGAATTCTGAAGAGACAATGGAGTTTAATAACGAGATTAAAAGACTTAATAAGATAATAATCGATGATGACCGCCTTGAGGCTGATTTTCAGAAGTTCTGTGAAACAATTTTTCCGACTTATGATTCATATATCGAACCCTATTTTGGTAAATTAATATCCGCATTAAGGAAAAGAGGTCTTTTCCCAAAACTTATGTCCGGAAGAAAACGACTGCTTTTACTGAATATCATACGATGCGAATCTCACAGGGACGTTTTGTTAAGAATGCTCTCAGGAAATACAAATAATAATGATTGATCTGTTTAGCCTGCGGCAGACCCTTAATTTACAACATAAAACTTGTTATAATAAAACCTGAATATCAATTATAATGTGCGGTATCGCCGGATATGTAAATATCGATAACAAACCTTTACGGGACTCTGCCAGAATCAAAAAGATGCTCAGGGTACAGAAACACAGAGGTCCTGACGACTCAGGGATCAGGTTATTTAATCTGGTAACGGGAGACTCTATTGAGATAGATGATAAACTACCGCTTGCTCCTGACCGGAGCTTTTCGGGTGCTTTGGGGTTTAACAGATTAAGCATACTTGATTTATCATTTAATGGGCATCAACCTATGGTAAGCCCCGACAGTAAAGTAATTCTCACACTCAACGGAGAAATATACAATGCTTTCGATTTTAAAACTGAACTCGAGGACTGGGGTTACAGGTTTAAAAGCACCACCGACACGGAGATAGTTATGGCTCTTTATCTTAAGTATGGCTTCGAAGGTCTGATACAGAGACTGAACGGGATGTTTGCCATAGTATTGGTAGATCTTAAAAGCAATGAACTACTAATTGCCCGTGACCGTTTTGGAATTAAGCCGATGTATTATATCCTCAATAATAATCTGTTTGCATTTTCTTCAGAGTTGAAAAGCTTTGCTTTTCTGGAAGGTTTTTATTTCCGGCTTAATGGAGAGCAGCTTGATGAATATCTTCTCTTCAGAAACAATTTAAAGGGTACTCTCTTTAGCGGAATTGAATCACTTGAACCAGGTCATTATATTTCATACAAACAGGGGAGGGGAATTACTAAAACGAGGTATTTCGATATAAATGACTATTCACGAATTAACCGGTCAGGTGAACTGTCTTATTTTACCGGGGAACTGTTAGAGTGGCTGAGAAAAAGTGTCCGGAGTCAATTGATGAGTGATGTTAAACTGGGATGTCAGTTATCAGGAGGAATCGATTCTTCGCTTGTGACATTGCTTGCAAACAGTTATAGCGAAAAGGGAAAGTTCGAGTCTGTATCAATCATTTTTAACAGTCCGCAATACAACGAGGAGAAATATGTAGACGATGTGGCCGGAGCTCTGGAAATAACCAGTCATAAATTCCTGCTTCATCAGGATTATTATCTCGAAAACGTTGAAAGTGCTACATGGCATCTTGAATCGCCGCTGAATCATCCCAATACAGTAGCCATTTACATGCTCTCGCAGAGGGCAAAAGAATATGTAACAGTTCTTCTTAGCGGTGAGGGAGCTGACGAGGTTTTTGGCGGGTACAACCGATACTATGATATCCAATATCCCTTCAGTATCAGAAAGCTGATTAATGAGGTTTATAGAGACCTTAATAAACCATCGGAGTTTATCAGCTATTTGAATAACAGACAGAGGGCTGTCATGGCTGCTTCATTTTTAACACCTTATCTTGCCGGCAGGTTAAAAAATGATTTCAGCAGGGATAAGGCGATGGGTGAAAGGCTTTCCATTTATGAAAATCTCTCAGGATCGAGATTCGACAAACAGGTGAAATATGAACTGATTACTTACCTCCCTGATTTGCTGATACGGCAGGATAAGATGTCGATGGCCCACTCGATTGAAAACAGGGTTCCGTTCCTTGATAATGAGGTCGTTAAAAACTCTTTCTCAATCCCTGAGAAATTCCTGTTATTAAGGAATAGCCCTGAAGGAAAAAACACCGCAAAATACCTTCTGAAAAAAATGACTGCAGATACCTTTGGTAATAATTTCGCATTCAGGGATAAAATGGGATTTGGAATTCCACTCAGGGAATTCCTCCTTGACCCAAACTTCATTGAATACCTAAATGATAAGGTTCTCCCGGGGTTAAAGCATAGAGGTTTGTTCACCCATAATCTTGTTTTCTCATGGATCCGAAATATTGCAGGTCTGAAATATACAGAGATGGAAGCTTTGTGGGTAATGTTATCATTTGAAATATGGGCATCTGTCTACCTGGATAATGGCTATGAAAATAGGAATACATAAATCAAAAGGGTCTTTTAGTGACAGATGGATCCCTTACTGTGAGTCCAATAATATCCCTTTCAAAGTGGTAGATTGTTATAGGTCCGACATTATTGATCAATTAAGTGATTGTGATGCACTTATGTGGCATTTTAATCATAAAAGCCCAAAAGCAAGCAAGTTTGCAAAGCAGTTACTCTTTGCCGTTTATGCATCCGGGAAGGCAGTATTCCCGGATTTTAATACAATGTGGCACTTTGATGACAAAGTTGGTCAAAAATATCTCCTGGAAGCTTTCGGTGCACCCCTGGTTAAGTCGTATGTATTTTATGTTGAAACTGAAGCAAAGGAGTGGGCTGTGAAGACCAGTTATCCCAAGGTCTTCAAATTACGCAATGGTGCTGGTTCAGATAATGTCAGGAGGGTGGACTCCTCCAGAGAGGCATTAAGGTTAATTAACAAGTCCTTCGGCAGGGGTTTCAAACAATATGAAGGATGGTCGAACCTTAGTGAGCGCTATCGCAAATATGCACATGGAAAAACTACTTTATGGGATGTTATAAAGGGAATAATCCGTCTTTGCCACCCGACAGAATACGCCAGGGTTACCGGCAATGAAAGAGGGTATGTCTATTTTCAGGATTTTATCCCGGGTAATGATTCTGACATTCGGGTAATTGTTATCGGAGACAAGTCATTTGCAATTAAAAGACTGGTCCGGTATAATGATTTCAGGGCATCGGGTAGCGGATCGATTCTTTATGAAAAAGAGAATTTCAGTGATAAGATCATAAAGCTTGCTTTCGCCATTTCGGAGAAATTGCAGGTACAATGTATGGCTTATGATTTTGTCTTCCTGGAGGGGGATCCGGTTATTGTTGAGATAAGCTATGGTTTTGCAATGCATGGATATGATAACTGTAAAGGCTTCTGGGACATCGAAATGAATTGGCATGAGGGGAAATTCAATCCATATGGATGGATGGTTGAAAACCTATTTAAGTAGCATAGAACTTAATAAAAAAATATTCGCACCGAATAACCATATTCCATTATATGGAGAATAGAAAACTGTGCCTTGTAATTCCATCACTACAGGCAGGAGGTATGGAACGGGTAATGTCTGAACTTGCCTGGTATTTTTCACATAAGATCTCATTGGAATTGCATATTGTGTTATATGGGATCACCAGGGAAGTATTTTATAAGGTGCCGGAGAAGGCGATCATCCATGAACCATCATTCAGATTCCGGAATAGTTTGAGAATGATTTACTCTCTCAGGACTCTCCTGTACCTGAGGTCATCTGTAAAAAGTATTTCTCCTTCAGCAATATTGAGTTTTGGTGAATACTGGAATAGTTTTGTTCTTATTGCATTATTAAGACTGAAGTACCCGATTTTCATCTCAGACAGGTGCCAGCCTGATAAACATCTGGGAATAGTACATAATTTTTTGAGAAGAATACTTTACCCTGCTGCAACCGGTTTCATTGCACAGACTGAAAAAGCACGGGATATTTATTTTAATAAATTTCTAAATAACAACATACGAGTAATCGGTAATCCTATCCGGACCATTCAGTTAATAAGTAGTATACAAAAGGAAAACATCATCCTTACGGTTGGAAGGCTAATAAGTACCAAGCATCACGATAGACTGATAAAGGTCTTCC
>CAZWFL010000032.1:0-6460 GCA_964633195.1 uncultured Rikenellaceae bacterium | reverse complement strand
ACGGTTGGAAGGCTAATAAGTACCAAGCATCACGATAGACTGATAAAGGTCTTCCTGAATATTGAAGATACGGGTTGGAAGCTGGTTATTGTCGGATACGATCACCTTAAGCAGAACAATTCTGAAATCCTTCGAAAGATAATAGCTGAAAACTGCGCTGAAGAGCGGGTAATTCTTGAGGGTAAGCAGGCCGACGTGGAATCATACTATCTGAAAAGCCGCATTTTTGCATTTATGTCAAGTTCCGAAGGATTTCCGAATGTAATTGGCGAAGCAATGTCGGCGGGACTACCTGTTGTTGCATACGACTGTAGCGCTGGTCCATCTGAGATGATCAGAGACAGTCGGAATGGATTTCTGGTCCCACTTTATAACGATGGACTGTTTAAAGAGAAGCTACAGTTGCTTATGGAGAATGAGGAACTCAGGAACAATTTGGGCAGCCAGGCGAAGAAAGATATCTCCAGATTCTCAATCGAGTCAGTGGGTGAGCAATTTATAAAATTCATGAAAATAGAAACCTGATGATAAATGAATAATACCATGACAATACTAATTACTGGCGGAGCAGGATTCATCGGATCGGCAGTGGTACCTGCACTTCAAAACGAGGGACATGAAGTCTTTGTGCTGGATAATCTTTCCTTTGGGAATCGCGACTTTATCGATGTTCACGATGATCATTTCTTTCTTGCAGATATACGAGACACGGAAAGAATAAAAGAGGTTTTCACTCTGACCAGACCGGATGTTGTGGTTCACCTTGCAGCAATACATTTTATACCATACTGCAATCAACATCCATTCGAGGCCGGAGATATAAATATCAGGGGAACCATGAATGTTTTGGATGCGTGCAGGGAGATTACCTCCCTTCGGACACTCTTTTTCGCGTCAACAGCAGCAGTATATCCAGTTTGCGATAAGGCAGTAAATGAGGATCATCAGGTTAAACCAATGGATATCTATGGACTCAGCAAACTGACCGGAGAACATCTTTGCAGGAAGTTCTGGCTTGAAACAGGAGTTAATACAATTGTCTGCCGCTTATTCAATGCTTTTGGACCCAACGAAACAAATGCTCACCTGATACCGGAGATTGAGAAACAGCTGAGAGATGGGCTGCGGACCATACGTCTCGGAAATCTAACGCCGAAAAGAGATTTTATTCATACTTATGATATGGCAAATGCAGTGAGGATACTCCTTGGTATGGAGTGTTCAGGTTATGATATATTTAATCTTGGGCGGGGAATAGAGTATTCAGTGACTGAAATAGTTGAGGCCTTTGAGCGCCAATTGAATGAAAGAATCAATATAGAGGTTGATCCTTCAAGAGTAAGAAAGGTGGAACGAGAACATCTTTTAGCAGAAGTATCAAAGCTTAAAGGTGTGGGTTGGAGTCCGCAATGGGGTATAGATGAGGGAGTTGGCAACCTCGTGAAGAATTGGCATCAAAATAAATAAGTATATTTTCATGAAGAACAAAAGAATCAGACTCGGTATATTGTTCAACTTCAATCCTGTATGGATGGGTGGTATAATTTATATTCTAAACCTTATTAGAACCCTTGATTTTCTGGATGATGATGAAAAACCTGAAATTCTTCTCATCTGCAGACCCGATCTGTTATCATTTGCCGAACAGATTCAATATCCTTATTTACAGACTATTAGATGGAATTTCCCTCCAGTAGTGAAAGGGTTTCTAAAATCGTGGATTATCCGCAAGAATATTTTTATATCTGATATTCTGGCCAACTATAAACCCGATGCTCTTTATCCTATGCACGATTACCCGGTGAGGACCAGAACTGCAGCTAAACTTGTCTCGTGGTATGCTGACCTCCAGCATGAGCACTATCCCGAATTCTTTACTAAAAGAAAAATATTTGAAAGAACTCTGCGAATCAGGTTTATCCTGAGAAATACTGATGATCTTGTGGTATCGAGCCAGGCAGTTGCAGATGATTTCAGGAAGTTCTTCCGTATTAGAAAGGAAATGAAACTGCACATATTTCACTTTGTATCAGTAATTGATGATCTGTCTCAATTGAATATAAATGAAATCAGGGAGAAGTACAATTTACCTTCCGACTATTTTCTTATATCCAATCAGTTCCATAAGCATAAAAATCACAGGGTACTGCTGAAAGCACTGGCATTAATAAAAAATGAGGGCAAGACGATTCATCTTGCCATGACAGGACGGTTCCCTGATGCCTCACATTCATTATACATGCAGGAGTTACACTCAATCATTGACAAGAATCAACTTGGCTCACATATAAGCCTTCTGGGAGTTATACCGCGCAACGAGCAATTATTGCTGATGAAACACGCGCAAGCTGTTATTCAGCCAAGTCTGTTTGAGGGTTGGAGCACTGTTATTGAAGATGCTATTTCCCTTCAGGTGCCGGTATTAGCTTCATCACTGCCAGTAAATATTGAACAACTTGGGCAATACGGTTACTACTTTGAACCTCATGACCATGTAGCTCTTTCCGGCATATTATCTGACTTTCCTGAGCGAGAACCCGGTAAGATAATATATCCTGAATATGCAGAGAGAATAAGGGTCGCAGCGCAGACCTTCATGAGTATATTTAAAACATGATTTAAGAAAGAATAATTTTATGATTTTATGTCGTCCGGCATTGTGTTCATAAATCAGGCAACCGGTTACCTGACAATTGATATAGTAAATAAGTTTGCAGAAGAATTTGATAAAGTTGTTCTCATCACCGGAAGTGTGAGAATTCAGGAGACGAACCTGGTTCCCAAAGTTATAGTTGAATACATTAACAAGTACAATCGGGGCAATAACCTGAAAAAAGCTATTTCTTGGATCATAGGAACATGCAGAATATTTGTACTTCTCAGATTCAGGTATAACAGCTTTGATAAATTCTACGTCTCTGTCCCTCCTACTGCATATCTGATGGCTACATGGTTCAGGGGTAAGTATGCGATCCTTATCTATGACCTTTACCCTGAAGCACTGAAAGTAAATGGTTTTATTGAAAAAGGGCCTATTTATAAGTGGTGGTCCAGAAGAAATTCTAAAATATTCGGAAAGGCTCACAAGATATATACACTGAGTGAGAAAATGGTTTCAGGGATTCTCAGGTATTCTCCTTGTTCGGATGTACAGATAATACCAAACTGGTCTGCATTCTTAAATCCCCAGCCAATAAGAAAAGAGGATAACATAATACTGAAAAGAGAGCGATTAACTGGAAAGTTCATTGTACAATATTCAGGGAACATTGGGGTAACTCATAATGTTGAAACCCTGATTGAGGTTGCAGATCGTCTTAAAACGGAGAAAGGGATTATATTTCAGATAATTGGCAGAGGTGAGAGATTTAATGAAATAAGCAGGTTGGTAACAGAGAAAAAATTAACAAACTGCCGACTACTGCCTTTCAGGGACGACGGAGAATTATATGAATCTCTCTGTGCTGCCGATCTTGCAGTAATAATACTTAATGACAGTACACAGGATATCAGTGTTCCCAGCAAGCTTTACAATTTAATGGCAGCGAGATTGCCTGTAATGGCAATAGCATCCGAGAAATCCGGGCTTGCTGAGATTATAGCAAAACATCAGATCGGCAGAACATTTGAAAAAAACAATCTCCATGAAATGTGCGATTTTATTCTTGAGATGAAAAATAATTACATTCTCAGGAATGATTACTTGTTAAACTCCCGAGAAGCATCATTGTATTATACCAGGGCGAATGCCAACAGGTACCTCAGCACTTTCACAGAGTAGATTCATTCTTCAAACAATGAAGTTAGTAAGACGATTTATATATTTTCTATATTACATTAGAAATTCAGATTTTCATCAACTGCGAGATTTTTTGACATTTTCCTCAACAGTTACCGGAAAGTCAAAGTTGGGAATAGCCGTTGATACTCTTATCTCAACATTCAGGTATAATGTATCGATCAAAGACTACTTCCAGTTCGGATTCTACGAAAAGAGGGGATCTGAACGTAAGAAATGGGCCGGGACAGGCTTTATGTACGAATACCAGCTTCAAATGAATCCTAAAGAGTCAAGAGAGATTCTGGAAAACAAAATACTATTCTTAAATCGCTTCAACCATCTCATTCGAAGAGACTTTACTGCCCTTACAGGGACTGCTGAGGAAAAAATGGCATTAGAAAGACTCTTATCTAACAGATCTGGCCGGATAGTTCTTAAAGGTTCACGGGGACAGACAGGGGCAGAGGTGGAAGTCGTCACGTGTCGGAAATATACTCCTGAATCGCTTTTGGAGCATATGAACAAAAGCAAATATGACCTTGTGGAAGAATATGTCGAACAACACCCTCTCCTGGATGAACTCTCTCCATCAGGATTAAATACCGTCAGGATAATTACACAGGTACATAATAATGAGGTAATTATTATTGCAGCCAGATTGAGGATCTCAGTTAATTCTTATGTTGATAACATGGCTGCAGGAAATCTTGCAGCACCTGTAGATATTCAAACCGGACGTGTCACCGGTCCCGGGGTATATAGCGACATAACTAAACTAGACCAATCACATCACCCGATAACAGGCAAACTAATAATTGGCTTTACGATTCCTTATTGGAACGAAGCTATTGAAATGGCAAGAAAAGCAGCAATTCATTCTCCTGTAAACAATTCGGTAGGTTGGGATATTGCTATAACAAGTGGAGGTCCAGAATTAATTGAGGGTAATCATAATTGGTGTAAAACACTATGGCAATTACCTGTGAAACAGGGTCTTCGGAAGGAGCTTGAAAGATTTCTTTAATGGAGAAGTTATTAATATTCATCAAGCATCATCTGACTTTAATATGGAGGATTATTGAGTCAGTTAATTCAGTATTCTTTTACTTATTGCATTATGCTGCTTTACAGAAAGTGATGACTGAAGTCCTCAGTGCCAGATCTGAAGGGCCTTTTTTTTACAGACAATTACAGAGAGAAGATGCCGGTTTACTGTTTGATTTGATCATGGCGCAAAAGAAATCGGATCTTGAATATTTCAAACCACACAAATTTGACCTTAGATCAATTCAGAAGCAGTTTGAGAACAGGTCTTTCTTAATGATGGGTGCTTTTGACAATGAAAGATTGATTGGCTATTTCTTCCTGCGTCTCTTCGTCACAAAAAGATGCTTTGTTGGCCGTATCATCGACAGTGAATATAGGGGAATGGGAGTAGGAGTAATTATGAACACTATTATGTATGAGACAGCCTGGAGGCTGGGTTTTCGCTGTCTGTCAACTATTTCACGTAATAACAGATCTGTAATTAGAGCTCATGCCAAAAATGAGAATCTTAAGATTATAAAGGAGCTGAAGAATGACTACCTATTGGTCGAATTTATCAGGAATAATCAGATTTAGCAAAACGATTCGTACCTCTAAGTTTAAATGATATAATAAGTTTATTTTGTTGTGTTGAAAAGAATTTTTGATATTGTTTTTTCGTTTATTGGTCTGATTATTCTATCCCCGGTATTTATAATAATATCAATTCTTATTAAGATTAAGATGCCTGGTCCTGTTTTTTTTCATCAGAATCGCGCAGGCAGACATGGCAGACTTTTCAGGATAGTTAAGTTTCGTACAATGATCCCAAATCATGGAGGAGATACAATCTCAGTTAAAGGGGAGAATAGGATAACTCCTCTAGGTACTATATTACGTCGATACAAGTTGGACGAATTGCCTGAACTATGGAATGTTCTGAAGGGAGATATGAGTTTTGTAGGTCCAAGGCCGGATATGCCTGAATATATATACCGTTTTTCGGGTGATGAAAAACTAATACTTGAACTTAGGCCGGGCATCACCGGACCTGCTACTTTGAAATATGCCAATGAAGAAGAACTTCTTGCTTCTGTTCCAGATCCGAAAAGTTTTAATGACGAAATAATCTGGCCAGATAAGGTTAGAATGAATCTCGATTACTATAAAAAAAGGAGCTTCTTAGGTGACTTAATTATTATACTAAAGACACTCTTCTGTAGATAAACAAAGATTATTTGTGAAACACATGAGTCAGGAGAATATTGACTGTTAGTATAGTTAACTGTTTAGGGCACTTATGAATTTTTCGAAAATGGCTTCATATCCACGAATATATTTATCCAGTCCTCATATGTCCGGAGGTGAAATGAAATACATTAAGGCAGCCTTCGACACCAATTGGGTAGCCCCATTAGGTCCTAATGTGGATAATTTTGAAAGATCGCTTTCGGATTATACAGGTGCGCGGCATGTGGCAGCTTTAAGCTCAGGGACATCAGCTATTCATCTTGCACTTATTCTATCAGGGGTTAAGCAGGGAGATGAGGTTATAGCATCTTCGTTTACCTTCTCTGCAACCATAAACCCTATTGTATATTTGGGAGCAAAGCCTGTTCTGATTGATAGTGAACCGGCGACATGGAATATGGA
>CAZWFL010000031.1:0-41761 GCA_964633195.1 uncultured Rikenellaceae bacterium | reverse complement strand
CACAGGAGAGTGTTGAGTCAAGACCTGCCTGCCTGTATTTGCTGAAATATTTTTCAGGTACCTGAAAAGGAGAATGAGGCACGTTATGTGAAACGTAACATAAGAAAGGGTTCTCTCTGTTCCGATCTATGAATTCAATCGCCTGCCGGGTAAAAAAATCACTTGTATAACCCGACGATTGCTTTTCTTCATCGTTATGGAGAAACCAGGCATCATAGTAGTATCCAAGGTGCCCGACGGGAAATCCGACGAATTCATCAAAACCCTGCCTGTTTGGATGCTGGGGCCAGTATCTTCCATTGTGCCATTTGCCAAAACAACCTGTAGTGTACCCATTTTCTTTGAGCACCTCCGCAAGTGTCACCTCATCCGTTCTCATATTTTCATAGCCCCGGGTCACTGACGATACTCCTGTTCGCAGGAAATACCTGCCGGTTAGCATTTGAGCTCTTGTGGGAGCACTTAACGGACAAACATAGAACCTGTCGAAGCTCAGACTTTCCGACCTGAGCCTGTTCAGTACCGGTGTTGATATAAGGTCATTACCGTTGGCATTAATATCGCCCCAGCCCATATCATCGGCGAGGATAATGATGATATTCGGCTTTGGAGATTGTGATATCTGGGAACACGATGTCCAGGCTGCAGCTATGCCTGTTATACAAACCGGGAGTAAACTTCGCTTTATTCTCATTGAAGCAATTATTTATCGCACAAAACATTACACTGAGGAAATCCGGAGTATGCACAGAGAACCACAGAGGCATTTCTCTGTGTCACTCTGTGCCTTCTCTGTGAATCTCTGTGTTTATGCTTTTATTTGTTTTATACAAAGGATTCTTAACGGGCATATTGGCATTTAAGCTTTTTCGCCATTGAACAAGCAATTTATATAATTCCTGTGTCTTTTGCTTCATGGTCAATGAGAGATTCTTCGATTCGGAAATATCATTTTCAAGATCATAAAGTTCCAGTTCACCGGTTTCATAGCTTTCCACAAGTTTATAATCGCCCACTCTCACTGCTCCGGCGGGTCTGCCAAGCTGGTTCGAGAAGTGCGGATAGTGCCAGTAAACAGGTCTCTCTTCAGGCTTTTGTGATTCAGGTTGAAGGAATAATGATAAAACACTTTTCCCGTCAACATTTTCAGGCAGCTTTTTAATACCGGCCAGTTCGCAAAGAGTTGGGAAATAATCTATTGAACTGAAATAAGTATCGGAAATAAAACCTGAGGGAACCTTACCCTCCCAGCTTACTATAGCCGGTACTCTTATACCGCCTTCATAAACATGCCCTTTCCATTTTCTCAGTGGCAGAACTGATGTTGGAGTGGGCCCCAGTTCATCCAGTCCGAGTCCTCCGTTGTCTGAGGTGAATATTATCAATGTCCTTTCCAGCAGTCCCTCTTCCCTGAGCCTTTCAATTATTCTTCCTACACCGTCGTCGATGCTTTCCACCATTGCAGAGTAATATGGATTGAATTTTTCATCCGATTGCCCGTATTTGCGGAAGTATTTCATCAGTTTATCCGGTCGTGGTACGATTACTACATGAGGTGCTGAATATGAAAGGTAAAGAAAGAAAGGTTTATCTTTGTTAATACTTATAAACGCCTCCCCGTAATCTGTCAGCTTATCAGTAAGATACTCTGTTCCCTTATCAAAGAACTCATTCTGATAGGAGTCTTCATAAATTGAATAGTTATAATAATCGAGACCGTTTTTGCCGATCATTCTTGTATAATCGAAACCCTGAGACCATGGGGCGATTGAATCGTGGCCTCCGAGATGCCATTTCCCAACCATTGCGGTTATATATCCTGCTTCTCTGAGCAGTTCGGCAATTGTTGTTTCCCGTGCTTCAAGGTATGGTTTCCATGGTGCGGGGAGAACAGGGGACAGTGGATCAGTTCTGTTCCCGGCAATAAAGTTGGTGAGATGAAGGCGGGCAGGATACTTACCTGTCATTATTGAAGCTCTTGTCGGTGAGCTTACCGGGCACGCGGCGTAAGCCTGTGTGAACTTAATGCCGCTTTGTGAGAGAGCATCGATATTTGGGGTCTCAGTGAACTTATTTCCGTAGCAGCCCAGGTCTTTCCATCCCATGTCGTCGGTAAGGATAAAAACGATGTTGGGAGATCTCTCCTGAGAGTAAGACATTTGATTAACAGCCGCTACAGATTGTCCGATAAGGAAAACAGGTAATAATCGCTCTATTTTCATAATAATGAATATTTAACATGCCGCCGCTACGCGGCTCAAGACAAATCAATGATCTCTTCTGCTACAAACATGCCGTCGCTACGCGGCTCAAGACTTTTCGGATCCTCATAATGAGCGCCGTAGGCGCGACATGTTTGTAGTAATATGACATAAAAATTATCCTGAGCCCCGTAGGGGCGTAATGTATATTTATCTCAAAACCTCCCTTTATTATTATTCTTTGTTGCATTGTATTTCTGGTCAACCGGTTCACCTCTGATGTTGATCCAGGGTGTTTTCACGTATCCCGGAACCCGTTCATACCAGTCCTTTGTAAGATCATCAGGGATATTGTCACCTGTTTCCCTCATCCATTCCGCAACTGTTTTTCTCATACGGACGAGCATTCTCCCAAACTCCTGCAATCCGGCAATATTATTGAACTGGTCAGGATCATTATCATTTCTGTACAATTCTTCAGAGAGCCTCGGAGCCGTGAAGATATCTTCCTGTTGCTTTGAAAGTGAATTCATTTTTCTCAGGCTGTCCAATTCGGAAAAAGAGGGACTTCCGACAGCATCGGCGGGACCCATCTGCGGAAACTGTGGTCGCGAATTGAGAATATAAAGGAAATCCTTTGTTCTGAGCATTCTCTCATGAGCTTCATAATCGTGCCAGTTATGTTCGGCAAAAACAAAATTCCTGAAATTTCTACCCGGGTTCTTTAGCAGTTTTGTGAAGCTCCTGCCCTGTATTGTTTCCGGTATTGGAGCTGAAGCAAGCTCAAGTATTGTCGGGGCAATGTCAATTGAGCTGATCAGAGAAGTGCACTCACGCGTTTTAATGCCAATCCCGTCAGGCCAGTGAATAATGAAAGGCGACAGAAGTCCCCTGTCGTTTACTCTGGTCTTGCTGTGCGGAAAGGGCCGCCCATTATCAGCCATAATGATAATCAAAGTGTTATCTGTAACTCCCTGCTCAACCAGTTCATCATATACAAGACCGATATAATGGTCAAACCGGTAAATCTCATCATAGTATCTGGCCAGATCATCTCCTGTTTTTTCTCCCTGAGCCAGGTAAAAAGGCGGCACTATTTCTCCGGGATTATGTTTGCCGGAGAATTCGTTCGGTCCCCATGCCCTGTGGGCATCCATTGCTGCAAACCAGAGGAAGAATGGTTTTTCACGGGGCCTCTCCTGCAGGCACTTAACCCATAGCTCCTCACCACCATCGCCATTGAGCTTGTTATTGTCATTTATCTGATCGAATCCTCTTCTGGCATAGGGACCCATATGGAACTTGCCGGCCTGAACGGTATAATAACCATTGCTCTTAAGAACCTCGGGAAAAGAGATCATGTAATCAGGAGGTTCGGTATGCAATTCCGCACCTCCTGTGTTATGTGGATACCTGCCGGTAATGATGCTGTTTCTGCTGGGGCTGGAGGAGCTTGCTGTCAGGAACATGTTTGTAAATTTTATTCCGGAAGACGCCAGGCGGTCTATACATGGTGTCTTAACCTGATTGTTGCCGTAACATCCTATATCGTCACGGCTCACATCGTCGGCGATAAATAATACTATGTTCGGTCTTTCCTGTGCTTTTGCCGCAAGAGCGCCGCAAAGCAGCAGACATCCACTTACTATCCTTTTCATTGACGACATTAAATCTTTCTTTTTTAATATTTATAACTTTCTTCCCCCAAGTGGAAAGAAATGGGTTTCAATAATGAGTTAGGTCTTCTCTGAAGTATTTTTTCAGAGTATATTCAGGCTGCCACCTGTCGGGTTTGCGTACAAGCTTGCGATAATCATATTCCAGTGGCAATATATGCCCGGCAGTGATCTGAATGGTGTCGCCTGAAATCTTTTGCCACGTCTCAAGTTCCTTTAATAGTTGTTGATGTATTGAATCATACTCTGCTTCACCCGATAAATTAATCAATTCATATGGATCATTCTCGAGGTTAAACAACTGTGTGAAATCCCTTTCTGGGTACCTTATCAGCTTCCATTCCTTTGTACGCACTGCCCTGATTGTATTCCGGTAAACAGTAAAAACTGAAGACCTGATCTCCTTTGACCTCCCCGATATTACCGGCTCAAGGCTTTGCCCGTCAATGCCTTCAGGGGCAGGCAATGAACAAAATTCAGCAAGTGTGGGAAACAGGTCGAACAGGCAGGCAAACGCTTCTGATTTCTTCCCCTTTGGTATCCCGGGACCCGAAATAATCAGGGGGACTTTCATGCTGTGTTCATAAAGATTCTGTTTTCCCAGCAGGCCATGACTGCCGATTGCCAGGCCGTTATCTGAGGCAAAAACAATAATGGTATTCTTGTAAAGTCCTCTCTTTTTAAGAATGCCAATAATTTCCCCGACGCTTTTGTCAAGATGTTCAATCAATCCATAATAATCGGCAATTGCCATTTTCACATATTCGGCCGGTCTGGGCCATGGAAGAAGGTTTTCGTCCCTCACTGTCAGGTTGTCGAAAGCAAAAGGATGAAGAGGCATGAAATTATCAGGAAGCTGTATTGATTCAGGGGAGTATTTGTCAATAAAACCGGGTCGCGGGGAGTACGGATCATGAGGTGCTGTGAATGCGACATAGCAGAAAAAAGGATTTCCGTTCCTGCCCCCTGCCTGATCATCAAGAAATTCCATGGCGGCTTCGGCGAAAAGATCTGTTGAGAAACCTTTCGTAACGGGTTGGGACAGCTTACCGTCTTCGTCTATATCGCACAACGGTATATTGAAATGATCGGCCATACCCCCAAGGAACACATTCTTTCCGGTTTGAAAGCTGCCCTCGAACGCCGTCTTTTCATTGTGCCATTTTCCCGTCCCGAAAGTTTTGTAGCCATGAGATGCAAAGTGCATGGGCATTGTCAGAACACCATCAAGCTTATCGTAAACATTAAAAAGATATTTTCCGCTCAGAAGCATTGCCCTGCTCGGGGCGGATATTGCTCCGTGGTGGCCTCCCATTATGTAGCTGTTGGTAAACAACATGCCTGTTTCTGCCAGCCTGTCGATATTCGGTGTTTTTAATACATTGTTGCCATAGCAGCCGAGGGCATCGGCCCTGAGGTCATCAGCCAGAAATAAGAGCAGGTTCGGTTTTACAGCTTTATCGCTACAAGAATTTGTTAATGACAGAAGTGACAGACTACAGGCACATCCTGCCAGAATCCTGGTTTTCAACATATCCGAATATTTTATTGTTATCATCCTAACCATGCTCCCTGTTGTAAAAGAAGCTTCTTTAAGTCCCCGTTATTGACATCTCTGGCCCTCACCCCCTTCTTAACAGCCAGTGCTGCCGCTGCACCGGCTCCATGACCTGTGACCAGGCATGTGCCGATAATCCTTGTATCCTCAACAAGCGCTTTCTCAAAGCAGAAGCAACGTCCGGCTACCAGCAGGTTATCGGTTTTTTGGGGAACAAGGGACCTGTATGGGATCTGCCACATTGGTCTCACTTCAGGTTTTATGGTCTCTCCATTATAAATCATGGATGTCCACGCGCCGCTAATACCTATTACATCATCAAACGATCTGTAAGTCATTGTGTCTTCAAGTGTCAGCCTGTACTCACCATCGAGGATCCGCGACATTCTCACTCCCAGCTGTGAAGCAGTGTCGAGCAGGAAGAGCTCCTCATATCCGGGAGTATTACGCAGTTTCCATATTTTCTCCCAAATTTCCTTCCTGTAATCCATCTGTAGTTTCGAAAGCGTGTTAATATCCAAACCATCCTGATCGTCAAGCCCCCGCATGTTAAACCAGTTCACACTTTTAAGCGGGGTTGGACTGCCGATGCTGAGTCCCTTGGGCAAAGGCACAGACTTATCAACACGGTCAACATTACCGAGCCGGTAATTGAGCCCGATATGGTAATTCATCATTTCATAATTCTCCCCCGCCATGTGAAGTATATCACCATCGCCGGTGCAGTCTATCACAACTTTTGCCAGTATTGCCTGCCGGCCCGATTTGCTCTCGATAAAAACACCCTTAATAGCATTTCCATCCATAACCACACCTGTGCCCCATGCATGGAAGAGCATTTTCACACCTGCTTCCCTGATCATTTCGTCAAGGACATATTTACCGGCCTCCGGATCGATTACCGGATTTATTTCCTGGATGGACATGCCAAGGCCCTTAAGCCTTTCGGCCATTTCTCCTCCCACTCCGTATATCACCTGCTTTCTTCTGTTCTCTTTATCGACAGCATGGGTTGATAATAGAGGCAGTACCAGACCTCCGGTCCATAATCCTCCGAGATGATTGTAGCGTTCCACAAGGTAAGTCTCAGCTCCAGCCCTGCTTGCCGCTATTGCTGCAGCAGTACCGGCAGGCCCTCCGCCTATTACAAGGACATCCGTTTCGGCCAGGACTTCAACCTGTCTGGATGGCTCCACAACATATTTTTTACCGGCATCAGTGCCCTGAACAGTTTTTTGCAATAAACCTTCAGAATTTGTGTAGGCTCTCCTGCTGCAACCGATACCAAGACCGATTGAGCCGGCAGCAACTGTAACCCTGGTTATAAAATCTCTTCTGCGCATTATATTGTAGTTTTACTTCATTAAGACTCTTCGTAAATATCCGTGCATGTCAAATATCAATACGTTCTATTTCAACCCATAACGGGAATATTCTACTGGTGCCGGAGAGATAGAACGGAACGAAATCGCACCTGATTGACGGAAACTTTACGTCTTTCATCTCGAGAAAGTCTGTATCGCTTTTGTCATTCTTCATCTGGTTAATAAAGGCTCCTGTTTCGACCATCATCTTTCCGCCTGAGGGAACCGGTTCAATGAACTTAAACCTGAGGTTATACCTGCCCTCATTTATCAGCACCCGCCAGAAGCCAAAGATCTCTGACTGCACCCATATTCCCCATTGCCCGTCGGCGTCATTCCTGTTGAGTATAACAGGATTTTCATGCGTGGTACCTGTTACTATACGTGGACGGTCAATCAGGTTCTCCGATGCTGCCAGTTCGTAGAAAATGAGATCCAGTTCTTTCTTAAGCCCGGCGGCCCTTTCAGGATTATCATTCAGGATATTATTCTGTTCATAAGGGTCCTGTACAATATCAAAGAGTTCAAACTTATCAATGGAGGCATTATAGTCATCCTTTCCAACGAGTTTGTACCTGCCTTTCTGCAGTGCAATATTGGTATAAAGTTCCGGAGAATGTCTGGTCCAGTAAAAGAAGAGTGAACGGTCATTTGTATTGAGATCCTCACCTCTCAACAAAGGCGCAAGGTTTATTCCATCAATCTTAAGTTCATCAGGTATTCTGGCATTACAGATATCAGCCAGCGTGGGAAAAAGGTCTATATTAGCCGCCATTGCCTCTATGTCTATACCGGTATTATTAGTTCCGGGATGCCTTATCCAGAAAGGCACCCTCACTCCTCCCCGGTAAACAGATGATTTAAGTCCTCGCATGCCTGCATTATAACGTCTTTGCTGAGGTCCGTTATCAGTCATGAAAATGACAAAGGTCTTTTCGGATATCTTAAGTTCTTCAAGCCTGGTCATAAGTCTGCCCACGTTATCATCAATATTTGTAACCATTGCATATACTCTCCTGGCATCCTCCTTATCTTTTTCGGTCATCACCGGGAAAGGCATTGTGTCGTTCACAAAACCGGAAGATGGATCCAGATCCCTGTATATATTATAATACTCCTCAGGCACCTGCAACGGGGTATGGGGTGCGTTAAAGGAGAGGTAACAAAAGAAGGGGTCGTTTCTGTTCTGATCAATAAACCTTATTGCCTCGTCAGTAAAGATGTCGGAACAGTATCCTTCATAAGCATTTTGTCTGCCATTTTGCCACAGTATGGGATTATAATAACTGCTGTCACCCCTGGGCCAGGTTGTAAAATCACCCGGTTGGCCCATACCTCCGGCAAGGTGGATTACCGATTCATCAAATCCCTGATCGCCCGGTCGCATGGGATAGTTATCGCCAAGGTGCCATTTACCGAAAATACCGGTTGTATAGCCTGCCTCTTTAAGCATTTCTGCTATCGTCACTTCGGAAGAAGCCATCATTGCTCCTCCGTTATAAGTATCCTTCACACCCGTACGGAGTGAATAGCGACCTGTCATGAGAGCAGCCCTGGTGGGTGCCGATACCGGGCATACATAGAAATTATTGAACCGGATACTCTGCCTGGCCAGGTTATCCAGGACAGGGGTTTTAACATGTGGATTTCCGGTGAAACCCAGATCGCCGTAACCCTGGTCGTCCGTGATTATGAGGATGACATTCGGTTTCGTCTGTGCCTCAGTAGAAAATGTTGATATCCCTGTTAATCCTGCCAGGAACAAGCCTGACTTAATAAAACATTGAGTTGTATTTGAAATAATCATATTTTTATTTTTGTTCCCGTCTCCTGAAGAGTCTTGATATCCGCGGAATCCACATCGGTACTTCCTTCATGTAAGTCCGGTATTCATCGCCAAAATAATCAAGAAGGATCTTCTCTTCGTAACGTGAAATATAATACAGGAAAATAACTGCAAGCAGCCACACAAACGCAGAAGCTATTGACAAAGAGAAAAAAAGCAATCCCATGTATAAAAGGATCTCTCCAAGGTAAACCGGGTGCCTGACAATTGAAAAGACACCTCTCCGGATCACCTCCGGCTTCTCTCTGACCTCATTGAATACTTTCCTCATTCCGGCCAATGAAAAAAAACCGGACAAAATCAACACAATAATCCCGGCAGAAACTCTTATAATATTCGGGACAACCTCATTAAGCCAGGTTGAAAATCCAAAAACAAACGAATCTGCGATATATACCAAACCGAAAAGTATAGCGAATATCGCCTGGCCTGCATCTCCGATTTTATGCTCTCCGATAAGGTCCGGTCTTCCTTTATGCTTTTTTGTCTTCACTTTTTCTCAAATTTTTCCTGGTTTACTGCCTGTTCCGTTCTGCAGCCATATATCAAGCCCTGGAGCACTGACGTCATTGTCAAAATCGGCAACTGCACATGAGGTCTGCTGCTTTCCACTGTTAGGAGGCTCAATGTCACCATTTCTACTGGACAGGTGCACCCAGCTGATCTGGGCAAGCATAACATTGCCTGTAAAAGTGACAATTAAGAAAGAAAGGATCAGTTTCTTCATAGATTAAGTATCTAAGTTATACGTTCAGCGTTTGGCGTTCGGCATTGAATTTATTTCAATATTACTATTGTGCCATCAATCCCGGATGGCACTATTTCATAGCCGGCACTCCATCTTACTGCAGCAGGGTTATCCTTCAGACTTCTCACATAATTGCTCAGGATCGTTGTGTACTTTAGTTCGATTGTATTATCTCCATTTTCGAGAAGTCCGCCGATATTGAACAAGGGCTTGCCATACCAGTTAATACCGGCCGGTTTTTCGTTGATCATTACTTCTGTTACTCCCTTATTAACTTCAGGAAGGAGCAGCCAGCTTCCATTTCCATCTGATTCAAATTTCGTTACGTATTTAACAGTACCTGAAAAGCTGTTAAGCTCAGGGTCATCTGAAATACCAAATCCTTCAAGAATGTCGAAAGTGCGTTTGAAGAGAGTCCCGTTATGGTGATTAAATTGAGCCTCCCATGGACCGGCAATTACAAGGAGTGTATCACCCGGTTCCCCGGGGGTTTGACTTTTATTAGTTCTTACTTTTCCGGGCTCGAATACCAGAAGCAGTGATTCAAGAGGACCGAGACTGATTTTCAGTTCATTCCTTTTTTCAGCAAAGGGAAAAGGCTTCCTTGTTCCGTCCTCCGGGTTCCATATCCATGGTCTCTTTTTACCGGTTGAGAACTTCAGCATTTCAGAAACGCTTTGTTTCCTGTTTGGATTGACAAAAAGGAATATTTCCTTATCACCATAAGTTTTTCTGATCTGATAGAGGTTTGGGGATGGATCGGATATTACAACATCAGGTTCAACAGATGCTTTCTTAAGCAAGTCTCCCGAAAACTCCATTAAATTGTAGCGATCCTCCGGAGGAGTCATTGAAATAAGCTGTTCCTTTATTTTCAGATCTTTAAAAACGGAGATTACAACAGAGTCATTTTCAGCAGCATTCTGGAAGGACAGGGATCTTGATGGCTCTTCACCAATTATGATTATTTTACCCCCTGCATCGGCAAAATCCCTGATTGCTAAAGCAGTGGAAGCTTTTACAGATTTCACATCGCACAAGATAAGAGCCTTGTAGGACATGGGACCATAGTTAAGCCTTCCATCCTTCTTTACACCGTTAATAATAATATTTTCATCGATGTAATCACACGATGAGCCGGTCTGGCTTAATCCCTCCCAAAGCCTGTAGCAATAATCGGGAGTGTTATGAAAAGGCACCCTCGGAAGTCCTTTTTCGGTCCAGACATCGCCGGTAGGGCCGAGAATGGCAATGCTTTTCCCGGGTTTTGATTTCTGGAACACATAAGAGAGGCGTGAATTATAATCGGCCCATTTCTTGAAATAGGGCCACCAGGTATTTTGTTCACTGAAATACTCTCCGAATCTTATCCATCCGGGAAATCCGGCCTTAACAGGTGAATAATTATAGCCATGCAAAACTGCATGGTTCATTCCTGTAATAAAATTCATATCATCATGCCTCTTGATATCTTCAAGGGAAGCTTTCCATACGCCCCGGGTATTCGTCATTGCCTCACAGCTGATAATTTTTCTGCCGGTCAGATGTCCTCCTGAGGCTGCATACAGGTTCCAGATCATATAACCATGATCCTGGTTCCATGTCCATTGCTCACTATCCATATTATTCCCCGAGAAAAGCCAGTTGTTGCTTTCGGGGATATCAGGTATCATGTTTCCCTCCATTATGCCCATCAGGAATGGAGTACCGTATGCCTGATAGCGGCACAGGAGTCCGTTAGCTGTACAGAACTCCTGCAAGGTGCGTGTGAAACTGTCAAGAAAGAGCGAGACCATGAATTCGTTGAAGTCATATCTTACTCTTTTTATCTGGTCCTGTAATTCGACATTGTAATTATCGGAAGGATACCCACTGTAAGGTTCATAGAAAATAAAAGGTAAATAGGGATCAAGCCTGTAGTCATATTCGCTCAAAAATTTTTCGGCCATCCCGTCTGTCCAGTTTGAACCGGCAAGCTCAATACTGTCGCAGAACAGGGCCCTTATCAGTTTATTCAGGGGTATTCCCGTTTCTTCGCTTATCTTAATGAGGCGGTTGAGATAGGCAAGAGTTACCTCCCGTTTATAATGATCCATCACGGGTCCGGCTGCTCCCGGCGCCCCGTTCTGTACATGCCGGTGTCCTTTTTCGAGTATCCCGTAAATAAGATGCCAGCTTCCATCAGGAGTTTTAAATGAGAGCCCATTCCCGGCACCTGAATTTTGCATAAGGTCTATGATATCATTAAGATCATCCATCCCATCTGGTACCAGCCGTGCGAACAAAAGTTCCTCAGATAATGCCTCTCCCTCAGGTGCCCGCGACTGGGAAGCCAGAGCCTTATTCAAAAGGTCGCTGAAGCTTATGCTAACTTTTTCTCCTCCTCTGTACTCAAGGTTATTGACCATGACCCGGGCAATTACTTCATCTTCCTTAAGGAACTCACCGCCGAAGGGCCATCCTGAACCTACTATCATGTCAGTTATCATTCCGCGCTTTCCTGCTTCCCGCGAAGCAGTTGCAAGTAGTCTGTTCCATTCTCTGCTCAGCCAGGTAAGAGCATTGGTTCCGGCAGTATCAGCCTCGGGCGGCATCTCAATAGGGTTTATTTCAACACCCCCGACACCTGCTGCACTCAGCACATCAAGCTGTCTGATAATTTCATCCTCTGTAATCCGGTTCCCGTTCCACCACCAGCGCACAAATGGACGGGCTTCTGCAGGAGGGTTAAGAAAACCGGAGTAAAGACCGGGGTCTGGTTCTTTACGGCATCCTGAAAATATTTGGATTAAAACAATTAATATCAGTATTTTACCTTTCATTACTTCAATAGTTTTCTATTTCTTGTCTGATCTATGATTCCACCTGTTTAAATCAAATCTATCATTTAATACCGCTACCATTTAAGGTATTATCATCATATTTTATTTATGAATTCACTATTTCAGTTTACCCAACTAAATGGCATATTATCAAATCACCAACCATCTTATTGAAGCCTTTGTTTGTTTTCCAATAGTACTTTCTGCAATTCATGGTAATTCACCTTTTGCACAGGAATCTCCTTCTCGATAGCAATGGAAGCTGCGATGGCTGCCGACTGCCCCAACACCATAAAAACCGGTTCCATCCGGATTGAACCAAAGGCAATGTGTGATGCGCTGACGCAAACCGGCACCAGGAGGTTTTTACATTGTTTTTCTTTGGGTATTATGGCCCGGTAACTGATTGGATAAGGGCCTTTTACACGAGCTTCCACATTACCTTCATTTTTCACAAATCCTTCAATGGTGACATATCGCTGAACATGGTGTGAATCCATTCCGTAGGCAGCCAGACCCACCGGATCGGGGGCCACGGCAAGGCCTTCACAATTGTACTGAGTCATCACGTAATCACTGATCATACGCCGGGCTTCGCGCACATACAACTGTTCCTGCCAGCCGTTACCTTCGGTAAATTCATCTTTGCACATTCCCCAACGCGACACTTCGTTGCGGATGTGCCCGGGCATCCGGGGGTGATACGCCAAAGTCCACATCAGACCTTTCTGGTAATTGCGGTGGCGTTCTGCAATTGCTTCCCTTTCTGTATATGAAGCTTCCGGATAATCGTAATTCTGTCCTATAAAATCGGTGGAAAAACCTAAACGGTTGTTGGTGTCTGTTTTCCGGTTAGGCATGCTTGAGTTTATCCAAGGAAAACCCTTCTCTCCTGCTTCGTAATTTCTTAGTAAAAGCTCATAATCCGGTTCATTGTAAGTCGCAGGCTTTTCAAACGCGATACGGTTTTCGGGATGGTCAGTAAGGCACATCCTGAAGCAATAGGCCTGCACACCGTTATTTGCAGAACCTTCCTTTCCCGGGCCTTCAGGATTGATAAACGGCAGGAGCCCGCTTGCCGGATTGCCTTTTTCGCGGTAGGGATCAACGCCACGCACAAAGTTGTGGTTTATGGAATTACGTGAAATCTGGTTAGTCATTGTACGTGCAGTATCGGCGGTATGAACGCCGTTGAGCGTTTCGCCGTACTTTTTGTTAGATTCCCTGCCCACGGTGTAGGAGACCCCGGCAGAGGCCATTAAATCACCCTCGTAAGTGGCGTCGATAAAGGCTTTGCCCGAATAAGATATGCCACTTTCCATCGAAATGGAGGAAATTACTCCTTTCTTTTTCGTTACCCCTTTTTGCCTGTCGAGCCGCTGGTTGTAAACGAGGGTTATATTCTTCTCCCCGGCAACCATCTGGTGAAATATATTCAGTGCGGCTGATGGTTCGAAAGTCCACATGGCATCTTCGGCTGATTCGGTACGGGTTTGGCCGTCATCGCGATACTCTTCCGCTTTTTGCCATTTCCAGTTTTCGGGTTGCTGGTAGTACTTCTTAACATTCTGATAGAACTCGCGGGCAATTCCGCCAATGGCCTGTTTGTTGCCAATATCGGTCTGGCCCAATCCTCCTGTGGTTAACCCGCCAATACGGCTGGTGGGCTCAATCAGTACTACCGATTTTCCCATCCGCGAAGCCTGAATAGCCGCGCTGACACCAGCAGATGTTCCTCCGTAAATCACCAGATCATATTCACTAAAACCCTGATTAAAAGCCTTTTGATTAACACATATCGCAATTAACAGTACAAAAAACCCTTTCATTTCAGATTATTTTAGTTGCTTTACATAAACCTGAATTTATATGTTCCTGATTCTTAATCGAAATCAATTATAAGTTCTGATTCTCCGACAGTGGCGTAAGGAGTAATATCAACAAACTCTTTTAGGAGGTTTTTCTCAGGATACCATGCTTTTACAATGAACTTATCATTGCTGAAAACTCCGGGTAGAAATTCATTGCCTTTAATCCTTAAAATATACTCTAGTTCACCTGTTGTCTGATTAATGATCTCGACAACCGGATCAGGATCTCCCGAAATCCTCAGAGTCGGCAGCCAGGCGACCGGTACACGTCCATAATTATCTGTCTGGCTGATCGTCAGCGGCCAGCCCGGATGCTGGCTCTCACTGTCAGGTTTGGTAACATCGCTCAGAAACCGCCATGATTCCATTGTAATTTTACGGTTTTCTGTATCAAACTCAACAAAACCGAGTCCGGCTGACTTCTCCTGCTGAAATTTATAGCGGTCGGCAATGCCTGCAAAATTGCCGGGATTACCGATGGCATATACATAATTCCTGTTTCCGAATGCATCGGTGTATTCTCCGGTATTGGGCAGGTTATGTTCCGGTCTGTTGTTTACATGGATATTCAGTTCATCGGGACGGAACCATCTGGAATATCCAACTGCAATTGCAGGAGTGCAGTAACACCATCCTGCATCACGGAAATCCTCAATTCCGTACTGGACAAGAGATGGTAGATGCTGATCGCCGGTTATATGAAAAACAAAACCTTTCCGTAATATACGGAGAGCTCTGTCGCGTGCTTTCTTAGGCCAGCCTCCGGAATCGAGGTCTCCGAGAAGGTAGCCGTCCTGCTGTCCGTGGTGAGTGGCAGCATTTGCAAAGGGTGTCTGTGATAACAGCACTTTCATGTCGGCACCTTCCCACTCTCTGATCCAGCTTTCGAGAAATAATTCCTGTCTTTCCCCAAGAAGTACGAGTTCGGGTATATCAATAACTGTTGGGTCTTTGAGCGGTTCTTTCAGATGGTCTTTCCTTCCTTCCCAGTCTGCCACCAGGTTAGGGCCCGATTTGAAAACCCTGTCGCTTACTATGGCAAAGCTTACCCTTCCATAATTCAGGCTGGTGTACCATACTTTCATCCCCTGTTCTATGGGAGCAGGATCGAATGGATCGGGCAGGTGAGAACACTGTGTTGTATTTACGACATTGACCATTTTGACTGTCTGGGTAAATCCCATAAGATCATCGCTGCCTGCTGTCCCCGGAGGCCTCGCTATTCCTCCCCCGCCCCACAGGTTACCCTGAAAAACATCATGGTCGTCGGGAGTGCAGATAGCCGGAATATCGCGCATAATATCACCGAAAGCCCAGCCAAACATGTACCATTTTCCAAGATAGCTGAGAATGGCCATATCTTCAGGTTCTCTTTTTATCGGGTATCCTCCGTTCTGTTCATATATCTGATCACCTGAGAAGTATAATATATCCGGATTCTTTAATCCGAGGTTCCTTACCACCGGGGAGTAAGGAAACCCCGTATGGTACTGGCAGGTCATAGCACCCATGCGCAAGGGGCGGCCGGCAGGCTCTTTCCTTATCCTGCCTGTATATCTGAAGGTCTCTTCAATACCATGGAGATTCCTGTAGCGGTACAAAATCCTGTATTCCTTTTCCCGCAGAGGATCCCAGTTTTCAACCCTGAATGTAACGGTGCGTGAATCAGGTTCGATTGGTTGCGAACCTGCGGATATCCATTTTTTAGCTGTTTTCAGCTCAAGTTCCAAAGTTTGATTATCCATTTCAGAGACTGGTGGCAGTTGTGCCGTCAGCTTCAGGATATTGCGGTTCAATGTGTGCATGCTCCATAATACCGGACCAAACCTGTTTTCAGGCTCATATTTAAAACCCGGACCTTCCAGAAAAATATTATCGAACCAGAATTTAGGTCCGTTATTCTTTGACCTGGCACTTCTTGGATTACTTACAAGCTGTAAAATACCGGCTACCGGATCTTCCTGCAAAGAGGTCAGCTCTGTTATGGAATTACCATCAACATCGAGAACATAAAGACGCAGAATATATCCTTCAGTATTACTCTCGCCGGTCAGAGCCAGGCGGAAATGAGTGAGATCGAAATCAGCCGGTAATTTTTTGGTGCTCTGGCCTAAGAATGCGAATCCGTCTGTATGAATTCCGGCATTTATACCACTGCCAAAGAAGATTGCGGCTCTGATATCATCATCTTCAGGAGCCTGTGAGCCGATTATCAGTCCGGCTGATCCGTTATTCGCACCCTGTTCGAGCAGACCCATTTCAAGGTTTATGGCAAAGCTGTTCTCACCGGGTCCGATTATATACGGCAAGATGGTACATGTAGCCTGCTGGCCTTCTCCGGTAAACTCAATACGGCCTTGAGTAATACGCCAGTCTTCAAGGGGCACGGCCCAGAAATCCTCTCCGATCCAAATCCTGTCATTAACAGAATTAAAATCATACCGTACCGTAACAGGTTGCTGCCCGCAAGAGTTCATAAGCATCAGGATAATGACATTAACACCGATGCATCTCATTAGTAAATTCATAAACAATAAATTATATTTAACGAAAGATGGTCTTCTGATACTCTATGCCATCCATGGTCTCTGGCGATCGGTTACCTTTGACAATGTGTCGAGGGCTATGTTCACATCATCCACTATCTGGAAGTCATACATTCCAAGGCAGATAAAATCAGCCCCGTTGTTGAATGCATACCGCAGCCCCTCTTCCGGTCTTATAGCTCCTGCGGCCAGTACCTTGAAAGCTATCCATGGCTCTTTAAGTGTTCCCATAAAACGGATGGTCTCTTCAGGATCATAATCAAACATATTGTCCTTCCATGCTGCCTGGGGCTGCGCTGACCAGTAGTTATGGCTGTGACATGTCTTTACCCAGAAATCGGGCTTCAGGCCGTGTTCGACACAGGTCTTTATCGCCTCGATCTTATGGGCACCGATCCCGGCCGGTTTGCCATGACTGCGTATCTCTTCCAGCCCTTTCCTTATCAGTTCCATCCTTTGTGCAACCGTCCGGTTCAGTGGATCTTCCCAGTTCTCATCGGCCCACCGGTCGGTTATTTCACCCTGGCAATAGAGGGCATCTGAATCGACAGCCAGCGACATAGCAATCCCTTTCTGAAAATCGAGACTTATTCCACAGTCAGAAATAAACTTCATTTTCCCTCCGAATTCATGCTTATATTTCTGAAATACTCTTCCAAGCTGTGGATTGGTTATTATTGCATTTATCCCGCATTTTTCAGCGAGGGAAAGTGTCTGCATGACCTTTTCATCGGTATGGTATGTTTTCACAAGCTTCGATACATAGATCAGGTCGCGGGCATGGGCCCAGCCCCCTATCAGATTACCACCCATTACTATACGGCTGAGATCAAAGCTGGCAGGCTGACCCTGCCTGTCAGTATATTTAATGACGCCTTTAGGTACCTGTCCCTTAAGATCGGCAAGAGATGAATAATTGAAAGTCAGCAATGTTTCGCTTGAATTTGCATCGATCCCCTCAACCTTCAGCAACCTCTCCTCGAAGCTGTCCCATTTACGTTTTCTGTAAAAAGCGTACGCAAACAATCCGATTGCAGGGACTGTTATCAGATCCTTTATTGCCTCACGTCTTGCAAGTCCCTTATTGCCTTCAGCAGGTGCATCAGGTAGAGGTTTGCGGGCTTTCAAATCCTTCCAGTTCCTGTATAACCTGTCAAGACCGAAATGGTATCCTGAAGAAAGGAAGATAAAACCGGTAAGAACAAAAAACTCAATAAGTGTCTTATTTACCCAAAGGTAATTACCCTCAACCGGAACTCCGACCGTATAGCCGGGTACGGGGGGGTAAGCCACAAAGTAGAAGAACAGCATCAGTGCACCGGCAGCACTGGCCCATCGTGTAAGCAATCCGAGGATCAGTCCGGCTCCCACGAGGAGCATCCCGTACATGTTCATAAAATCCACAACACCAATAACAGCAGTGCTTTCTGCCATCGCATTGAAAACGGGGGCAAAGATCCATTCCGAACCTGCCAGGTATGGCGCTGATGACCAGTTACCCGCCACTATCTTCACCAGTCCTTCATATAAAAAATG
This sequence comes from uncultured Rikenellaceae bacterium, assembly GCA_964633195.1. GTDB lineage: Bacteria > Bacteroidota > Bacteroidia > Bacteroidales > VadinHA17 > LD21. The sequence goes on along the minus strand of CAZWFL010000031.1, from coordinate 23,593 downwards.
CCACCCGATCGCGATCCTGACGACCGAGAATACCCAGGGCAGTATATTATCAATCTTTTGTTTTGAAATTGTTCTCATACATAAATATTATTAAAAGAGTATCCGGAATCAATAATATGCTTCATTGATTTTCTTCGTCTGCAATATATTAAATTATTTCTTCCTGTCTGCCTCAAGTGCGCCAACCACTCTGTCAAACTTCATCAACATCTCAGGGTCAGGTTCAGCGATTATTTTCCACTCATCTGACCCATAGACTCCGGCCTGCGAATAATCAAAAGGCTCGAATTTGATCTTCCTGATTACTGAATTACTCCTGAACCTGAAATCAAATTGCCCCGGATCTCTGAAAAGGGGATCGGCGATGATCGAATTTCGGTCCCTTCCTGTTTTTCTCCACTCCGAAAAATTAAGGTCGGCAAACATTATATTTTCGGTGCGGGTATCCCAGAAGCAGTTCAAATCGGACAATAGATTGATCTTATGCCAGTTGCTGCTCAGCAGAGTCCCTTTTTCAAACCAGATAATGTTATTTGTAAATGAGAAAGACCGGTGCTCCTCAACCCTCGTTGCCTGGAGCTGTGCCCTTATGTTATATGCGAAAATGTTATTTCTGATAATGTTTTCCTTTCCGTAATGCTGGTGAAAACCGGAATTCTTACAGGCATAAACCAGGTTCTTTTCCATAATTATTCCATACGAACCCTCATCGGTATAGAGGCCCCAGCCGCCGTAATCGAATGAATAGACATGATGTATCACATTATTTGCCACCCTTGTACCCTCAGAAGCGCCGAGCGTGTAAACGCCGCCCATATCGCATAGCTCACCCCAGCCAAGATGGTGAATGTGATTGAATTCAATAATATTACGTTTGGAAGGACTATGGGCGTAGCCCCACACCCAGCCGACAGAGATACCGGTATACCTCAGATCAGATATATCATTATGCATCAGTTTATTATCGCTGGCATTAAAGATGATAATACCGACTGCGCAGGGAAACAGATGGCCCCCGTTCCTGATAATATTATTATCGACGATGATATTGCTGGTTATTTCCCGTTCATCGGGGCGGATAACTGTTTCTCCTATCTTTACTCCCCCTGCCCCAAGATCATGCATATAGCACTGTACAACACTGCAATTGCTGCATGATCTGCGGAACCAGAATGCGTATTTCCCGGTATGTGCAATCTCGCAACTGGTGAAAGAAATGTTCCTGGCAAAATCGATATTGATAACCGCATCGACAGGCGCTGCAGCCTGTGCGGCTTCATTTCCCTTTTCAGGCATCCCGTATCCTGATACCCGAAAGGAAATATTCTCAAACCTTATATTTTCAACGTGTTTTCCCGTTGTTTCTTCGCCTTTAATAACAATGAATTCTTCCATGACAGGCACCATAAAAGTGCTGTTCCATAGATTCTCACCCTCGCGGGGGACATACCACAGATATCCCGAAGGTTCAAGAAACCACTCTCCCGGTGCATTAAGCGCCTCGCGGTAATTCTCGACATAATAGCGGGTCTGTTTGTCAAGGGAGTTCCACGGCTTCATACCCGTTCCGATTGTATAGATCGCTGACTGAGACGGGTTGAAATCATAGATCCTCTTTCTTGTATTGTCCCACTTGTGGTAAAAAGTTATAACGGCTTTCTCTATTTCTTTCCCCGACATTCCTTTGAAGATTTCTGCTCCTGCACTGTCGAGAACTATTTTCTGAACGGCGAGTTCCGGGGCACGGCCCGATCCCTTTTCGACGACAGTTTCAGCGACATCCTGAATAAAAAGGAATCCGTCGTCAGGAGTTCGTGCTCTGACCGCTCTTTTCCCGTTTACATAGAGTTGCTCAAAATTCCATCCGTAATGTGCTACTTCAGGAATATACATTCTCCAGAGCTTTTCATTAACCCTTTCGAATCCGTTAAGATTGATGCCTCCGTATAAAGCAGCTCTTTTGCCAGGTTCGGACTTAAATACAAGTGGTCCGGAAGGTGTTCCCGAGTCCCTGATATCAAGTTCCAGTGGCTGAGTCATAAAGTATTCACCCTCGAGTAAAATTATATCAATGGGTTTATCTCCGATATTGACAGAACGGAGCTCCCGGGCTCTGTCGCGGGCGCTTTCAAGTGTGGCCAGAGGCCTCAGCCGTGTTCCGGGATTCTGATCGTTTCCGGAAGGACCTACGTAAATAACCTGTCCTGAAACAGGTTGCCGTCCTGAAATTAGCAATGCAAATATCAGGATAACAAGTATTTGTTTTTTCATTTCAGTATTCAATTTAATTTTGGAAAAAAGCATATCTTTTACAAAAAAAGAATCTTGTCTTTTTCTTCCGTTAAGTTAAGAATTTAATTAAATCACAGATTTCTGCACTGAGTTTTATTCGTAATTTTAGTACCGAAAAGAATAATCCAAAATCCGAAAGAAAAGATGATATCACTTAGAAAACCATTCCCGCTGATCATTCTCCTTCTTTTAATCTTACTGTCTCAGGCTCTCAGATCGCAGAATTTGAGGACATGGGATGTTTACGAAATTACCCTGAAATCATCGGTAACTTTTGAGAACCCACATACCGAAGGGCTGAGAATGGATAACAAAGCTTTCTTAATTGCTGAATTTACGGGTACAGATGGAGAATGTACCGGCTTCCGGTTTCAATGGACTGATCTTGTAAACCAGAAAGAAGCAGGATCAGGCACCGTCAACGGAGGATCAATAGTTGAAATAAAATGCCCCGAAGACTATCCGGGAACTGTTAATTACAAGGATTGGGTTCTTTATATCAGGTTGAATGATCAATAATATTTAACATGAACAGGGAATCCCTGTTCATGTTAATGTATCGAGAAATCTTTTACACAGGGCAAGGGAATACTTTCTTGATTCAAGTGAACCTTCAAAAGCCTTGTCCTCAACCTCCACACAAACAGGGCCGTCATATTTTATGTCGTAGAGTGCCGAAAAGAATTTTGTCCAGTCAATATCTCCGAGTCCGGGCAGTTTAGGCGAATGGAACTGCAGTGGTGCGGCCATTATCCCCACCTCGTTAAGCTTGTCCTGATAAACTTTAGCATCTTTAAGGTGAACATGGAAAATCTTATCTTTGAATTCATAGAGAGGTTTGACATAATCCATGTGCTGCCACAGCAGGTGGGAAGGATCATAATTCAGCCCGAAATAGTCGCTGGGTATCTCACTGAACATCCGTCTCCATATCACGGGTGTAGTGGCAAGATTGTTACCTCCGGGCCATTCATCATTTGTAAAGATCATCGGGCAGTTCTCGATACAGATCTTTACTTTTTTCCCTTCAGCATATGCTACAAGAGGTTTCCAGACCTCTCTGAACCTCTCAAAATTATCATCTGCCGATTTGTTCTTGTCCCGTCCGATAAATGTGGTTACCTTGTCCAGTCCAAGCAACACTGCAGCATCTATAACTTTCTTGATATGCGAGACGTAGAACCGGCTCTTCTCCTCATCCGGATCGAGCGGATTGGGATAATAACCCAGTCCTGAGATCTCGATTCCCATATTAACAAGATAGCTGTTTATCAATGCGGCACGTTCCGCATCAAGCGTATCGACATCAATGTGGGTCACGCCTGCATACCGTCTTTCTGCTTTGCCCAAGGGCCAGCAGCACACTTCAATACATTTGTATTTCAGTTCTGCAGCATAATCAACCAGCTCCTGAAGATCCACTTCAGGTAAAATTGCACTTACAAATCCAAGTTTCATGTGTAAATATGTTTTAGTTAATATCTACTCAACCAAAGCTGCCAGCGCCGCTCCAACCAGGCTTGACTGCGGAACCTCGGTAAATTCAACAAATCGTTTCCATTCTCCGCTCAGATAACCGGAGAAATACTCTTCAAACCTCTCCCTCAGCCTGTGCAGTTTATAGAATGCGGTTCCTTCTATGGTCATCAGTATCGGATGCTCTGCCGATTTCCCCTTGCCTGTCTTAAGAACCACTGCTGCAAGGTTTGCAGCCACAAGTTTTGCAGCCCGTTCAATCATGCAGTCAATAATGGCCACGCAACTCTCTCTGTCTCTGTCATCTGTGATGCACTTTTCAAGAGACCCCGTTCCTTTCCCGACAAGCCTGACAAAGTTGCTGGCCTCTTCGGAGGTAAGCTGGGATAATTCCATAATCCGCCTGGCGCTCTCTTCTGAGAAAACGGTTTCACCGGCGGCCCTCTTCAGAATATGAAGGCAAAGATTTCCGATATAGCCTCCGGAAAACATCTTTTCGAAAGCATAGTTGCCCGGATTGGCAGTTGTATTGTCAAATGCAATATCAAGTTCCGAGCGCTGGTGCTTACCAAGGTTGCCGGATTCAATATTGATGATCTGGCTTTTATCCGGATCAAGACCGGGCTTTTTGAGAATATTCCTGTTGCTTTCGATATAACATGTGTTGGTGCCTGTTCCAAGAATGAATCCGATAAAAGAGTCATAAGATTTATGGGCAGAAGCTGATTTTCCTGCAAGCAGTGTAGCGACAGTATCATTCAGCAGGACAATTTTCTTTTCCGGCATTCCAAGTGTTTCGAGGAGGCTCTTTCCGATCAGCTGTCCTATAACGCCGGGGGCATTCACTTCCTTGCAAAACTGAAGGAGTATGCCATCCTTGCTTGGCAGTATTTCAGTCGGATAGGAAAAGCAGAATCCGATCCTGTCGCATTTCTCTGCTACCGGTCTGATATATCCTGCCAGGGTCTGGAAGAATTCTTCTTTTGAAACTTCCCCGTCCAATCCGGGCATCCGTCCATTTACAATATCTGTCATTTCAAGCTCTCCCTCTTTATTGAACCTCACCATAGCCGATCTGAAATTCGTACCTCCGGCATCAATGGCCAGAACCGGCACTTCATAGAGGAACTCATTGTCAGCTTCAATATAAGTGGGGATCATCCTCAGAGAACTCTCTGTTCCCCCGAGGCCGTTTATCATTTCATTTGTAAACAGATCCACAAACTTCTGAAAATCAACATCAGGGGCCCTGAGCCTGTATTTTTCCAAGAAAGTGTTTACGTTCTTCATTTTAATTATGGTTTCCGGTAAAGATATAAAAAGATATAAAAACATGGGGCCGTCAGGCTTCGCCGTACAGCTTCTTCGCTTCTTCAAGCATTGCCGCAGTGGCAGTTGCTCCTGAGCGGGCAGCCCCCGCACTCTTCATTTTAAGAAGATCTTCCAGGGTACGCACACCCCCGGCGCATTTAACCTGCACATCCGGACCGGAATGCTTTCTCATGAGCCGGATGTCCTCAAGAGTTGCTCCGGTATAATTATAACTGCCATCCTCCCTCTTTACAAATCCGTACCCCGTTGAAGTTTTTACGAAGTCAGCACCAGCCCTTGTACATATCTCGCATAAGCGGATCTTATCCTCTGTTTTTGTCACAAAATCGGTTTCAAAGATCACCTTCACGATCGCGTTATTACGATGACACGCATCTGTAACTGTTTTGATCTCATTCTCAACATATTCCCAGTCCCCGCCCAAAGCTTTTCCGATATTTATGACCATGTCTATCTCAACTGCCCCGGCTTTGCAGGCCTGTTCCGCTTCAAAAACCTTCACCTCGGTTGAGCTGTTGCCATGGGGAAATCCGATAACACAACCAACCAGAACATCAGATCCTTTTAAGATCTCCGCGGCCTGTTTTACGGCATACGGTTTTACACAGACCGATGCCACGTTATACTTCATCGCAACCTCGCACTCCCTTAACAGATCATCATCAGTCATCGTAGGATTGAGGATGGAATGATCGATCATTTTTGCAAGTTCTTCTGTATTTCCCATAATTTATGTTTTAAGCAGGTACTGATCTGGTTGATTTTTTCTCATTAATGTCTGCTAAAATACGATTTTTTCAACTTCATGGTTTTTGGTTCTTTTTAGATAAGAAGCAGGGAAAATACAATCTGATTCTTTTTGAATTACTTTTCCTGAGGCTAAGATTAAATTTTTCAGTAAATTCATAACAAAAAAAATAAACCTGTATGATAACAAGGCGAAAAGCCGTATCCCTGCTTGGAACTGCAGGATTAATGCCATTTTCCGGCATCAATATTCCTGAAACTAAAGAAGAGACATCTGTAATTTTCAGATTCTGCCTCAATACCTCAACTGTAAGCAAACAGCCTCTCGACATAAGAAAGCACATTGAAATTGCAGCAGAGGCTTGTTATGACGGAATAGAAATATGGATCCGCGATCTGAAAAGATATTTCGATTCAGGTGGATCGGCTTCCGATCTGAGGAAAATTCTGGCTGAAAGAAAACTTGTTGTTGAAAATGCCATAGGTTTTGCCCCGTGGCTGGCCGACCGTGATGCCGGTTTCAGGCAGATGCGGGAGGAGATGGAAATGGTTGCCTCGGTGGGAGGAAAAAGGATCGCTGCGCCTGCAGCAGGGGTTAAGGGAGATAAGCCCCTAGATCTCTTCAGAGCAGGAGAACGTTACAATGAGCTGCTCGAGCTGGGCAGAAAAACAGGGGTTATTCCCCATCTTGAATTCTGGGGCGCATCTGACGTCCTGTGGCATATCGGCCAGGCACTGATGATAGCCGCTGCCTCCGGAGACAAGGATGCGAGAATCCTGCCCGATGTGTATCATATGTTCAGGGGAGGATCATCTTTTAATACTCTGAATATGATCGACGGAACACTTATTGAGGTATTCCATTTAAACGATTTCACAACAATAAAACCAAGGCGTGAGCAGAATGATTCCGACAGAGTCTATCCGGGCGACGGTGAGGCGCCGTTCAGTGAAATCATCAGTTCCCTGAGGAAAATGGGAGGTGTTAAAATAGTCTCACTTGAGCTCTTCAACGAGGATTACTGGAAAAAAGATCCATTCACAATTGCCAGAACAGGACTGCAGAAAATGAAAAGTGTGATTGCTTTATAATTAACTCAGGTTGCTGTGGTCTGTGAAGGACCCCGGCGAAGTGAACAGAAAACCGGTGGCAATATTAAATAGAGATAAAAGCAACAGGATAATATACCTGTCTGCCCGTCCCCGACAAACAATTACCCTCGATACCGCGGCCTCTTATGATCCTGATAATATTAATCCCCCGAAAATGAAAAAAGAGACATTAAATCAAATCCAGACCCTATTGTTTCCCTGGAAGATCATTCTTGCAGCGTTATTTGCACTTGTAATAGCATCAGGCTGCATGAATCAGTTGCCTGTTCCCGAAGTTCAGCAATGGACCTCGCATGAGATCACCCTTATATCACAATCATCTTACGATAACGGATATACGGATATAGATGTCCGGGCAAGTTTTACGAACGGGAACGGGGACACCCTTCTAAGGCCTGCTTTCTGGGACGGAGGAAAAACATGGAAAATCAGGTTTGCTCCCCCCGATACGGGTTCGGTCTGGACATGGGAAGCATTTTCTGAACCTGCCGACAGAGGATTGACCGGAAAAACCGGAAAACTTCATTCTGTTGCCTATACCGGTAACAATAAACTCCTCAGGCACGGTCTTCTACGCATGTCACCCGGAAAGAGAAACGTGATTCATGCCGACGGCAAACCCTTCCTCGTCGTTGGAGACACCCCCTGGTCTATCCCCTTCAGGGCAACTACTGACCAGGTGAAGATCTATGCAGCCGACAGGATGAATAAGGGATTCAATGCCGCTCTCCTTATGAGCGTTCAGCCCGACATGTATGCCGAAGGCCCGGACGTAAGGAATACAGTTCTGGGATTTGCCAGAGGATTTGATGATCTGCATGAAGGACACCTTAACAAACTCAGACCTGATTATTTCCAGTATCTCGATTCTCTGATGCAAATACTGGTCGATCATGGCATTGTTCCTGTCTATCAGCCTGTTTTTCACGGATTCGGATGGAAGGGGAAAACTGTTCTCGGTCCAACGGCCGATCCTGATGAATATGCCAGGTATTGCAAATATCTGGTCGCCCGTTTTGGCAGTATGCCTGCCTTCTGGCTTGTCAGCGGCGATGCTCACAGACTCGACCCGGGAGTGAAACCGGGCGGGGAAATGACAGAAAAATGGGATTGTTATCATCAGCCAACAGGTATTCACTATAATCCCGCCGACGATTATCTGCCGTCGTGGGCACGGGGCGACAGTTCCCGCTGCTTCCACTATAACCGCTCATACCAGGATGAGCCATGGCTTGATTTCCAGTGGGCACAGACAGGCCACGACGGATTACATCTTTACCATAAAGTCGAAAGGATGTACGACAACAAACCTGTAAAGGCAAACCTGAACGGAGAACCCACGTACGAAGGAATGGGTAACGGAAAGAACGGACTTGGCTGGTGGCAGGGTGAAGAGGCATGGAACCAGCTTATGCACGGAGGCACCATGGGTGTTGTTTACGGGGCGGTATGCCTGTGGCAATGGAAGATAACACCCGACGAACCCGGCTGGGACAGCTGGACAAATGCCCCGATGTCGTGGAAAGAGGCTATGGCCCAGGAAGGCAGCTACTATGCCGGCTTGGTTTCAAAAGCATTTGAAGGTTTCGACTTTGCAGATATGGAAAGACGCCGGGACCTGACGGATTCAGACCGTTACATTCTGGTTAAGGAAGGATTATTCTATATCGCTTATCTCGACAAGGGAGATCCAATAACAATTAAAAACATGACTTCAGGTCTGCCGTATTACTGGTTTAACCCGAAAACCGGAGTATTTGAAGCTGAGGGATTAGCTTCATCCGAAGGCACCTTCAAAGCACCTGACAATAATCCATGGGTACTGATTATCGGGGAGAGAAAATTTAAACAATAACACCTCTTTCAAAATCATGGCAACCCGCATTTTGTTAATCGGAGCCTTGCTCTTATACGGCTGCTCCGGAAAACGGTCTCCGGAGCTACCTCTCAATTTCAGCGGAATATATCCCCAACTTGCATACTACAACAACGAGGGAGAGTGCGGGACAGGGGCGGTAGTTCCGTGGGCTGACCGGCTATGGGTGGTAACTTATGGCCCTCACTTTCCTTTCGGGTCTTCAGATAAGCTCTATGAGATAACACCGGGCCTTCAGAAGATAACCAGGGAGGAAAGTATCGGGGGCACACCCGCAAACAGAATGATCCACAGGGAGAGCGATCAGCTGTTTATCGGTCCGTATGCGATTGATCTCAATAGAAATGTAAGGGTGATACCATACGAACATATGCCTGGCCGCCATACCGGTAATGCCCGCCATCTTTTCGAACCTGCCGGGAAGATTTATTATGGGACCATGGAAGAAGGCTTTTATGAGGTAGATGTAAATACCCTGCAGGTTAATACCTTATATAAAGACGGGAATGTTATCCGTAAAGAGGATCAGATGGCACAGGAGAACTTAATGCTTCTTGGAGCACATGGTAAAGGACTCTATTCGGGACAAGGTGTAATGGTATATTCAAACAATGGAGAAACGGGTCAGGCGGCCCTCGAACATTTCGATATTGAAGCTGGTGCGTTGTATGAATGGGACGGTTATGACTGGGAAATGGTTCGCCGTAACCAGTTCGTCGAAGTAACAGGTCGGGGAGGAATATATGGGAATACAAATCCGGAAACTGATCCCATCTGGACTACAGGATGGGACCATAAATCGGTTCTGGTTGGTGTTCGTAATCCGGTAACCGGTTGGGATTTTTACCGGTTGCCGAAGGCGAGCCACAGTTACGATGGCGCTCACGGTTGGAATACCGAATGGCCGCGTATAAGGGACGTGGGCAGCGAAAAAGAGCCTGATTACCTTATGACAATGCATGGCATGTTCTGGCGATTCCCCGGATCTTTTACCTCCTCAAACAGTTCAGGAATCCGGCCAAGGTCGGCTTATCTGAAAGTTATCGGTGATTTTACCCGTTGGAACGATCAGCTGGTTTTCGGTTGCGACGATTCGGCACAACGTGAGTTCCTTAACAAGCGTAAGGCTAAAGGAGACATAGAGGGGCCGGGACAATCCAACTCAAATCTTTGGTTCACTCCTGTGAACCAGCCTGATCTTCTGGGACCCGTTACGGCATCAGGATCAGTCTGGCTGGATGAGGAGATTAATGCAAATGAAGTATCGGAACCCTTTTTGTTTGCCGGATGGGAAAAACGCAGTGCATGGATACACAATGAAGGAAAGCAACCGGTTGATTTCACATTTGAAGTGGACGTAAATGGTACCGGGAAATGGACAAGTCTTGAAAGGATAACCGTGCCGGCAGGTTCATCTGCGGTTGTTCCGTTTGAAGAGAACACTTCAGGCGAATGGATCAGGGTGATTGCCGGCAACGATACAAAAGCAACGGTTCATTTTACCTATGCAGACGAAGATAAAAGGATTAACCGCGCTGATCCTGTCTTTATGGGAATATCAGAAGTAAGTGAAGTTCTGTCAACAGGCGGATTATTATACGGACTCGGTGACGATCGTCGTGCCCTGGGTATAGCCAGTAATCAGATCAACGGGATTGAGAGTGAATCAACAGGATATTATGAACTGGATGGTGATATGGAGCTTGTCAGGAAAAATAATGAAGAAACGCATTCCATTATTAAAGAAAAGTTTGCGATCCCAAAGGATGTTATAACCATTGACGGGGCCTCTGTACTTATTGTTGACGATAAGGGTCGCCGCTGGCGTTTACCGATGGGGAATGAGGAGTTCACGGGACTTACGTCAGCAGGGGTTCTGCGTATCTGCCGCGAAGTAGCTACCGAACGCGACCTGTTCAATTGTCACGGTACCTTCTACGAACTGCCGGCTGAGAATGCCGACGGTTATGCCAAGATAAGGCCAATTGCTTCACATAATTTCCGGATCAACGATTATGCTTCATACAGGGGGATGCTGATCATCACAGGAGTTAATATCAAATCAGGAAAAAGAAATCCTCATATAATAGTCTCAGACGATGGCAATGCAGCTCTCTGGGCAGGCGTCATTGACGATCTCTGGAGATTGGGCAAACCTACAGGTAAGGGAGGTCCGTGGAAAAACAGTACTGTAAAATCAGGAGAACCATCAGATCCATATTTATTCGGATTCTACGATAAGCGAAAATTATCCCTCTCGCATGATGCTGCCGATTCCGTTATGTTTAAAGTTCAGTTTCAACCCGTTGGTCATGGGCCCTGGATGACATGGGAAGAGTTTACTGTTGCTCCCGGTAAGACATTCAGTCATGAATTCCCCCGGTGGCTGGAAGCCCGCTGGATAAGATTTATTGCCAGCAGGGATTGTAAAGCAACAGCCTGGCTTGTATATGAATGATCCGTTAGTGTTCAGACTATTGTAAATACTTTTTTGCCCCGAAATAAACAATATCAAAGAGTCGTAAAGGAGGTACTTATAGTCTTTATTCCTATAATTGCACCCCTGCCGGTAATTCACCATCATTATTCTGGTGAGCGCCCGGTGTGCTGCGTCCATCGTTAATATATTTCCTGAGAAGCTCTCTTAATTCAAAGACGATTTCCGGGTATTCGGCCTGGAGATTTGTTATTTCCGACGGGTCTTCTCTGAGGTTGTAAAGCTGGACAGAAGGCAATCCCTCTGCCTCTTTCCCCGGTCTGGGGTAGCTCCATCCACCCGATCCGGGACTCAGTAACAGCTTCCAGTCACCTTTCCTTATAGCAAAACTTCCGTTTATCGAATGATGTATTGTCGCTTCTCTAATGATCTTCTTATAACCCGGATTCAGGATCGCAGGCAGCAGGTTATAACTGTCTTCAGCTTCGTTATCCCTCAGTTGATAGTCTGTTATTGCCGCAAATGTTGCCATGAAATCGTTAAGACATATAGTCTGTTCTATCCTGTGCGGTTTTTTTACAGCAGCGGGCCATTGCATTAAACAGGGTATACGGTGTCCTCCCTCATAAAGATCAGCTTTGTAGCCACGGTAAATAAAGCTCGATTTATGCCCGTTTGATTCGAGTGTTTCAAGGTCAGCCCAGGGTGATACTCCGTTATCCGAAGCAAAAACTACAATTGTATTATTTTTTTTACTGCTCTCTTCAATTTTATCCAGTAATACGCCTACCTCCGAATCAATCATTAAAATAAAATCAGCATATTGATTCAGTCCCGATTTTCCTTTGAATTGATCAGTGGGCAGAATAGGAGTATGAGGTGACGGTAAAGCCAGGTACAGGAAGAAAGGCCTGGCTGAACCTTTCTGTTCCTCGATGAATGATCCTGCCCTTTTGAATAGTTCCGGAGTACAATTGACATGATCAAAATCACTTCCCGTAGGTCCTTCCCTCCAGAACGAGCCATCATATCCGGCATTTCCGTGTGTGATGTTATTGCCTGAGGTAATCCTGTCGGGCAGTGATGTCGGCCAGTCGTTTTCAACATAGACATAAGGGGGCATATCGAGAGATCCGCTGAATCCGAAAAAATAATCAAAACCGCGGGATACGGGTCCATTGGATATTGACTTTGAAAAATCGACCTTATCATTCCCTTTGTCAATATCGTACCAATCCCATCCCAGATGCCACTTACCCATGCAGGCTGTCATATATCCCTGTTCCTTAAGCATCATAGGTAGAGTTGTACGGCCGGGAGATATGAGAGCTCGTGAATATCCGTCGAGTACCCCGCTTTTCAATTCACTCCGCCAGTTATATCTGCCTGTCAATAAGCCATATCTTGTTGGAGTGCTCACTGCGGAGCTCGAATGGGCATCTGTGAAAACTATTCCGGATCGGGCAATACGGTCAATGTTGGGTGTTTGTATCTTCGACCCGGGATTAAGACAGCTGAGATCGCCATAACCCAGATCATCGGCAAGGATAAAAACGATATCAGGCAAATCCTTTCCGGATTGAATCCCGCCACATCCGGGGAGGAGTATAAGACCGGCGGCTCCGAAGAGATAAGAATTAAATTTCATAATGTGAGGTTTCGATAAGTTTTACATCACTTTAATTGATGACCGGCTATCATTATTCAAATTTAAATTTTTCTTATATTCATAAAAAATTAAAATCACTAATACCCGGATGAATAAGAAAGAGTTATACAGAGACCTTCTGAGAGGGGAAAAGCCTCAATATAAAGTCTTTTTCAGACCAATACTGATGCATTTTGCAGCCAGGTTTAACAATACAACCTACGGCAAATTTGCCTCTGATTATAAAACATTGGTTGAGAGCAATATACGCGCAATGGAATTCTTTGACACAGATATGGTAAGCCTTATCTCGGATCCTTATCGTGAAACTTCTGCCTTCGGGGCACGGATTGAATTTATTGATGAAGGCGTTCCACGCTGCCTTGACAGGATTGTGGAAACAATTGAGGATGTCAGAACCCTGCCTGACCCCGATGTTTATAAATGTGAACGAACATATGACAGGATTAAGGGTGCAGAATACTACCGGCAATTACTTAAAGGGACCGTTCCTGTAAGCGGCTGGATCGAGGGTCCGCTTGCCGAAGCATGCGATCTGGCAGGAGGATGTGAGATAACAGTACTTACCCCTTCCTCTAACCTTATGGCAATGAGAAGGGCATCAATATTATAAAATCATACAATTATGGACCGCAGAAAATTTATCCGCAGAACTTCGCTAACCTCGGCAGGACTAGGACTGAATGTTATTATTCCGTCAGGGGCGTGGTCAGCAGGTGTGTCTCCAAATGATACGCTTAATGTGGGACTTATCGGATGCAGAAACATGGGATTCGGAATCCTTGAGCATCATCTCTCCAATCCTGGTGTCAACTGTGTGGCATTATGTGATATCGACGAGACAGTACTCAACAACAGGGCATCTGATGTAAAGAAGAAATATAATCAGGCGCCGCAGTTATATAAGGATTTCCGGAAACTTCTTGAACGAAAGGATATAGATGCAGTGATTGTCGGCACCCCTGATCACTGGCACTGTCTATTAACTGTTTTTGCCCTTCAATCCGGCAAGCACGTTTATGTGGAGAAGCCAATGGCCAATACCATTACTGAATGTGCCATTATGGCAAAAGCCGCTGATTATCACAATAAACTTATTGTACAGGTTGGCCAGCAGCAGCGCAGCGGGTTCATTTTCCGGAAAGCCATGGAGCTCATTAAAGGCGGCACTATCGGAAAACTCCGCCGGATAAATATCTGGGCTAATTTTGAATATGGTGTCGGACAACGAATAGTGCCCGATGAACCTGTTCCTGAAGGCGTGGATTTTGATATGTGGCTCGGACCAGCACCGCAAAGAACATTCAACAGAACCCGTTTTCACGGATCATGGCGCCATTTCTGGGATTACGGCGGCGGCCTGATGTCAGACTGGGGTGTACACCTTCTCGATATAGCACTTTGGGCCGGTGATATAAAGGAACCACCTGAGAAAGTGCTGGTTTACGGCGCCAATACATTTCCCGAACCAAGAAGCAGGGAAACATTCGATTCGATGACTATAATTTATCCAAAAGATAGTTTTGTGATCAACTGGGATATGACCGGAGGAATTGCCAGGGGGCCTTATGATTCATCATACGGGCTTGTTTTCATCGGAGATTATGGAACTCTGGTCGCCGACCGTTCAAAACTAATACTCTATCCCGAATGGGACGGTCAGGCAAAAAAAACAAAGACCGACGAGTACAGGTTCACCGAAGGCAGAGAATCTCACGGAGAACACGTGAAGAATTTCATAGATTGCATAAGAAGCGGCAACAAACCTGCCTGCCCTCCTGAAACAGCAAGGATTGCGGCCCTGCATGTGCATATTCCCAATATTGCAGCCCGTTGCGGAGAATCTGTTCTTCTATGGGACAATGCCAATAACCGCTTCACCAACAGCGCCAGGGCAAATGAGTTTATTACTCCAACTTACAGGTCTCCATGGAAACTGCCGGAATATTAGCACAGAGCGCAGGGCGCAGAGCACAGAGCGCAGAGCACAGAGCGAGAACTAATGTCTTCGGTCTTCGGTCTTCCGTCTTCGGTCTTCGGTCTGATAGCTCAGAGCACAGAGCGCAGAGCTCACGGAAAATAAAAACAGGAACAAAATGATAACAAGACGAAAATTTATAACAGGATCTGCCGCAGCAATCGCTTCGGCTGCATTTGTAACTGAAATCTTCTCAATTCCACAGCAAAACAGGCTTAAGGACTTTGGTTTTATTTCCGGAATTATCAGCAAGGAACTCAAAGGCGACTGGAAGGCTGTATTAAGAATGGCAGCCTCATTCGGATACACCGAGATTGAAACAGGAGGGTACCTGGGCGAATCAGCCGAAAGTTATCTGGCCTTTCTTAATGAAATCGGAATTAAACCCATTGCCGGAGGAATAAATTTCACGGCCACCGATGAGGAACTAATGAAGAGCTTTGACCTGATCAGTAAGCTTGGGATGAAGATCGCCGTCACTTACTGGCCATGGTACACGGGTGGTCCGTTCGGCCTCGATGAATGTAAGAGAAGTGCGGAAAGGCTGAATACTCTGGGAAAGAAATGCCATGATAATGGTCTCTCATTTTGCTGGCATAATCACGACAAGGAATTTATCCCTATGGAAAAAGGCCTTCCATTCGATTACCTGATGGCCAACACCGACAGCAATATTGTCAAATGCGAGCTCGATATATATTGGGTTGCAAAAGGAGGAGCAGATCCTCTTTCAGTACTTAAAATGTACGGAGGACGATATATTATCCTGCACATAAAGGATATGGCCCCCGGAGAAGGAAAGGATTTTGAATGCCCGGGCAGCGGAATCATTGATTTTCGTCCGATATTCAGGGAAGCTTATTCACAGGGCATTCAACACTATATGGTTGAACGGGATAATGTACCGGATGGAATTGCCTGCCTGAAATCGGCATCTGAATATCTGAAATCCCTGACATTCTGATTGGTTTACCTCAATATGGTGCCCTATTTATCTAATTATGAAGCAATACACTATAAATAAAATCATTCTTCTGACCATTATGCTGCTCTCTGGTTGCAGAAGCCAGCCTGAAACAGGAATCTGGCAGATATTTGAATCAACGATTGAAAACAGAAAAACATACTCAAATCCTTTTGAGGATGTAAACCTTAATGTTACTTACACCCGGCCCGACGGCGCCATTGTTAAGTTTCCTGGTTTTTATGCCGGCAACCACACCTGGAAAATAAGATTCATGCCTGACCAGACGGGCAGGTGGAAATTCAGTGCTGAATTCTCAGATAAAAGTAAAAATTTCTCTGGTACTTTCTTGTGCAATGAATCTGGTCTTCCCGGGCTGGTAACACTTTACGAGGCTAATCCTCTCTGGTTTGGATACTCATCAGGCAAGCCTCTCTTCCTGCGCAGTTTCCACGCCGGGGACAGGTTTTTTGCTGACACTTCAAATTTCATTACGGGGGATGAGTGGAGTGATTTTCGCCGTAACAGGTTTCTCGACTGGATGCAGGAATACAGGTACAACATGCTTTCAATAGCCAGCCATTATCTGAACAGGGATAGTGACGGCCGGGGGAAAGGCTGGAGAACCCCTGATCTGTGGGATACAGAAAGGCAAATGCCTCTTCCTGAAGAATATGACAAACTGGAAAAGGTACTGAATGAATTATCAGACAGAAGGATAATAGTTTTTCCTTTTGCAGGTTTTCTGGGAAGAGATTCAGATTTCCCCACCGATCCCCTGAAGCAGGATACTTACATAAAATACACTTTATCAAGACTTTCGCCTTACTGGAACATAGTGTTCAATGTCGGAGGACCAGAACCAACACTTAGAAACAAGCCGTATCTTACCAGAGAAAAGATTGCAGAAGCCGGAATGAAAATAAAGGAAGCCGACCTCTTCGGACATCTTCTGACCATCCACTGCCCGACAGGTGACAGTGAGTTCAAAGATGAACCATGGCTTGATTTCGTTACACTGCAGGGACCAAAAACAACAGACAGAAAGAAGCTGTATGAAGGATTGCTGAGAAACCATCCCGGGGAAAAGGGACTCTATGCTCAGGAAACACTCTGGCCGGGAAACAAATATCATCCAGCCTATACAAACAGCGACATCAGGAAAAACACAATAGTGGCAACAATGGCAGCAGCAATGATAAATTTTGCCGACATGAACGGGGACTCATCATCAGGGTTCTCAGGCTCACTTGATCCTGAAAATGCGAATAATCAGATTCATAAAATTTATCATAATGCCCTTGATTTCTTTGAATCTCTCGAGTATTATAAAATGAGTCCGATGAATGAAATTACAGATAATGGCTATTGTCTTGCCCTGCCCGGGAAAGAATATCTTGTTTATCTAGAGGAAGGGGGGATAGTGAACCTGGAACCGGAACAGGGGGAGTATGCCGTAAGCTGGATAAATGCAACTGATTTTCAGGAGATTATCGACGGCGGGCGAACAACAGACGGAAAAGGACTGACTTCTCCCGGACATGGGGATGACTGGTTTTTAAGGCTTAGAAATAACTCCCCTGATTGATGATTGATCCTATGGTATTTTTTTCAAATCCTGACAACAGGTACATCCTGCACGGGAATCATTGTGAAAACGACAAGCCTCTTCAATTATCTGCGGGCAGTTTATCGATGATTTATGAAAACGGAGCGATCCGATATGTGAAAGCCGGCGGCTATGAGTTAATCAGAATGATATATCCGGCGGTGCGCGACAGGGAGTGGCTGACGATAAATCCTGTCATAAGTGACGAGTCAGTTGAAAGCGGCACTGATTCATTCTTCATTAAGTACAGGGCACATTACGATTCAGGAGGGATTGATTTTATCGCCGATATTATAATAGAAGGCAAATCCGACAGAACTGTAATCTGCACCCTGGAAGGTGAGGCGCTGAATACTTTTGAAAAGAACAGGATAGGATTTTGTGTATTACACCCTATTGAAGGCTGCGAAGGTAATAACTGTATTATTGAACACTTTGACGGTACCACAGAACAATCATTTTTCCCCGAAGACATAAGTCCTCATCAGGTCTTCAGGGATATCCGGTCGATGAAATGGATTACGAACAAGTTAACGTGCAACATATTCTTCGAAGGAGACATCTTTGAAACAGAAGACCAGAGGAACTGGACTGATGCTTCATTTAAGACTTATTCCACTCCTCTGTCAGACCCTTACCCGGAAACAGTTGAAAAAGGTACACGGATCCACCAGAATGTAACCTTTCGTGCTGAAGGTTTTTCCGTTACCCGGGATATTCACGAAGAGAAGACCGTGATAAAGCTCTTTCCTGAAGAAACCAGAAAACTTCCTTCTATCGGAACATGCCGCTCTTCCCGTCCCCGCCCCATGTCTGACAATGAGATCAGGATACTGAGAGCTCTTCATTTCGATCATTACAGAGTTGATCTTCACCTGTTTGCAGATGGATGGATTGAGATAGCCGAGCAGGCATGCAGCGAGTCATTCGAGATTGGTGCTGATCTTGTACTAGCCTTGTTCTTTGACGATGATTCGGAGGATGAAACTGCAAAGTTCCTGGACTGGTTTTCGGTGAGAAAACCTGCAGTATCAGCTATCCTTTTATTTCATAAATCCCACCCTTCAACACCTGATAAGCTCGCGTCAGGTTTTATACCCTGGTTACGAGAAATTGATCCTGAAGTTGATATAGTGACAGGTACAAATGCCAATTTTGCCCAGCTCAACAGGTTCAGGCCGGGCGATACGGACAATGATCACATCTGCTTTTCCATTCATCCGCAGGAACATGGCTCCGATAACAGGACTCTTGTCGAAAACCTTAAAGCCCAGGAGTATGCCGTGAAGTGTGCCGCCGGATTTGCAGGAAGAAAAGGGATATGGGTATCTCCGGTAACAATTCAGAGAAGGTTTAATGCCAATAACAGTTATATCGAAGTCCCGTATAACGGATCAGGCATGCCGCAACAGACCGACAGCCGTCTCATGTCGCTGTTCGGTGCGTGCTGGAGTGCTGGAAGCCTTAAGTACCTATGTGAATCAGGTGCTGACAGTATAACTTATTTTGAAACTGCAGGAGAACTAGGGGTCATCCAGGGTGATGAAGATACCGGGTGGCCAGATACATTTCCTGCTTGCAGAGGAATGATTTTTCCTGTATATCATGCATTCAGATTCGTCCTGGCCAATAAGAATATGAGTATTGTAAAAAGCACAAGTTCCAACCCATTGCTGGCAGATTGTCTGACACTTACCGACGGAAAACAGGCAAGGGCTATCGTCGTTAATTTCAGTTCTTCCCCCCAGGATGTGGAAATAGAGTGTTGTTCGGGTTTATTTAGAATCAGGAGTCTAAGCGAAGGAAATTATTCTGAAGCTGTTTCAGATTATCAATGGACTGGTACTGATAATGAGATTGTTGTGAAATCGCAAAACAAATTCAAAGTTTTACCTTATTCAATAAATTTCATTGAGGGGTGGATCAGGCACTGAAAAATAATACTATTTTTATCCATACTTAATATACTAACCTTAATATTCTATGGTACTTGTACAAAATTACGCACTTGCAGTATTTCTGTGCGTTATAGCGATGATCTGCTGGGGATCATGGCAGAACACCAGGAATCTGATAGGACTTGAATGGCGTTTTGAGCTTTTCTATTGGGATTATACCCTGGGAATACTGCTCTTTGCCCTAGTAATGGCTTTCACATTCGGAAGTTTCGGAGATCAGGGCCGCAGTTTTATTCCGGATCTGGCACAGGCCGATCCGAAATACATATTATCATCAGCTCTTGGAGGTTTTATATGGAACATAGGAACATTGCTTTTGGTAGCCTCAATATCGGTGGCAGGCATGTCGGTGGCATTTCCGATCGGAGGGGGTATCGGATGGACCCTGGGCATATTTATTAACTACCTGGGTAAACCCGAGGGCAATCCTTACCTTCTTTTTGGAGGAACTGCTGTGATAATTGTTGCCATACTTTTAAGCATGCAATCATACCGTAAGCTTGCCATTCATCAGAATAAACCGTCGTTCAAGGGAATCTTTCTGGCATTTCTGGCAGGTGTTTGCATTGCTTTCTTTTACCGCTTTGTTGCCTCTTCGCTTGCAGTTGATTTCACACCGGAAGAGGCAGGAAAGATAAGCTCATATACTGCTGTGGTCTTTTTCTCCCTGGGTGCGCTTCTCAGCACTGTCATGGTCAATCCCTTCTTTATGGCAAAACCTGTTGAAGGGAGACCTGTTAAGATGTCGGAGTGGTTTAAGGGCTCATCCAGGACCCATCTGTTAGGATTACTCGGCGGAGCCATCTGGTGTCTGGGAAATTCGGTAAGCTTCATGTCGGTTGGTGCCGCCAGCCCGGCGATCTCATACGGCCTGAGCAATGCCGCTCCGGTGGTGGCGGCCCTATGGGGTATTTTCATCTGGAAAGAGTTTAAAGATGCCCCTAAGGGAACCAATACCCTGCTGATGTTTATGTTTCTGTCTTATCTTATCGGCCTGGTCCTTATCGTAGCGGCGAGGCTTGCTTAATGAGAAAATGAACTCACCCCCTTCCTTCACTTCGTTCAGGCATTCCCCCTCTCTCTTTAAAGAAAGAGGGGGAAGATGACGGCAAACTAAACTTCCCCCATCTTTGCACAGAAGCAGAGTGGGGGGTTGGGAGGGTGAGTACATGAAAAAGAATAGTTAAATTCAACTTTGTAATCCTTAAATTATTAATAAATGAAAAAGCCACTATTAATAATTATCACATTCTTTATTATAAGCATCTTATCCTTCAGCCAGGAGAATCCATGGAAGGGATCATCAGTCGATCTTTCCAGTGGCAAGCTTGCGATTTCAGAAAACAAACGTTTCCTGGTATTCGAAGACGGCACTCCCTTCTTCTACCTGGGAGATACCGGGTGGGAACTCTTTCACCGCCTTAATAAGGAAGAGACAGAGAGATATCTTGAGAACCGGCGTGCCAAGGGATTCACTGTGATACAGGCTGTTGCGCTCGCCGAGCTCGACGGTCTCAATACCCCGAATGGCGAAGGGAACAGGCCTCTTATTGATAACGATCCCCTCAAACCCAACGAAGCTTACTGGAAGCATGTCGATTGGGTTATTATGAAGGCAGCTGAAAAGGGTATCTTTATCGGACTTCTTCCCACATGGGGTGATAAGGTTGACAAACGGTGGGGAGTCGGTCCGGTGATCTTTACTCCTGAAAATGCATATAAATACGGTCAATGGATCGGGAACCGCTACAAGGATTATCATAATATTATCTGGATAAATGGCGGGGACCGTGACGGCGGAGGCGATAACACGCCGATCTGGAATGCACTCGGTGAAGGGATCAAATCTGTCGATAAAAACCATCTCATGACATTTCATCCCTGGGGGGAAAGAAGTTCTTCAGAGTGGTTCCACAACACTTCGTGGCTCGATTTCAACATGTGCCAGACTGGTCATGGCCAGCGAAGCTATGCTATCTACAAAAGGATCGTTGTTCGTGATTACAGCCAGACCCCGTTAAAACCCTGTTTTGACGGTGAACCACGGTATGAGGACCACCCTGTCGGATGGAATCCTGAGGTGCTTGGATGGTTCAACGATGCCGATGTCAGGCAGGCGCTATACTGGAATCTCTTCAGCGGAGGATTAGGTCACACTTACGGATGCCACCCCATATGGCAGATGAAAACACCTGAACGGGAGGCCGTCGGGCTTGCACGTAATAACTGGTATGATGTGCTCGACCTTC
Organism: uncultured Rikenellaceae bacterium; assembly: GCA_964633195.1. Classification (GTDB taxonomy): domain Bacteria; phylum Bacteroidota; class Bacteroidia; order Bacteroidales; family VadinHA17; genus LD21. Next base: position 1,893 of record CAZWFL010000031.1, on the reverse strand, counting down.
CCGGAGCATGGGACCTGATCCATGCCCGCAGGCTTATCGAATCCAGGCCCTTTTTATCGAGAGTGCCTGACCAGACACTGATTGCACCTGCCTACTTCCCTGAGACAGATTACGTTGTTGCAACAAGAGGGGATGGATACGCATTTATATACTTCCCGACAGGCTGGTCGGCAGAGGTTATATCCGACAGGATCGGTGCAAAATCAGTCACAGCCTACTGGTTCAACCCCAAAAATGGAGAATCAACACTGATTGATACGTTCCCCGGAACAGGCACAAGAAGATTCACCCCGCCCTCCAATGGCAGGGGAAACGACTGGATCCTTGTTCTTGACGATGCATCAAAAGGTTTCAAAGAACCCGGATTATTGCCATAAAACATTGAAAATCTGAACCGAAGCAAAGCCAAACTTTGAACCGAGGCGAAGCCGAGCTCGGCGAAGCCAAACCCTGAAACCTTGAAACTCTGAAACCTTGAAACCTATCCCCTGAACCTGTTTCATTTCAATTATATGTACCGGTAATGCAATTAGGAATCAGTTCATACACGTACACCTGGGCTGTCGGAGTGCCCGGCTCAATACCTGCGAATCCACTTTCAGCATACGGACTCATTGACAAAGCCTCTGAATTCAGTGTAAGCATTGTTCAGATTGCAGATAACCTCCCTCTTGAAAGGCTGACGCACTTTGAACTTAATGAACTGAAGCAATATGCCTCGGGCAAAGGCATCTCATTAGAAATGGGTGGCAGAGGGCTTATCCCGGCACATACTATGAGGTGCCTCGAAGCCGCTGAGGTCCTCGGATCTCCTATACTGCGGATGGTTATTGACACAGCGGATTACGAACCTGATCTTAAGTCAGTAATATTGGTGATACGGGACCTGGTCCCGGAATTCAGAAAAAGAAACATCAAACTGGCAATTGAAAACCACGACCGGTTTAAAGCAAGAGAATTCGAAAAGATAATCCTCGAAACCGATCCCGAAATTGTCGGGATTTGCCTCGACTCGGTCAATTCAATGGGCGCCGGTGAAGGCTTCGAAACAGTATCGGAAATACTTGTCCCTTACACGATTAATCTTCACGTAAAGGATTTCACAATACACCGTGTCAGCCATAAAATGGGCTTTGTAATAGAAGGATGCCCGGCCGGGAAAGGGATGCTTAATATCCCTGGCTTGCTCAGGAATATTGATCATTATTCCCGGTGCCTTTCAGCAATCCTGGAATTATGGACTACGCCGGAGAAGAGTATTGAAGAGACAATTATCAAAGAAGAAGAGTGGGCTGAAGAAAGTGTTCAATATCTCAAATCATTACGCCTAAAATGAATCCACTTCGCGATATGCCTTTATCAGAGCTTTTTCACCTTCGGCCCCGGGCATTGAGTTTCCGTGTTCCATTCCGACAACATCTCTGTAACCTCTGTCATAGATGTATTTAAATACATTTTTGTAATTGATTTCGCCCGTTGTGGGTTCTTTTCTTCCCGGATTATCACCCACCTGGAAATAGGCAATTTCATCCCACGTAAGCTCGATGTTACGAATCAGGTGCCCTTCGGTTTTCTGAAGGTGGTAAATATCGTACAGGATTTTGCATGCCGGGCTGTTCACCGCTTTGCAAATCATATAGGTCTGATCTGACGTTTGCAAATACAAATCCGGCGAATCTGAAAGCGGCTCCAGCACCATAACAAGACCATGCGGTTCAAGAATTTCTGCTCCGCGGCGTAACACTTCAATAACATTGGCATCCTGAATTCCGATGGGTAATCTGCGCTCAAATGCACCCGGAACCACAGTCATCCATTTGGCATTTACACGTTTGGCCACATCTACGGCCCGCCGGCATCCATCCAGAAAAATATCAAGATGCTCTTTTTTAC
>CAZWFL010000030.1:0-42586 GCA_964633195.1 uncultured Rikenellaceae bacterium | reverse complement strand
TCTGTTTTACAGGTATTATTATCAGCAGTCCGGCAAATGGATAGTTTATGACAAGAAAACAGAAGAGGAGCGGTTCTTTGACTCTAAGATCCTTTTAAAAGACGATATCTCCGGCGGAGTAAATGTAGAGCCGAAATTTGTGTGTGACGGTGTGATCTATTCATGGACAGACGCTCTGTCTTTTAAGAAACATATGTCGGATGGTGAATTCCGGGACAGTGAGGTAAAGAACCCGCAGAGGAAAGCGGAATTGGAAAAGCTGGCCGCTTCGATCAGCGAGGATGATAATCATATATTGATAGCAATCACTCCGAAGAAGTGATCAATCCGCAATCAGGGGATTAACTGCGTTGATCCCTGAGGGGGGGCCCAGCAACGCCAAATTACTCCATTATTCGCTCCGCTCATAATGTCTTTTTATTTCTCAGATGTCCTCACACAGGTAAACCCGGGTCGTCCATCTGAGAAATAAAAATCCCGACAGCCTCAGGACTGTCGGGAGTAATTTAAGCGTTGCGGAGAGAGGGGGATTCGAACCCCCGGTACCCTTTTGAGGTACACACGCTTTCCAGGCGTGCCAGTTAAGCCACTCCTGCATCTCTCCTGATAAGATACGGCCATTCCTGAAGGCCGCGCAAAATACAAAATTATTTTTAAAAATGTTTTATGCGGTTATCTCTCCGGCCATCGAAATGCCCAGACACCTGATTATCTCATCCCTGACCGGGCAGTTGCCGAGCAGATGCATAAGCTTGGTAACCGATGCTTCCGATGTGATGTCCCTGCCGCTTATCACACCGGCAGACAACATGGCCCGGCTCGTTTCATAGAGACCCATCTCCACAGTTCCTCCATGACATTGTGTGACATTGAAAATTATACCTCCCTTAGCAATAAACGCCCTTAATTCATCAATGAACCACGGATAGGTGGGCGCATTGCCTGAGCCGAAAGTCTCGATTATGATCCCGCGTAAATCCTTTGTGTTTAATACAGCCTCCACGAGATTCCTGTTGATGCCGGGGAAGATCTTCAGTATCGCAACATTGTTGTCGAACTTTTTACGAACCTTAAGTTCCTGTTCGGCAGCAGGATATCGAATTAAATTATAATTGAATTTAATATGAAGACCGGCTTCAGCAAGGGGAGGGCAATTGGGTGAGCCGAAAGCATTAAGATGTTCTGCGCTGAACTTTGTTGTTCGGTTGCCACGGGTAAGTTTATTGTCAAAATATATGCAAACTTCGGGAACTGCAGGCCTGTCGTTATGCTGAGTGGCTGCGATCTCAATTGCCGTAATCAGATTCTCTCGCCCGTCTGTTCTCAGAAGACCGATCGGGAGCTGTGATCCTGTAAATATTACCGGTTTGGTAAGTCCTTCAAGCATAAAACTCATTGCCGAAGCCGAGTATGCCATTGTATCAGTGCCATGGAGAACAACAAATCCGTCATATTCCCCGTAGTTCGCCTCGATAGCTTCAGCTATCTTAACCCAGATTGCCGGGTCGATATTTGAAGAATCCTTTACCGGGTCAAAAGAGACGGCTCCCAGCTTATATCCAAACCTTCCGAGCTCGGGAACATGATCGGAAATATGACTGAAGTCGATTGGAACAAGCGATCCTGTAACAGGGTCATGAACCATGCCTATGGTGCCTCCCGTGTAAATCAGCAGTATTGAGATCTCTTTATCGCGTTTCATAATCTGAACAGGTCAACTGAATTGGAGTATGTAATGGATGCGGTCTCTTCTTCCCCCTTTTCAAGTATCCCGGCTAAATTTCTGTTTATCAGTGGAAGCCATGAGCTTTCATTCCTTTTTCCCCTGTAAGGGACAGGAGCAAGATACGGAGAATCCGTTTCAAGAACAATATGGTCAGGCCCCACTGCCCTTACAATCTCACCCAGACCGGAATTTTTAAAGGTGATCACTCCTCCAATGCCTATCATAAAGCCCATATTGACAGCTTTTTCAGCGTCTCTGATGTCACCCGAGAATGCGTGGAACACACCCCTGATCTTTTCGCCCTTAAACTCCTCCAGCACCCTGAAGATCTCATGGATGGATTCCCTTGAGTGAATCACAACCGGAAGATCATATTTTATCGCGAAAACTACCTGTTCCCTGAATGCAGTTATCTGCTCCCTGAGCCAGGTTTTATCCCAGTAGAGATCAATGCCGATCTCCCCAACTGCCACAAAAGAGAATTCCGAGAAAAGATTCAGGATACTATCGAGCTGTTCACGATAATCATTCTTAACCGATACAGGGTGCAGTCCGGCCATTGGGAGACATATTCCTGAGTATCTTTCTTTTGCAGCTATCATAGCCCTTATTGAATGCACGTCGATGTTAGGCATGAGGAGCTTTAAGACGCCGTTGCTGACAGCTCTCGCTATAACCTCATCCCTGTCCTCATCAAATTCGGGAAGATACAGGTGTGTATGGGTGTCAATCAGTTGCATCACACAACTCCCTGGGCGATCATGGCGTTGGCGACCTTAACAAAGCCTCCTATATTGGCGCCATCGACATAATTGACAAAACCGCCTTCTTTTTTGCCATACTTCACACAGGTATCATGGATATTCTTCATTATTGTGCGAAGCCTGTTGTCGACCTCCTCGCGCGACCATGGCAGCCTCATGGAGTTCTGCGTCATTTCGAGCCCTGATGTGGCAACGCCGCCTGCATTGGCTGCCTTGCCCGGACCATAGAGGATACCGGCATTTAAGAATACCTCCACAGCCTCGAGTGTGGAAGGCATGTTTGCACCCTCGGAGACGCACATGCAGCCATTCTTAACAAGCAGCCCCGCCTCATCTCCGTTTATCTCGTTCTGTGTCGCATTCGGCATTGCAATATCACACTTGATCATCCATGGCCTTTTACCCTCAAAATACTCGACATTGTATTTCCCGGCATACTCTTTTATTCTGCCTCTTTTTACATTCTTAAGCTCCATCACGTACTTAAGCTTCTCCTCATCAATTCCCCTGGGATCATATATAAATCCATTTGAGTCGGAGAGTGTTACCACTTTTCCTCCCAGCTCTGTAACCTTTTCGGTTGCAAACTGAGCTACATTTCCTGATCCTGATATACAGACTGTTTTGTCCTTTAGTGACTCCCCCCTTGTTGCAAGCATTTCCTCGGCAAAATAGGTGGCTCCGTACCCTGTGGCTTCGGGCCTGATCAGGGAACCCCCCCATTCAATTCCTTTACCGGTAAGTACGCCGGTGAATTCGTTCCTGAGCCTTTTATACTGTCCGAACAGGTACCCGATCTCACGGCCGCCCACACCTATATCACCGGCCGGCACGTCGGTGTCGGGTCCAATATGCCTGAACAGCTCACTCATAAAACTCTGGCAGAACCTCATTACTTCATTGTCAGTTTTGCCTTTAGGATCGAAATCAGAACCTCCTTTTGCACCTCCCATGGGAAGTGTTGTAAGACTGTTCTTGAATACCTGCTCAAAAGCAAGGAATTTTAGTATGCCCAGATTAACGGTGGGATGGAACCTTATACCTCCCTTGTAGGGACCGATGGCTGAATTCATCTCTATCCTGAAGCCCCGGTTAATCTGTATCTCTCCTTTATCGTCGAGCCAGGGAACCCTGAAAATTATAGTGCGCTCAGGCTCGGCAATTCTTTCGAGTATTTTAGCGTGCTTATACCTGGGATTCTCTTCAATAAAAGGAATAAGAGATTCAGCAACTTCCTGAACTGCCTGGTGAAACTCATCCTCACCCGGGTTTTTGGCTTTTATCATGGCCATGAATTGTTGTACTCTGGGATCCATAGTTTAAAGGTTAATTTTTTTAGAAGGATAAATATAAGAAAAATTCGGATTTTAGCGGAGCCGAAGGAGCAAAGCGACGAAGTTCCGTAAAACGGAAGAAGCGAGACAATCACGCACATTCGGGAGCGGAATTAGGATTTTAGTCGGATAGTTAAGCAAAGGTATTGAAGGGTAGATTAATTGCGCATAATAATTTAAGTTCCGCATTAGCGGAATTTAGGGGCAAGTCTCCCTATTTCATACACGATAGAGATTGCCGGGATAGCATCTGATCATACCTTTGAATTCCATCTGAAGAAGCAATGATGATAATTTATTTACCGGAATATTGAGGGTTCTGCATATATCGTCAATAGTCAGGTCTCCCTCTTTTGCCACGAGTTCGTAGATCTGTTTCTCTGAATCGCTAAGGTCGGAGAAAAGAGTTCTCTGTATAACAGGCTTAGTTTTTTCGGGCTGCCAGCCAAGGCCATATTCGATATCGCCTGCAGATTCAACAAGTGCAGCTTTATTATTCTTTATCAGGCTATTACAGCCTGCCGACCACTGATCATCGGGTCTGCCGGGGAGAGCAAAAACGTCGCGGTTATAGGATCCGGCTATATCGGCTGTAATAAGAGCCCCTCCGGTAATACCTGATTCGACTATAAGTGTTGCATCTGAGATTCCCGCAATTATCCTGTTTCTTTTAATGAAATTGTTTCTCTCGGGCAGGGTGTCCGAAGAAAAATCAGTCAGCAGACCGCCGTTTTTTAGCATTGAGGCGGCAATTGACCTGTGAACGGAGGGATACATAGTCTTAAAACCGTGCCCCAATACACCAATGGTCTGTATATTTTTTGCCAGGGCTGCTTTATGCGCCGTAATGTCAATACCATAGGCTAATCCGCTTACAATAATAATATCCGGATGACCTGACCCGAGCTCCGCAATTATCTTTTCGCATATCTCCCTGCCCCTTGAGGTTGCATTTCTTGTACCGACAACACTCAGGATCTTTGATGAGTTCAGATCGCAGGTCCCCTTAAAAAAGAATACCACGGGGGAGTCGTCGCACTGCCTTAGCCTGAACGGATAGTCGGCATCAAGGTAGAAGTAAGTCCTGACATTGCTTTTTTCCACGTATTCAGCCTCCTTCTCAGCCTGTGCAAGATATGTCCTGCCACTGATGTACCTTGCAATCCCGTCTCCTATACCGGGGATTTTGATCAGGTTCCTGTAGGGTTCTTTGAAAATGGCTTCCACATCTCCGAAAAATGAAACAAGCTTACGGGCATTGATATCGCCGATTCTCGGTATAAGCCCGAGAGCAATTTTATGCTTTAGGGAAATGTCAGGCATAGCACTAAGAATTGAGACATCCAAATATATAAAAAAAGGGTTGGAATAAAAGCATGAGTTTTTATTCTTTTGTGTTTCTCAACCCCTCCCTGACCCTCCCCTTAAACGATAAGGGGAGGGAATACATTTGACAAAATGAAAATACTCCCTTCCCCCTGGGATTAAGGGGAAGGGCAGGGGATAGGGTTAAGATAAAAATGTATGGAAAATCTCAACTATAAGGCACCCGCTAAATAATTACAGCGGAGCCTAAATCACTCCCATGTCGAGCATTGAATTGGCGACTTTCAGGAATCCGGCTATATTTGCTCCCCTGACATAATCCACATAACCGTTATCGCGTTTCCCGTATTTCACGCACTGTGCATGTATATTACGCATTATCTCGTGGAGTCTTTTATCAACCTCGTCGCTTCCCCATCTGAGCTTCATGGCGTTCTGTGTCATCTCCAGTCCTGATGTTGCCACACCGCCGGCATTTGAAGCTTTACCGGGTGAGAAGAGCAGACCGTTCTTGTGGAAGAGTTCAATTGCCTCGGGAGTGCTGGGCATGTTAGCACCTTCGCATACACATATACAACCGTTATTTATGAGGGTCTGGGCGTCCCGACCATCCAGTTCATTCTGGGTGGCGCAAGGCAGGGCGATATCGGTCTTAACCTCCCATGGCCTCTTTCCTTCGTGAAACTCCACGCCTTCAAAGGCATAGGAATAGGGTTTGACAATATCCTCATTTGAAGCCCGCAGTTGGAGCATGAAATCAATTTTCCTTCCTGACACACCCTCGGGATCGTAAATGTAACCATCAGGTCCCGAGAGCGTTACCACTTTTCCTCCCAGCTCGGTTGCTTTGGTGGCGGCACCCCATGCCACATTGCCGAACCCACTTATTGCTATTCGCTTGCCCTTAATTGTTTCCCCGCGGGTAGCGAGCATCTCATTTGCAAAATAGACACAGCCGAAGCCTGTTGCCTCAGGCCGTATAAGGGAACCTCCCCAGTTACTACCTTTTCCGGTAAGCACTCCTGTATGATCGCCCTTCAGTCTCTTATACATGCCGTACAGGAAACCCACCTCGCGACCGCCGACGCCTATATCACCGGCCGGCACATCAGTCTCGGGGCCGATATACTTCCAGAGTTCAAGCATATACGACTGGCAGAATCTCATTATCTCGGCACTCGATTTCCCTTTTGCATCAAAATCTGAACCCCCTTTGGCGCCACCCATCGGAAGGGTTGTAAGGGCATTCTTGAAGATCTGCTCAAAGCCCAGGAATTTCAGAATAGAAAGGTTCACACTGGGGTGAAAGCGCAGCCCCCCTTTATATGGACCGATTGCATTATTGAACTGGACCCGGTAACCCAGATTAACCTTAACATTGCCTTCATCATCCACCCAGGGAACTTTAAAGATGATAACACGATCCGGTTCGATGATCCTTTCGATGATGTTTGCTGATTCGAACTGGGGATTATCGTTATAAACTTCTTCGATAGATTCGAGAACCTCCCTGACTGCCTGTAGATACTCAACCTCGCCGGGATGCTTCTTCTCGAGGTTGTTCATAATCCTGTCGACATTCATTATAGTGATTTTTAAGTTAATAATGAATAAATAAAAACTCAAAGTTGAATGAAGGTTTAAACACTAAAAATGATTAAACTCATAATAATGAATGATAACCTTCAAGCTTTTGGAGCATGTTTGTTGAGAGAGATCAGGATTTTTTCCTTCTCTTCCCTGCTTAGAGCACTTATATATACCGGGGGGTATTTGGCCACTCCCTCTTTCAGTTTCTGAAAGAGCGTCAGGCTCTGTTTTAATCCAAACAGCTTTGATTCAACCCTGTAACCTGAAAGGCTCTTTTTACCTATTTCAATGGAGTTTTTTCTGCCCCCAAGAATACCTGAGGAGAAGTACCTTACAACTATTTTATCTCCATCGTCAGAATAAGAGACATACTGATAATTCAGGAGTGTCGGGTACAACAGGATCAGAAAATAGATAGCGGTAAGGATCAGTGTCCATGCTGTTTCGCTCATTCCGAAAAGCGGATAGGGGATGATCTTTGCCACATATGTCAGGACAATAAATGCAAGGAACAGGACCGTTGCTGCAAAAAGCTTAATTCTCTGACTGATAATGGTTTTGCTGTTATTAAAGGTCATTCCGGCTCTTTTTCGTAAACTTAATCCAAATTTTCCAAAAAACCTTGATGACTTTAAAAATTCATTTGCTCTGTGTATCCTTCGGGTAATCCTCTGTTTATTTTGTTATCTCATCTCCTTTTTCTGAAGAATTCCCGCATCAGATTTCCGCATTCTTTCTCAAGTATACCTTTTCGGACATTTGTTTTTGGGTGAAGGATGGAACCTTTGATCCTGTTATATCCTTTTTTTTCATCATCAGCCCCATAAATGAGCTCAGAAACCTGGCTCCAGCCCATGGCACCGGCGCACATGGCGCATGGCTCTATTGTTACATAGATTGAACAGTCTGTAAGATACTTTCCCCCGAGATAATCAGTTGCGGCGGTAATAGCCTGCATTTCGGCATGGGCAGTGGGGTCCCTGAGTGTCTCGGTAAGATTATGAGCCCGGGCAATAATAATATCGTTGCACACCACAACAGCGCCAACCGGAACCTCCTGTTTGTCAGATGCCTTCATCGCCTCGGCAATGGCTGCCCGCATGAATTGTTCGTCAGGATTCCGCTTCTCCATTTCAGGTTGATTGAGGCAAATTTATAAAAATAACAGAGAACCACGGAGTGGTTCCACAAAGCCGGATGTCAATCCAGTTCTATTATTGCTCTGGCTCCAAGGATAATATTCCCCCGACCGGTTATATTCTCCAGTGTCCAGTTGATCTGTTTCTTCTCAAGTCTGTAGTAAAGATCAGTCATCTCATCAACGATACGCAACCCTTTGCCTGTTCCTTCCGGACAAGAGAACCTGTCCCCAAGTCCGGGGCCGTTATCTTCGATTATGATCAGGCATTTTCCGTCATGGTTTTGAAGTGCTACCCTGATTAATCCGCCCGCCGGTCTTTTTCTGATACCATATTTTACGGCATTTTCAGCAAATGTGTGTATCAGCATACGGGGTATATACGCATGCTTTTCAACATCATCGTTAATATCAATCTCATAGCTGAACGAATCGTTGAATCTTAAGCGTTCAATATCAAGATAATCCCTGACAAACTCTATCTCTTCAGCGATTGTGACGATAATCCTGTCAGAACTTATCACTGTCTGCCTGATCAGCCGGGCATACTTTCCAAAAAGATAATCAGCCTTTTGCCGGTCTTTTTCGGTGGCGTAAAGTCCTCCGATTGAGTTCAGCACGTTCATCGTAAAATGCGGATCAATTTGATTCCTGATAGCCTTCATCTGAAGGTCTGCAATCTGCCTTTCTGTTTTCAGCTTCAGATTTGCACGGTATTTTTGCAACCGGTAAATCAGTGTCAGCATCAGCAAAAGAGCCAGGTAGATGGTGGCATAAAAAGGGTATTTGAAATAGAACAGGGGGTTCTTTCCATATTGTATATAACCCGTGTAACCATTATAATCAACGCAAATAAGTGGTGCGGCATCACCTCTGAGAACGGGGGTAACTAGTGCATCCACCGATCCGCGGCTGAAACTGAATACCATCGGATTGTGGAAATTATCGCGGGTTATCACCAGCGATCCGGATTCCATGCCTGAAAAGATATACTCATTGCGTCCGTCGCCATCTGCATCGAAAACGGCCAGTGGCTTCACCGATCCTACGGGGGGAATGTTAAAGGTCGTTACCGTGACCAGGTTGTGATCCAGTTCTTCCACCAGAGTAGTGCGGTCCTTAAGGAAGAAAAATGTTGTCCTCTCTTTATCATAATTCACAAAGATCTCTGAATGAAGTCTTTCGTAATCATTTATGAAGAGCTCCCGGAGCTTTTTCCCGTTAAGATCATATAACCTCAGTGATGATCCTGCCGTATCGGTTCCGAAATGATCATTGAATACTACAAGACCTGGTCCTCCTGTTGTTTCAACGGGGATAGTCCTCAGTCTGGAAGGATATCTGCCGAGCCTGAAAGGCTGAAAAATAAACTCAAGATTGCTGTTAAGCACCATCAGCCATGTAAACTGATCGGAGAAGGGGAAATCTTCACCCAGATTTCCGGTAGCATCAGTCTGGGGAATTATTTCAGGTATTCCGTCATCATCAAGGTCATGGATAATACAACCTGTAATTGTTGCCCCGCTTAAAGGAGATTTAGAAAGAGAATCATTTTCAATATCATAGCGGTAAACATTCCTGGGATGTTTGCTGAAACCCGTATTGATTCTGAATAAAAGATCCCTGGTTCCCTTTCCGGGTACATTAATCAATTCCAGAGGTATTGCTTCCGGTATTTCATCGGTGGCCACGTTCCTGTTGCGCAGATCGATGAATCTGCCTGAAAGAAGTATCTTTTTGTTTTTAAGGGGATCGATGATGTTGAGGTAAATGGAGTCTCCATTTACAGTGAAAACAAATAACTCACTGCTATTGTCATTATCCATATCATTGGTCAGTATGCTGGCTTTTCCCGGTGTGTGATGCCTGATATTATATTGTTCAACGATCAGATCCTCTTTGTATATCAATATTTTGGTCTGCCCGGCATCGGACAGATCAACTGAGATTTTCTCACTGTACCCGTCATTATCAAGATCACTGTAGAATAAAAATGTATTTTCCGAACTAAGATCATCAGAGATCTGAATTATTTTATATTTCTTAAAAGGACCAGGGATGAGAATTATAAGAATAATCCACAAAAAAAAGCCAACGAAAGCCGGGTGAACGAATATTTCCTGAAGGCGGACTCTTTCCATAAATGGTTTCTTAAGCCTGCCAAGACCGGTTGATGATCTTGATTAAGTTAATTATTTAAGGGTTTAAATTTTCAGTTAAATGTAACATATTAATTTGTTATTTTTGTCTGAAACTCAAAGAAAACAATATGTACCGGACACATACCTGCGGTGAGCTAGAAATAAAAGACACTGGAATAAATGTAACACTTTGCGGATGGGTCCAGAGATCCAGGGATCTCGGCGGAATGACATTTATCGACCTCCGGGACCGTTATGGGATCACACAGCTGGTCTTCAACCTGGAGATCAATACCGTTTTGTGTGAGAGGGCAAGAAAACTGGGCAGGGAGTTCGTTATACAGGCAGAAGGAAGGGTAGAGGAACGCAGCAATAAGAACCTGAAATTACCCACGGGAGAGATAGAAATAGTCGTTAATGAGTTCACTATTCTGAATAAGAGTGACCTGCCACCATTTACAATTGAGGATGATACTGACGGCGGGGAGGAGCTGAGGATGAAATATCGTTACCTCGATCTGAGAAGAAGATGTGTCAGGGACAACATAATCCTTCGTCACAGGGTATCCCGGGAGGTCCGCATGTATATGGATGATAAGGGATTTATTGAAGTTGAGACTCCTGTTCTGATCAAGGCCACTCCCGAGGGGGCACGCGACTTTGTAGTTCCCTCGCGTATGCAGTCCGGAACCTTCTACGCTCTGCCGCAATCGCCCCAGACCCTCAAACAGCTGCTAATGGTCTCGGGTTTTGACAGGTACTATCAGATCGTAAAATGTTTCAGGGATGAGGACCTGAGGTCTGACAGGCAGCCGGAGTTCACACAGATAGATTGCGAGATGTCGTTTGCTGACCGCGACGAGATCCTCAGCACCTTTGAAGGACTGGCAAAACACCTCTTCAGGCAGATAAAAAGTATTGAATTCAGCGAACCTTTTATAAAAATGCCTTGGGCTGAGGCTATTGAGGCTTATGGAACAGACAAGCCCGATATACGGTATGAAATGAAGATCACGGATCTTACGGCGATTGTCAGAGGAAAAGGATTCCAGGTATTTGACAGAGCAGAATACATCGGAGGGATAAATGCTGAACACTGTTCTGGATACTCCCGTAAGCAGACAGATGAACTTGCAGAGTTTGTGAAAAAACCACAGATAGGAGCATCAGGACTAGTTTATATCAAATTTAACAGTGACGGGACTTTCAAATCGCCGGCAGATAAATTCTTTTCTCAGGAGGATCTCGGGAGATGCGCAGGGATGATGAATGCAAGTCCGGGAGACCTTATCCTCATTCTGGCAGGAGGGAGGAAGAAAACCCTTTCTGCACTCTCAGAGTTGCGTCTTGAGATGGGAAACAGGCTTGGATTAAGGCACAAAGGAACCTTTTCTCCGCTATGGGTGGTTGATTTCCCACTTCTGGAATGGGATGATGAGACGAAGAGGTTTTACGCGATGCATCACCCGTTCACTTCCCCAAAATCTGAAGATATTGAGCTTTTGGAAAGCGATCCGGCCGCAGTGAGGGCCAATGCATACGACCTGGTAATAAATGGAGTGGAAATAGGAGGGGGATCGGTAAGAATTCATGATGCCGGAGTGCAGAAGAAGATGTTCAAAGTGTTAGGTATGAGTGAAAAAGAAGCCGAAGAACAATTTGGGTTCCTCCTCAATGCCTTCAGATACGGGGCTCCCCCGCACGGAGGCATAGCGTTTGGATTTGACAGATGGGTGGCCATGTTCGGTGGCCAGGATTCAATTCGGGACTTTATTGCTTTCCCGAAAAATAATTCCGGCAGGGATATAATGCTCGACACACCCTCCGTAATATCGGAAGAGCAGCTTAGTGAACTGGGTATCTGTATCAGAAAAGAATAACAGCCTTCTGAATCACTTCTGGATAGCGGGGGCTTTCTTAAGAGAGATCAGGAGAACACCGTTTGCACCCCTTGACCCGTATATCGATGCGGCAGCGCCCTTGAGCACCTCTATCGAGCTTACCATCTGTGGCATAATGTCATCAATGGTGTTCACCGGCACACCATCCACCACAAGGAGGGGATCAGTTCCCAGTATAAGAGAGCTTGCCCCCTGTATCGTAATCTTTTTACCTTCTACCTTGACTCCGGCAACCTCGCCCCGGATCATATCGTAAATGGAATTGTAAGAAGCATATTTCTGGTCTCTGCCGTCGATCCTTCCTACCTGATGGGTCAGATTCCGTCTTTTTAATGTACCATACCCAACATTTATCTCTTCATCTGCATCCAATATTGGCTCTGATGGTCGCTCGCGCACCGACGTAAAGGCAGTCTCAAGAGTGAAATCAATGACCGGTCTTCCGTCGATTGCTTCCTGCATAACCTCGTTGCCGATTGTTGATATGCCAATTCTGTATGCCGATGGGCTCACCTTAATCCTGTAGACACCCCTTGCGTTTGTGACGATATTTGTTTTTATGTTATCCACAACAATCACAGCTCCGGCCACGGGGGTATTATTGGCATCAACCACCTTGCCGGTGACCCTTATCTTTTTATCACTTCTCTGTGCGGCAGAAGGCAGGGTGATAAGCAGGGAAACAGAAAGAATTATTAGAAACCTTATTTTCATTTTTATCAGCTTTTTTGTTTTGCAAGTTAGTCATAAATATTGAATTAAGTGCACGGCACCCTGTTAAATGATTTTACCGATGAGGGTTGCAGAGGTACACCGCTCAATTTTAACCTGAACGTAATCAGCCTTCTTTCTGTCTTCCCCCGGAAACACAACAACCTTGTTCTGCGATGTGCGTCCTGACAAAAAGTCGGCTGACCTTTTTGAGAATCCCTCAACAAGTACCTCAAAAAGTTTGCCAATATCGTTTTGCTTTGATATGGCAGAAAGCCTGTTCTGCAGGGCAATGATCTCATCCAGGCGGCGGCTCTTTATATCCTCCGGTACGTTATCGGGATATTTCCCGGCAGCTTTTGTGCCGGGCCTTTCACTGTATCTGAACATATAGGCAAAATCGAAACACGCCCACTCCATAAGCGATAATGAATCCTGATGGTCTTCTTCAGTCTCTGTGCAGAATCCTGCAATCATATCAGTCGACAGGGCACAATCAGGTAAGATCTTCCTGACAGATTTTATCCTTTCCATATACCATTCCCTCGTGTAATCGCGGTTCATCAGTTGCAGGATCCTGTTGCTTCCGCTCTGGGCCGGCAGATGAATATGCCTGCAGATATTTTCATGTTCTGCCATTGTATAAAGCAGTTCATCGGAGAGATCTTTGGGATGGCTCGTTGAAAATCTTACCCTGAGCCGGGGATCGATCATTGCAACCATTCTCAGAAGATCGGGGAATCTGATCTCTTTCCCGTACACACTATGGTTATACGAATTGACATTCTGCCCGATAAGCGTAACCTCGCGATAGCCCTTTCCGATGAGATCCCTGACCTCTCCGCCTATTGATCCCGGGTCGCGGCTTCTTTCTGCACCCCTCACATAGGGCACAACACAATAGGCGCACATGTTGTTGCAACCTCTCATTATACTGACAAAGGCCGAAACACCGGCAGGGGTCAGACGGACAGGTGAAATATCGGCATAAGTCTCTTCGTGCGAAAGCAGGATATTTACTGTCTTATGCCCTTCCTCGGCCTCTTTTATGAAGTTAGCGATCTGTCTGTAAGCATCGGGCCCGATCACCATATCCACAAGCTTCTCTTTCTCAATTATCTGCTCCTTAAGTCTTTCAGCCATACAACCTATCAGTCCGATAATCAGGTTTCGGTTCTTTTTCTTCAGGTAGTTAAGCGACCTGAGGCGCCTCCATATTCTTTGCTCGGCATTTTCCCTTATTGAGCAGGTATTTATCAGTATAAGCCCGGCTTCATCAATCTTGTCAGTATGCTGATAACCGGAATCCTTCAGAACTGATGCAACAACTTCGCTGTCAGCAACATTCATCTGACAACCATAAGTCTCTATATATACTTTCTTATTTGTCATATTACTTTTACCCCATGCTTCCTGCCAAAAAGACCGAAGCCCGAAGCCCCCCGCCTGACCGCTGACGCAGTCAGTCGGGCAGGGAAGCCCGGAGACCGGAGCCAAGCGGAGATTCCGCGACAGCGGAACCGAAGCCCGAAGTAATTATCGATGCCAACTGCTTTGTCAGCCGTAGCTTCAGCGAAGGCTGGCCAACTGCTACTGCCAACTTTCTTCCGTCTTCCGTCTTCCGTCATCTGTCTTCCGTCTTCTGTCTTCCGTCTTCCGTCTTCCGTCATCTGTCTTCCGTCTTCTGTCTTCTGTCTTCCGTCTTCTGTCTTCTGTCTTCTGTCTTCTTTCTTCTGTCTTTCTATTACAGCCACAAAAGTATAAAGTATGATTGAGGTATTAAAGAAATATTTAATTTTACAGCATAAATCCAAACTCAAACAGGTCATATGTCAGGTCATAGCAAATGGTCGACCATTAAGAGGAAGAAAGGTGCACTTGATGCTAAAAGAGGCAAGATCTTCACCAAGGTTATCAAGGAGATCATTATTGCAGCTAAGGAAGGTGGGGGTGACCCTGACTCCAATGCAAGGCTGAGGCTGGCGGTACAGAACGCCAAGGGGGCCAATATGCCCAAGGATAATATAGAGAGAGCAATAAAAAAGGCGACGGGAGACGATGCGGAGAGCTTCATTGAAACAACTTTTGAAGGAATTGCACCCGGAGGCGTAGCGGTTTTTGTCGAATGTCTCACCGATAACAATAACAGGACAGTTGCTGCCGTAAGGGCTGCCTTTAACAAGCACGGAGGCAGCCTCGGAACAAACGGATCACTCAGTTTCCTGTTTGAAAGGAAGGGGATCTTTACGATAAAAAATGACGGATTGTCGCCCGAGGAGCTGGAACTGGAGATGATTGATGCAGGATCGGAGTATTTCGAAATTGATGGGGACACGATAACGATCACTTGCGCAATGGAAGATTTCGGCAACGTAAACCGTAAACTGAATGAACTGGGAATTGAGCCGGAAGAAGCACGACTGGAGAGAATCCCAAATGACACGAAGAAGCTTGATCTTGAAACGGCCAAGAAAGTACTCCGTTTTATCGAAGTACTTGAAGATGATGATGATATTCAGAATGTGTATCATAACCTTGAAATGACGGATGAACTGGAGGAGGAACTTGCAAAAGATTAGCTATTTTTATGACATGCCAAGATTAGTAATGATATTCTTAGTTCTGTTTTCATTCCTTTCTTCCAGGAGTGCTGCACAGGACTTCATGAAAACATCCGAAATTCTCAGCCGGCCAGACAGATATCAGGAGTCAGGCCGGCTTAATATTATCCAGGACCCGGGGGTTGATTCACTTCTGAGCAGATATATCCTCCACAGGAAGATAAACGGCATCGAGGGCCACCGTATACAGATATATGCCAGTTCTACAAGAAATGCACGTGAAGAGTCTGCAAAGGCAAGAACCGAATTTATCGGCAGATTCCCCGACATACCCTCATACATTAAGTTTGACCCACCGGGTTATTATAAAGTCAGGGTTGGCGACTTCAGAACGAAAACCGAGGCCACAAAATACCTGATAGCAATACGCAGAGTCTACCGTGATGCTTATCTGGTCCCTGATGTGATAAATCTTCAGGAACTGAACAAAAAATAACAATGAGCGATCCAGTAAAACACGAATGCGGCATAGCGATGTTAAGACTGCTCAGGCCGCTGGAATACTATATCCAAAAATACGGCTCATGGGATTACGGATTACAGAAGATGTATCTCATGATGGAGAAACAGCATAACAGGGGACAGGACGGTGCCGGGATTGCCGGGATAAAAATGCAGGTGCCACCAGGCAACAGATACATTTTCAGGCAGAGATCCAACAAACCCGATCCGCTGAAGGAAATATTCGGGCTGATTTATGAAGATATCGCTAAAATAACGGGCGCAGTAAACTGCAACCCTGACGATCCGGAATTTATAAAGCAGAACGTGCCGTTTGCGTGCGATGTATATCTGGGACACCTTAGATACGGAACTTACGGGAACTATAACATCGACACCGTTCACCCCATCAGCAGGGAGAACAACTGGAGGTCGCGAAACCTCGTTATGGCCGGTAATTTCAACCTGACCAATGTCAGTGAGATATTCAGCAGCCTGGTAGAGCTGGGTCAGACTCCGGTCGATTTCTCCGACACGGTAACCATACTCGAAAATATCGGTCACCGGCTTGATGAAGAGAATGAAAGAGTGTTCAGAATATTCAAGGAGCAGGGCTATTCAAAAAGAGAGGTGTCCCCCCTTATAGAGAAGAATATCGACCTGGTTACCGTACTCGCAAAAGCCAGCCGTAACTGGGATGGAGGCTACACAATGGCCGGAATGGTGGGTCACGGGGATGCTTTTGTGATGCGTGACCCTGCCGGGATAAGGCCTGCCTTCTATTATGTTGATGATGAGGTAGTTGTTGTCGCATCAGAGAGGCCGGTCATACAGACAATATTTAACGTGAAAACTGCAGATGTAATGGAGATTCCTCCGGGATCTGCCATAATAATAAGGACCTCGGGAGAGACTTCTGTTGAAAGGATAAGGGAGGAAACAGAACCCAGGAAATGTTCTTTTGAGAGAATATACTTTTCGAGAGGTACGGATAAAGACATCTACAGGGAAAGGAAAAAACTGGGTGAGCTGCTTGCAGGGAGCGTTCTGAAGGCTGTGGATTATGACCTTGACAATACAGTGCTGTCGTACATTCCAAATACGGCAGAAAGTGCTTTTTATGGCCTGATTAAGGGCATAGAGGATTATATCAACCGGCTGAAAACTGAGATAATCATCAGCAGGGGTCATGAACTCTCGAGGGAAGAACTTGAAAAGATCATGAACCGGCGCCCCCGCGTGGAGAAGATTGCCGTGAAGGATGTAAAGCTCAGGACGTTTATCACCGAGGACAGCAGCAGGGATGACCTGGTGGGGCACGTTTATGATGTAACCTATGGTGTTATCAGAAGAGGTATTGATAACCTGGTGGTTGTTGATGATTCTATTGTAAGGGGGACTACCCTTAAAAAAAGCATAATACGGATACTCGACAGGCTTGAACCCAGAAAGATTGTGGTTGTTTCTTCATCACCCCAGATAAGATACCCCGATTGTTACGGCATAGATATGGCAAAACTGGGCGACCTGATAGCTTTCAGGGCGGCAATCGGACTCTTAAAGGAGAAGGGCAGTGAAAAGCTTGTCATGGAGCTGTATGAAGAAGCAAAAGAAGAGATCCTAAAGCCTGTTAATGAAATAAGGAACATTGTTAAGGAGATCTATAAACCTTTCTGCCCTGAAGAAATTTCAGATATGATATCCAAAATGCTGAAATCAGATGAAGTAAACTCCGGGGTGGCAATAGTTTTTCAGTCGATAGAATCACTTCACGAGGCGTGCCCCGGCCATACGGGCGACTGGTATTTTACCGGCAATTATCCCACACCGGGGGGAAACAGGGTGGCAAACCAGTCTTTCATTAACTATATCGAGGGCAGAAACATAAGGGCTTACTGAGTGTCGGGAGAGAACCATGTTATCTCAAAGTCTTTTTTGTAGGAAGAGAGATGCCTGTTGATCTTTTCCACGTATATATCCTTGAGGGTGATCATTATGCCTGTCTCTTCAACACTGCCGAATTTATGATTGATAAAGGTTCCGAAGGTCTTCATTGTGGGTGAGAGGTTCATGTAAGCATTGATAAGCGGAGGAATGGTCTCACCCAGATTTCTGACCTCCCGGGAGAGGATTTTATAATTATCCCTGTACCTGCGGCCTGTGAAGAGTTTCTTCATCTCTTCCTCGTGTATGTCTATCTGTGCAGGCTCAACCGGAACAGCCAGCCTGTCGGGGTCGCTGAAATGGCGTCTGAGGAAATAAAGAATCATGTCCCTCGCCTTCTGATTGAAATGGGTATACATTGTCACTTTGCCGAAGAGATATCTGAGATGATGGTTGTCGATTAGTATTGCACCCAGACCGTCCCAAAGGTTGTCGAGGGCAAAAAGACTCTTTCTCCCCCTTGTTCGCGACTGGTAATCGGGATGGACGAATGAACGTCCGAGTTCCATCATGTGGGGACAATATTTTGAAAGAAATTTGTCTGAGAAATGGAAGTATATTGACGAAGCCAGTTTTGTTACATCACATACAGCACATCCTTTCAGCGGATAATAAAACCTGTATCCTCCAATTATCTCCCTGTTATCAGGATCCCATACAATGAGCTGACGCTGAGGATCTTCCTTTCCTGTGTCAAACTCATCTATATCTATTTCCTTACCTGTTCCCCCACCGGCATGACGAAAAGTGATCTCGCGTATCCTGCCGACCTCATGCATCAGGGCAGGTGAATTATTATTGTCGAAAATGTAAACTTCGTTATTGCCGTTATTTGTACGGCGAAGGAGTTTATCCCTCGTAAGTTCTGCAATTATCTGATCCTTTGGCAAGGGATTCACTATAGGTTTCATGCTTATACTTTAAAACTGCAAATTTCAGAATCTTTTTTTGTAAGATTCGATAATCCAGTAAAAAATTATGGTGTGTAAGGTAATATTTTTTATGAAAATCAGACAGTAATATTCTTCTGCAGATCATAGGATTTTGATTTGACCCATGCTGCCCATTCAGAAGGCGACCTGTTACTGTCAAATGTCTGCCAGGGGATCTTTTCTCCGAAAACGAGCATAATCTCCCTGCTTTTCTGTTTAAACATTTCATCGGGAAGATAGAGCATCTCAAAGTTTGCCTTTATTCCCAAAAAATTCCTGAGATTGGAAAGATTATAGAAAAAGTCCGAATTCCTTCCGGAGAAGAAAGCCGGAACCACATCCCTCTTATGATGAACTGCCTTGGAAATGAAGTTCTTGTGCCACTCAAGATCTTTGATTACGCCTTTTTTCTTACGTGAACAGAGTCCGGCCGGGAAATAGAGTATCTGGGCCTCTGAAGAATAAGCATCCTCAATCTGCCTGGCAGCTTCCCTCGCCTGAGTGCCATGTTTGTTGACAGGAAGAAAGATATCGGTCAGATTGGTGATATTCATGAGAATATCATTAACAGGAAATTTTATGTTGTCGTAATATTTCGAAAGCTCATATATGAAAACAAGTCCGTCGAGCCCTCCCAGAGGGTGATTCGAAACAAAGATATACCTGCCCCCTGAGGGAATGTTCCCGGATCCGAAAACCCTGTAGCTGATCCTGAAATACTCCAGACCGGCTTTGATGAACTCCGACCCGTAAAGATGTCCGTGATTAAGAAGAAAATCATTCAGCTCATCCTGATGTACTATGCGCTTCAGATAACTAACCAGAAATCGGGGGATCTTTTTACGGAGAGAAGGATTTTTCGAAAAGAGAATCTTTTCAACATCAAGCTGAAGCACATCCTTACTGCCTGCAAATTCATTCATCAGAGGCCTGTTTTATTTATCCCTTGAAAACAAATTTATTAAAAAACCACACAATCAATCAGGATTTCTTAACCGATTACTCATGGAAATTCCTGAAAAAACTCATAAGAGTTTGGCTGATAGTGGAAAAGTTATCAACAAAAATAGAAAAAAGTGGAGCAAAGTGGGGTAAAGTGGATATTTTTTATATAATTTTAGCGTTTTTAAGAGAAAACAGGCGTATGGCCACATTTATAGGCGATTATACATGCAAGGTGGATGTTAAGGGAAGGATAATCCTTCCGATGGCATTCAAGAAGCAGATGCCTGCTGCGGCTCAGGATCATTTTGTTGTCCGCAGGGACATCTTCGAGAACTGTCTTGTGCTCTATTCAATCGAGGACTGGAACCGTCAGTTGGAGAAGATCAGGAAGAAGATCAATCCTTATAACCGTGAGCATAACATGTTCCTGCGGAATTTTTTCAAGGGAACGGCCGAGATAATGCTCGATAACAGCAACAGGATGCTGATTCCCAAGCGTCTTCTTGACTTGATAGGGGCGGAGAGGGATGTTGTTCTTGCAGGCCAGGACGGCAGGATTGAGATATGGGCAGCACCTGTGTATGATAAGATTGATATGCTTCCGGGAGATTTTGCCAATCTGGCTGAGAAGCTTATGGGGAGAGATATTAACGAGCCGGAAGGATAGATGGTATACCACATTTCTGCATTACTGGGCGAGAGCATAGAGGGGCTCAATATCCGGCCTGACGGGATATATGTTGATGTAACCTACGGTGGAGGGGGCCACTCTGCGGAGATCCTGAAGCATCTTACATCAGGCAGGCTGATAGCGTTTGACCAGGATGCAGAGGCAGAAAGGAACGTGCCGGATGATAACAGGATTCTGTTTATTAACCAGAATTTCAGGTTCCTGGCAAATAACCTGCGCTATAATGGTATTGAAGCCATTGACGGGCTTTTGGCTGATCTGGGTGTTTCCTTTCATCAGTTTGACGAGCCGTCGAGAGGCTTCACTTTCAGGCAGAATGCCCCTCTTGATATGAGGATGAACAGAGGTAATCCGGTAACTGCCGCTCAACTGCTTAACACCATGGATGAGGAGTCGCTCGCAGTTATTTTTTATGAATACGGGGAATTGCCCGGCGCACGAAAGATTGCACGGAGGATTATTGAACTGAGAAATGAGAAGCCTGTAGAAAATGTAAATGACCTTATGGAAGCTGCCGGAGGGCTTGCTCCCGTCAGAAACCCTCATAAGTTCTATGCCCGGCTTTTTCAGGCCCTGCGGATAGCGGTAAATCAGGAGATCACTGCCCTGAAGGAGATGCTCATTCAGGCTCTTGCCATGCTTAACAGTGGTGGAAGACTGGTCGTCATAACATATCACTCACTTGAGGACAGGCTGGTTAAGAATTTTATGAAAACGGGTTCTTTCGATGGTACAATTGAAAAAGACTTCTATGGGAACACTGTAATTCCTTTCCGGCTGATAACAAGAAAAAGCATTACGCCGGCCATAAGTGAGCTGGCAATAAATAACAGGGCACGAAGTGCCCGGCTGAGAATTGCTGAAAAGATCTGAGAATGGCAAGGAATAATGACAGCACCGGGAAAAAGGTAACTACGGGGAAATTTATGAAGGACCTGTTGAGCGGAAGCTTAGTATCAGACATGATAGTGCTCAGGAATCTTGGCTTCTTCCTTTTTCTGACCCTGCTGGGAGCTCTTTACATCGGCAACCGCTTTCATGCAGAGAGGATCACCAGGGAAGCTGCGGCGTTGAGCATTGAGGTTTCTGATCTCAGGGCTGAATCCCTTTCGACCTCTGCCAGACTGATATCTGTAAGCAGGCAGTCGGAGGTTTACAGAATGGTCAGGGAGAGGAATCTGGGGCTTGAGGAACTGAAGGAACCTCCCTTCAAACTTGTTGTTGATAAATAACGGCTAAGGATGACTATCAGAGATGACATAGTATGGCGAAGCGGAGTGGTATATTTTGTTATTGTACTTCTTGTCATTGCCCTGCTGGCCCGGATAGTGGTGCTGCAGATCGTACAGAAGGATAAATGGTCAGCTCTGGGAGAGAAATATATTTTCAAGGGGGCCGAGGTTCCTGCCAACAGAGGAGATATACTTACCTGGGATGGTCGGATTCTGGCAAGCTCGGTCCCTTATTACAACATCTATATGGATACCCGCAGTTCGGGCATGTCTGCACAAACATGGTCGGAGGGGATCAACGGGCTTTCAGAGGGCCTGGCATCTATATTGGGAGAAAGATCTTCAGCAGGCTGGAAATCTGTTCTGACCGGGGCAAGAAAGAGGGGTGACCGCTATTTTCTCATTAAACGGAATGTCGATTATGAGACCCTGAAGAGGCTGAAAGCCCTGCCTGTTTTCAGGGAGGGCCAGTATAAAGGGGGACTTATAACCCAGCTTAATAACCATCGTATCCATCCTCACAGTGAACTGGCCGCACGTACATTAGGTTATCTGAACCAGGGAGTTGAAGGAACTACTGTGGGTATTGAGGGTGCATTTGACGGGGAGCTGGCAGGCAGGAGCGGATACGTTATTAAGCAAAGGCTTACGGGCGGCGACTGGATCCCTGTCGGAAACCCGGGCACTACCGGATCAGTCGACGGCTTTGATATCGTGACAACTATAGATATTGATCTTCAGGATGTTGCATCAAGTGCCCTCGAGCAGCAACTCAGGAAACACAACGCGCATCACGGCTGTGCAATATTGATGGAGGTAGTTACGGGCGATATCAGGGCTGTTGCCAATCTGGAAATAGGCAATGACGGTCGTTACCACGAAACCTATAACTATGCCATAGGAGAAAGCACCGAGCCTGGCTCAACATTCAAACTGCCGGTGATTATGGCAGCACTCGAAGCAGGAGTAATAGATACCGGAGATGTTGTGGACACTGGAAATGGCAGTGTAAGATTCTATAATAAGGTTATAAGAGACACAAGAGAAGGGGGCCACGGGAAGCTGACAGTTAAGGAGGTTTTCGAAAAGTCATCCAATGTGGGTACTGCAATACTGATCACCGAACATTTCAATGATAATCCCGGGGAATTTGTGAGCAGGCTTCAGGCAATGAAGCTGAACGAGAAACTTGGCATACAGCTTAAAGGTGAGGGTTCTCCCCTGATAAGAAATCCCGGTGATAAATTCTGGTCCGGCCTCTCCCTCCCAATGATGTCGCAGGGATATGAGGTCCAGATGACACCCCTGCAGATACTTACCTTCTACAACGCTGTCGCAAACGATGGCAGGATGGTGAAACCACGCTTTGTAACCCGGGTATTGCATAACGGTACCGTGGTTAAAAATTTTAATACTGAAGTTATAACAAATTCCATTGCTTCCCGCCAGACCATAAGGAAGGCAAGAGCCATGATGGAGGGTGTTGTTGAGAGCGGTACAGCCACAAACCTCAGAGCTGCTGATTACAGAATTGCCGGGAAGACAGGAACCGCACAGATTGCAAAGGATAACCTGGGATACCGCCAGGGAGCAGGAGTATCATATCAGGCATCCTTTGTAGGCTACTTCCCGGCTGAGAATCCTCTCTACTCATGCATTGTGGTTGTTAATGCCCCGTCAAACGGAGTCTATTACGGGAATCTGGTGGCAGGATCGGTGTTTAAGGAAATCTCGGATAAAGTATATGCAACAAATTCCTTCAGGGATTACAGGGCTGAAGGCAGTGGCGGAGATGCCTCCAGGATACCGGAAGCAGGTAACGGATACAGAAGGGATATCAGTAAAGTGCTGGGAGAATTCAGGATAAGGCCGGGACGGACAACAAACGCAGAATGGGTGTCCACACGTGAATCGGGTGACACAATAAGACTTATAAGTGTAGAAATTAAGGAGGGTATTGTGCCCGATGTCAGAGGAATGAGCCTCAGGGATGCTGTCTATCTTCTTGAGAATTCAGGTTTCAGGGTCAGGTACACAGGTAAGGGTAAAGTCAGGAGACAGTCTCCTGAACATGGTGCCAGGGTTAATGAAGGAGCCATAATAACCCTTGATATGAATATGTGAAATGAAAGGGCTGAATGAAATATTAAAGGATCTGGAGATTATTTCTGTAAACGGGGATGTTAATAAGCATGTTGAAGCCATTGAGTTCGATTCCCGGAAAATAAGTCCGGGAGCCCTCTTTGTCGCAGTAAAAGGTACAAAGACCGACGGTCACGCTTTTCTGGAAGATGCCGTAAAAAGAGGAGCCGTTGCCATTATATGCGAGTCCTTACCACAGAACCCTGATAAAGATGTAACATGGATCGAATGCAGCGATTCTGCAAGGGCACTGGGTCTTGCATCTTCAAACTTCTATGGCAATCCCTCCTCGCTTATAAAACTGGTCGGAGTTACCGGGACTAACGGTAAGACAACAATTGCCACACTTCTTTACAGGCTCTTTTCACATCTTGGCTATAAATGCGGGCTTCTCTCTACAATATGCAACTATATAGAAGAGAGAGAGTATCCCGCCACTCATACAACTCCCGATCCGGTAATGGTAAACAGCCTGATGCTTAGAATGACAGAGGCAGGCTGTGAATATGTTTTCATGGAGGTAAGTTCGCATGCTGTTGTTCAACAGCGTATTGCAGGTCTGCGGTTCGAGGGAGGTATCTTCACGAATCTCACCCACGACCATCTTGATTACCATCAGACATTTGATAAGTACCTGCTTGCAAAAAAGGGATTTTTTGATTCACTCGGAACCGAAACCTTTGCTCTTACAAATCTTGACGACAGGAACGGATTGGTAATGCTTCAGAATTTCAGGGGCACTCATTATACCTACTCAACACGTGGAATGGCTGATTACCGCTGTTCAATCGTTGAGCAGGGATTTGAAGGCATGAACCTGAGAATAAATAGAGAAGAGGTCTGGACAAGATTAACGGGAGATTTCAACGCATCCAACCTCCTGGCAGTATTTGCCGCATCACAGATACTGGGTGCAGACAAGGAAGAAGTGTTAACCATACTGAGTGATCTCAGGCCGGTTGCCGGCAGGATGGAACCGGTCAGATCAGAGTCGGGCATTACAGGTCTGGTTGATTATGCCCACACGCCCGATGCTCTTTTACATGTGATTGAGACCATCAACAGGATCAGGGAGGGACGGCAAAAGCTTATCACAGTTGTGGGAGCGGGCGGTGACAGAGACAGGACCAAACGACCGCTTATGGCAGCAATTGCCGCAGAAGGAAGCTCAAAGGTTATCCTCACATCCGACAATCCCAGGAGCGAAGATCCCGAAAAGATACTCGATGAAATGGAGGCCGGACTGACACCAGAACTCAAACGCAAAAGCCTGAGAATAACCGACAGGAGGGTGGCAATTCGAACAGCTGTAATGCTGGCGGAGAAGGGCGATGTGATCCTTGTGGCAGGGAAAGGGCACGAGACATACCAGGAGATCAGCGGCGTAAGGCATCACTTCGACGACAGGGATGAACTGGGTATTGCATTATCAATGAAATAAACAGGATACGATATGCTCTTTTATCTGTTTGATTATCTTGAAAAACTGAATGTACCGGGGGCCGGGGTGTTTGGTTATATTTCCTTCAGATCGGCAGCTGCTGTGATAACATCACTCATCATTTCCCTTCTTATAGGCAAGCGCATTATTATGTTCCTGCAGAGAAAGCAGGCAGGAGAGGTTATCAGGGATCTTGACCTGGAAGGACAATATCAGAAAAAGGGAACACCATCGATGGGCGGTATAATTATCCTTACCTCAATTATTGTTCCCACAATTCTTTTCGCCAGACTAAACAACGTTTATGTCATCCTGATGCTTATTGCCACTGTCTGGCTCGGATTGATAGGCTTCACAGACGACTATATCAAGATATATAAAAAGAACAAGGAGGGACTTGCCGGCAGGTTCAAGATCATCGGACAGATAATACTGGGACTGATCATCGGTCTGACACTTTTCCTGAACGACGACGCCACTATAATCGAAAAGGTTAATATAACCGACCTTACCACCCGTGAAAGAATGGAACTGTTCGACCCTGTTACTCCCTACTATAATCAGGGGGAGATCACCATGGAGCGAAAATCCACCAAAACCACCATCCCCTTTGTCAAGGACAATGAATTCAATTATTCATGGCTTGTTGCTTTTATACCTGAAAACCAGCGCCATATCTGGACACTTGTGGTTTTCGTGGCGATCGTGATATTTATTGTGGCAGCAGTTTCGAACGGGGTAAACCTGACAGACGGACTGGATGGCCTGGCAACTGGAACTTCGGCTATTACCGGGGTGGCACTCGGCATTCTGGCATATGTTTCCAGTAATATCATTTATGCCGATTATCTGAATATCATGTTTATCCCCCACTCGGAAGAGCTTGTTATCTATGCCAGTGCATTTATCGGCGCCACGGTGGGTTTCCTGTGGTATAACTCCTATCCTGCACAGGTTTTTATGGGAGATACAGGCAGCCTTGCCCTGGGAGGGATAATAGCAGTGTTTGCGATTATTATACGAAAGGAGCTGCTTATACCAATACTCTGCGGAATATTCCTTGCCGAGAACCTTTCGGTGGTTATTCAGGTAGCATGGTTTAAAAGGACAAAAAGAAAATATGGTGAGGGCAGGAGGGTCTTCAGGATGGCGCCCCTTCATCATCATTATCAGAAAAAAGGATATCCGGAGCCCAAGATCGTGACCAGGTTCTGGATTGTGGCATTGATTCTGGCGGTAATAAGTATTGTGACTCTGAAGATAAGATGAAAGGTGAATAACAGGATTGTCATACTGGGAGCCGGTGAGAGCGGAACGGGATCAGCGGTACTTGCTGTACGGAAGGGCTTTGATGTATTTGTGTCAGATAAGAGCACGATCAAACCTCAATACAGGGAGATACTGGAAAGCCATAATGTAAGGTATGAGGAGGGTCAGCACACTGAGAAGGAGATCCTTACGGCAGGTGAAATTATTAAAAGCCCGGGAATCCCCGAAAATGACCCTCTCATTAATATGATACGTTCTGCAAATATACCGGTCATCTCTGAAATCGAATTCGCCGGAAGGTATGCCGGGGGAACAAAAATCTGTGTGACCGGCAGCAACGGAAAGACGACGGTGACTAATCTGATTTACCATATACTTGAAAAAGCCGGTAAAAATGCCGTCATGACGGGTAATGTCGGCAACAGCTTTGCAATGGCTGTGGCCGAAGGGGAACATGATTATTATGTATTGGAGCTGAGTAGTTTTCAGCTTGACGGCATGTTCGACTTCAGGGCCGACATAGCAATACTGATGAACATAACTCCCGATCATCTCGACAGATATGGGAATAAGTTTCAGAACTATATAGATTCCAAATTCAGGATCACCCGTAATCAGACCGGTCCGGATTTCTTTATCTACTGGGCCGGTGACCCGGTCATACAGGCAGAGCTGTCAAAGCGCACCTGTAATGCAAGGCATCTGCCATTCTCTGAGGAGAGGATCAAAGGATCGGCTGCCTTTATCGAAGAGGAGAATATTATTATTGATTACCCCCATAAAACCAGCCTTATGACAATTCACGATCTGGCGCTGAGAGGACGTCATAACATTTTTAATTCAATGGCTGCAGCTATCGCAGCCAGGGTTCTGAATATCCGCAAGGAGATTATACGTGAGAGCCTTGCTGATTTTCAGGGTGTGGAACACCGGCTGGAGCCGGTGATAACAGTATGTGGCATCAATTTCATAAACGATTCAAAGGGTACCAATGTCAATTCCACCTGGTATGCCCTTGAGTGTATGGATACCACTGTGGTATGGATTGCCGGAGGCATTGACAAAGGGAATGACTATTCCGAACTGTTTCCTGTCGTTAAGCAGAAAGTAAAAGCTATTGTTTGCCTGGGCAGGGACAACAGGAAGATAATAGAGGCCTTCAGGGACAAGGTGCCTACCATAGTGGAGAGCGCCTCGATGGAAGAGGCCGTAAGATCCTCCTACTACCTGGCAAGGAAAGGAGAAACGGTCCTGTTATCTCCTGCCTGTGCCAGTTTTGACCTCTTCACGAACTATGAGGAGAGAGGGAGGAAATTCAAGGAGGCGGTAAGAAATCTTTAAGAAGAATTAAACATCATGCAGAAGAGCTGGCTTTCGGAAACATTCAGGGGCGACAGGGTCATATGGGCACTTGTGGTCATCTTTATGATATATTCCCTGCTGGCTGTTTACAGCTCTTCAGTAAGCGTGGCATTTACAAGATACGGCGGCAACACCACCTATTTCCTGAGGAGCCAGTTCTTTATGCTTATCCTGGGACTCGTGATTATCATTATTGTGCATTACCTGCCCTACAGAATCTATTCATCGCTCGCCGGACTTATGCTTCTGGGTGCAATTGCCCTGCTGATACTGACACTATTTATAGGTACCCGGCTGAATGAGGCAACACGCTGGCTCGAAATACCCGGCACAGGCTTCAGACTGCAGACATCGGACCTGGCAAAGGTTGCACTTGTGATATACCTTGCACGGGTTCTGGCACAGTATCAGAACGAACTCGGTAACTTTTCACTTGTAACAAAATATCTTGTTGTTCCTGTGGCAATTGTGTGCTGCCTGATTCTGCCTGAGAACCTCTCAACTGCTGCAATGATTTTTATGGTGAGTATGATAATCATGTTCATCGGAAGAGTACCTTTCAGGTTTCTGCTTGCATATGTGGGAATAGCACTGGCTGGTCTGCTTATTGCTGCAATGCTTCTGACCCTGTTCACAAAGGATAACAGGGTTGAGGTGTGGAAGGACAGGATCGAGAGCTTCTTTTCACGCGACACTTCAGGTGAAGATGAATACCAGTCGAATCAGGCAATGATCGCAATATCAACCGGGGGGCTCTTTGGCAAGGCTCCCGGTAAAAGCACACAGCGAAACATGCTGCCCCAGTCTAACTCCGATTTTATTTTTGCCATAATTATTGAAGAATATGGCTTGATTTTCGGTGCAATTCCTTTGATACTGGCATATATGATTCTGCTCTTCAGGGGGATCACTATAGCCAAAAAGTGTGAAACAGCCTTCCCGGCATTTATGGTGATGGGACTCATCATTATGATAGTGGTGCAGGCAATGCTCAATATGCTTGTGGCTGTGGGATTATTTCCGGTAACAGGTCAGACACTACCAATGGTGAGCTGGGGAAGAACATCGGTTCTGGTAATGAGCTTCTCTATCGGTGCTGTGCTGAGCGTGAGCAGAGTTGTGAATGCAAGGGTAAACAATGAGGAACTCCCTCCGGAGGAGGTAAGGGATGAAGGGAAGAAGATATGAGTCAGGGGAGAAACATAAGAGTTATCATCAGCGGCGGAGGTACCGGAGGGCATGTATTCCCAGCAATTTCCGTGGCAAATGCTCTCAGGAAGAAGGAACCGTCTATTGAGATCCTTTTTGTAGGAGCTGAGGGCAGGATGGAGATGGAAGAGGTCCCGAAGGCGGGTTACACAATAAAAGGCCTGCCGGTGGAAGGGATCGACCGTAAGAATATATTCAGGAACATAATGCTTCCATGCCGGTTGATGAAAAGCCTCAGGATGGCAGGTAAGATCATAGGGGAATATAATCCCGACGTGGTGGTGGGCGTTGGAGGATATGCCAGCGGTCCCGTTCTCAGAAAGGCCGGCCGAATGGGAATTCCAACACTGATACAGGAACAGAACAGTTATGCCGGGGTAACAAACAGGCTCCTTGCTTCAAAAGCTTCAGTGATATGTGTTGCATACGACGGCATGAGCAAATTTTTTCCTGCCGGAAAGATAATAAAAACAGGCAATCCTGTCCGTGGAGATTTCAGAAACATGGATTCACTGCGTCAGGAAGCCCTCGAATACTTTCAACTTGCAGGTGATATACCTGTGATCCTTGTACTGGGAGGATCGCTTGGTGCAGAATCAATAAACAGGAGTCTTTCTGAAAATATCCGGAAAATTGCCGGCTCGGGATGCCAGTGGCTCTGGCAGACAGGGAAAAATTACCATAGTGAGGTAAGAGAGATTGTTGCAGGGTCAGTCACCGCAAATATTTCGGTTCACGGATTCATAAACAGAATGGACCTGGCTTATGCCGCTGCCGATTTGGTCATATCACGGTCAGGGGCAGGGACAATATCGGAGTTATGCCTTGCCGGCAAACCGGTAATCCTGGTCCCTTCACCAAATGTTGCAGAGGATCACCAGACACGTAATGCCATGGCGCTGAGCGAAAAAGGTGCTGCCATTCTTGTCCGTGACGAGCAGGTTATGGAGAGACTTGTTGATGAAGCGATTGCCCTCGCTTCTGACAAAAGCAGGCAAAAAATGCTTGCAAATAACATATCCGGGATGGCTGAACCGGATGCCGGTATCAGGATAGCAGAAGAAGTAATTAAACTGGCACGCAGATGATAGATCTGAATAAACCTGATTATCTGTTTTTTGCCGGTATCGGAGGAATTGGCATGAGTGCTCTTGCCCTCTGGTTCCGCAGTAACGGATTTGCCGTGGCAGGATATGACCGGACGAAAACTGCTCTGACAGAATCACTTACTGAAAAAGGATGTGATGTTATTTACAGGGATGAGCCGGAGAGCCTGCCCGATCTTTTCAGAGATCCTCTCAGGAAAGAAAAAGTGATGGTTATCTATACACCTGCAGTACACTCAGATAACAAAATACTGATCTGGTTCCGAACCAACGGCTATCTGATTCATAAAAGATCGGAGATCCTGGGAGAGATATCATCACGCACCGATACAATAGCTGTTGCCGGCACTCACGGAAAAACAACCGTCTCGACCATGGCTGCCCATCTTCTTAAACAGTCAGGCCTTGATTGTTCGGCATTTCTCGGGGGCATCTCCAAAAATTATGACTCAAACCTTATCCTTGGCGAAGGAAGATATACTGTCATGGAGGCCGATGAATATGACAGGTCATTTCACCGGCTCTCCCCGCTTATTGCCGTAATAACATCTCTTGATGCCGATCATCTTGATATTTACGGCGACCACGAAACAATGATCAGGGCCTATAATGAATTCATAGCGAAGATCAGATCCGGAGGAAAGCTTGTCGCTTTTAACAGAATAGCCTCAAAACTGGAAATACCCTCATCTCTGGAATTTTATACTTATGGTCTGGATGAAGAGGCAGATTACCAGGCCTTTAATATTGTCAGAGATTCTGATCATTACAGGTTCAGCATAAAGACTCCGGACAGGATAATCGATGATCTGCGTTTCATTTTCCCGGGGATTGTGAACATAATCAACCTGACAGCGGCAACAGCCGTAGCGCTTAAATGCGGTGTAAAAGAGCAGGAAATAAGAAAAGCTATATTGCTGTTCAGGGGGATAAGAAGAAGGTTTGACATCAGAATTAACAGGCCCGGTCTTGTATATATTGATGATTATGCCCATCATCCGGAGGAGATAAGGGCATTTGTGGAAGCGGTAAGGGAGTATTACGGTAACAGGAAGATCACAGGAATATTCCAGCCTCATCTGTTCACACGCACACGCGACCATGCAGAGGGATTTGCAAAGATCCTGGACAAGCTCGATGAGGTGATCCTCCTTCCTGTCTATCCCGCAAGAGAAGAGCCGGTTAAAGGTGTTACATCGGAGCTGATATATAACAGGATGATGTTGTCTGATAAAAGGATGCTTGAGTTGAGGGATCTGCCGGAAGCTCTTGATGTTGAGAAGATAGATATTCTTGTCACAATAGGGGCGGGGGATATCGATACACTCGCAGGCCCGATCGAAGAGAAACTGAAAAACGTACCTGAGAGATGAAGAAACTGCTTAAGATATTATTGCTTTTACCAACTCTCTGTCTTTTCGTGATACCTGCATATTTTGCCGGTATCTCTTACTCGAGGCCATGCAAAGGGATCGAGATAAATATTGTTGATTCATTGGATTATAATTTTGTTACACCGGGGGAGATATTGAGCCTTATCAATAGCGGCAGGATACTGGGCAAGCCCGTAAGGGATATTTCAAAATCTGAAATAGAGGATAAGATCAGCGGTCTTAAGGAGCTCAGGGTGGCAGAGGTGTATATGGCGATAGACGGAACACTTCATGTGTATGCCGATCAGCGCAACCCGATAATGAGGGTGATGGCCCTCAATGGGAGCGATTATTATATTGATGATGAAGGTTTTGTGGTGAGACGAAGAACCCTTTATACTCCCAGGCTACATATAGTGGGAGGAAATATAAATGTTACCTCTGCGATGCTGAACGGAGTCACTATTCTCGATACCAGCATAAGTAAAACAATACTGCGTGACATCTATCACATGGTAAATCATATAAGGAAGGATGATTTCTGGTCAGCACAGATCGATCAGATATATGTTGACGGCAATAATGAGATCGATCTGATCCCGAGAGTGGGGAATCATATAATAAAGATCGGTACCCCCGAAGATTTCACCGAAAAACTTACCAACCTGCAGACCTTTTACAGGAAAGTTATGCCGGAGGTCGGGTGGGACAGGTACTCGGTAATAAACCTTAAATACAAAGGACAGATAGTATGTAAAAAGAGATAATAATATAACCATATCTATGACTATGAATAACAAGGAAAAGTTTGTAGCAGCAATCGATATTGGAACCACCAAAATAGTGGCCATTGTCGGTTCAAAGAACGAGAACGGCAAAATTGAAATTCTCGGGCTTAGCAAAGCATTATCAAGAGGTGTCAAAAGAGGAGTTGTCCTCAATATTGAGGAGACTGTCAATGCTATCGAGACAACGGTGGAGGATGTACAGAAACGTTCCGGTATAATGTTTTCCGAGGTTTTTGCCGGGATTGCGGGACAACATATAAAAAGCATGAAGAACAGGGGTTACATCATGCGCGATGCTTATGAGGATGAGATAAAGAAGGAGGAGGTATTCAGGCTGATTGAAGATATGCATAAGATACATATCGATATCGGGGAGGAGATCATCCATGTCATTCCTCAGAATTTCATTGTCGACAATGAGACAGGTGTCAAGAGCCCTATTGGAATGTGTGGAAGGAGACTTGAGGCTAATTTTCATATTGTTATCGGACAGGTAGCTGCTGCCAAGAATATAGAGAAATGCATAAGGAAGGCTAACCTTGTTGTAAAGGACATGATACTGGAGCCGCTGGCTTCATCCGATGCGGTCCTTACGGATGATGAGAAAGAGGCTGGTGTCGTTCTGGTGGATATTGGCGGAGGCACAACAGATGTGGCGATTTACTATGACAACATAATACGTCATACGGCGGTGATACCGTTCGGCGGCAATGTGATAACCAAGGATATAAAGGAAGGGTGTGCCATATTGCAGAGGCACGCAGAACAGCTCAAGATACAGTACGGATCAGCCCTTGGTGATATTGCACCTGAAGACAAGGTGGTCTCAATACCGGGAATCAGCGGGAGAGAACCAAAGGAGATCTCCTTTAAAAGCCTGGCATATATTATACAGTCGAGGATGGAGGAGATTATCGATATTATCAATTTTGAGATACAGAATTCCGGCTATGCAGATAAACTTGCAGCGGGAGTGGTAATAACGGGAGGAGGAGCCATGCTTAAACATCTTCCACAGCTTATGAAATTCAAGACAGCCATGGATGTAAGGATCGGATATCCCAACGAGCATCTGGCCGGAGCAGCAAGGAACGAGATCAACCAGCCCATGTATTCCACAGCCGTCGGACTCATAATGAGGGGATTTGAATATCTGGATACTTACAAGAAAACATTCGTTGCAGGTAAGAAGGAAGAATTTGCTAAGTCATTAATCAATGAATCAGATAAAGAAGGGATTAAAGGTGGTGAGATACCTGTAAAAGAGGAAGAAAGGACTCCGCTTTCAGAGAAAATCAAGATAATGCTTTCAAGGATTTTCGAGGTTGAGGACCAGAAAATAAACTGATAACCAATTAAAATACAATACAATGGCTGACGATTTAATGAACTTTGATCTTCCTGTCGAGAGATCGTCCATTATTAAGGTCCTTGGAGTAGGTGGCGGGGGCAACAATGCTGTCAATCACATGTTCGAACGTGGCATCAAGGATGTAAATTTTGTTGTCTGCAATACCGATCTGCAGGCGCTTCAGAATAGCCCTGTGCCGGTTAAGGTGCAGATAGGGGAATCGCTTACCGAAGGCAGAGGGGCAGGAAGCAAACCCGAGGTAGGCAGGAAGGCCGCTGTCGAGAACCTGAGTGATGTGATGGAAGCAATATCCGGTAATACCAAAATGGTATTTATCACAACGGGAATGGGAGGAGGAACCGGCACCGGAGCCATACCGGTCATTGCCAGGGCATGCCGCGATGCCGGACTACTGACCATTGCCGTGGTAACAATCCCGTTCAAATCGGAAGGTAAGATACGCATAACCTATGCTGTTGAGGGAATAGATGAGCTGAAAGACCATGTGGACTCCCTCCTGGTAATCAACAATGAAAAACTGAGGGAGATATACGGTGACCAGGGTGTCTCGACAGCTTTTGCCAAAGCAGATGATGTGCTGGCAACAGCAGTTAAGGGAATAGCCGAGATCATTACCATC
This sequence comes from uncultured Rikenellaceae bacterium, assembly GCA_964633195.1. Lineage (GTDB taxonomy): Bacteria > Bacteroidota > Bacteroidia > Bacteroidales > VadinHA17 > LD21. The sequence goes on along the minus strand of CAZWFL010000030.1, from coordinate 8,468 downwards.
GCAGGGTATATTAATGTCGATTTTGCTGATGTTGAAACAGTTATGAAAGATTCCGGAGTGGCTATAATGGGTATGGGATGTGCAGAGGGAGAGAACAGGGCAATAAATGCCATTGAAAATGCCCTTGCTTCACCACTGCTCAATTCGAACGATATTACCGGAGCAAAAAGTATACTTCTTAATATCAATTCAGGAACAGGGGAGCACGAGCTCACCATGGATGAGCTGGGCGAGATAACCGATTACATGTATGAGGTAGCATCCGAAGAGGCGTTGATAATAAGAGGATTATCGCAGGATGAGAAGCTTGAAGGAAAAATCAATGTAACAGTTATTGCCACAGGCTTTGAAGCTGCAAGCATTTTCCAGCCCTATAAGAGAAGACCAAAAGAGACCCTCGAGCTTGTTACACCCAATAATCCTGTTCCTCCCGGCATTATCCCGGAAAGAGGGGAAGAGACCTTTACAGTTCACGAAAAGAAACACAGATCAATTATTACCAGCATCGAACCTGAGATGCAGGGAGAGCTCGATTTCAGGTTCGACCGCGACGAGCAGATGTGCGAGGTTGAAAAGGGCAGACCGGAAAATGAGAATGAAACAAACGAAAAGGCTGAAATAACACTCCGGAAAGTAAAACACATGCAGAAGATCCTTAAAAAGGAGGGACTTTCCGGCAATGCCGTAAAGGAAAACATCGACACTTTTGAAGACGTGCCGGCATATATCCGAAGAAACATGTCAATCAGAACCCCGGAAAAGGCAAAGGAGAGCAGGATCTCAAAATTTACTCTTACCTCAGGTGATGATGATGAACTGATATTGAGGGATAATAATGCATATCTGAATGATAATGTGGACTGATGGGGGTATTTGAGATGATTTTCATCGTGGTACGGGCGTTGCATGCAACGCCCATACTGCTTTCATATCTGCCCCTTAATCTCTATCTTTGCCACTGATGAAAAGATACATGATATTACCCTTTATGCTGGCATTTGCATTATCATTAAATGCACAGGATCAGACTTCTCCTCAGCCAAGGGTAATAAAACAGTGGACACTATCACCTGATTTTACTGAAGAAAAAACAATCCAGTTCGATACTATATTTTCCCTTTCCAACCGCTACAGGCAGACCGACAGATTCTCACCTCTGAATGCGTACCCGGGAAGTTACGGACTCCCCTTCTATCAGATCCCCTTTTTTTGCAGAATCAACCACCCCGAAAAATACCTCTATAGCTACTACTACCCACTGATGTATCTGTCGGACAAAACGATATTCATGAACACGCAGACCCCTTTCACAGAGATGACCTGGTCATTTGCAGGTCAGAGGAATATGGCAGAACAGACATTCAGGATCAGGCATTCACAGAATGCAAACCGCTTCCTTAACTTCGGACTCATATATGACATAGTATATAATCTTGGACAATACACCTACCAGAGGGCCGAAGGCAGGAATTTCACGTTTTTCACTTCATATACCGGTGAAAAATATAAACTCTATTTTTCTGCAGGAATCAATAACCATATTGCGCTGGAAAACGGAGGGATTAAAGATCCGGATCAGTTAAGGGACTTCGATACCCGCGATGTGGCTGTGAATCTCGGTGGACTGAACAATGCAAAAAGCACGCTGAAGAACAGCAGCATACTTCTTGTGCAGAGGTACACCCTTGGCGGAAAGGCTGATGCCCCGGCTGATTCGCTGTTGAACGAAGAGGCCTCTTCGTTTGCCCTGAGAGGTACGTTCTCCCACATAGCTGTACTTGAAAGCAATCGCAGGACCTACGAGGATAATTATCCCGGAGCCGGTTTTTACGATTCGGTCTATATCGACCCCGGTTTCACCTTTGATTCATTGTCGTTTAGGATCCTGAAAAATACGCTTCGGTTTGATTTTACCACCGATGAGACAAGGAAGTTCCGGCTTGGCGGGGGCTTCGGAATACGGAATGAATTGCTTATGCACAGCCAGATAATACCAACTCATAACGATAATATTGCCGATACTGCAGTATGGCGCCATACCAATAATGCCCTGGTTGGCCGTTTATTCAACAATATTGGTGAGAAATTCAGGTGGGTGGCTGCCGGCGAATTATATTTCAGCGGTTACAGGGGAGGCGATTTCAGCATCAAAGGGGAGATGGAGAAATCGTTTGACCTGAAAAAGGGGAGGGCAACCTGGATTATTAACGGAGGAATTGCCAGTACACGGCCATCCTTCTGGTACGAGCAGTGGGGTGGGAATCATTTTGAATGGCATAATAATATGAATAAGGAGTTCAGAACTGATCTGGGAACTATCTTCTCCTTTCCCGGACGAGATACTGAGCTGAAGTTCAATTATGCACTCATTGATAATTATACTGATTTCGGCTTCGATGCTCTTCCGGCGCAACATACCGGCGGGCTCTCCGTTGCAGCAATATCTGTGAGCAAGTTGTTGTCGGCCTGGAAATTTCATCTTGCCACCGACATTGTTTTACAACAGTCGAGTAACAGCGAAATTCTCGATCTGCCCCTCATCGCTCTGCGGTCAGCAGGCTATTTTGAGCATCTGTTCGTTTTCAAATCGACTAATGGCAGGCTGAATACCCAGATAGGAGCCGAAGTGACCTACCACACACCGTACCACCCGTACGCATGGATGCCTGCAACCGGCAGATATTACAGGCAGGAGAACACCACAACAGGAAATTACCCTTTTATTAATGTTTTTCTGAACGCTAAGCTCAAACGGACAAGAATGTTCGTTATGTTCGATCATGTGAATTCGGGACTGATGGGTTATGATTACTATCTGATACCGGATTATCCCATGAATGTCAGGATGTTAAGGTATGGTATCGCATGGACATTCTATGATTAGAATTTTTTTGTAACTTTGCACCCGCAAAATCATAAGGTAAAAGAAAGGAATTTGTTTTGAAAAAGGGATTATATATATTTTATACAGCTATTTTATCCGGACTCCTTCTGAGTCAGTCATGCAGGAATATTACCAGTACTGTCAACAGCGGGCCTGATCTTGATGAAATCAGGGAAAGGGGAAGACTGATAGCAATAACTGATTACAATTCAACCAACTATTTTATTTACAAGGGAGAGCCAATGGGTTTCCATTATGAATTGCTGAAGGCTTTTGCCGATCACCTCGGGACCGAGCTTGAAATCAGGCCGGAAAATAATCTGCAGAATGCTTTCAGGTTGCTTAATTCCGGGGAGGTTGATTTACTCGCCATAGGGCTTACAGTGAATGAGACCAGAAAGAAGGAACTCCTGTTCACCGAAGCCATTGACGAGACCAGGCAGGTGCTTGTACAACGCAGGCCGGATAACTGGCGTTCGATGACCATGGATGCTGTTGAGAAGACTCTTGTACGCAATCAGCTTCACCTTGCAGGGAAAACCGTTTATGTGCAGGAATCTTCTGTGCATGTGGAGCGTCTTAACTCGCTGGCAGCCGAAATAGGTGATAATATTACGGTTATTGAGGTGCCTTACGAGATGGAAAAGCTTATAAAGCTTGTTTCAACAGGTGAAATAGAACTTGCTGTGGTTGATGAGAATATTGCGCAGGTTAATTCAACATATTACCCGGATATCGATGTACGAACACCTGTTAGTTTTCCACAGAAGATAGCATGGGCATTGAGGAAGGATAATTCGGAAAAGCTTCAGGATGAGCTGAATGAATGGATAAGGTCGTTCAGGAATACCAGGTCGTATGCCATCCTTTATGCCAAGTATTACAGAAATCCCAGGTCGAGCGCCATAGTAAAGAGCGATTATTATTCCAATTCCACCGGCAGAGTCTCCCAATGGGATGACATGATAAAAAGTTACAGCGAGAATATCAACTGGGACTGGCGCCTTCTGGCTTCTCTCATTTACCAGGAGTCACGCTTCAGACCCGATGTTGTCTCATGGGCAGGAGCTTACGGACTCATGCAGGTGATGCCTGCCACCGGCGCCAACTTCGGGATCGATATAACTTCGTCGCCCCAGAACAACCTCAGGGCAGGAACAATGTTCATCAACTGGCTCCATACAATATTTGATCCTAAGATCCCTGATGAAGAGGAGAGGCTCAAGTTCATACTTGCATCCTATAATGCCGGTCCCGGGCATGTGCTCGATGCAATGGTCCTGGCTGAGAAGAACGGGATGGATCCGCACAAATGGGATGATAATGTTGCTGTGTGGCTCCAGAAGAAATCAGAACCTCAGTACTATAATGATGCTGACGTAAAAAGCGGCTATTTTACCGGGAAAGAATCAATTGCATTTGTTACTGAGATACTCTACAGGTACAGCCATTACAGGAATATCATTCCACCCTCCGAAAACTAATCATACCGTATCGCTTTCACCGGGGTTATCCTGCTGATGAGCTGTGAGGGTACCAGCAGCATAAAGATTATTACAGCCATTGTACCGGCGTTTAGCAGGATGATGTGCAGAGGATCGAGGTTCACGGGTACGGTCTTTATGTAATAGGATGTCGGATCGAGGGAGATCAGTCCGGTCTTTAACTGGATAAATGCCAGACCGATACCGATAAGGTTCCCCCATAAAAGCCCTTTGCCTATCAGATAGGCCGCCTGGTAGAGGAATACCCTCCTTATGGTGACATCATCAGATCCGAGAGCCTTAAGTACCCCTACCATGTTTGTCTTTTCAAGTATCAGGATAAGAAGGCCTGATATCATGTTGAACCCGGCAACAACAAGCATGAGGAGGATTATGATAATTACGTTAAGATCCTGAAAGTTAAGCCAGTCGAAGATCTGAGGATGCCTGAACTTTATGTTTGTAACCTTGAATTGCGCCTCATCCTCGGCTATCCTGTAACCGATGGCGTCTCTTACTGCGTATGTCATTTCATCCAGTCTGTCAAAATCACTGATAAAGATCTCAAAACCGCTTATCTGGTCATCCTCCCAGCCGTTGAGCCTCTTTATATGCCCTATGTCGCAGAACACATATATCTTATCGAACTCATCAAGGCTTGTTTCATAAATACCGCTTATGACGAACTTACGGCTCCGCGGTGGCTCCTGTACAAAGTACATGGCGAAGGCATCGCCGGTACGGAGCCTCAGCATATCAGACACCTTCTTTGAGATGATGACCTTGTCGGTGCGGCCGGTGTCAGTCACTTCAAACACCGATCCGTCAACCATGTTCCTGCTGAAATAGTTCCAGTCGAAATCGCTTCCGATACCTTTGAGAACAACCCCCTGTATCTCATCGTCGGTCTTTATTATCCCTGCCTTGGTCGCAAAAACCTGTATATGCTTTATCCCGGGTATCTGCTTTATCTTCGGGACGAATTCCTGGGCACCGCTTATGGGTACGGTCTCGAATGATATGTTGGCATCGAAGTTAGTAATCTGGATGTGGGACCCGAAGCCTGCCACCTTTTCCCTGATCTGCTGCTTGAAGCCTGTGAGTATCGCAACGGCAAGGATCATAACTGCAAGTCCCACTGCAATACCTACAATGGCAATTACATTTATGGGGCGTGAGAATGATGTTCCCTCCCGTCTTCCCTTTATAAGCCTTTGTGCTATGAAGTATGGCAGATTCATAATATCCTGAAGTGTCAAAATTAAGAAAATTAGTGACATCTCAGTGGTTCTCTGTGTCTTCTCAGTGGTTCTCAGTGTAATAATTAAGGTAAAAGAAAATTACACAGAGATCACGAAGTACCGATAGCTGTCGGGATTACAGAGGAACACATAGATTTTATTGATTGTATTAATATGAATTAATTCTTATTAGATTTACAAATGAAAATCAAATACACAATGAAAAAATTATCTCTCTTTATCCCGGTGTTAATGATTCTGATCGGCACTCTTTCATGCCAGGAAGCCGTGAAGATTCCTGTTCCGGGAGCACATCAGACTGACGTATACAAACCTGTGCTTGAAGGGAAAACCATTGCCGTTGTGGCGAACCAGACCTCGATGGCAGGCGATATTCACCTGGTTGACAATCTTGTAAGGAACGGGATCGATGTACGGGCGATTTTTGCACCCGAGCACGGCTTCCGCGACCTGGCCGATGCCGGAGCAATTATTGAAGACGGCAGGGATGCCGCCACGGGTATCCCTCTTATAAGCCTTTACGGTTCGCAGCGCAAGCCTTCATCCGAAAATCTCAGGGGAATAGACATAGTTGTCTTTGATATCCAGGATGTAGGCGCGAGGTTCTACACCTATATCTCAACACTCCATTATGTTATGGAAGCCTGTGCCGAGAACGGCGTAAGATGCATGGTAATGGACAGGCCTAATCCAAATGGTTATTATTTCGACGGAAATATAGCCGATACAGCTTACAGGTCGTTTGTAGGAATGCATCCGGTGCCGATAGTGCATGGCATGACGATCGGGGAATATGCCCAGATGATCAACGGCGAGGGATGGCTCAGCGGCGGAATTAAATGCGACCTGTCGGTAATCAAGTGCAAAAATTACACACATGCGACGCTGTATGAGCTTCAGATAAGGCCCTCTCCGAACCTGCCGAACCAGACATCAATATATCTTTATCCCTCGATATGTTTCTTTGAGGGTACAAATATTTCACTGGGAAGGGGAACCCCTTATCCTTTCCAGGTGTTCGGATCGCCCAATTTGCCAGACAGGGGATTCAGCTTCACCCCGGAGAGTGTTCCCGGAGCCATGAACCCGCCTCTGCTCGGAGTGAAATGTTACGGGACCGATCTGCGCAACGCGATCGCCGATGGACTGGTACCCTCGCCCAAAGTGGATCTGGGGTGGGTTATCAGTGCCTTGAACGACTACCCCGATAAGGATCAGTTCTTTACACGTTATTTCGATGTTCTTGCCAGCGGACCATTATTGAGAGAGCAGATCCAGAAAGGTATGAGCGCTGAAGAGATCAGGGAAACATGGAAGGAGGGTCTGGAGGCCTTTGGCCGGACCAGGGCGAAATACCTGTTGTATGACTAGGTACTGTCCCGATTTATCGGGACGAAGGAGGTAGCGCAGGCTGGCAAAATGCCTGTTCGACAATCGGGGAAACTCCACTTTGTTGCGATAGCTTTTCAGACCCTTCCCGGATAGACTTTAAGTGCTTCTGCCAGGGTCTCCATGGCGTTCCTGAGATCGTCAATTTTGAGCACGTAGGCAATGCGAACCTCGTTCCTGCCCAGACCCGGTGTGGAATAGAATCCCGATGCCGGGGCGACCATCACCGTCTGGTTTTTGTATTCAAATTCTTCGAGCAGCCACTGTGCGAATTTGTCGGAATCATCAACGGGAAGCTTTACCGTGGTATAAAAAGCCCCTTTTGGTTTGGGGCAGCGCACCCCCGGCATTTTGTTAAGGGCTTCCACCATAAAGTTGCGCCTTTCAGTATATTCACGGTTCACTTCCTCAAAATATTCCGGAGGTGTATCGATAGAGGCTTCTGCGGCTATCTGACCCAGACCGGGAGGGGAGAGACGTGCCTGTGCAAATTTAAGGGCTGTTTTAAGAACATCCCTGTTCCTTGTAACAAGCGCACCGATCCTTATACCGCATTCGCTGTACCTCTTTGATACAGAGTCGAAAACAACAACATTGTTCTCAATTCCTTCAAGATACATGGCTGAATAATGCCGGGCACCGTCGTAGCAAAACTCTCGGTATGCTTCATCGGAGAACAGATAGAGATCATGCTTTTTAACAATATCCCTTATCAGAAGAAGTTCTTCTTCGGAATAGAGATAGCCGGTCGGATTGTTCGGACTGCAGATCAGGATGCCTTTGGTTTTGGCTGTTATTTTCTTCTCAATCTCGCTTACCGGGGGCAAGGCGAAATCATTTTCTATGTAAGAGGTTACCGGCACTATCTTAATACCTGCAGCCACCGCAAATCCGTTGTAGTTGGCATATAGAGGCTCGGGTGTTATAAGCTCGTCACCCGGATTGAGACAGCTCATAAATCCAAATAGTATGGCTTCCGAACCGCCGGTAGTCACGAGGAGCCCGGTACAGTCAACATTAATCCCCTTTGACTGGTAATAGCCGGCCAGTTTGCGGCGGTATGACTCATTCCCGGCCGAGTGGCTGTATTCGATCACTTTCAGACTTAAGTTCCTGAGGGCATTGAGTGCTGTATCAGGCGTCGGAATGTCCGGCTGTCCGATGTTGAGATGATATATCTTACTCCCTTTCCGCTTTGCCTCCTCGGCATAGGGGACAAGCTTCCTGATTGGTGATGCAGGCATCAGCCTGCCTTTTTCCGAAATCGAAGGCATATGATCGTTGTTTAAGTAGTTTATGAATTCAAAAGTAAAGAATTTCCGTGATATATTGAAGACAGAAGACCGAAGACCGAAGACAGAAGACAGAAGACAGAAGACAGAAGACGGAAGACCGAAGCAGTTGGCGAAAAAGAACCTTCTTGCTCTGAGCCCTGCTTTGCCAGCCGTA
>CAZWFL010000029.1:0-42806 GCA_964633195.1 uncultured Rikenellaceae bacterium | reverse complement strand
TCTTCCTGAGGGATGCAAAATCGCCGCTGATAATAGGATTCAGCATTCCGGCCACGCTGGTCATCAGTCTCCTTTTCTTCTATATTGTGGGATTGTCGATCAACATCATATCTCTGGCAGGACTGATCCTCGGAATAGGTATGATGATAGACAATTCGATTGTTATAATCGAGAACATAACGCAATGGATAGACAGGGGTCTCTCGCTGGTAAAAGCATGTGTGAAGGGGACCAATGAAGTGATAACCCCGCTGATATCATCGGTTCTCGTTACATGCGCGGTCTTTATTCCCCTTATCTTCCTCAGCGGGATAGCCGGAGCTCTGTTTTATGACCAGGCCATTGCCATTATTATCGGACAGGGTGTGTCGCTGTTGGTTGGGATCACTCTTCTGCCAACGGTCTATTATCTCCTTTACAGGAGCGGCAGAGAGGGGGCTATGACAAGATTTATCAGGAGAATCAGCCTTAAAGGGATAGAGGAGAAGTATGAGGGCGGGATGGATTTCTTTTTCAGGTACAGAAAAACCATGATAGTCTCGTTCATCGCGATGATCGGGTTGATGGTATGGCTTTTTATGACAATGGAGAAGGAGAGGTTTCCGGCAGTGAAGCAGGATGAGATTGTGGTGTCGATCGACTGGAACGAGAACATTGATATCGATGAAAATCTCAGGAGAGTAAGAAGCCTTCTGGAGGGGAACAGGGATATGATCCTTCAGGCTAACCTCTTCATCGGGGAGCAGAAGTTTCTTTTTAACCGCGATTACGATCAGTCGTACACACAGGCGAAGGTTTATATCAGGACAAAAGATTACGACCTGAAGGATATAATTGAGCAAAATTTATTCAGGACAATCAGGCAGAGTTATCCTGCCGCTCTTCTGGAGACGGCTCCCCAGCAGAATATTTTCGAGAAGATCTTTTCTGCGGCGGAATCTCCTCTTGTTGTGGAATTGAGTCTGATGAAAGAGAAAACGGTTCCTCCGGTCGACCGGTTGATAGATGTTGTCGGTGACCTTCAGTCGGGGTGGCCCGGGGCCGGAATATCGCCGCCGTCGCTTGAGGACAAGATACTCCTGAAGCTTGATCCGGGAAAGCTTCTCCTTTACGGGGTCGAACCAATGAGTCTTTATAATACCCTTAAAGCGGCTCTTAACCAGTATAATATCGGGGAACTAAGGGCTTCATACGAATTACTTCCCATCGTGCTGACGGGGAGGGAAAAGCAGATCAGTGAAATTATTGCAGAACAGTATGTGATAAGCAGGAAAGGTCAGCCGGTGCCCGTAAGGGAGATAGTAAGGGTACAGAGGGTGCACGATTACAAGAGCATCAAAGGGGGGATGAACGGTGAATATGTGCCTGTAAATATGAACATTGCTACAAACACTCCTGGCAGGGTCACTACAGAGATAAAGAACCTGATTAAAAAGGATGAATCGCTTGATGTCAGGTTCAGCGGCGGACTCATAACCGGGCAGAGGCTCTTTAAGGAGCTTGCCATCGTACTGGTTGTTGCGTTGTTACTGCTCTATTTCATTCTTGCCGCCCAGTTTGAATCGCTTACCCAGCCTCTGATCGTGCTTCTTGAGATACCCATCGACATTGCCGGTGCCCTGCTTCTGGTGAAGCTATGGGGAGGGACCATCAATATAATGACCATGATAGGGCTTATTGTCATGTCGGGGGTGATAATAAACGATTCTATCCTGAAAGTGGATACGATAAACAATCTGCGGCGCGAGGGACTGCCCCTGCTGAAAGCTATTTACACGGGAGGTTCGCGGCGTCTGAAGCCCATTGTGATGGTAGCCATGGCATCTATAGTATCGACTGCCCCCATACTGTTTGCCTCCGGGATGGGAGTGGAATTGCAGAGGCCGATGGCTCTGGCGCTGATGGGAGGGATGTCGCTCGGGACGGTTGTGAGTCTCTTTTTCATCCCGCTCGCCTACTGGTTTATCTACCGAAGGAGTGAAAAGGCAGTAATTTAATATCTGTCTGAGATACACCCGGTTTAAGTTAAAAAAGATTAAATTAACAGGATTATTTGGTTTTTATAAACACTATTTCTACATTTGGTTGTTATCTATGACCTCTAAAATCAGTTATTTTAAGTTCTTTAATCTAATCTAATATGAAAAAATCGAGTATCTCAAGACGTAATTTTCTTGGTAAAGCTGCAACTGTGGGTGCAGCAGGTGTGGTTGCTCCGGCGATTATCAGCAGTTGCAGCCGTTCAGCCGCTTTTAAGCCGGTCCCTGAAGACACATTTCTTGATCAGGCACCCGACGGGCCTGTTCTGAAAGCAGCAGTGATCGGTTGCGGTGGCCGCGGTTCAGGTGCAGCCATAAACTTTCTCAATGCAGGACCGAACCTGCAGATAACGCATCTGGCCGACACATTTAAGGACCGTGTTGACAGCTGCAAGGCAAATATTTTGAAACAGAAAGGGCAGGAAATACCTGAAGAGAATTGTTTTTATGGCTTTGATGCATACCAGAGAGCGATTGAAACGGATGTGGATATTATTATTACCGCCACACCTCCCTATTTCCGCCCTGAGGTCCTTGCTGCTGCCGTAGATGCGCGCAAACACATTTTTGCCGAGAAGCCGGTAGCTGTTGATCCAGTCGGTGCACGCTCTGTTATGGCTTCTGCTCTGAAAGCAAAAGAACTGGGATTAACAATTGTAACAGGCACCCAGCGTCGTCATCAGAGGGATTTTGTTACCACTGCCAAACAGATACAGGCTGGTGCCGTTGGTGATATCGTTGGCGGCAACTTCTGGTGGAACGGCGGTAAGCTATGGCACCGCGATCCTAACCCGATGTGGAGCGAGATGGAGTATATGATACGCGACTGGGTTAACTGGATCTGGCTCTCAGGTGACCATATCGTTGAACAGCATGTGCATAACCTCGACGTGATGTACTGGCTCTTTGGCAAATATCCGGTAGCAGCACGCGGTATGGGTTCAAGGCAGAGAAGGGTTACAGGCGATCAGTTCGATAATTTTTCCATTGAATATGTATTCGATAACGATGTTCGTGTTCACAGCCAGTGCCGGCAGATAAACGGCTGCTGGAATATGGAGGGAAACAGGATACAGGGAACCAAAGGCTCCTCCAACTGCCAGGATACCATTGTGGATCTTGCCGGAAACGAGATCTGGAAATACCAGTATCCTCTGGATGAGGAGGGCCAGCAGCAGAGACGTATGATGAAACCTGCAATGGACCAGGAGCATGTCGACCTCGTCACGTCAATACGTAACAATCAGGCCTTTAATGAGCTTGAAAATACTGCCATATCAACCATGATCGCTATTATGGGCCGCGAATCCTCCTACACAGGAAAAGAGGTCACATGGGATGAAATGATGAATTCCGACATGAAGCTCGGTCCGAAGGTGTTTGCTTTTGGTCCTGTTGACATACCAAAAGAGGTACCGGTACCCGGTCTTGCATATGATGCTGAAGCCGAGCGGAGAAGAGCAGAGGAGAGAGCCGCTGCGGCAGCAGCAAGAAAACAGGCTGCAGCAACCAATTAATGAAATCACAGCGTAAATCAAATTATAAATGATGAATAGTTCAAGAAGAGATTTCATAAAAAAAACAACAACGGGTGCAGCATTAATTGCTGCACCTTCGTTGATTGGTTCAGCCAGGGCTTCAGTCCAGGTTAAGGCCACTGATGCCACTGCTCCATTCAAGCTGAAGTACGCACCCGGTGTAACGATGTTCCGTCAGCACGCCGGTGCCGATATCTTCGATAATATCAAATTCTGCCACGATATGGGTTTCAGGGCGGTGTTTGACAACGGCCTTATGAGACGGGAACCGGAGGTTCAGGAAAAAATGGCATCCGAACTGAAGCGTCTCGGTATGGAGATGGGACCATTTGTTATAAGGGCAGATTCACGGATACAGGACTTTGTCCTGAATACAGCGGAGACCAGGGAAACGATTCTCACCAATGTAAAAGAAGGTGTTGAAGTCGCCAAAAGAACAGGTGTGAAGTGGGGCCTTATAGTCCTGGGAAGGTACGACCAGAGACTGCATATGGATTATCAGACCGCAAATGCGATTGACAATCTCAGATACTGCTGTGATATTGCCGAACCGGCAGGAGTGACACTGGTACTTGAGCCACTCAATCCGTACATCAACCATCCCGGGCTCTTCCTCCAGCGCATACCTCAGGCTTATGCAATATGCAGGGCTGTGAACCGCCCGTCTTGCAAGATCGTTAACGACATCTACCACCAGCAGATAACCGAAGGAAACCTTATCCCTAACATCAATGCAGCGTGGGACGAAATTGCCGCATTCCACCTGGGTGACTCGCCGGGGCGTAACGAGCCTACAACCGGGGAGATTAACTATAAGAACATCTTTAAGCATATTCACAGCAAAGGCTATGAGGGTGTTCTCTGTATGGAGCACGGGATAAGTCAGAGGGGAACAGTCGAGGGTGAGAAGCGTCTTATCGAAGCTTACCGCGAGTGCGACAGTTTTGAGGTGTAAGGAGCTGCAATTCAATAACTCCCCCTTTAGGGGGCAGGGGGGCATGACTGCAGAGGAAGGGATTAAGACGTCCGGTCTTGATACACCTTCCTTTAATGAAATTCCTATGAACAGTTTTAGTGCCTTCTTCCGGATGTCAGTACTGCTTCTGGCAGCGTGTTCTCCCCAGAAGTCAGGTGATACATACCTGAGCATACCCGTTATTGATCTTGATGCTGAGACCCATCGCCAGGTTGTTGTCGACAGGGAAGAGGGTCAGTACCTGGGCCATCCCACAACAGTCCTTCTTGAGGATGGAGAGACGATTCTGACTGTTTATCCCAAGGGACACGGCAGAGGAGAGATAGTGTATAAGAAAAGCAGTGATGGAGGACTTACCTGGAGTGACAGACTACCGGTGCCGGAGAGCTGGAAGACTTCAAAAGAGGTGCCTACAATACACCGTGTTGTCGATGGGAACGGAATTAAGAGGCTGATCCTATTTTCAGGGCTCTATCCCGCCAGAATGGCTGTTTCGGAGGATGACGGAGAGACATGGAGCGAGCTTGAAGAGATTGGCGACTGGGGAGGGATAGTGGTAATGGGATGTGTTACTGACCTTAAGACAGGAATGGGCCATTACATGGCAATGTTCCATGACGACCTCCGTTTCTTCACAGCCGATGGGGAAGACAGATATGCTGAGGATGTAAAGATCAATAAGGAGAGACTTTTTACTTTATACAAGACCTTCTCTTATGACGGGGGACTGACATGGTCAGAACCTGAAGCTATTCTGAGCAGAAGGGATCTGAACCTGTGCGAGCCGGGGATAATAAGGTCACCCAACGGAAAACAGCTTGCTGTTCTGCTGAGGGAAAACTCACGACGTGCAAATTCTCACATCATATTCTCCGGCGATGAAGGCAGAACCTGGACTGACCCTAAGTCACTGCCGAACGAGCTTAACGGCGACAGGCACGTATTGAAATACACCCCCGATGGACGCCTGCTGATCGTCTTCAGAGACATTAGTCCTCTTACCTTCAGACCCGATCTTGGCACTATCGCAAAGGAACGAAATGAAGTAAATCTTAGCCGGGTGGCTGCCGAAACCGGTCAGGGAAGCCCCACTGAAGGAGACTGGGTTGGATGGGTCGGGTCGTGGAACGACCTTGTGAAAGGAAGAAAAGGGGAATACCGGATCAGATTCAAAGATAACATGCACAGCTGGGACTGCTGCTATCCCGGTGTGGAACTTATGCCCGAAGGAACCTTTGTCGTGACAACATACGGCCACTGGGAAAAAGAAAAACAACCATATATAATGAGTGTCAGATTTATAATGGATGAGCTTGATGCAAGACTGAAGAAAAACAGATAATACCATGAAACCCACATGATTTAATAACCACAAACAAAAATGAAAATAGTTGGCACATGTGGGTTCCATACGAACCATTTGATTTACAACAGTATAGTCTTATTATTTTCGTATGAATAAACCATTTCGATTATTATTATCTGCTGCGTTACTGGCCATTCTGTTTTTCCTGACAGGATGCATGGAAAAATCAAGACTATATGTCGGGAGATTCGCTAAGCCAGGCGAAGAGGGTTTGTACATTTATGAGCTTAACAAACGAAAAGCTGAACTTAAACTCTTAAATAAAGTTGATGCCGGCCCTACGCCCTCTTTTATTTGCTTTTCTGAAGAAAGGGATCTTGTATATGCAGCTAATGAGGTTATGGAATTCAGGGGGATATTTGGCGGAGGTGTTACCACGATAAAATATGACAGGGGAACAGGAGCATTTGAAAAGATAAATGAAATTAACCTGCCTCATGGGGGCCCCTGTCATATCTCATTATCATCTGATGAAGATTACCTGTTCGTAGCTAATTATCCAAACGGATCAGTTGTTGTGATACGGCTGGACGAAAATGGTGTGCCGGAAAAAATTACTGATGCTATCCTTTATGTCAGGGAGTCTCCGGACGACTCGCATGCTCATATGATAATGCCTGATCCGGCAGGTAAGAGAGTTTATGTGACTGACCTTGGGCTTGACAGAATTGTGATATACAATTTCGACAGGATTGATGGCAAACTCACCGAACTTGAAAACGGTATAATCAATCTGCCATCGAAATCAGGACCGAGGCATTTCACTTTCAATGAGAGCGGATCGATCCTGTATCTCATAAATGAGTTAGGATCAACTGTAATGGTTTTTCAGGTTGATGAAAATGAGGGACTAATACTCTTACAGACATTGCCAACAACAAGGGAAGGATATGACAGAGATAATTACTGTGCCGATATCCACATAGGAAAAGATGGCAGATTTCTATACGGATCAAACAGAGGAGAAAACAGCATCGTCGTATACAGAGTAGAGAAGAATGGGATTCTTTCTCCTGCGGGACATTTTTCATGCGGAGGTGACTGGCCCAGGAATTTTGCTTTTGATCCATCCGGGAAGTTCCTTGTTGTAGGCAACCAGAAATCTGATTATATATCACTCTTCAGGATCAATCGTAAAACAGGCTTTCCTGACGGAGAAAGTAAAAACTACGAGATCCGTTTGCCTGTTTTTCACAAGTTTGTAATTCTGTAACCATGAAACGAGGAACTGGGAGCGCTGAACGCTATTGCAGCGGTCAGTTGCAATCATGTTCGGTAATGATCAGAGCTGATAAATCATAACCGGCCTCAGTTGCCTTTTTGAGAAGCATCTCAAAAACCTGATCGTCCATTTTCTTCTCCCTGGCAAGGATCCACAGGTATCTTAACCGGGGTTCTCCTACCATAACATAACGGTAGTCCTCATCCAGCTCCATTATCCAGTAATCACCGCGAAATGGCCAGAAAAACTGAACTTTAAGCTTTCCGGGAGCAGACGGATCAGGTATGAAAGCCACTCCTCTCGACCTGGTAGTCTTTTTCGTATTGTCAATATAATGGCCTTTGTTCATTACGGTGATTCTGCCATCTTTTCTCAGCGTGTATGTTGCTGTGATACATTTCAGCTTTGCTTCAAAGGAGAAAGGGAGCCTCGCTATTTCATACCATGTGCCGGAGTATCTTTCAAGATCAACCGAAGAGACCACAGGCAGGTTCCTCTGCTTATTGGGAAGGAATGAAAGGATCGCCATTGCTGCTATTATTGATATCGTTTTCATAGCCTATGTGGATATTTTCATACAAATCTACTAAAATTGAGGTATTAACTGATGTGACTTTTGTAATTATGTAGGAAGGGCGTTGCATGCAACGCCCCTTCTACTTCATTTGCAAAGTATACCACCCCCCTTGGTCCCTCCTGGATTGGGAGAATGATAGTTTTTTATGCGGGTTAGGGTTGTACTATGAAATATTCTTTGTATCATTAATACCCGGAAAAACATAACTTAAAACGGAATGAATCGTGAATCGCTGATCAGCAGGATTCGGGAACAAGGCAATGCTACATGGGATATTATTGTTATCGGCGGAGGCGCTACAGGTCTGGGTATTGCACTGGATGCTGTAACCCGCGGCTATGAAACGATCCTGCTCGAACAGGCTGATTTTTCCAAAGGAACATCTTCCCGAAGCACAAAACTTGTTCATGGTGGGGTTCGTTACCTTGCGCAGGGTGATATCTTCCTGGTAGCCGAGGCATTGCACGAGAGAGGCAGATTCCTTAAAAATGCCCCTCATCTGACCGCTAATCAGGAGTTCATTATCCCGGTTTATAATCTATGGGATGTGGTCCTGTATGCAGTCGGGCTCAAATTCTACGATCTTCTTGCTGGCAGACTGAGCATGGGCAGATCATATTTCATCAGACGGAGAAAAGTGTTGAACCGTCTGCCACTGATAAGACCTGATGGGTTGAAGGGCGGGGTGGTTTACCACGACGGTCAGTTCGATGATTCACGGATGGCGGTCGCTCTTGCAGATGCATCGGTAAAGCAGGGAGCTGCGATGCTGAACTATTTCAGGGTTGAAGGATTTATTAAAGATGAACAGGGAAAGATAACGGGGGTTAAGGCAAGTGATCAGATAACCGGAGAAGAGTTTAAGCTCTTTTCTAAAAATGTAATTAATGCCACAGGTGTTTTTGCTGATGAGATCCTCAGACTGGACGATCCGGCATCGAAACCAACCATACGACCGAGCCAGGGTGTTCATGTGGTTCTCGATAATACCTTTCTTCAGAGTGAGTCAGCCATAATGATACCGAAAACCGACGATGGAAGGGTGCTGTTTGCCATACCCTGGTACGGGAAGGTTGTTGCCGGAACCACAGATACACCTCTCGACTATATAAGTATGGAACCAAAGGCCCTCGATGAGGAAATATCTTTCATCCTCAGAACGGCAGGCAAGTATCTCACAAGGCCTCCCCGAAGAGAGGATGTTCTCTGTGTATTCGCCGGACTGCGACCTCTTGCCGCCGATCCCGAGAATCCCATGTCAACAAAGGAAGTATCAAGGCGGCATAAGATCACAATATCCGCTTCAGGGCTTATTTCGGTAATAGGAGGTAAATGGACATCATACAGGAGGATGGCAGAGGAGACTCTCAACAAAGCTGTTAAGGCCGGCCTGCCGGAGAAGGGAAAGTGCATTACAAAGACATTCAGGCTCTATTCCGGCACACACACTCTCTATAGTGAAGCACTTAAGATCTACGGGGAGAATGCTTATGAGATAGAGAAAATGTTTAATAATAATCCCGGAGATAAAAAGCTTCTTGATCCACGTCTGCCATATACAAAGGCTGAGATAAGATGGATCTGCAGAAATGAGATGCCGGTAACTCTTGAAGACATGCTTGCAAGAAGAACACGTGCTCTCTTTCTTGATGCGAGGGCAAGCATGGATATAGCTTCTGATGTGGCTGGTATAATGGCTGAAGAACTTGGATATGATACCAAATGGCAGAAAGAACAGATAAGTGAATATAATCAATTAATAAACAATTATCTATGAAAGACTTTATACTGGCTCTCGATCAGGGAACAACAAGCTCCAGGGCAATAGTATTTAACCACGAAGGAATGCCGGTTGCATCTGCGCAGAAGGAGTTTAAGCAGATATATCCGCAACCCGGATGGGTGGAACACGATCCTGAAGAGATCTGGTCAACCCAGGCAGGCGTTGCACTGGAGGCGATAACCAAAGCGGGGATCAGCAGTACCGATATAGCAGGAATCGGGATCACCAACCAGAGGGAGACAACTGTGGTATGGAACAGAAAAACCGGGAAACCGGTCTGCAATGCCATCGTTTGGCAGGACAGACGCACGGCAGGCTTTTGCGACACTCTTAAGAATGAAGGCCATAACCTTACAGTAGCGAACAAGACCGGACTAATTATCGATGCCTATTTTTCAGCAACCAAGATTCGCTGGATACTGGATAATGTACAGGGCGCCCGTGAAATGGCCGAAAAGGGAGAGCTGGCCTTCGGAACTGTTGACACATGGCTTATCTGGAACCTGACAAGAGGGAATCTTCATGTTACGGATGTTACAAATGCATCCCGAACAATGCTTTTCAACATCCATTCACTTGAATGGGACGAAGAATTGCTTAAAATATTCGGCATTCCGGAAGGTATGCTGCCGGAAGTCAGGTCATCAAGTGAAATATACGGCGAAACAGTTAGTCATTTTTCAACATCACTGCCAATTGCAGGAATCGCAGGTGACCAGCAGGCTGCTTTGTTCGGACAGATGTGCACCGAGCCCGGAATGGTTAAGAACACTTACGGGACAGGTTGTTTTATGGTAATGAATATCGGCCCAAAACCCATTGAATCAAAAAACCAGTTACTCACAACTATTGCCTGGAAGGTGGGAGATAAAACCCATTATGCCCTGGAGGGAAGTATTTTTATTGCAGGAGCTGTTGTGCAGTGGCTTCGTGACGGGCTTGGAATATTAAAAAACTCTGCTGATGTTGAAAAACTTGCATCAGAAGTCAGCAACAGCGGTGGAGTCTTCTTTGTCCCGGCTTTTGCAGGCCTTGGAGCGCCTCACTGGGACCAGCATGCAAGGGGAACCCTTGTTGGTATTACCAGAGGCTCAACAGCCGCTCATATATCCCGGGCAGCCCTCGATAGTATTGCTTTCCAGACACTTGATGTTCTGAAGGCAATGCAGAATGATTCAGGAATTGAGATCAGGGAACTCAGGGTTGACGGAGGAGCCACGGTCAACAATCTGCTCATGCAGTTCCAGGCAGATCTTCTTCAGACAAAGGTTGTAAGGCCGGAAATTACAGAAACAACGGCCCTCGGAGCTGCATATCTGGCAGGGCTGGCAACGGGATACTGGAAAGACCTGGATGAACTGAGAAAGCAGTGGAAGATTGAAAAGACCTTTACACCTCTTATGAGACACGGGGAGACAGAACCCCTTATAGAAGGATGGCAGAGGGCAGTAAGGGCTGCAAAAGCCTGGGCTGGTGAATAAGACAAAAGACGAAAAGAGGCCCCCCGACCCCCTGATGGGAAATGCCCCCCGACCCCCTGAAGGGGGAGATTGAATAGACTAGTCGCTTATAAGTCCCCTTTAGGGGATTTAGGGGCACAAAAGACAAAAGTAACAAGATAAAAGTTAAATAAAAAAACCAACAGATAACCTATGGAACCATTTTTTGCTGAATTTTTTGGTACGGCCATGCTTATGGCCTTTGGGTCGGGTGTTGTGGCCAATGTTCTTCTAAGTAAGACAAAAGGCCAAAACAGCGGCTGGATAGTCATTACATTTGGCTGGGCGGTCGGAGTATTTACCGGAGTGCTTATTGCAGCTCCTTTCAGCGGGGCACATATCAATCCGGCTGTTACCCTGGCACTTGCCCTTGCCAACAAATTCTCATGGGCAAGAGTGCCTCTCTACATCTGCGCACAGATGCTGGGAGCCATGTTTGGCGCGGGGCTGGTTTGGCTGGCTTACAAGAAGCATTTTGATGCCACTGAAGATGGTGACTCAAAGCTTGCTGTATTCTGTACTGCACCAAACATAAGGAGCTATTGGTATAATATCATCACAGAGGTTATCGGGACTTATATCCTGGCCCTTGCAGTCCTGTATATGGCTGAACCGGAAGTCGGTCTGGGAGCTCTCAATGCTCTTCCGGTGGCAATCGTTGTGCTGGGACTAGGATTGTCGCTTGGAGGACCCACCGGTTATGCCATTAATCCCGCTCGTGATCTCGGACCGAGGATAATGCATTTCTTCCTTCCGATCCCAAATAAGCGCAACAGTGACTGGAGCTATTCATGGGTGCCGGTACTGGGCCCGATGACCGGTGCAGCACTCGCAGCGGTTATGTTCCTCCTTTTCGGGGGGAGCTGAAAACGGGAATGGTAATGATCCTTTGAGACAACCAGTGCTGTAACAGTTAAATTGAATTATGCAGAATTCACATACCAGAATATGAACACCTGTAATATCTTTCATAGAATCAAAGTAACTCTGATCCTGTTCTGTTTTTTAGCATTGTCCGGCTGTAAACCTCCTGAACTTACCAGACTGAATGTGATAGTAGGATTAAATGTCGGTGAGTCGAAGGAAGTTAAGCTGACCAATGGGGATGCTGTGAACCTGAAACTGAAAGGTATATACATAGTCCGCGACTCTCTTCGTAAAGCTGTCAGGGCTGCTTACCTTACAGTTATTGTTGACGGAGAAGAAATATCACTTGGATGCGGAAATTATAATATGCCTGTCACAGTCGGAAAGGTAAAAATTGACTGTCCTGTTATTAAGGAAATAACAGCTACTTCGAGTTATTATGCCAGAAGTGCCATTCTGCAGAGTGATGCCCGGTTCAGGCTATGGCCGGCAAATTCACCCTTTATTCAAAAAGGAACTTTCAAATTTCCGCTGAAACAGTCATGGATGGCCAGCAGGACACAGTCGCAGAATGAACCTGCAGGCCTGGGGTGGGCTGAAAACCTGGCAAGCACGAATATGGGTTACCACGCAACCCATGATTTCGGAGGTGCGGAGGGAATGGAAGAGATATTTTCGGCCACTGACGGTCTGGTTGTTTCATCAAACAATGAGGTTCTCGATGGATATGAAGAGCTTCCCGGAGATGTCAGGCCCGATGTGGTGTGGATAGTTGATGGCAGGGGATGGTACATACGTTACAGCCATCTTAACAGTATCGAACCGGAGATCAAAACCGGAACAACTATCAGAATGGGTCAGAGAATCGGGTATATGGGGAAACAGGGAGGCAGCGGCGGATGGGTACACCTGCACTTCGGGGTTCATTACAGGGATCCGGTAACATCAGTCTGGGAAGTGGAGGACGCGATTCCCTATTTATGGGAAGCTTATGTCAGAAAGTATAAGCCGGCTCTGCTGGCAATTGCAAGACCCCGTTTACTCGCATGGACGGGTGATGAGATAACACTTGACGGCTCAAAGTCATTTAGCCTGGCAGGAGATATTGTTTCTTATCAGTGGACATTCACCGATGGTACGACAGCAGACGGGGCGGTGCATAAAAAAAGCTATTCAACAGCCGGAGAATACAGTGAAATACTGAAAGTAACCGACTCGAAGGGTAATGTTGATTATGACTTTACATACGTTCAGGTGTACGAAAAGGGTCATCCGGAAAAAAGAATACCCACAATTCATCCGGTTTATTACCCTACTTTGAACATTAAACCCGGGGACCCTGTAACCTTCCTTGTCAGGACATTTGGCAGTGATACAGGTGATGAAGTATGGGACTTTGGCGACGGAACAGAAAAGGTAACAGTCAACTCCGGAGTTGTTCAGCGTCAGACTCAGAATGACGGTCAGTATGCTTCGGCCATCCACTCATTTCAAAAACCGGGGCATTATATTGTAAGAGTTGAAAGAATTAATGAGTCTGGATTTCCGGCTATAGGTCATTTGCATGTAACAGTTATTGACGACTGAAAGAAATGAGAACAGCCAGCTGATTTAATCTACAAGCTGGTAATTAACTTTTACATTTTGCAGGGTCATGCATTGCACCATATCTTTGTTGAGTGAGCTCTTTGCGGCATCAATGTTCAGAGATGTGAGGCTACTTTCTTAAACGGGGCAAGGAGTGTGTTCCATGGAATTTCCGAGAGAATCATCAGGACAAGAATTTCGGGCTTGAAATAGGAAACTGCCAGGACAATGGCCATGCCGTTATTCATATAAGCTGCACCGAGGGCAATTGAAATCCGGTCCTTCTTCTTCTCCTTGAAACTGATCAGATAACCGATAACATGAAGTAATATGAAAACCAGATATAAAATTGCCACTTTCCAGATAAGTCCGGCAGGATTAGCGAGTATGACGTTGCTCTGGGTGGATATGGTTATATAAACAAATAGAAAAAGCAGGAATACATTGGCCGAAGTAAAAAGATGCTGAGTTTTATTAATTAAAGCCGGAAAATAGATCCTGAAGAGCCGGGAAAGGATCATGGGAAGGAAAACCAGGATGGCTATATCTTTGAGCAACAATAGCTTGTTAATTGAGAGAGAGCTGCTGACCACCAGCCAGAAAAGAAGAGGCACAGTAATGGGAGCAACCATCTGACTCGCTATTGCAAGGCTCATCGAGAGAGAAATATTCCCCTTTACAATGTCGGCAAGCGCAGGTGTTGAAACGCCGGCAGGCATCGATGTAAGAAGCAGTATTCCGATTGCCAGATCGTGGTCGAAGGTCTTTATCAGGTAAAAGAAAAAAAGAGGAATTACTAACATGTAGATAACCGTAACATAGATCATTAGTTTGTAATTCCTGATGTTCTCAAGTATCTCAAGTGCGTCTATCTTCAGGAAAACAAGGAATAACATCATTCCCAGTATCAGTTTTGGCAGCAAAGGCGGGACACTGAACGGAACAGGTCTCCATACCCCGATAACAATTCCGGCGATAAGGATCAACCAGAAATATTTCTCAATTAACTTGCTGAATTTCATGAGAGTAAAATACCTTGAACACAGTTCTGAAGCTGAAATTTAAATGCCCAAAGATACAGCAATTTAAATAACAAGCCTTTACAGCGGTAAATGATCCTGAAATAAAAAGAGTTGTTTCCTTCGGTTCTGTTGTCAACGCAGTGAATCATATTTTAAAACCGGTGTAACTGTCGTACTCATCCCTGGTATTGAGATTATAGTACCATCCCCGGCCATCAAACGGGATAGATATCGTTTTCACCAAACCAAACAGACCTGATATCTTCAGCCTCTTTTCCTTCAGAAGCATGTCTGCTACAGGAATGACCGATTTCCGGTATATTGCATGAAGGGGTTCATACTCATCAACTCTATTCACGGGTACTACGATGTCGGCTCCTTCCGCAAGCTCCAGCATATTACTTACGAAACCGATATTGATTTCCGGAATATCGCAGGCCGTAATGAAATTGAGATCGTTACCCGAACTGGCAAGAGATGACCAGATACCCATCAGGGGTCCCATACCTTCAACGGCGTCGGGTATAACCCTGTGACCAGTGAAACTGTACTTGTCCGGATCACCGCCACCTATTAATATTTCTCCGAAGTGCGATTCAAGCTGGGAAACTACATGCCGGATCATGGGTACACCTCTGACAGGCAGAATGCTCTTATCAGGCACGCCCATCCTGGTACTTCTGCCCCCTGCGAGTACAATAGCCGTTACATTAGCGAATCTTACTGGTTCCATAGGTATCATTAACTGCCTGTTGCAGCTGGTTTAATCATTCAAAGTCAAAGTTACCCATTCTAAACCGGAGTTCTTAATTCATTCGGATATATATCATACTTCAATACTAAAGGCTTATGAAAAATTTCTGTATCTTTTCCGTTTAAAACAGATTCTGATGGATCAACAGGAAATCTTTACAAGATTCAGTCCTGACAGGACCAATCTGTTAGCCATTCTTCACGCAATTCAGGATAGTCATCCGCAGAATTATCTGACAGAAGAATCACTTAAAGCAGTCGCCGGTCACCTGAGGGTAAATCTTTCATGGGTATATGGCGTTGCAGGATACTATTCCATGTTCAGCCTGGAACCAAGGGGAAGGTACATTATCAGGGTTTGTAACTCACCAGTGTGCAGTATGATGGGATCGTCGGGAATAATTGAAGAACTTGACAGCATGCTTGGTATTAAGGCAGGAGAAACGACACCCGACGGGCTGTTTACTGTTGAGGAGGTTGAATGTCTCGGCATTTGTGATGTTGCACCGGCGATGATGGTTAACCGGAAGGTGTACGGTAATCTCACCCGTAAATCGCTGGAATCTTTGTTAGATGAGTTGAGAAAAGAACAAAACGGGCAGAAATGATCAGGGAGAAACGCATATTGCTAAGGTACTCCGGTGTTATTGACCCGTGGAGCATAGACGATTATATTGATGCGGGAGGTTACAGGGCATTGGCGATGGCACTGGCCGGAACACCCGGGAGGATTGTTGAAGAGGTGGTTGCCTCGGGTTTGAGGGGCCGGGGCGGAGCAGGATTTCCTACCGGAACCAAAAAACAGGCAGCTGCAGGCAAGGACGATGGAACAATAAGATATGTTGTATGCAATGCCGACGAAGGAGAGCCCGGAACTTTCAAGGACAGGGCCATAATGGAGAGTAATCCCCACCTGCTTATTGAGGGGATGATCATTGCGGCGTATGGTATAGGCGCTGATATGGGGTACATATACATCAGAGGCGAGTACTACGATTCCATCAGCAGACTTCAGCATGCCATCGATCAGGCACACGAAAGGGGATACTTGGGTAACGACATACTTGGCAGCGGATTTTCTTTTAACACGGAGATCAGACCAGGTGCAGGCTCATACCTGTGCGGCGAGGAGCTTACTCTTCTGGAGTCTCTCGAGGGTAAAAGAGGTTATCCCAGGATCAAACCACCCTTCCCGGCCGAGAAGGGTTTATGGGATATTCCAACTCTTGTCAACAATGTTGAGACCCTGGCCAACCTGCCGGGCATCATCGAACACGGGAGCTCATGGTTCAGATTGTCAGGGACTGAGAGAACCCCTGGCACGAAAATATTCTCGGTATGCGGAGATGTAAACAGACCTGGTTGTTATGAGGCAGACGCAGGAGTAATACTGGACGATCTTATCAATGATCTTGCTGGCGGAACGCGTGACGGAAAACCATGGAAAGCTGTTCTTCTGGGTGGCGCAGCAGGGACATTCGTACCATACTCCTGCAGAGATCTTTCATTGTGCTATGAACGTTTAAAAGAGCAGTGCGCCACACTCGGCTCAGGGGCAGTGATTGTTGCTGGCAGCGAAAGAAAGCTTATACTGCTGATGCAGAGTATTTTAAGATTTTTCAGGCATGAAAGCTGCGGTAAATGTGTGCCATGCCGTATCGGCACAACAATAATTCATGAGCAGTCACTGGAGATCCCGGGAGCCGGTCATGAAGAACGATTATCTTTTCTCGAAGGGATGGTCGACCATGCCCGGCAGATGGCGAAAAGCTCACTTTGCCCCCTTGGGCAGTCACCAATACTCCCGCTGGAAACACTTCAAAGACATTTTACTGAGACGATAGCGACAGAGTGATTATATTTCACAGGCGAAAGAGATGGTTGTTTTCACAATTGACGGCAGAGAGATAGAGGCACCTGAGGGTTCAAATCTTCTGGAAGTTGCCCGCATGAACGGGATAGATATTCCCGGATTATGTTATCACCGCAAGCTTACACCCACAGGGGCATGCAGGCTCTGCCTTGTAAAAATTGAAGGTATGAGGGGTATGACAACTTCCTGTACTGTGAAAGTGACCGAAGGGATGAAAGTTACAGCCTTTGACCGGGAGCTTGAGGATACCAGAAAGCTTCTCCTTAACTACCTTCTGTATGAGCATAACGATGCATGGGACGGCACCTGTCCTGATGAGTTGAGGGAGCTGGTTCACAGGTATGGACTCGATAAGCCGGAAAACAGGTATTTTAAACCGGTATGGGAAAAACTCGAATTTGAAAAGGATGACTCTTCTCCGGTACTGACCTACGACCCTTCAAAGTGTATTAAATGCTTTCGGTGCATAAAAGCATGTGATGAGGTACAGGGGAAAAACGTACTCTCCTTTACCGAAAGAGGTCTCTATTCTTTTATCATTGCCGGAAACGGAATATGGGGCGGGAGTGAGTGCGATGGATGCGGTGAGTGTATACAGCTTTGCCCTACCGGAGCGATCGTTGAAAAACCCAACCGCGATATTATCAATCTTGAGAAGATCGAAAAAAGGGTAATCACAACCTGTCCCTATTGTGGTGTCGGCTGCCAGATAGAGCTTCTGGTGCAGGACGGCCGGATTGTGAGAAGCAACGGTGTTGAGGGTGTCTCTCCCAACGATGGCCGTCTGTGCGTCAAGGGGCGGTTCGGATATGAATTCGTGCACAGTCCCGACAGGCTCATCAGGCCACTGATAAAACGCAATGGCCGTTTTGAGGAGGCAACGTGGGATGAGGCTCTTGACCTGGTTGCGGAACGATTTAAGGAGATCAGGACAAGGCACGGCTCTGATGCGCTGGCAGGATATGCATCGGCGAAATGCACCAATGAAGACAATTACCTGTTCCAGAAATTCATCCGGACAGCCTTCGGAACCAATAACATCGATTACTGTACACGCCTGTGTCATGCATCGACCGTTACCGCCATGCTGAAAGCTATCGGCGACGGCGCCGGCAGTAATCCCATCGAGGACTTTGAGACAACAGATTGCCTGTTTGTTATCGGGAACAATATTATAGACACCCATCCCATAACGGCTACCTATGTAAAACGTGGAGCATTAAAAGGGCAGAGAATAATTGTCGCTGATCCCAAATGGACTCCCATGGTGCGCTATGCCACTGTCTGGCTCCAGCCCAGGCTTGGCACTGACGTGGCTTTGCTTAACGGGCTTGTTCACATAATAATTAAGAATGGCTGGATTGACAGGAAATTCATCGAGGAACGGGTGGAAGGAGGCAAGGAGGCCTTTAAGGAGCTTGAGGAGCTGACCTCCGGGTATACTCCCGGATATGTGTCGGAGATTACCGGAGTACCAGCCGCCAGCCTGACTCTCGCTGCCATGCTATATGCAACTTCCCCCACAGCTATGATCGCAACAGGTATGGGTATGAGCCAGCAGGTTACCGGAACACACAATGTGTTCTGTCTCATCAATATGATGCTCATTACGGGTCAGGTGGGCCGGGAAAGGTGCGGTATCAATCCGCCCAGGGGTCAGAACAACGTCCAGGGAGCAACAGATGTCGGTTGCTCACCTTTAAATTTCCCGGGTTACATACCTGTTAAGAGTGATGATAACCGGCGCCGGGTTGCAGAAGTCTGGGGTGTTCCTTATGAATCCCTGTCGCCTGAACCCGGACTGACTACGGTTGAGATCATGCAGGCTGCGTATGACGGCAGGATAAAAGGATTATACATTATGGGAGAAAACCCCATGATAAGCGACCCCAATCTGAATCATACGGAGGAGGCTCTTATGAGGATGGAGTTCGTAGTCGTTCAGGATATTTTCCATACAGAAACGACCATATTTGCCGATGTTATACTGCCTGCCTCATCATGGGCCGAGAAAGATGGCACTTTTGTGAACAGCGACAGGCGGGTGCTGAGGGGGCGGAAGGCCGTTGAATGCCCGGGTGAAGCAATGGCGGACTGGAGGATAATATATGAGCTTGCCGGCAGGATGGGCCGGCCAATGCCTGACTACCGGAATGAGAGCGAAATATTTGATGAACTGGCAAGCGTAACCCCGATAATGGCGGGGATATCATATGACAGGCTTGAGCAGGGAAGTATACAATGGCCCTGTCCCGACAGGGATCATCCCGGCACACCAACCCTTTATCTCGACAGATTCAATACACCCACAGGCCGGGGCAAACTCTTCCCGGTGGAATATGTTCCGCAAAGTGAGCAAACTGACGATGATTACCCCCTGATGCTCAACAGCGGCAGGCTGCTCTACCATTATCACACGTCAACCATGTCGAGGAGGACAAAGGTGCTGAGAGACTTCATTAATGAGTCGTTTGTAATGATTCACCCCGGCGATGCCGAAAAATACGGTTTAGCTGACGGTAACAGGGTGATGATAGAGTCGCGCCGTGGTGAACTGAAAACGAAAGTGCGTATTACAGGAGAAGTACTCGAGGGAGAGGTGTTCATGCCGTGGCACTTCACTGAGTCTCAGGTTAACCGTCTTACGCGGGACGAACTGGACCCCTACAGCCGGATCGCGCCATTCAAACTGTCGGCCGTAAGGATCACAAAGATCTGATCTCAGCTGGCCTCCTTGCGAAGCACAGAAAGTTTTTCTCCAAATACCGGGTGTCTTTCGGCTGCCATTGTTACGATCCGTTTTACCATCTGGCTGTATGAATAACCGGCCGCTTCGGCCGCAAGGGCGAAGCTGGTATCGATGCTGATATCGTTATTGGGATTTATATCAAGGAGATAGAATTTATTATCCCGCAGTCTGAAATCAAACCGTGCATAGTCGAGACACCCGAATCCCCACCATATTGTCTGTACTTTCTCTTCCAGCTTTTTAAGAAGTTCTTCGTCAAGGGGGGCAGGTATCAGCGTTTCGATCTTATCGTAATGTTCCGATCCGGGGATGAACTTCGAGTCGTAAGTACAGAGTCTATCCCGTGCTTCAGAGAAGGCTGAAAAATCCATTTCTGCCGGAGGCAATATTTCAGGAGATTCATTATTCCACACCGACACATGAAATTCGCGTCCGTCAATAAAATCCTCTACCAGAGCCGGCTGCCTTAATTCATTGTTCACCAGTATAATCTGGTGCTTAAGTGAAAGAGTATCGTAAACCACAGATTTTTCAGTGATGGTGAGACTGCAATGTTCACGCGAGGGTTTTACAATAGCAGGAAACAGGGTCCAGTCTGAAGCCTCCTCGGGAGCAAGCACGGCTCCGAATGGAACCCTGATGCCCAGCGAAGCTATAACTCCCTTCGCCTTTTGTTTGTCATAACTCATTTCTATAACATCCGGCACGTTACCGGTGTAAGTGAACCCTCTGTTTTCAATTATCTCCGGAACCCTGCTTTCACTGTGAGCGATGCCGGACAGGGCCTCACAGAGGTTAAAAATTATGGTATCGTCCGGACTGTATCTGTCCAGTATTCTTCCAAGATCCGGATCGATAAGCTCTTCAAGGAATGTTTCAATTCCTTCATCTCTCAGTGATTCAAAAACTACTCTCCCTGAATTTCTTACATCATTGATTTCCAAAACGTTCCATCCGGGATCAAGATTGTACAGTACGAGAACATTCATATAAATTTGATATATGGCGAAACTAAAATAAATGTTTGAAAAAAGTAAGGAAGGTAGGGAGAAATATATAATCAAAATTCGTTTTTGTAAATAAGGAAAACAATTGTATGGATTCACTTACTGTTATATTTCACAATGCAGCGTCTGACTCTGGAGGTAAAATGTTTATTAAGGGGTGATGAAACGATCCATAGGCCGAAAACTGAACACAACCTACTCAGCCACTGAATCCGGGATAATCGAATTCAGACAACATCTGAAAGCTCTTGAAGACCTGATAAAGGGACAATAAATTTTCTATTTTTATACTTTGTAATTCAAGGCACTTTTAACTATGAAATCAAAAATCAGAGAACACATCAACGATCCTGAAAAGCTTGAGCTTTTGTACCGTGATGATCCTGACGCTTTTGAATCAGCTTTTAAGGAAGTTTATTCAGAAACAGAAAAATCAGCATTATCAGAATACTGGAAGATCAGACTTGATTATGAGAGAAAGCCCGATAAGATTGGTAAGTCTAACCACCTGGATATTATCATATTATTAGCGGCATGTCTTTTGGCCGGATTTCTTGTTAAAATACCGGATGTTTTCAATGTCAGCCTGAATGATTTTATGTTTTATGAGAAGAATGCGGCGCTTATTGTTTTCCTTGGGCTGACTTTCTATGTTGTCTGGGCTGAAAGAGTATTTGATTTAAAAAGAGTTGCACTTATCCTGATCACATTCATAATACTTGCAGTATATGTTAACCTCTTACCTTCAGTAACCGACAGTGACTCAATTACTCTCGTTTATCTTCATTTGCCTCTTCTTTTATGGAGCATTTTTGGCTTTGTATATATTAATTTTAATTATAAGGATAAGTTAAAACGTATTGAGTATATAAGATTCAATGGCGACCTGGCAATCCTTATGGCCATAATGGTAATTACCGGGGCTATCCTTACCGGAATAACCATCGGTTTATTTGATGTTATCGGCATTGACATAGAGAACTTCTACATGGAAAATGTTGTTATTGTAGGGGCAGTTTCAGTACCAATAGTTGCTACATTTATTATCAGAAATTATCCGGCTTTAACAAATAAAATTGCCCCTGTGATTGCCGGTATATTCAGCCCGCTGGTACTGCTTACGGCAGTAGTATATCTGATAGCTCTGGCAATATCAGGAAAGGATCCGTACAGCGATCGAGACTTTCTGCTGATGTTCAATGTTATGCTGACAGGGGTTATGGCGGTTATTGTCTTTTCAGTTTCGGAGACTTCAGTAATCAGAAAACAGAAATTCAATGAATTGATCTTGTTCATCCTTTCAATTGTAACAGTAATTATCGACTTAATTGCCTTATCTGCAATTTTTTACCGTCTGGGAGCATTCGGCATAACGCCAAACAGGTTAGCTGTACTTGGTTCAAATATCCTGATTCTGGTTAACTTGTCTTTGATAATCATCGACTTGTACAAAGTAAATTTTAAAAAGGCAATGATCAGGGATGTGGAGTTAACCATCGCTAAATACTTGCCTGTATATTTAATCTGGATACTTTTTACAGTCTTTGGATTCCCGCTGATTTTTGGCATTAAATAGAACACCGAAGGATCATTATCTCACTCTTCGGTTCCGCCGTAAAAAATAACCCTCCGGGCTTTATCAGGAACCATTATTTTGACTAAAATGTTTGATTATTTGATAAATACCTGGTTTTGAGTATATACTTTGACAAACAGGTTTAACTATTTGACGGATATTTAGGTATTTAGAAAATAGCATCTTAATTTAGTAGTGATTTTAATATAGTGAAGAAATTATGTAATATCATTAAACCGGCAATAAGCAATTATTTTAAAGGATCAAAGTCTTTGCGTATTGCTGTATTATGAATTAAATTTCAAAAATATGAAAGCTAATCTGGGTAAATTTCTGATCATTGCATTTTTATTCCCTGCCAATACCATGTTTTTGTTTTCACAGGAATCGCTTTCCAAAGGGATCAAATGCCATATGACTGTTACACCCCTTAATCAGGATGTTAGCTCTGCTTCAGGGACGACAAGCTTTGATGTTGTTGCTGACATAGACTGGACCGTGACCAGCGACCAGACATGGTGTACTGTAACGCCATCTGGAACGGGCAATGGAACAATTACAGCTACATACCAGGCAAATACAGGATTTGTTCCGAGGGTGGCGACGATAACTGTTACCGGACCGGTAGTAGGTGACATATTGGTAACGGTAACGCAGGATGAAATCATTTCCATTTCATATTCCGGATATCCGTGGTGTCCCTCTGAAGGTGTTAAGGATGTATCATTGTCAGGCTCTTCTGGTGGAACATTCAGTGCACAACCGGAAGGATTGGATATCAATCCGGTAACCGGAGCTATAACACCCGGTACAAGCATTGCCGGGTCCTACACGGTAAAATACACATTGGAAAAATCAGAAGGGAAAAGAGTGTTGGAAGCATTTGCAGAGGTCTCAATTTATCCGGCTGTTATTCCACAGATTCATATCAAATGGGATGATGTTCTGATCTGCTCAAATGTTGGTAATCTGTTTACAGCTTATCAATGGTTTAAAGGTCCGGAGCCAATCACCGGCGCCACTGATCAGTTTTATTTATCGAATAAAGTCCCGGGAGTATATACCGTTATGGCTACCGATAATAACGGATGCAATGCTTTGTCGAACGAAATTAGCCTTGGGGGTAAGGGTTCCCTTCTGGTTTATCCCAATCCTGCAACAAGCTCCTTCAGGATCAGCTTCAATGATGTTCAGATAGGTAAAACCCGGATCAGATTCATTAATTCATCCGGCGTTGAGGTAATGAACCATATGACTGAAAAATCAGACCTTAAATTCTCCGAAGAAATCACGACTGCCAGACTCGATAAGGGATTTTATGTGATCCACGTGGTGGTTAGCGATGTTTATTTGTACACCGGAACAATAATGGTTCTAAAATAGATAAGGACATGAGACTAATAAATACTTACTGTAGGGGTTTCATTTTGTTTTTTATACTCCTTCTTCTGCCTCAGGCAAACCTGCAATCACAGGATGTATCCGGTAAAACACCGGAGACATATCACTGGTTTATTGGAATTAAAGGCGGACCGGCACTGACTAATATTAAGATTGACGGAACAGACGTTATTTCAGGGATTGAAATTACCAGGAAAAATTCCTATAGTCTCTCAGTCGAGGCAGGTTACTTCTTTTCGAGATACATTGGAATATCGTCCGGAATAGGTTTAAGCCCCTATTCATCGCGGTTTTTCCTGGAGACTTATTCAAATAGTCTTGATACGATCGATTCAGAAAGTGAAGAATATGAGCGAAGAATTTCGGGCCGGGACATTGATGAGACTCAGAAGATACATTTTCTTGAAATACCCCTTATGCTCAATCTTCAGTTACCTTTCGGCAAGGCAATTGGTTTTTATGTTCAGGGCGGTATCAACCTGGCAATACCAGTTAGCAGGAATTATTCAAGTTCGGGCATTTTTACTTATACGGGGTACTATCCTGCTTATAATGTTCTCTTACATGATATACCCTATGAAGGATTCAAGAGTAACGTGGATGTTGAAAAAACAGGAGATCTGAAGGTAAAAACTTTCATTCCTGAATTAGCAGCGTCAGGAGGCTTCTATTTTCGCACTGATAAACAATTTCAGATTGCAATCGGGGCATTTTATAAGAAAATGCTTTCAGATATTTCAGCCTACACTCTTCCCGATCCTTTCCATTTGTCAACACACGAGAACCAGTTGAGAAGCTTTATGGAGGGGAGTGAGAAAACCACAGCCTGTTCGATGGGCCTCCTGGTCTCTATGAGGTTTTTTATCAAATAATCGAAGCTGATAATGCTATAAGTCACTGATTTGATAAGACGAAGGTCGACCTGCGCTTATTGATCTTCTGTGCCGGAACCCCTTCTTTTGTGATTATGACGGGTTTAATAAAACCATTTTCATCAAATTCCATTTTATCGATGCATACTTCCCTGGCATTACGGTCCTTTTGTCCCAGGGGTCTCCGGTGATATACAATATAATATTGGTCCAGCCCGGGCAAACTGATCACCGAGTGATGTCCGGCACCTGTGGCTATTGCAGGATCCTGCTGAAGGATCTTTCCTATTCGCCGGAAAGGTCCGAAAGGTGAATCACTTATCGCATAGGCAACGCTGTAATCCGGACCTGTCCATCCCCCTTCCGACCACATGAAATAATATTTACCGTTGCGAATGAACATAAACGGTCCTTCAACATATCCCTGAGGGGTAATTTCCAGGAACAATGTTCCGTCCTCCAATGGTTCCAATCCCCTGAAATCATCCCTCAGCCTGACGATATTACAATGTCGCCAGCCTCCGTAAATAAGGTACAGCTTACCGTCAGAATCCTCGAAAACAAACTGGTCTATCGGCTGGGCTCCATTATGGAATCTATCTATGAGGGGCTTTCCGGGGAGATCACTGTAGGGACCTTCAGGTTTATCGGCTACGGCAACACCTATACCGCCTGTCTCATCATCCGACTGAATATCGTTTGCGCCAAAGAACAGGTAATATTTCCCGTTTTTCTCTATCACAGAAGGAGCCCACATTGCCTTGTTTGCCCATTTAACGGCAACAGTGTCAATTATCCTTTCGTGCTTTTCCCAGTTTGTAAGGTCCTTCGAGGAGAAGGCATCCATAAAGACCTGGTCTTTATAAGGAGCAGAATAAGTCGGGAAGATCCAGTATTTATTATTATAAATCGTACCCTCAGGATCGGCATACCATCCCGGGAAAACCGGATTGCCGGAATAATGGATCTGGTTGCAGCAACCCGAAAATAATCCCGGAAGAAGAATCAGAAGCAACAATATCTGTCTCATGAATTTATGGTTGATTATAGAATAACAAAAGCTTATACGTAAGTATAATATTATTTCTCCTGAAAAACCCCGTACCTGATGAATATTTTGCATATAGTTTCCTAATATCTTAACTTTGGTTACGAATCACTAATTCTCAGATGAGGATCTTAATGTTATCGAGTATTTTATACGTTATCTGTTTTATCCCGGAGTTTAAGGTGATCATCAATGCAAAGCAAACTGCTGCATAAGGGGAATTTATGGCTGGAGAAGAGACTCTCTTATCCTGGTTGCACAAAGAAACAACTTAAAGGTAACATTACTGTTTTTGAGAACCATATCTTTCTTACGATGTACTCTCTGTCTATTGGTATATCATTAATGGTTTTCGCCCCTCAGGCTACCATATATATCAAATACGCTTTTGCATTCAGTTCTTTATATGCCTTTTCACTGGCAATGCAGCTAATTCTTCCCAGACGTCACCTGTTCATACATACTTTTATCAGTTCGACGATGCACCTGCTCACCTTTTACTTCATAATCAGGCTGGGAGGGATACCCACTTCAGGAGGCCTTATTTTCTCAGGCATTTCAAATGTTCTTGCCACCATCCCGCGGCAAAGGACCTGGTTGCCGATTTCCATGTTTATTCTTTTTTGTGTTCTGGTCATTCTACTGGTGGTCCTGAAACCCTGGCTGCATGTTCCTGATCAGGTAACTCCTGCTTTAAACTCAATACTGTGGATGATCCAGTCGATATTTCTGACCGGAGCAGCGCTTGTTTTTGTACTCCAGTTCATCAGGCAGCAAAGGAAGATCGAGGAAATTGAGACCTTGCATCTGAGAGAGATACATGAATTCAAGGACCGGTTTTTTACAAATATCACCCATGAATTCCGTACACCGCTGACTATCATAGATGGTATGACCGACCTGATCGATGCGAAACCCGAAGAGTGGACGGGAACCGGTTTGAAGAAGATAAAAACCAACAGCAGGATACTCCTGCGGCTGGTGAACCAGATGCTCAATCTTGCAAAGGTTGAAGCAGGTTCTGTATCCGTGAATTTAGTCCGCAGAGATGTTAATAAATACCTGGCCTATCTGGTTGAGCAATTCCAGTCGGAAGCTGCCAGGAAGAAGATAAACCTGAGATTTTTATCAGCAGAAATAATCCTCGAGCTGGATTTTGATCCCGAGAAACTGATGCACATCATAACCAACCTTGTTTCCAATGCCCTGAAATATACACCTGAGGGTGGATTGATTGAAGTTTCTACAGAAGTTGTGGATAACGGGGGAATGTACTCAATCCGGATAAGGGACACAGGCATCGGTATTGAAAAAGAACATCTGGATCGCCTGTTTGACCGTTTTTACAAAGTAGATCACCAGTTGTCCGCAGGAGGAACAGGTATTGGTCTTGCCCTGACAAAAGAGATAGTACAACTCCTTAACGGATCGATATCTGTGACGAGCGCCCCTGGTGAGGGTTCGGCATTTACAGTTATCCTGCCGGTTACCCGCAATGCCCCGTTATCAGATACACCGGAATCAACAGATCTGGTCAAAGTCACAGATGATCAGTATGAAAACGTCAGCCCTGCCGAAGAACCTCTTTATCCGGGGCAATACCACAAAGATTTATTACCCGTTGATAAAGTTACTCTTTCAAAATTGCCACTGCTGCTGATCGTGGAAGATAACCCGGATGTGGTCCTGTACCTGCAGGCTGTCCTTAAATACGAATACAGGACAGAGGTTGCGGAGAATGGGCAGACCGGCGTGCAAAAGGCACTTGAACTCATCCCGGATATTATCCTGAGCGATGTGATGATGCCGGTCATGGACGGGATCGAATTGCTCGAAAAGGTAAAGAATGATATCGGTACCAGCCATATTCCCGTGGTGATGCTCACGGCCAAGGCCGACATTGATTCCCGGCTTGAAGGGCTGGAAAGAGGTGCTGATGCCTATCTGGCCAAACCGGTTGATGAAAGAGAATTGCACATCCAGCTTAAAAACCTGGTTGAACTCAGGAAAAGGCTCCATGAACGGTATGCATCACTTGAGAAATTCCCGGAGACATCCGATGCAAGCATAAAAAAGGAGGACGAATTCATGATTAAGGTAAGGCAGGTTCTGGAGACCAATCTTCAGGATGATGAATTCGGCATTATAAAACTTTGTAACATACTGGGAGTCAGTCATGCCCAGTTATACAGGAAATTCAAATCTGTGAGTAATAAAACAATAGCTGATTATTTTAAGACCCTGAGACTGCACAGGGCAAAAGAGTTACTTTCAACAACCGACCTGAATGTAACAGAGATAACATTTAGTGTTGGATTTAAAAGTCTGGCCTATTTCAGTCGTGAATTTACCCGTGAATTCGGAACAAATCCCAGGAGATACAGGAGTTAAGTCTCTTCATTGGATTCTTAAACTGTTTTCTGAGACCTTTAAAACAAACTCAAATCTCATTTGAGACTGAGAGTTAACTTTTTAGACTGAGAGTTAACTTTTCGGACTGGCAGCTTTGAAGGTGCTACCGGCCAGCTTACATTGTCCGGAGTTAATCCCGGAACCGGCTATATTCCTGTTAGTGGCCGGGGAACCATAACTTTGGCTAAATAACCCCGCACTATTTGTAATAGTATGTCAGAAATGCAAGAGAGAGGTATACGAAAGTAATTGATGAACTTAAAAACAAATCTGAGATTTACAGTAAAATATTGGAGACTTACAGCAAAGCTCGTTACGATCTATTGGTCTAATTTTGATATGAATATAACATTATCAGATTAAAGATAAGTTCTTTAAGGAGATTTGGTTTATGTATCCTGTAAAAATACCCAGCCGTTGTTAATGTTTAACCAAAAATGCAGAGTTATGAAAAAGTTTAAGTTCTTCTATCTGTTAATGCTGATTTTTATATGCATATCCTGTGCAAAAGATCAGTGGTTTGATGCTCCTCCCCAAGGCCCGGGCAATAATAACAGTCCGTGCAATCTGATTTGTCCGCAAATCAAAATCGCGGTGATATCTGATATGCATTACACTCATCCCGACCTCTTACCCGATAATATCGAAGAGAGTCCGTCCTTGATGGAGTATCTCCTGCGGGATCGTAAGATACTGGAGCTGAGTGATCCAATTTTCAGGAAAGCCGTCTCGGAACTCTTGGCTGAAAAGCCTGATATTCTGCTTATACCGGGCGATCTGGCCAAGGACGGTGAACTGATGAGTCACCAGGTCGTGCAGGGCCTCCTGCAGGATCTTGAAAATGCCGGGATCAGGGTGTTTGTTGTTCCGGGCAATAATGATATAATAAATCCGGATGCATTCTCATTTGAGACTGAGCCCCCCACAGCTGTTGACAATATTACTGCAGACCAGTTCGCAGAAATATACGGAGATTTCGGTTATAACGACGAGTCCCTCCTTTACAGGGACCCGAATTCCCTGAGCTATATCTGTCAGCCCCATAGTAACCTGTGGATCCTCGGGATTGACAATATCAATTACACTTTTGCAACCGCAGGTTTAAAAGTCAGCGGTGCCATAAAACCAGAAACAATGGCCTGGATACAGGAAAAAATGACAGAAGCCCGTGAGAACAAGATCAAGGTCCTGGCCATGATGCATTATGGAATACTTGAGCACTATACCGGTCAGAAAAGCATTGAACCTCTAATCTCGGGCTCAAAGGCAAATGCAGAAGCTCTTATGGATGCAGGCGTAAGCATGGTCTTCACAGGACATTATCATGCAAATGACATTGTTTCATATGAATATAACGGCAAAACACTGTATGATATACAGACAGGTTCCCTTGTTACGCCACCATACTCTTACAGGATAATGAGGCTCGATGATAATTTTATCAATATCGACTCCAGACGGGTAACAGACATTGACGAACAACTACCCGGAGGGGTGAGCTTTCTTGAATATTCTGATATTCAGATCACTGCAAGGGTCAATGGTTTCTTCATTTACTATCTGCCGAGAATGTTCGGGCTCTCTGAGGCAGCCGCAACTTTTTTTGCTCCTTATGGCACAAGTGGCTATAAAGCCTATTTTGCAGGAGATGAGCAAATTTCAGATGAAGAGAGTGCAAAGCTTGATGCACTGCCCGCTGCTTTTGCTCCCCTTGTGAGTATTGTGAGGAGCCTGTGGACGGACCTGCCGCCGGCGGATAATAAGATTCATATTAAATTAAAGTAAAGAAGAGCATAGTCTGAGGAACGAAGAAAGGAGGCCGGAAACGGCCTCTCTTTTCTTTTGAGATTCAGAGCAAACCTTTTGAGACTGTGATAATCAATGAACCATAAGAACAAAACAATAGCCCCCGCAAGGGGGCTTTTTTGTTTTGACTTTTACCTGAGTTTAATCAGAGACATGGCGAAACTTGTGTAACTGGCAGAGGTTTTATAATGATGTTCTGCCATAAGAAGAAAATTTTGCAATTAGCCTGATAAAGGTTTAATTTTGATATCAATCCCCATGACGGGCTGCTGGAAACACACAATGTTGATGAATCCCTGAAGGAGAAACTGAAATGTCTAGTATTTATCCCCATAATATCACGAACCTATTGCGACCCAAAATCATTTGCCTGGGAGCATGAGTTCAGGGCATTCGTGGAAATGGCTTCGAAGGATCAGCTTAGCTTCAATATATAACCAGGCAGATCTTCCTGACAGGGCAGAGGAGTATTACAGGCAGGCACTGGTATTACAACCTGAAAATCCATACCGTTATTACAACCTTGCGAAGTTCCTGATTGATAAAGATCGAAATGTAACCGAAGGCATAGAGCTGATCGAAAAGGCATCAGGATTGGGTCTGATGAATTCTATTATGCAGACTGTAAGGGCTGGGGATTTTTCAAACAGGGGAAGTACAAAGAGGCGCTGGATTTAATTCAAAATAGCTGGGAGGCCAGACCTGTTTATGACCACGAGGTATATCTTCATGTTGAGGCAGCAATAAAAAACAAATCCTCAAATTAGCTGTAAGACAGATTTTTTGATAAATTTGCCTTATGGATATTAAGTCCAAATATGAAGAATGGTATTTTCAATCGGATTATGATTTGGAAACGGCGATTGATATGCTAAAATCCGGCAGGACTGTATATTGCATTTTTATGTGTCATTTGTCTTTAGAGAAAGCCTTGAAAGGATTATTATTAAAA
The DNA here is from genome assembly GCA_964633195.1 of uncultured Rikenellaceae bacterium. Lineage (GTDB taxonomy): Bacteria > Bacteroidota > Bacteroidia > Bacteroidales > VadinHA17 > LD21. The sequence goes on along the minus strand of CAZWFL010000029.1, from coordinate 11,881 downwards.
AGAACAGGTGAGTTTCCAACAAAATCTCACAGTCTGATATACTTTGTCGATAAAACAGGACTTGAATTAAGTGAAGCATATTATGAATTCATATATACTTTAAATAATATTTCTGTGCCCACCAGATACCCTGACGATTTAAAGAAACTTTTCACTGTATATACAAAAGAAAGAACGGAATCAATTTTACAACAGACTAAAGAAGTTCAACTATGGATAAAGCAACAATAGACGAAATAATTGCTTTTTTAAAACAATCTTTGATAAGATATGGAATTCATGTTGACTCCATTGCATTATTTGGTTCAGCATTAAGAGGAAATATGGAAAAAGACAGTGATATAGATATAATTATAATATCTTCCGATTTTAAGAATCTTGATTTGTTTGAACGTGCAAAGTTAACCATGAAACCTGAAACAGAAACATTGAAAAAATTTAGAATTCCTATGGATATTATTAATCTGTCACCAGAGGAGTATAACGAATCGAACCTGAAGATTTTTTACAAACCTGAAATAGTAGCCTGATTTGCTATTACATTTATTTATCAAAAACACTTATCATAGTCAGCATTACCCCGGTTACAATTGCAACACCTTCAACGGCTGTCACCAAAAGGACAGCAGAGGCGGAAGACAAGGAGCCCCATCCTGGGCGACGCAATCCCGCGAAGCCTTGGAATGGGTGAGTAAGTTTGCAGAAACATCGAAAAATCCCGGCTAAGTTACCTGCTCTCTTTCAGATGAATACTTTAAGAAGAGCTTATCTTCAACTATATTCCTGATCTCCCTGACGGCCATAAATAAATCTGTGTAGGTAGTGTATAAAGGAGTAATCCCCAGGCGGATATTATCAGGCTCTCTGAAATCCGGGATAACGACAGCATTCCCGGAATCCGGATCGATCAGGGCTTTGCAGATGCGGTATCCTTCCGGATGGCGCAGCGACAGGTGAGATCCACGCATTTCAGGATCCACGGGAGATCCGGACCGAAAGCCCAGAGGATAGAGAAATTCCTCTGCAAGTCTTAAAAGGAACTCTGACTGCGAAACACTTTTCTTACGGATCCTGTGCATACCAATCTCGTTCATCATATCGAGAGTGGGTTCTATTGCCTTCAAGGATAATATTGGTGGCGTGCCGGTAAGAAAACGTCTTATGCCTTCACCCGGACGATAATTCAATTCAAAATCGAAGGGATTCTTTTCTCCAAACCACCCCCATATGGGTGAAGAGAGTTTATCCTGGAGATCCTTTCGTACATACAGAAAAGCAGGTGAGCCCGGACCTCCGTTGAGGTACTTGTAAGTGCAACCCACTGCAAGGTCGGCATTTGATTCGTTCAGTTCACCGGGGACCGCACCAATGCTGTGACTCAGGTCCCATAATATCATCGCTCCTTTCTCCCTGACAAGCGATGTGATCTCCTTCATGCTGTATCTGAAAGAGGATTTGAATGACACATGCGAGAGTGATACCAGCGCAGTATTGTCATCAATCATTTCCTTAAGATCCCCGGTATCGATCGTCATACCATCCCCGGAAGGAACAACTATCAGTTCATATCCCTCCCCAAGCTCCTTTACCAGGCCCTGGAGAATATAAAGGTCGGAAGGGAAGTTCAATTCATCTGTCACTACCCGGGTCCTGCCCTTTTTATACTTAAGTGCTGCATGGGCCAGTTTGTAGAGGTTGACTGAAGTGGTATCAGTTATAACAATTTCGCCTGCGGAAGCTCCGGCAATCTGAGCAATTTTATCACCCAGTTCCGTATTCTTTGTGTACCAGTCCTCGTTCCAGCTTCGGATCAGTCTCTCACCCCACTCAATATTAACAGAACGCTCAACGATGGCTTTGCTTTCAGCAGGCAATTTACCGAGTGAATTCCCATCAAGATAGATCAGCTTTTCATCCCCTGAAATGAACTTTGATCTGTACGCGGAAAGCTCATCCAGCTCATCCAGGTCCATAGCCTCCTTATACACCGATTCCATTTCCATTATTATTCTTCCTCCAGCATTTTTACGATCTCCGGGTACTGGTTATTTACCCCGATCAGCAGGCTGACCAGGTCATAGGGACCCCGTGGATCAGCGGCTTTTATGCCAGCCTTCAGATCTGATGTTGTCCAACCGGTAACTGCAATAATCTCGGGTGCTGCCATGAAGTAACCCCGCTTTTCCAGGGAATCTGCTATCTGAACGGGATAGCGCAGGCTGCTGCCAACGCCTTCACCGATAGTGTATGAGTCTCCCAGCGCAAGGTATTTCAATCTCTCTTGCTCATGTTCCATTTCTTCACTGGTTTCTGTATTTGTGGTAATCGCTTGTTTCTTATCCTCACTGCTGCAGGATATAGTAGTGAGAGAAATCATTAAAGTCAATACACAGATTCTCATCGTTAATACATTCTTGAATGAAAGGCAATATACTAATAATAACAGAAATGAGCTTTAGCCCAGTTTTCTGGTTGCTCATTAAGCCCCCTTCAGGTGGTTTGCTTAGCAGGCCGAATTCATACTTTGCCCACAGTAGCTATGCGGAGGTTGGACGGAGAAGTTTGAAATATCTAACCTGAGATTAATCAGAAAAATAGGAAATATCATTAAACTTGAGGGATTTTTGTTAACAAAATCTTTGAACTCTCTCCCATTATAGTTATTTAAACACATCTCATAACTTGTAACAGCTTATAATTGACAATCTGCTGATTTATTGTATACTAAGAGAATTTAATACTAAACTAAGTACATTAAATAGAAGAACAAAGCTGTTCCTTATTAAGATTTTCCCGATGCATAGATTAAACCGGTTGATTTACAAGTCATGCAGTAATTAAATTTGCCGTATAAAAAATCATTCTAAAGTGTTAATTTTATAATTATAACACACCAGAGTTATTTTACATGAAACCTGTTTTGACCGCAGACTCTATCCTTAAAAGATTTGGTAACATTATTGCAGTCAACAATATTTCATTTGAGATTTCGGAAAATCAATCGGCCTTTGCCCTCAGCATATTGTCATCTGGGAGAACCTGACCTGCCTGGAACAAATTCTGTTTATGGGACAGATGTATAATATGTCTGCCGCCGAAGCAGGAAGAAAAGGCATTGATACATTCTCCTCAGATCCTCTTCCTTGATGAGCCTCAGGCAGGCCTCGATCCGCAAAGCAGGATACTTGTGCGGGATTATATCCGGTCAATCAGGGAAAAAACTACAATCGTACTTACCACTCACGACATGGAAGAGGCCGAAAAACTCTCTGACAGGATATGCATAATAGACAATGGCAAACTACTGGTTTCCGGCACACCATCTGAAATAAAGAAATCCAGCGGATATGAAGATGTAATCGAGGTCGACGTAAAAAATGATCTCCACGAGGCGCTTATTTCTTCTCTTAATCAGGACCTTTTAAACAACATGTTAGAATCTTCAAACAGGATATCTTTTAATGTAAAATATCCGATAGAGGCGCTGGCCAATATTCTGGAGGTCGTTAAGGAAAAACAGATTTATATCTCCCCTGACGATTCTTGGAGACCAGGCAAATGCGAAATATATTGCTGCTGCCTCATTTATCGATTATACTACATATAGCTATCTGGGCTTGAGAACCGGGATTGAGTTGCCTATGAGCATGAGTTTAATGAAATTCTCTTTGAACTTGTTTGGATAACAGTAATAGCCATTATCTATTTCCTTATCGGAGTATGGCTCTTTAAAAGAAAGTACAAGTATTAATGAGCTTCATGCAGGTGCAATAACTTCACGACTTATTATTGCGCCTTATATCCCTTGCCGGATCACCTGCCACCCCGTATCAGATTAAACCCATACTATTTCATACAAATCACATATTATAATGATTCACTAAAATCTGTTTTAAATTTAGCAATAAGCTTGTCGGGCCAGTCGGAAGTCGGCTCTAGTCTTCCCATGAAAAAACGAAGCACCCTGGGTTCGTCAACAAATCTTAGTCCACCTACTAATTCCCTGTTCTCATATAACCATTTTACACGATCGATTACAAACATCGTCTGCGACAAGGTGAATACTCTTCTTGGGAAAGCTAAGCGCAATAATTCAACATCAGCAAGAATATCATTCCCATTTTCATCCCGGACACTGGAGATAGTACCCCTCTCCATACCACGACAACCTGAAATTATGTATAGTGCAGATGCAAGGGCACCTGCAGGATATTCTTCCTGCACAACATGTGGAAGGAATCCTTTAGCATCAATATGACATCCCAGGGCACCGGCCGGGGTAATCACCGGAATCCCGCTTTTGTCCAATTCTTGCACTGCATATTCAATAAAGGAAGGAGACTGGCTTATTACTGTTTCATCTGCCGTTTCCATTATACCGACAGCCATTGCCTCAATTTCACGAACTGACATGCCACCATAGGTCATAAACCCTTCAAAAAGTACAACAAGGTCACGCATTTTTAACATTAGCTCCTTGCTGTTTGTGCAGATACCTCCACCTCTGGTGGAACTAACCTTCCGGCTTGAGAAATAAACAATATCAGAGAAGCTGCACATCAATCTTAATAGTTCCAGTATGGATGTGTTTTTAAATTCATCCTCACGTTGTTTAATAAAAAATGCATTTTCGCCAATAAGACTGGCATCGAGAACAACCATTAATCCATGTTCATCTGCAATGCTTCTTACTTCACGCATATTCTGGATGGAAAACGGCTGACCACCAATCAGGTTTGTGGAAGCTTCCATCCTGATAAAAGGAATATGGTCTGCGCCATACTCATCAATAACTCGCCTTAACTTTTCTATATCAATATTCCCTTTGAAAGGATGATCACTTTTTATCTTCAGGGCTTCATCGGTGTAGATTTCAATAATTTTACCACCATTTATCTCCATATGCTCTTTGGTGGTAGTAAAATGATAGTTCATTGGAATGACATCTCCCTTTTTAATGAATGCCTGGGATATAATATTCTCAGCCGCTCTTCCCTGGTGTACCGGAAGAACATAATGCTTGCCAAACACATCTCTTAAAGACTCCTCCATTCTATAAAAACTTTGTGAGCCGGCATATGCATCATCAGCCCTTAACATGGAGGATACCTGATTATCACTCATGGCGTTTGTTCCTGAATCTGTTAACATATCCAGAAATATGTTTTTTGTGTTAAGCAGAAATGTATTATATCCAGCTTCTTTAATTGCTTCAAATCTTTCTTCGATGGGATTTAGGTGCAATTTCTGCACAATTCTTACTTTGTGTAATTCAACAGGGATTGATACCCCTGAATAGAATTTAATTTCGTTCATTCCAATATTTTTTTATTAATAATTATAATTAGATTATTTTTTAAGGCGATAAATATAATAGAAATTTTGTGTTGTGTTTAAGATATTAATAAATGTAGCCTTTTTGCTATCACATTAAGTTCAGCATGAAAAATATAATCTGAGACTTATGACAGAATTAATCCTGACAGTACATCGCAAAATTCTCTTAATTCATGGGTATTGTCCTGTTTGTGAAGATGAAGCCGGGATCTTTATTGCCGGGGCTTAATTAAGTGAAACTATTGCATTGGCTACTGTAATTTCAATTATATATCATGCAGAAATCTCAAATCCTGCGGATTCTCTTAGGTCTGAGTAAGAATCTTTTTCCATGCAGACAAGAGGTTTGAAATATCTAACCTTGAATTGGTAAAGGATTTGGTAGCGGTAATCAGGTTATTAGAGGTTTAAGGCGACCTATTATTGTCAAATGCTACAATCTATAACACTTTTCAGGAGCATTGCTGATACTAAAACCAACATATATCGGAGATAAATAACTTAATAACTACATTATATTGGAGAATAATTTGTATGTTTGCAACGGTTATTTGGAGATAATAAAAGCGAAACGACACTTAATTCAATTAGAATTATGAAAAGAATTGCATATAATGACTTGATTTCCTGGAAGAACAATATAAACCGCAAACCACTTGTTCTTCAAGGAGCTCGTCAGGTTGGCAAAACATACCTGGTTAGGGAATTTGGTAAACGGGAATACAAAAACCTTCATTACTTAAATTTTGAACAAGATGCTAAACTTTCATCCCTTTTCGATTCCTCTCTGACGCCGGAAAGTATCATCAATAATATTAGCCTTTATTTTGGGGTAAAAATTATCGCTGAAGGAGCATTGATTTTTTTTGATGAAGTACAAATTGCACCGCGGGTTATTACTAGTTTGAAGTACTTTCAGGAGCAAGCACCGGAGTATCATATAATAGCTGCTGGATCCTTGCTTGGGGTTAGCATGGGAAAAGCAAGTGGTTTCCCGGTGGGGAAGGTTAATTTTATGACTCTTTTTCCAATGTCTTTTAAGGAATATCTTATTGATATCGGAGAAGACCTTTTTTTAGAAAGCCTGAATTCTTTAGAAAAACCAGCCCCTTTCCCTGATATCATTCATAATAAAATGCTGTCTCATTTAAAAATGTATCTTTTTCTTGGGGGAATGCCAGAAGTGATAAAAGAATATGGACAAAACAGGGACATACAAAGTGTAAGGAGTATTCAGACAGATATATTGAATGCTTACGAAAGAGATTTCTCAAAATATACTGATAAAAATCAAGCAATAAAAACCTCCGAATTTTGGAACTCCATTCCCGGGCAATTGGCAAGGGAGAATAAAAAATTCAAATACCAGGATATTAAAAAAACTGCTCGCTCAAATATGTATGAACAAACTATCGAATGGCTAAGAAAATCGGGACTGGTTCATTTAGCGTACAATGTAGAAACTCCCAAAATACCTTTATCCGGATATGCAGACTTTTCCAAATTCAAGGTATACATGCATGATGTTGGATTGCTTGCGGCGAAACTGAATATTTCTTCTGATCAGATTGTAATGCCGGATGCCTTGTTCAGGGAATTCAACGGTGCATTTATAGAAAATTTTATAGCTCAGGAATTGGCATCATCCGGCAAAAATCAGTTGTATTACTGGACCTCAAGAAGTGATGCTGAAGTTGATTTTCTTTTAGAATCCAATCAGAAAATATTCCCTTTGGAAGTGAAGAGCGGAACCAGCAGAAATACTAAAAGTCTTCAGAGTTATGCTTCCAAATATAGCCCTGACAAAGTTTTCAGAACATCTCCCAGGAATTTGATACAATCGGACAATTTCATCAATCTCCCTCTGTACGCAGTTAATTTATTAGAGCGATTTTCCTGGAACAGGAAAATTAAGGTATAAAAAAAGCCCTCCGTGTTCTGTTCGGAAGGCTTTTTCTTGCAGACAAGAGGTTTGAAATATCTAACCTAAGCTTGATGAGAGACATGGTAGAATTAATTGAATTGGCAGAGGTTTTATAATGATTTTCTACCATAACTGGACCGGAATGATAGAAAAAAGCCTGTACACATGGGTAAATATTTACATAAATGTTTTGTATTATAAGATTATTGCGTAAATTGCGTAACGTAAATTACGTAATATGAAAGACAGGATCATTAATCCATTTATAACAGGTGGCTATCTGAGTCCCCGGTACTTTTGCAACAGGGCAGAAGAAACTAAAAGAGTAATGGATGCCATCTCATCCAGGAGAAATATAACATTGATCTCATTAAGAAGGATGGGTAAAACCGGGCTTCTTAAGCATGTAAAATACCAGCTTGAACACTCAAAAAGGCCACATGCTGTAATATATGCAGATCTCCTGCCGACAATGAATGGCAATGAAATGCTGAATTCAATCTCCTCCGCTCTGTACAGACTTCGAAAAAGTGAAAAGAACTTTCTGGAGAAGATGCTCGGTTTCATGTCATCTCTTCATCCCAGGCTGACAATGGATCCTTTGACAGGTGAACCATCAATTGAGCTGAAGGTGGAATCATCCGCAGGAATACAATCGGGACTGGAGCAGGTTTTAAAGTTGATTTCTGAAATTAAACAGGATATTGTCTTCATGTTTGATGAGTTTCAGCAGATAAGTAACTATCCCGAGAAAAATATGGAACCAATGATAAGATCTGTAATTCAGACTTATCCGGTTGTCCCTTTTATATTCTCAGGCAGCAGCAAGCACATGCTTGAAAATATGTTTATGTCTCCGGGAAGACCATTTTATCAGAGTTCTGAACTTATGTATCTCGACCGGATAAGAGAAGATGATTACAGTTTTTTTATCAAAGAAAACTTTGACCATGGCAACAGGGAAATAAATGATATATCAGTAAGCAAAGTATTTGACTGGACGAGGCTTCATACTTATTATGTCCAGTATGTGTGTAATCATCTCTTTGAGAAGGGTGGGGGAACAATTGGAGAAGGAGAGGTTAAAAGCATATTTCATCAGATAATTACTGATTTTGAGCCGCAGTTTGTGAATTACAGGAATCTACTGCCTCCCCATCAGTTTCGTCTGTTACAGGCTATAGGAGTGGAGGATGGTGTTATTCAGCCAACTTCAGGGGACTTCATCAGGAAACATGATCTCACCAGCCCCAGTTCCGTATCGACCTCATTAAAAGCGCTCGCTGAAAAGGAGATGATTGTATATGACCGGGACAGGTGGCGGGTGTATGATGTTTTTCTTTCAAGATGGCTTGAGTATCATTATAAGGATTAGTAGATAAGAGCGTTGAAATATCTAACCTGAGTTTAATCAGAGACATAATGGAATTAGTTGAACCGGCAGAGGTTTTATAATGACTTTCTACCATACGAAGAAAATTTTGCATTTAGTCTGGCAATGGTTTAACTTTGATAATGAACCAAATATTACACAGATGTCTGGCATAATTGAAGGATACAATTACGACATCTTCATCAGCTACCGCCAAAAAGATAACAGAGGTGAGCGATGGGTAAGTGAGTTTTTTGAGTCGCTAAAGATGGAACTTGAATCAACTTTCAAGGAAGAGATTTCAGTTTATTTCGACAATAACACTCATGACGGACTTCTTGAAACTCATGATGTGGATGAGTCCTTGAAGGAAAAGCTTAAATGTCTTGTTTTTATCCCGATAATATCACGTACTTATTGCGATCCGAGATCTTTTGCCTGGGAACATGAGTTCAGGGCTTTTGTTAAACAGGCATCGGAGGATCAGTTCGGGTTGAAGGTTAAGCTGCCAAATGGCAATGTTGCCGGCAGGGTGTTGCCTGTGAAAATTCACGACCTTGACGCCGACGATGAGAAACTTTATGAAGCGGTTCTGGGAGGAGTTCTCCGGGGCATTGAATTCATTTATAAGGAACCCGGGGTTAACAGGCCTCTTAATCCTAATGATGATGAAAAGATAAACTTAAATAAAACAAGGTACCGCAACCAGATAAACAAAGTTGCCCTGGCAATCAAAGATATAATACATAGCATAAAGATCCCTGAGGTTTATGAAAATCCAACAAACAGAGCTACTCAGACGGATATTGAAGAACGCTTAGGTATTGAAAAAGGTCCGGAAAACAAAATGCACAACCTTCCAATCTCAACAACCAGTTTTGTCGGCAGGGAAAAGGAGATAAAAGAAGTAAAGAACCTGTTTAGTAAGAGTCGCATTATAACTCTTACCGGCGCAGGAGGCTGCGGTAAAACAAGGCTTGCACGGGAGATTGCACTGACATTAGTTGAGGAATTCAGAGACGGAGTCTGGTTCACTAACCTTGCTCCGGTTAATGATCCCAACATGGTAATAAAAGAGATCCTGAAGGTTCTTAATATACAGGAGACACCAGGAAGAACCGTTACCGATATTTTAATCGATAATATTAAGGATAAGTCTCTTCTCCTTCTGCTGGATAATTGTGAACATCTGATCAACGCCTGTGCTGAGATCACTGAAAAGCTCATACGAACAATAAATGGCATCAGGATAATGGCTACCAGCCGTGAGGCATTGAATATTCCCGGAGAGGTGGTATGGAGAATCCCTTCACTTTCAGTTCCAAAACACGATACCGGAACAGAGATAGCAGATATTCAGGACTATGAAGCCGTAAAGTTATTTGCAGACCGGGCTGCTTACGGGAATCCCGATTTTATTCTAAGTAAACGTAATATTTCTCCTATTATCGGGATCTGCCAGAGAGTTGCAGGGATTCCCCTTGCTATTGAACTGGCTGCAACACGTATCAGGCATCTTGGTCCTGAAGCCATCCTGGAAAGACTGGATGATCAGTTTAAGATTTTATCATCATCGGGCAGGACAATTCCTGAGCGGCACCAGACACTGAATGCCACAATTGACTGGAGCTATGATCTGCTCACTGACGAAGAGCAGATCTTATTCAACAGATTGTCAGTATTTGCAGGAGATATTAGCCTTGAGGCTTCTGAGGAAGTATGCTCAGACAATGTGATAAAAAAAGAGGACGTGCTTTTTATCCTTTCTCAACTTGTTGATAAGTCTTTAATTCTGGCAGAAAAACAGGAAGATGAATCGGTGCGATATAGATTCCTGGCGCCTCTGCAGCAATACAGCCTGCAAAAACTTTCTGAAAGAGGTGAAGAATCCAAAGTCAGGAAATCTCATATGTCATACTATCTGAAGCTTTCAGAGCAAGCTTACGATGAACAATTTGAATCACAGCTGATCTGGGTTAATATACTGCAGGCAGAACACAATAACCTGATGGCGGCTCTTTCCTGGTCAGAGAATTACCTGCCTGAAGAGTTCATAAAACTTTGCGGATACCTGGCCTGGTTCTGGAGGGGACAGACCCAGACTTTATTGGGTACGGAGTACCTGGGAAAAGCTATATCAAAAATTACTGAAAAAAACGAGGCTTATGCAAGAGTTATTTTTGGCCTGGCTATGATATTACTCTATTCTGATAAAGATAAATCCCGGATTATTGGACTTATGAATGAAAGTCTGGAGATATGGCGTAAGTTCAAAAATTTGCGGGAAGAAGCCTGGGTGTTGAGTGAAATCAGCGAACAATACATAATTATGGAAGACTATGTTTCAGGCCAGAAATATGGTGAGCAGAGCCTGAAAATAGCAAAGGAATTAGGGAATCCTGGTCTTATAAATCATTGCCTCATGTTCGTCTGTGAGGGAATTGTATATTCTAAACAATATGAGCGGGGAAGGCAATTTGCTGAAGAATTGCTACTATCCTCCGAGAAGTTGGGGCATATTTTGGGAATTGAGAATGCACGGCATTTCCTTGGTGACTGTGCCCAGGGAATGGGTAATTTTATTGAAGCTGAAAAACGTTATGCCCATGGGATTGAAACGGGTCTGAAGTATGGTTTTCTCTGGTTAGCAGCCTGTGATATGCAGGGAGTTGCTTTTGCACTTTCAGGACAGAAAAGATGGGCTAAATCTATTCGATTAGATATTGCTTCAAGGGAAAAAGTAAAAACATTGGGTGGTGCCTTTGACGGGATGGTTCCTTTTTGGGACGAATGGATTGAAACCTATTTAGGAGGAGCAAGGAAAGAAGCAGGAGAGGAACTGACGAGAAAATATGAAGAAGAAGGCAGAAACATGGGATTTGAGGCAGCGGTAGAATATGCCCTGGATTTTGACAGGGATTGAAATAATACTGATTGGAGCAATTAACCAGTGGAGTCAGGAGAGGAGGAATTTACTCGCCACCCTCTTGAGGGTGCTTAACAAGTCAAAAGCCCCGATGCATTCGCACCGGGGCTTTTGACTTGTAGACAAGAGGTTTGAAATATCTAACCATGATTTGATAAAGGACATGGGAAAAATTATTACGCTTGGGGAGGTCTTAGTTATGCCATAATGAGCGTGCCATGTATCATTGTTTTCTTTGGACCTATTCAACAGCACTGATGTGGCCTAACAAAAGACAGATATGAGGCAATTTATTGAAATCCGCGATAATTGTCGTTGCAAA
>CAZWFL010000028.1:0-44045 GCA_964633195.1 uncultured Rikenellaceae bacterium | reverse complement strand
ACCCGGAGCCGGGATCCCCGCCTGACTGACTGCGTCAGCAGTCGGGCAGGGAACCGGCTTGTAAAGTACCCGGAGTGGGACTTCCCGCCTGACTGACTGCGTCAGCAGTCGGGCAGGGAACCCACACCTTTCAGTACCCGGAGCCGGGATCGAACCGGCACAGCATTGCTGCCACTGGTGTTTGAGACCAGCGCGTCTACCAATTCCGCCATCCGGGCAAAACTAAAGACAAAAGATAAAAGTATAAAGATAAAAGTATAAGAAAAGTACTTATTAATGTTATTACTATAGTTTATGATTTCTAATCAAAAATCACGATTCACAAATCAAAAATCACAAATCCACGAAATCCGATTCTGGATTTTTGATTCTAGATTCTAGAGTTGTGATTTGTACCACTTTCGGCATTAGACCAAAATTCCTTTACGCCGGTAAGCCGCTGCGCCATTATGCCACTATGCCGTTACGCCTTATGGACTTCCGCCTATTCTTCCTCCAGCAGCATTATTTCAATTTTCCTGAATTCAACAGGATGGCTTTCGGCCTGCAGGCATATATATCCCTGGTCGATAAGAGTTCCCTCTGGTACAGGATATCCCTCATGTGCTCCGCCAACCTGTGGCCGGTTGTATGTCATCACAGTATCACCCTCGAGAATATGATAAATCACTTCACTACCCCTTACGATAAACTCAGCTGTTACCCAGGTATCGAGATGGTAGGTCTTCGAGCTGGAATTGTTGCAATGGCGGGTTACCAGTTCACCATTCATTTCAATATGAGTACCTGGTGTGCACACATTAAGGGTGGAGCGCTCGTCAACACCGTTTCCGCCCAGGAACTGGGCTTCTATCGATACAGGGAAATCCTGGTCGAGAAGCATTGACGCTGCTGATTGTGAGTGGAGCATTACGCCACTGTTCCTCAGCGCCCAGGCAGGACCGCCGGGAACCTGTTCTCCGACAAACCTGTATTCTATGCGGAGCTTGTAGTGCGAAAAGGGCTCTTTGTAAAAGATATGCCCGAACTCATTGTTGAACTTCTCAAATCCTTCAAAACGGACCTTCATCAGGCCATCTTCAACACGGAAGATATTCATATAGTTATTATTCAGCTCGTAGCCCTTGATCTTGATCTCCCAGTCTGCAAGGTCTTTACCATTGAAAAGCTGGATCCAGTTCTCTTTTTCAACTTTGCTGGAAGAGGAACCGCATGAGGCCACTATCAGCAAAAGCGTAATGTAAGTGATTGTTTTTTTCATAATTTAAGATATTGGTTTGTAATTATTAAAACTCTTTTTATTAACCACGAGTACACGAAGTTAACACAGCCTGCCCCGATTTATCGGGGCAGGCACACTGCTTTCTCCTGCCCCCTCTCACCTCTCACCTCTCACCTCTCACCTCTCACCTCTCACCTCTCACCTCTCACCTCTCATCTCTACGCCGTTACGCCGCTACGCCGTTACGCCACTGCGCCGCTACACCTCTGCGCCGTTACGCCGCTACGCCGTTACGCCTCTACGCCGCTACACCTCTGCTCCGTTACGCCGCTACGCCTCTACGCCGTTACGCCGTTACGCCGTTACGCCTCTACGCCGTTACGCCGTTGTTATTCCCTTGTGCCGTTGAGCCGTCTCATTCTTCATCACCAGCTCCCTTACACTCTTTTTTATGCTCTCCGTATCAAATCCGCACTCCCTGATCAGTTCTTCCTGCGTCCCATGTTCCACGAAATAGTCGGGAATACCCAGGCGGCGCACCTCGGCATGATAGCCATTATCACTCATAAATTCAATTACTGCACTGCCAAATCCTCCTTTCAGGATCCCATCCTCAACAGTGATTATCCTTGTGAATTTCTTAAATACTCTGTGCAGAATTTCTGTATCGAGAGGAGAAGCAAAACGCATGTCGTAATGTTCGGCTGAAATCCCTTCCTTCTGAAGATGTTTAACGGCATCGGCAACAAAATTGCCGGGATGCCCGATGCTCAGTATTGCAATATCATAACCTTCGGAGATCATCCTCCCATTTCCGGGTACTATTTCTTTAAAAGGCTGGTCCAGGTTGGCTGTCAGTCCGCACCCTCTCGGGTAGCGTATTGAAAAAGGAGAACAATATTTTTTAAGCTGGGCCGTGTACATCATATTTCTTAGCTCGCTGCCGTTCATGGGAGCGGCTACAATCATATTCGGTATGGTTCGCATAAAAGCCAGATCGAAGAAACCATGGTGCGTGGCCCCATCAGCCCCTACAAGTCCGCCCCTGTCGAGACAGAATACCACATGCAGATTCTGAAGGGCGACATCGTGTATCACCTGGTCATATGCACGCTGGATAAAGGAAGAATATATATTGCAAAAGGGTATCATCCCCTGGGTTGCCAGTCCTGCTGAGAATGTGACAGCATGCTGTTCGGCTATTCCCACATCAAATGTTCTTTCCGGCATCTCCTTCATCATAATGCAAAGGGAGCTGCCTGTCGGCATTGCCGGAGTTATGCCTGCAATTTTATCGTTTTTCCTGGCCAGCTCGAGGATTGTTCTTCCGAATACTTCCTGGTAGGTAAGCGGGAGGCCTGAGTCTGATATATCGAGCATCTCACCCGTCTCCTTGTTGAATTTGCCCGGAGCATGAAAGGCCGTCTGATTCTCTTCAGCACGTTTAAAGCCCTTCCCTTTTACCGTGAGGCAATGGAGCAATTTCGGACCCGGGATTCTCTTAAGATCATCAAGGACAGCTGTAAGATGCATAACATCATGTCCGTCAATAGGACCGAAGTACCTGAAATTCATCCCTTCGAAAAGGTTGCTCTTGTCGAGGATGGTGCTTTTGAAACCAGCTTCCAGCTGACGGGCCAGCGTCCGGGTTTTGGGGCCTATCCTGCCGAATTTTCCCAGGGTGTTCCAGACCTTATCCCTGAATCTGTTATAGGTACGGCTTGTGGAGATATCGAGAAGGTACTCCTTAAGTGCGCCCACGTTGGGATCAATAGCTATCTTGTTATCGTTAAGTATAACAAGGATATCTGATTTTGCTATACCGGCGTTGTTAAGGCCTTCGAAAGCTTCTCCTGCTGTCATCGCCCCATCGCCGATCACAGCAACTACATGCCTTTTTTCACCTTTCTGCCCCGAGGCAATTGCCATCCCCAGAGCTGCTGAGATTGAAGTGGATGAGTGCCCCGTTCCAAAAGCATCATATTCGCTTTCCGACATCTTGGGGAAACCGCTGATACCTTTATATTTCCTGTTTGTTGTGAAGAGGTCTCTTCTCCCCGTCAGGATCTTATGACCATAAGCCTGATGACCAACATCCCATATTATCTTATCGTGGGGAGTGTTAAAAACATAATGAAGTGCAACAGTAAGTTCAACCACGCCAAGGCTGGCTCCGAAGTGACCCGGGTTATTGCTTACCACATCGATAATAAACTGCCGTAATTCATTACTGACCCTGACAAGATCAGTCGGTTTCAGCTTCCTGAGATCTTCAGGGGATAAGATGGAGTTCAGCAGGCTCTCCTCACTGTTCATTTGAAGTAATAATCATTATTTCAGACTGCAAATATAAGAATTATTATCGCCCTCTCTAAACAAAAAAAGAGTGTAGGAATTTCTTATTTTTGTTCCGTTAGTTGTCAACATTAACAATATTTGTTCAGAATGGTTGTTAGAAAGTTAAAGTATTTTGTGAATATGAACAGGTCAATTATTTATACCCTTTTTCTTCTCATCCCGGCACTCTTCACTCTGTCGTGTGTGCCTGGTATGAAGTACGGAAAACTTCAGGATACAAGCAGGCAGTTTATGCTTGAGAGGGATGACTTCAAGACTGAAAATATAGCTCTTTCGATGGCCAACAGGGAACTGGAAGCAAAGATAGCAGGGCTGGAAAAGGAGACAGGTACAATAAGGGAGGATCTTGCCTCTGCAAGCAGCGAGCTTAACAGGGTGAGGGAAGAGTATAGTGTTCTTTCAGGAAGGTATAATGATCTGCAGAATGCACAGGAAGAGCTGATACGGGGAAGCCTGAGTGAGACGAAGAGACTGCTGTCGGAGCTTCAGTCCGTGCAGGCGGATCTTAAGAACAGGGAAGACCTGATGCGGCAGCTGGAGATGAGTCTTGATATGAAGAAAGCCAGCCTCGATGAGCTTACTTTCGAGCTGGAGAAGCGGAATGCCAGGATGGCGGAACTTGAAAAGGTACTTGATTCACAAAAGAGAATTGCGCAGGATCTTAAGAATAAGGTTTCAGAGGCGCTGTTAGGCTTTGAGAACAACGGGCTGACGGTAACCATGAAGGACGGGAAGGTATATGTGTCGCTTGATGAAAAGCTGCTTTTCAGAACGGCAAGCTGGGAGATCGATGCAAACGGAAGGAGAGCACTGAGAAGTCTGGCAGCGGTGCTTGAAAGGAATCCCGGAATCCAGGTCACCATCGAGGGGCACACTGACAACGTGCCTTATAATCCGAGAAGCGGACAGCTGACCGACAACTGGGACCTGAGTGTTAAAAGGGCTACAACGGTGGTAAGGGTCCTTCTTGAAGGGACAACTATTGATCCTAAAAGACTTACAGCGTCAGGCAGAAGTGAATACCTGCCTGTTGACGCCCGAAATACTACCGATGCACGGCAGAAAAACAGGAGAACCGAAATTGTCCTGACCCCTGACCTTACCGAGCTTTACAGGCTGATTGACAAGTATTAGTCACGATCTTCGGTGTATTCCTGCAACCTGACATTCATATTGGAAAGAGCCTGAAGGAGGTTATCTTCAGGTTTGAGGAAATCCTGGTCACCCCAGAATTCGGTATCATAACCGGTAATTGTTCTTGAGAAGACCGCATGCGCGGGTGCAAGTTCTTCCCTTTCAAATCGTGTTACATTTCCGAGACTGATATCGGTAACGGCAAGCTCAAAGAAAACATTGAACTGGGTGCTGAACAATCTTTTCCTCTGTCTTGATGAAAAGACAAGTTCACCCCTTACATGATTCAGGAAGTATCTGTTGTTGTGTTTACGGTAGTTGACGGAGTATTTTACGGAAGTGGGCCATGTATAGTATCCCCGCGAGGGGCTCGAGACGAACGATTCCTTTATTTTACCGATATAGGATTGGTTGATCTCAAATTCAGCCCGCAAAATCGCATAGTCAAAGGTGTTGACATACAATATTCCCCTGAAGAGAGGCAGATCAACATACTCTTTCTGTTCGAACTCAATAACAAAAGCGGACTCTTCATCGTAAGTGACAATATCAGTCATCATATATGTGTAATCATCCATATCCTGGCGGTTGATAAAATCGAACCTGTTCCTGACGCCGTCCAGTTCGAGACTGGTACTTAAACCTGCCTTAAGTCTTATTGCAAGTGTGTCGGTGCGGTTAATATTCTCAATCTTCCTGCTTTTAAATACTTTAATCTGGTCGTTGAGCATTATGGAAGTGTAAGGGCTTTTATAGATCTGCAGGATTGCTTCGGAATAGCTCTGAAGTTCTTTCCTTTTCATCACTCCTTCCCTGTAAAATGCTATGAGCCGTGCGGGGGTGTTCCCATAGTTTTCGGGTATTGCAGATACTGCCCTGAATATTATCTCCTGTGGAACCTGGTTCTTGATTATTATTTCGGGGATTGAAATGAATTCGCTCATGAGGGCAATGGTATAGTTATTGCCCAGCATAAATCTGACAGGTATTTTCCTTCCGTAATACCCCAGATATGAGACAATAAGGGTGTCGTCAATGCAGTCGGCCGTTATCATAAGTCCGAATTCACCATTGAAGTTTGTCACGGTACCTCTTCCCTTGTTCATGAGGCCAACAGTTGCAAAAGGGAGTGGTTCGAGGGTCTCACCGTCTGTTACAAGACCGGTAATATACCTGCCTCCGTTGTCGGGTATAGTTATGTTTTCAGGAGAGGAAGCCAGAGGTTCTGCCAGCCGGGAAATGATTATATATCTGTCGATAACAGAGTAAACGAGTGAATCATTCTGCAAGATAGTGTCAAGAACCTGGCTGAGCTTAAAACTGTCAAAGTTCATGCTGATTCTTTTCCCCGGATCTACAAGGCGGCTGTCATATGTAAAATTGTAGCCTGTTTTTGCCGAAATAATATTAAGGGCGTTATCGGTTCTCACAGTGCCTGAGCGGAAAGTATAAACCGAATCAAGTATGCCTATCTGGCATATGACAGCCGGCGAGTGGATCAGGAGGAAAAAGAGTGCAATGGCCGTTATTTTAATATGAATGGTGCCATTGTAAAGCAATTTCTTTAGTTTACGTTTATTTCCGGGAAAGATGGTAAACATTACCATCCTTTGTAAAGCTGAGGTTAAAAGTAGTACAAATTACCAGTATAATTGTTTCGTGCGACTGATTTTCGAAAGTTGTTGTTATGCTCTGTTCAGGTATGCCGGGATCATCCGCATTTATCTCAATCCCGTAGACTCTATTAAGCACGCTGAACACATGCCCGAGTTTCTGGTCTGTAAAAATAAGTTTACCCGTATTCCATGAAAGATAATTCGGGTTTGTATTAAGTTTCTTTTCTGTCCGTTCAAGACCTACTGTTCCGATATAACCGGGATCGAGAATCAGACTTTGTGCCCCGGAAATGCCGGAAAGCAATACTTTTCCCGTTTGTACAAATACTTCTACCTCTGAATTATCATTATTGGTTATGACGTTGAAGGATGTACCAAGTACTTCAATATTTGCATTCCCGGCATCAATGGTAAACAGGTTATTATTATCAGGTGCAATATCAAAAAAGGCTTCGCCCGAAAGGAGCACTTTCCTGCCATGCTTTGAGACATCCTTATAGTATGATAATCTGGTATTACGGTTAAGAAAGACTATGCTGCCGTCCGGCAGGCTGACCCTGACATTCTGTTGCTCATCGCCAGTGGTAACAGTTGCTACGCCTTTAAAGAATCCTCTATTATTAAGGTGGAAAAGGCCTGCGCCGATAACTGTAAAAATAAGCAGTGTAGCTGCTATTCTAAGCAGAGGCATCAAGGCAAAATTTCTGTTTTTTCCGGGTGCCGCATTAACAAGACCATTTTCATTGAGTCTTGAATAGAGCCTCTTCCAGGCCTGATCGACATTTATTTCCTTATCGTCATCCATCTCTTTCAATCCTTTCCAGTCTTTTTCAGTATTAAGGGTATCACCTGCAAGAAAGTTGTCAACTAATTCTGACCTTTCGTGTTTTTCATCTGAAAGGAGAGAAGCAAGCTCTTCCCACTCCCTGCCGGTTAATTTTACTTTCTTATTCATCTTATTACTATCTTTCATTCAGTTCTTTACGAAATTCTCTGAGGGCTCTTCCCATATTGGCCTCCACGGTTTTTACGGATACTGAAAGCTTTTGGGCAATCTCTGCATATTTCAATCCTTCAAACCTGTTCATACAGAAAATCCTTCCGCATCTGTCGGGTAGCCGTTCAAGTATCCGGACTATTTTGTTCTGAAGATCATTGTAGCGGAGCAGGCTCATGGGATCTTCAGGATTTTCAACGTATAAGAATGATGCCTCCCTGGCATATTTTTCCACGGTCTTTCTGTGGCTTATCAGGTGAAGGCAGCGGTTATAGACTGCCCTGAACAGGTACCCGTTCAAAGAACTCACAATGTTAAGTTTTTCCTTATCCTGCCAGATTCTGAAAAAGAGATCCTGTACAATCTCTTCGGCAGTGTCATGATCTTTAATTATTGTCTTGGCGTACCTGACCAGTGAAACATAGGAGGATCTGAAAAGAGACTCAAACTCTTTTACGTCACCTTTCCGGATCCTCCTTATTATTTCATTGTCACCGGTCATTGTGTTATTTAATTTTACTCCTCTTCCCTGTCGCTGAATTTCAGCCTCCTGCTTAGCCTGCGTATAGCTGACTCAATGCTCTGGTCCGGCTCTATTACGTTATAGTCGCCCCAGAAGCCGGGATCGGTAAAGTCACTTACCTTATCAGAGAAAATATCAGTATATCTGATTTTCTCCCTGCCTGCAAATTTAATAACTTCTTCGGATGTGCGGTCGGTGATCGCTATCTCCGACATGGTTGTATAGAAGGTATTGAAGAGTTTTCTTTTCCAGTTCACCTTGAATCTAACCTCGGCCCTTGAGTAAGCAAAGTACCATTTTCCATCCTGTTCGCGGAATTTCGTCCTGTATGTTGCCACCTCGGGGGTAACCTCCATTCCCAGGGGCTTCTTCCTGATAAAGATCGACTTTACCGCCTCCTTGTCAGCCATGTTGAATCCGAATTCGGCCTCGGTAAGGGCATAGGTATCAACCTCGATGTAAAGGTAGCCCATGAAGAGAGGGATATCAACACTCGGCTTTTGCATGAATTCTATTACGTAATGTGGCTTATCATCAATTTCGACCACGCTTCTCAGAGAATAATCGTAATTTTTCATGGCCTCGTAGGTCAGAATAATATCCGAATTCTTAACAATATCAAGCTGTAATACGCTTACAGGGCCTCCCTGAAGTTTAAAGAGCACTGTATCCATTCTCTGCACATCGGAACTCTTTCTTCCCTTGTACATTCTGGCGCCGTCGTAGCGGAAATCGTTGCTGTAGGGTGCCTTGAATATCTCAACAACCGCCTCGCCTATTGATACATAAGTGCGGTTCTTTCGTATAGTCTCCCTGTAAAAAGCGGTCATTAGGTTAGGTTCGTTAACGTAATTCCGGCTGATCATAGCGACAGATCTCCTTACGATATCCTCAGGATCGAGCGGCTTCACAATAACTTCCCTTATAGGTATCGGAGCCGGCTCGAGGGAGATTACGTTACGGAATCCGTTGGTTTTCAATTCACCCAGCGGTACCAGCTTGTTCCTGTAGCCCAGGTAGGTGACTTCGAGGTTTTTTGAGATCTCCCTCTCAGAGATCTTGATGCTGAATTCTCCATCGATGTTTGTGACAGTCGCAACATTGGTCTCCTTTACGGCTACAGTGGCGAAAATAAGAGGGGTACCGTTCTCGGCGTCAATTACCTTTCCACTGTAAGTGATAACATCCTGCTGGTCATTTGTTTCTCTGCCGGTTAAGGCAAAAGCGGTCTGCACGGAGAAAAGTGTCAGCAGTATGACCGCGGCAAGTGAGCAATTTCTGAATGATTTCATGGCATTGATTTATTAATTGGACAAATTTTAATGGTTTTTTGAACGATTAATGATTGTTTCATCACTATGACCGGTCAGAATCATTTTACCCTACCGGAAATAGTAAAATTATTTAATGAGTATTTGGAATCAATTACTCCCTACTTCGCTTTCGCGCAGCTTCAGCGAAGCAAAGTAGGGTTGGGGCAAAAAATTAATTTTTATTGGAACAACAATAATTTTCCCTATTTTTCTTTCCTGAATCAGTTATTCATAAGCGGAGTTGTTAAATATCGAAATGCCCTTATTGCGGGCTATTCTTACCTTACAGGCACTATATCAGGTAAGCCGGTGATACGTGGAATGCCGCCTGCTGTAAGCATGGAGCTGACAAACCACTGCAATCTGAGGTGCCCTGAATGCCCTTCAGGCTCCGGTAGCCTCACAAGAGAGAGAGGGTTTATGGAGATCGATCTGTTCAGGAGAGCATTAAATGAACTTGATCCATATCTTTTTTATCTGAACCTCTGGTTTCAGGGGGAACCGATGCTTCATCCGGATTTCTTTTCATTTCTTGAAATCAGGTGTAAATGCCGAAAAGTGGCCTCGACCAACGGACATTTCCTGACGGAAGATAATGCAGTGAAACTGGTGATGTCTGATCTTTCAAAGCTTATCATATCGCTTGACGGAATGGATCAGACAAGCTATGAAGCTTACAGGAGGGGCGGGGAGCTTGACAGGGTTATGAAGGGGATAAGGAACATATCGGAGGCAAGAAAAAGAAATAATTCCTCGCTGAAGATTGAGATACAGTTTCTTGTAAACAGGAAAAACGAACATCAGATACCGGATGTACGAAAATTTGCCGGCGAGGTGCAGGCTTCCCTCAAACTCAAGTCGATGCAGGTTATAAACAATGCCGGAATGGCGGAGTGGATGCCTGATGACAAAAAGTTCAGGAGATATGAGAAAGTGAACGGTACCTGGAAAATAAATAATCCATGGCCGAGGCGATGTGCAAGACTATGGTTCAATCCTGTAATTACCTGGGATGGGAAGGTTGTTCCATGCTGCTTTGACAAAAATGCTGATCATATTTTGGGAGATCTTAAAACACAGTCATTCAGGGAGATCTGGAATGGGCATGAATATCATGAGTTCAGGCAAAAGCTATTATCAAGCCGGGCTGCGATCGAGATATGCAGAAACTGTACATCGGGATTAAAAAAAGAGATACAATGTTAATCAAATAAATGTAGTAAATTGTAAAAGATTAAATTCCCTATATTATGAAGACTCTTAAAACCATTCTGATTTCGCTTGCAGGACTGATAATAATTGTCCTGGTTTCCGGTGTGATACTGATCACAGGAATTAAACGGGCCGCTATTCCCCAATATAGCGGCGAACAAACCATCACAGGGCTTACTGAAGAAGTTACCGTTTATCGCGACGAAAGGGGGATGCCCCATATTTACGCCGCCAATGAGCATGATCTCTATTTTGCCACAGGATTTATAACAGCGCAGGAGAGGCTCTGGCAGATGGATCTTATACGCCGTGCAACAACCGGACGTTTATCTGAAATCTTCGGTGATGAATATATCCAGACGGACCTGTTCCTGCGGAGCCTCGATATGACAACCAAATCGAAAACCATACTGGGCAAACACGGAAAAGATATGCTTGATCGTTTACAGGCCTATGCCGACGGGGTAAATGCATACATTAAGAAAGCAGGAAGAAAACTGCCGCCTGAATTCAGACTGCTTTCTTACAGGCCTGACGATTGGATACCGGAGGACATCGCAAACATAATTGGCTATATGGGCTGGGACCTGGCGGCCGGAAACCTTTCGGAGGATATCTTCAACTACAGGCTGATCGGGAAACTGGGAGAAGAAAAAGCAGCTGAGCTGATACCCGACTGGCAGGTGGAGAACGCGGTTGTCTTTCCCGGTTTTACTCTTAGTGAGGAGAGTCTCAGGGAGGCACAGCAGTTCATCGCATCGCTCGATAACCTTAAAGCACTTGGAGTGCATTCCTTCTCCGGAAGCAACAACTGGGCAGTGAACGGTGAGAGGAGCAATACCGGCAAGCCATTGTTCTCGAACGACATGCATCTTGGTCTGAACTCTCCGGGTATATGGATACAGATGCATCAGGTGATTCCGGGGAAACTGAATGCCACCGGTGTACTTGTGCCCGGCGAACCCTTTGTTGTGGCCGGGCACAACGAGAGAATTGCATGGGGTCCCACAAATCTGATGGTGGACGATATCGACCTCTATGCCGAAAAAATTAATCCTGAAAATGAAAATCAGTATTATTTTAACGGTGAATGGCGTGATATGATGATCAGGAAGGAGGTGATCAGGTCCAAAAAGGGGAGAGCGGACACCCTCATCCTGAGGTTCACTCACCGGGGACCAGTTATTTCAGGTTTCAGGGATATTGACGATGCCGTTCTCAGCATGAGATGGTCGGGATATGACGAGAGCGATGAGCTGAGATGTGTTTTCGAGCTTAACAGGGCAACATCATGGGAGGATTTTCTGTCGGCAATGGCGTTCTTCAATTCAGTAAGCCAGAATTTTGCCTATGCGGATGTTGACGGCAACATCGGAATTGCTACTGGAGGCGGAGTACCTGTAAGGAAAGGCCATGGATCAATGATCAGATCGGGTGAGACTGACGAATTTGACTGGAAGGGTTACGTTCCGCCTGACCAGCTTCCGTTCAGCCTTAATCCCGAAAACGGGTATGTCTCTTCTGCCAATAACAGAACTGTTACCAGCGATTATCCTTATTATATCTCATACAGATTCTCTGTTCCATACAGGATAAACCGGATAAGGCAGATGATCGAAGAAAAAGACAAGCTGGGGATCGATGACTTCAAGCGGATGATAACCGACCAGCGCTCTGATTATGCAGCGCTTCTTACACCTTTTATTTTGGAAATTAAAAAGCGGACCGGGGAAATGAGCCCGTTAGAGAAAGAAGCCCTCGGCGCTCTCGAAAAATGGGATTATGAAATGGACCCTGACAAAACCGAACCTGCAATTTTTGAATTTTTTACAATAAGTTTTGCCAGGAATCTGCTATCTGACGAGCTTGGTGAGTTGTATGAACAGCTGCCAACCTCAATAAGAGACTATTACATTTTCAAGATACTCAGTACGGGTCCTGACAACTGGGTGAATGATGTCAACACTCAGCAGGAAGAGAACCTTGAAGATATAGTATTCCGAAGTTTCAGGGATTGCATCAGCAATCTTGCAGAGGCTTACGGCGGGGCGATAAGCAACTGGAAATGGGGCAGTATACTTACGCTGACCCTTGAGCATCCTGTAGGTTCAGTAAAACTACTTGACCGCATTTTTGGATTTAATTCGGAGGCCTATCCGATAGGGGGGAGCAGTCATACGGTATGTCCTTCAACCTATTCGGGTGAATTTAAGGTGACTGACGGAGCATCCGAAAGGCATATTTACAATACGGCTGACTGGGATGAATCATTTACAGTGATACCGACCGGTGTTTCGGGTGTTCCCGGAAGTGAATTTTACCTTTCACAGACTAAAACCTATGTTGAGGGCGGCTTCTACAGGGACCATTTCTCGGATAAGGCTGTGAGAGAAGCTGCGGTATATGTACTGAAACTGAAACCCGGGCTATAGGATCAGACTGTCATGACGTCCTTCTCCTTTGCGGTCATCACTTTATCGACTCTGGCAGTAAAGTCGTTGGTCATGTTCTGAACATTATCGGCGGTCATCTTCTCAAGGTCCTCAGGAAGTCCTTCCTTAAGCAATCTTTTCAGCTCATCGTTTGCCCATTTCCTGGCATTTCGCAGGCTGATCTTTGCGGTTTCCCCCTCGTTACGCACCTGTTTAACAAGCTGATGCCTTCGTTCCTCGGTAAGAGGGGGTATATTGATTCTGATGATCTCGCCGTTATTGACAGGTGTCAGGCCTATATTGGCAGCCATGATTGCTTTTTCGATCACGTTGAGCATATTTTTTTCCCAGGGCTGGATCAGGATTGTTTTTGGATCTGGTGTGTTAATATTTGAGACCTGTGACAAGGGTGAGTTAACACCGTAATAGTCAACAAGGATACCATCCAGAAGAACAGGGGTGGCTCTTCCTGCCCGAAGTCTTGCCAGCTCATGCTCGAGATGTTCCAGGGCTTTCTCCATCCGTTCCCGTGTCTCTTCAAGTATAAGTTCAGTTTCTTCGTTCATATGAGAGAGGTTAGTTAATAACAGGTTACAGGAAAACAAAATTAATAAAATGGTTTAAATGTCAAAATTCAGACTGAAATCAGGGTTCCGGTATCAGCTCCTCTGATCACTTTTAACAGGTTGCCGGGGACATTCATATTGAAAACGATCACGGGCAGTCTGTTCTCACGGCAGAGGGTAAAGGCGGTTGAGTCCATTATCTTAAGTTTGCGTTCGAGGGCTTCCCCGAAGGAGATTCTTTCGAATCTTACTGCGTTACTGTATTTCTCAGGATCAGCGGTATAGACTCCATCGACCCTTGTTCCCTTGAGGATGATATCAGCTCCTGTCTCAACAGCTCTGAGTGCTGCGGCAGTGTCGGTAGTAAAAAAAGGATTACCTGTTCCTCCGGACAGGAGGCAAACTGTTTTGTTTTTCATGGCTTCAACCACCCTGTCCCTGTTATAGAGTTCACCAACAGGCTCCATTCTCAGCGATGTGAATACTTTTGCCCTGCCACCGAGCTTATTGATAACGCTTTCCAGAGCCAGGCTGTTGATCACGGTAGCAAGCATTCCCATCTGGTCACCTTTAACCCTGTCATAGCCTGATTCGGCCCCGCTGATGCCCCTGAAGATATTCCCGCCTCCGATAACCACTGCCACTTCAGTGCCGGTATCCACTGCAGAGATTATCTCGCCGGCGTACTGCTCCAGCACTTTTTCGCTGATGCTGGCGGATCCATCTCCGGCCAGGGATTCTCCACTCAGCTTTAATAAGATTCTGGTGTATTTCATAAAATTTATAATTCGATCCTGTTGTTTCTTTTAAACAGGCTGCTTTTCTGAATGACGAAAATAATAAAATGAATTGACAATCTTCTTCTCAGCAGTTTAATCTCTGTATGAAAGAAAAGGCGCCCGTTGACAGGCGCCCTGTAATTATATTATGAACGTGTGAAGCTAGAGGTTAAGTGTACACCTTCTGAAGGCAGTCACTGTAAGATCCCTGTCTATTGACTGGAGATACTGCTTAACCGTCATTTTATTGTCCTTGATGAAATCCTGGTTCAGAAGGGTGTTCTCACGAAAGAATTTACCAAGTTTGCCCTGTGCTATTCTCTCAAGCATCTCTTCAGGTTTTCCTTCCCTGCGGGCCTGTTCCTTTCCTATCTCTATCTCCTGGGCGATTACCGAAGGAGGGACGTCGTCCTTGTCGACGGCGACGGGGCTCATGGCTGCAGCCTGCATGGCCACATCCTTATATACCTGAACATCAACTCCTGCCTTGTTGAACCCCACGAGGGTGGCAAGTCTGTTGCCCGGATGGATATACGCCTGTACATGAGCAGCTTCAATCTTTTCGTAATATGACAGTGACAGCTTCTCCCCGATTATTCCTACATATTCAACCACCTTGTCGCCAACGGTGGCTCCTTCCATTGGAAGTGATTTGAGTTCCTCGAGGTTCGCGGGATTCTTTCCCAGGGCGATATCCAGTATCTTTCCGGCAAGTGAGATGAAATCAGCATTTTTTGCCACGAAATCAGTTTCGCTGTTCAGAACGATCATGGCGCCCATCTGGTTGCCGGAGGAGGTCCTCGCCAGAACAACGCCTTCGGTAGCCTCTCTGTCAGCTCTTTTACTGGCAACGGCCTGTCCTTTCTTACGTATTATTTCTATTGCCTTATCGAAGTCGCCATTCGCCTCTTCAAGAGCTTTCTTGCAATCCATCATTCCTGCCAGCGTTACACTCCTGAGTTTCGCCACATCTGCGGCACTAATTGCAGCCATCTGTTTAATTTGTTGTTAGTTATAAAAGTATCCTCTACTGATCTTCTTCGCTGTCGTCTATTTCTGCAACGATCTCTTCTTCCTCTTCAAATTCCGGAGCCTTGTCATCGGCTTCATGTTCCTCCTCATCCTCCTCTTCATCTGCAATTGCATCGATAAGGGATTCCGGCAGGTCTCTCCTGGGCTCTTTGCGAGAGCCCGGCTTCTCTTTCATTGAAGGCTCCCTGTCTTTTTCCAGTTTTCTTTCATCCAGTCCCTCTTCAATAGCCTGACAAAGTATGCCGACTATGAGTGAAATTGATTTTGATGCATCGTCATTTGCCGGAATCGGGAAATCAATAACTGCAGGATCGGAGTTGGTATCAACCATTGCAAAAACGGGTATGCCCAGTCTTTTTGCCTCGCTAACTGCAATATGCTCCTTGCATACGTCAACCACAAATATTGCAGAAGGGAGACGTGTCAGATCAGCGATGCTTCCGAGGTTCTTTTCAAGCTTCGCCCTCTGTCTTGTAACCTGTAGTCTCTCACGCTTGGAGAGGTTCGAGAAGGTACCGTCGCCTGCCATCTTATCGATGGAAGACATCTTTTTTACCGCTTTTCTTATAGTGGGGAAATTTGTAAGCATACCCCCCGGCCAGCGTTCAGTAACATAGGGCATATTAATGTACCTGACTCTTTCTGCCACAATCTCTTTTGCCTGTTTCTTCGTTGCAACAAATAATATCTTCTTGCCTGAACGGGCAATCTGTTTCATGGCTGCAGCGGCTTCATCGATCTTAATAATTGTCTTTTCTAGGTCGATAATATGAATTCCGTTGCGCTCCATAAAGATATAAGGAGCCATTGCGGGATTCCATTTTCTTTTAAGGTGTCCGAAATGAACACCTGCATCAAGCAATTCCTGGAAATTTGTTCTTGGCATTTCTAATTTTTTATCGTTTACTGAACTGGAATCTCTTTCGTGCTTTAGGCCTGCCCGGTTTTTTTCTTTCAACCTCGCGGGGATCGCGCATCAAAAACCTGTTTGCCTTTAAAACAGGTTTATTCTCTTCATCGGCCATCACCAGGGCCCTTGATATACCAAGCCTCAGCGCTTCTGCCTGACCTTTTACTCCTCCTCCTTCGAGATTTACCCTGATATCATATTTATCGGAAGCATTAAGAAGAACAAGTGGCTGGGTAACGACAAACTGAAGAGTCTCGGTACTGAAGTACTCTTTGTAATCCCTGTCGTTTATGGTTATGTTGCCTTTCCCCTCAGCCATGTAGACTCGGGCAACGGCTGCCTTTCTTCTTCCAATAGCATTGATTGACTCCATACTTGTTTATTAGTTATTATTTAGTTCGATTTTTCTTGGCTTCTGGGCTTCATGCGGATGAGAGGGACCTGCGTAGACATGCATATTGCGATAAATAGCCCTTCCC
Organism: uncultured Rikenellaceae bacterium; assembly: GCA_964633195.1. Classification (GTDB taxonomy): domain Bacteria; phylum Bacteroidota; class Bacteroidia; order Bacteroidales; family VadinHA17; genus LD21. Next base: position 27,472 of record CAZWFL010000028.1, on the reverse strand, counting down.
AGGCGGTTTTTCGGAAGCATCCCCCTGACAGCATGCTCCACCAGTCTGATGGGATTCTTCTTCAGCATCTCTTCAGCAGAAGTGAACCTCTGTCCTCCCGGATAGCCGGTGTGCCTTACATATTCCTTGTCGGACCATTTAGTTCCTGACAATGAGACCTTTTCGGCATTTATTACTACTACATTGTCGCCACAATCAACATGAGGTGTGAAATTGGTCTTGTGCTTTCCCCTCAACATTGAAGCCACAACAGAGGCAAGCCGGCCCAGTATGGCCCCGTCCGCATCAATAATCACCCACTCTTTGTTCACAGCTGCCTTGTTAACCGATAGAGTCCTATAGCTTAAGGTATTCACTGTTAATTATTTTTTATATGAAACACTTGTACGTAAGTAAAACCCCGTATTTTGGGTCTGCAAAAATACAAACTATTTCAGAAAAAAAAACATATCACGATAGAAATTATTCCTGAAGATCAAAACAAAGCTTATTTTTATTACCGGTAACGGATAGCTGGAAGGGGTTGAGAAACATTAACGAATGAATAACGTGAAATCAGATCGGGTTCAATTCATGAAAAGGGGAAACAGAGTGCCACGCGAATTCTTTATGAGGGATGTCCTTGAAGTCGCTCCCGAACTGATAGGCAGTTACCTTGTGGTACGATCAGAGCGAGAGGGTATAAGGAGGTTCATTATTACAGAGACAGAAGCTTACAGGGGCATGGAAGATATGGCATGTCATGCAAGCAGGGGGAGGACGGGACGTACCGATGCCATGTATATGGAAGGCGGCAGACTTTACGTTTATTTCGTTTATGGAATGTACTGGATGCTTAATATTGTAACTGCACAGGAGGATAATCCTCAGGCTGTACTGATAAGAGGAGCGGGTGGAATAAACGGCCCGGGCAGATTAACGAGGGCAATAGGGATTGACCGCTCTTTTTATGGTGAGGACCTTTGCGTTTCTGAACGAATATGGGTTGAGAACAGGGAACTTAAACCCGAAATAAAATGCGGTCCGAGGATAGGGATTGACTATGCCGGGGAATACTGGCGTTCAAAGCCCTGGCGTTATTATACCGGATAGCGTACGGAGTCCGGCATTCCGTGTTCCGCGTTCAGCGTTCTCCATTCCGCCGCCCGAAGAGCCGGTCAAATTTGAGATGCAGGGTTGCGGAAGAGTCAAATCTCCTGAGGCGCGTATCGTAATAACCATCGAAGCCGATAAACAACTCAAAAAAGCTGTCAGGGATCAGTTTATAGCTTATGGTACCGGTGGCTATCCTCCGGTCAGGTATAATTGTGCCTTCCCCGAAGCCGGACACGGAACCGAAAATAGGGTTCCCATTGGGGGCATAGTAATTCCCTGCTATCCAGTATCCGGCTTCCAGATATAAGTTCCTGTATTCATAGTTAAACCTGAACCACTCGGCATGGCCAAACGATAACCCGGTTGTTGAACTGCCTGTTAATTCATCGCTTAAGAACAAGGTGTATTCAAAACCTGCGTTCCCGTATCTTCCCCCAAGGGGGCGGAAGCTAACCTTTGCACCTGCTGAAAGATTGAAGTAGGTCTCAACAGGTTCTGGATAATCACTTATCTGCCCTCCGAAATGTTTAAACTGTACCTGGAGGGGTATTTCAAAACCGAACAGATCATCGATAAGTGAAGAAGAATACCTGAATGACTCACCAACTGTGAAGACTTCTCTGACACTGTCTCCCCTGAAGATAAAATTTTCCCAGCTGAGCCAGGTATCATTGTAGAGACGATCACCTGAGAAATTAAGCTGAAGCCCTTCTTCTGCCCATTCATTATAGATTCTTTCCTTGTTGAAATGCGGATCATACATCCTGTGAGTGCCGCTTCCCGAAAGCGTTCCGAGAGTTAGAACCGCTCCCGGAGCAAAATGATATGTAGCAGACACCAGAGGCCTGAAAGCCGAAAACCTCCCGGCCCCGGAATAACGCAAAATATGAACACCAAGACTGAGTGAGAACCTTTCTGACGGAGAGTATATGAGTTCAGGCTGAAAGAAATAACCGGTCAGGGTGTATCCTTCAATCAACGGGTGGGTATATTCGTTGTTTTTGAAAAAATTCATGTTCCTGATCCTGAAAGAAAGGCTTTCACTATCACTACACCCGACGGCATCTTCCTGACCCGACACGGCAGGCAATATCCCGGACATGAAGAGAACGATCAGCGTCAGGTATCTCATAAGTCGGTCTTTTCAGCAAATGTAGCAAATTTATATCTTTTTGTGCCCCTCCTGAATTGTGGTTAAATAAGATGACAACTATGGGCTTCTGATATTTTTTTCCGTTATTTGTTCCCTTACTTATCAAATTTTCTTATATGAATCCAGTATGGTCGATCTACCGTAAATGGAACAATATTACCGGATGGTCTCTTTTTGTTTTTTCATCACTGGTATATATCCTCACAATAGAGCCAACGGTCAGTTTCTGGGATTGCGGAGAATTTATTCTCTGTTCATTCAGGTTGCAGGTTGGTCATCCTCCGGGAGCCCCTCTTTTTATAATGATAGGTCGTATCGCAACACTTTTTGCAGGAGGAGACACTTCAAAAGTAGCTCTGATGATGAATCTTCTTTCAGCAATATGCAGCGGTCTGGCAATCATGCTGCTATTCTGGACCATTACCCATCTCGCACGGAAAGCATTTCATAATGGCATAATATCTGACTTGAAACAGATTGCTCCGGTTATAGGCTCCGGGGTAATTGGTGCGCTCGCGTATACCTTCTCGGACACTTTCTGGTTCTCTGCGGTTGAAGGAGAACTATATGCAATGTCATCACTCTTTACCGCACTTGTATTCTGGGCGATGCTTAAGTGGGAGGATGAGGCCGACAAACCCAGTTCGGGAAGATGGATAATACTTATAGCATATATTATGGGCCTGGGTATGGGGATTCACCGGCTTAACCTGCTGGTTATACCCGTGCTTGTCTTTGTTTACTATTTCAGGAAATACCAGATAAGCCTTAAAGGTATTATCAAGACCCTTCTTGTGGCAATATTCATCATCTGGTTTATTGTTTTTCTGATAATTCCGGGTGTGCCGAAGGCAGCAGGATGGTTTGAACTGCTCTTTGTAAACGGGCTGGGTCTCCCTTATGATTCCGGCAAACTGTTCTTTGTAGTCTTTCTGGCGGGCTTGCTTATTTTTGGAATAAGGTATTCAGTCAGGTCGGGCAGAGTCATATTGAATTACATAATGACTATCCTTACAGTGATAATGATAGGCTATTCCTCTTATGCCATGATAGTGATAAGGTCATCTGCCCGGCCGCCCATGAACCAGAACGATCCTTCGAATATATTCTCGCTCTCATATTACATCAACATGGAACAATATGGAAGCGCTCCAAAAATTTTCGGGCATTATTATAATGCACCTGTTGTGAATGTCAAAAATGTTGTGGCCGGATACAACAGTATTGACGGGAAATATAAACCGTATTACAGACCGGAATATGAATACAGCAGTGAGTTTAATACGATCTTCCCGAGAATGTACAGTTCTGACCCCGGTCATGAAGAAGCCTACAAATACTGGGGAAAAATTACCGGCCGCAGATACACCATTACAACCGGCTCGGGTAAGGAGATAATAACCCGCCCTACATTTGGCGAGAACCTGCGATATTTTTTCAGATACCAGGTGGGCTATATGTATCTGCGTTATTTCATGTGGAATTTTGCTGGCAGGCAGAATGACCTTCAGGGGAATGGCAATCCGCTCCATGGAAACTGGATCAGCGGCATCAGGTTCATTGATGAGGCCAGACTGGGGAGACTCGACAATGTGCCCTCCGATCTGAAAGACAATCCGGGCAGGAATGTTTATTTCTTCCTCCCCCTGATAGCAGGTCTTCTGGGTGCTTTCTGGCATTACAAAAGAAACAATCCCGGATTCTGGCTGGTGCTTGCCTTATTCATAATGACAGGGTTGGCAATTATTGTATACCTTAACCAGTATCCGAATCAGCCCAGGGAGCGTGATTACGCCTATGCAGGATCATTTTATGCCTTTGCCATCTGGATAGGACTGGGATTTATGCTTTTATACGAAAAGCTGAAGGTCATGCTGGGCGACAGGCTCTCTGCCGGCCTGACGTTTGTGGTACTGTTGCTTGCGGCTCCTCTGCTTATGGCTGTGCAGAACTGGGACGACCACAACCGGTCGGGACGCTACACGGCAAGGGATATCGGCGCCAACTACCTTGAATCGTGTGCGCCTGACGGGGTCCTTTTCACTTACGGCGACAACGACTCCTTTCCTGTCTGGTATGTACAGGATGTAGAGCAGGTACGTCCCGATATACGTGTGGCTAACCTGAGCTACATACAGGCAGGATGGTATATAGAAATGATGAGGCAGAAGGCCTTTGAATCCGATCCGCTGCCCCTTTCCCTCGGCCCCGAAAAATATATTGAGGGAGTCCGTAATCAGCTGCCTGTCAGTACCAGGGTGGATAAACCGGTTGAAATGAGCCAGGTGGTGGAATTTGCCGGCCAGGACGACAGGAAATTCATGATAGATATAAGCGGCAGAGGCGATTATCTCAATTATTTGCCGGCTAACAAATTCATTATCAATGTAGATTCTGCCAGGGTGATCTCGAACGGCACTGTAAAGGAGTATTTCAGCAACAGGCTGGTTTCGCCGATGATCTGGGAGTATACCGAAGATGTTGCTTTCAAGGGAGATCTTGCAATTATGGATATGCTGTCTACAAACAACTGGGAACGGCCTGTCTATTATTCCACAACTGTGCCATCCAGCCAGTATAAAGGGCTTGAGAAGTATTTCATACAGGAAGGCCTTGCCTACAGGGTTGTCCCTGTAACTACTGACCCGCCTGCAATGGGGGAGTTCGGGATGATTGACCACCACATTATGTATGACAATATGATGAACAGGTTCAAATGGGGGAACGCTGAAGATCCTTCAGTTTACCTCGACGAGACCAACAGACGGATGTTCAGTAATTTCAGGAGGATATTCGGGAACCTGGGAAAATCGTTGCTGCAGCATGGAGACACCATAAAAGCGATTGAGGTCGCCCACAGGGGGCTTGACCTGGTACCTGCAGGTAAAATGCCGTATGAGTTCTTTACCATCGGCCTTGCAGAGGTGCTAATAAGGGCCGGAAATACAGATGAGGGCCTGACATTATTGAACGACATTATCCTGTATGCGAAGGAATATCTCGATTATGCTGTTGCCGTAAGAGGAGGAAACCGCTTCGGGCTCGATTATTCAATTGGAATTAATATGCAGTCGCTTCTTGATATATACCGCCTGTCGACTGAACTCGGACTCGAATCTATAATATTAAGCCTCGAACCCGATTTGAATAATTATTATACAAGACTCTATTCGGCAAAATAGGTTATAATGCGGATTTTCAGGCCAGGTTTCCTGACGCGCCGGTTCTACAGCGGGGCAATATTCCGGATCGGAAAAAAAGAAAAAGTAGTATGTCTGACTTTTGATGACGGGCCCGACCCTGTATCAACACCGAAAATACTTGAGGTACTTGCCGGACAAGAGGTCAGGGCAATCTTTTTCTGTACGGGGAGCGCGGCTGAAAAGTATCCGGAGCTTACCGGGCTTATCCGCTCTGCAGGGCACGTAATCGGGAACCATGGGTACCGGCATGCTGACGGGTGGAAAACTTCCTGTAAAAGCTATATTGAAAATGTGCTAAAGGCCGGGCCGTTTACTTCAGACAGATTGTTCCGGCCCCCTTACGGTCACCTGAGCCCTGTCCAGTACCGGAGACTTAAGAAATCATATAAAATAGTGCTCTGGGATATTATGCCGTATGATTTTGACAGCAGTTTTGGAAGCAGGAACTCGCTGAGGATACTTATGAGGATGATCCGGCCGGGAGCAGTCATTGCCCTGCATGATAAGCCTGATTCCTCAGCCCTGCTTTTTCTTGATGAATTCATTAATCTGGCGGCAGCAGCAGGATACAGTTTCGGGCTTCCGTTCCGCTGACGCGGAATTGGGTCTCCGCCAGCCGGCGGATCCTTATCTTCTGTCTTCTGTCTTTTTTATTTATCGGAATGAAATGGTATTTTTGATGCTCCTAATTTATTAACCTCTGAAGGATGAACATACTTATTCTTGGTGCAGGCGGGAGGGAACATGCTCTTGCATGGAAACTGGCACAGAGCAGCAAAGTAAAAGGAGTATTCATAGCACCGGGCAATGCCGGTACGGCGGAGACAGGAACCAATCTGAAAATTGATCCCGGAAATTTCAAGGATGTTAAAAAGGCTGTTATTGAGAATGACATAGGGATGGTTGTAGCCGGACCCGAAGCCCCGCTTGTTGATGGTATTCACGATTTTTTCATTAATGACCCTGATATTTTGCATGTGCCTCTGATAGGTCCTGTCAGAGCAGCAGCCATGCTGGAGGGGAGCAAGGATTTCGCTAAATCATTCATGGTAAGGCACTATATTCCGACGGCGAAGTACCGCACATTCGACGGCGCCTCCCTAAAGGAAGCCCCGGAGTTTCTGAGGACGCTGGATCCTCCATACGTGCTTAAGGCTGATGGCCTTGCTGCAGGAAAAGGAGTACTGATAGTCGGGGATATTTATGAAGCGGAAAGGGAGCTCAAAGCTGTTACAGGAGGGAAGTTCGGCGATGCCGGGAGAAAGGTGGTTATCGAGCAGTTCCTGAAGGGGATTGAATTGTCAGTATTCATTATTACCGACGGCAGGTCGTACAAGCTGTTGCCTGAAGCAAAGGATTACAAGAGGATAGGAGAGGGAGATACAGGACTCAACACCGGCGGAATGGGTGCTGTGTCGCCTGTCCCTTTTGCGGATGATCTTTTTATGGAGAGGGTAAAAAGGAGAATTATAGAACCGACCATAGCAGGACTGAGAGAAGAGGGAATTGAATATAAAGGGTTTATTTTCTTCGGCCTTATGAATGTAGCCGGTGACCCTTTTGTTATCGAATATAACGCACGGCTGGGAGATCCGGAATCAGAGGCAATAATACCACGAATCAAATCCGATTTGTTTGAGCTTTTAGAAGGAGTGGCAGAGGGCAATCTGGAAAAACGTGAGATCGTAACAGACCACAGGGCGGTCTCTTCTGTGATACTTGCGTCCGGCGGCTATCCTGGCCATTATGAGAAGGGGAAAACTATAAGCGGACTGAATAACACTGCTGATTGTATTGTTTTCCATGCAGGAACACAAAAGGCTGATGACAGAATCGTCAGTTCCGGAGGTCGCGTGCTGGCTGTCAGCGCATGGGGCAGCAGCATGCAGGAGTCGCTGGATACAGCATACAGGAATGCCAGGATGATATCATTCGAAAATATTTATTACAGAAAAGATATTGGCTTTGATTTATAGAAAAAATGCTTCTCAGAATATTCCGTAATACTGATCCTTTCGTAATTTTTCTTATCGTTGCAGCGGTCGTTCTGTTCTGTCTGAACTCTCTTCTTAATCCCGGAATTGAGTCAACAACTTTTTATGATGAAGATCCAATGCCCTTATATGCTTTGCTGAGGGCAGTAACAGCCAATAATTATTTTGCAGGGGTTATAATTACCATGTTGATGATGCTTCTCATTGCATATATGCTGGTGAGCCTTAACACTTCCGTGATCTTTATTGATGAAAGGACCTTTCTGCCGGCTATTATATATATACTTTTGGTTTCTCTCTTTCCTGATTACCTGGTTCTTAATCCGGCCCTGCCGGCGGCACTCTTACTGATTGCAGCTGTAAGGAAGATAATGGACACTTACAGAGTACAGGGAATTGCCTATGATCTGTATGATGCAGGTTTTCTCATAAGTGCAGGCAGTCTGTTCTATGCAAATTTCATTTTCTTCGGTATCCTTGTAATAGCAGGGATCATCCTTTTAAGAAGTGTTGTTTTCAAAGAGCTGCTGCTGGCCCTGTTGGGATTTCTGACACCCTGGATTCTGATTTCAGCGATCTGGTATGTTTCAGGAAAAGAGGCTTTTGAGGTCCTTGATTTGCTGAACAACAACATACGTGCTGATATGCCTGACTATATTCAGGAGCTGTTACCCGTTCTTCTACTGATTTTTCCCGGAATGCTGGTTCTTATCAGTATATTACATTTATTATCGGTTATTAATACCAAAAAAATCAAATCCCGCAATACTTTTTACCTTTTACTCTGGGTGCTGGTAATCTCCGGGGCGGTTTTTACAATATCACCCTCAGTGTCTGTTGATATAATATGGCTGGCAGGAATACCGGCAGCATATTTTTTATCTCATTACTTTGTTTTCATGAGAAATAAAACGGTAAAAGAGATATCATTCACAATTCTGTTCCTGGCAGTTATATTTATGCACCTGATAAAGTTTATCTGAGGTTTTATTTGATCATTGATACCACTCCCACGCCAGAACCGGACTGGCGGTTAAGAAAATCGTAGTTAAGCTGATAAATGCCGCTTTTATTACAGTTGAAGTCAATGTAAGCAGAAGCTTCCCCTATATTCTTATCAAAAGATGAAAGTATAGTTTTGTTTTCATTATCCTTAACTGATATTATGAGTTCTCCTTTAGAGTTATCGAAAGTACACATTGTGAAACGGTATTTCCTGTTTTTCCATAATGTAATTTTCACTCTGTATCTAAGGTCACTGTCCGGAGAGTCTGAGCCAAGCTGGATCCGGAAATCCTTAAGGTGCCTTACGTTCTCGCCGGCATTTTTGATACATTTAGCCACAAACGGATCGGTCAGCTGACCCTTCATGATCAGACTGGCTGCAAAAAGCAGCAGTATTGACAAAACGTATTTTTTCATTCGAAAAATTCTTTATTATATTCTGTATATTAAGTTGTTCGAATGCCTCTCTTCCGAACAGACAGAGAAACTATATGATTTTCATTGGCTTACTGTGTAAGTTAGTACGTGCAGATTTTATGGTATCACTATTCCCATTATTCAGGATAAACGACGATTTTATGCAAAAGTATAAAAAAAAAGAGTGATTTGACAGTTATTCATTTTTCGCTTTCGGGATTACAAATTTTTTCTGAATCCATCCTGGTACTATAAATGCACCTATAATCAGATAAGGATAATAGCTTATAATCCTCCATATAATAGTCATAGCCAGGGCAATACTGCCGGCTGATACAGAATCAACGGGAATTGCATCGGTTATGTAACGCCCGAGTATCAATTCCGCAAATCCGCTCCCCCCGGGTGTCGGGCTTATTATCATCATGATCCAGGTTACCAGCTGCCTTGCAAATATCAGGAAGTGTTCCTGCACAACGAAAAAGGCCGTAAGAATCGCATTCAGAACCCAGTACCTGGAGGTCCAGGAAAGGAAGGTTGCAAGTGTTGCCTTTATCCAGAAGGAGGCCGGCTTAATCTTCAGTTCATGTGAACTTAAAACAATGTCATCACCTGCTCTGATTGCAGACTCTTTCCATCGTTTCAGGAGTGGCAGCCTGAAGATGGAAATTATTACCCTTCTCAATCCTTCCGGATTTATGAAGAGTCCGTAACCAACAAGAAGAACCCAGATAAATATGATCGTATATCCGGTTATTGCTATTACCATAAGATTATTCAGGAATCCTATCCCGGTTCCCTGCAGAGAGGTTACAAAAAGCATCTCTTTCCCGACTAAAAGCAGGATCAGCGGGAACATTATCACAAAATAGAGCTCATCAAGAAATGAGGTCGCCAGAACAACGGAAGTGCTTCTCCCTACAGATATTCCTTCCTTGTGGATGAAGACCACGGCAAGCGCAGTTCCTCCAACTGTCGAAGGAGAAATTGCCGATGTGAATTCCCACAGCATAATAACCTTGAAGGCCTGCGCCCATGTAAGGTCTTTCTCGGTCAATATTCGTATCCGGATAATATATCCAAGATCCCTGCCAATCATACAGCACCATGCCACCAGTATCCAGAAAACCGATTTCCAGGTAAAGGACAGACTGCGAAGTATTTCAGTGTTTACCTCCTTCAGTATAACCCATATGATTATGGCAACTCCAAGCAGAACGGGTAATATTATTCTCCCGGGCTTTAATTTCCTTACCATTTCATCGTGCTTGTTCCTGGTCATATTGAGTTGCTTCCGGCCCTTTTTTTCCGGTATTGTGTGAAATTATTTAAAGAGCTTAAAGATGAAATAATTTTACTAAATTTCAATACATTTATAGTTTGGCTTATAAACAATATAACTGGATATATTAAATTAAAAAAGTGATGATATGAACCCTTTTAAGCTTCTGCTGATACGGGCACCGTTATGCATGTTCCTCATGTTTTCTTATATCTCTGCAGGGCAGAACAGTGGGAGAGACCTGCAATTTTAATCTCGACTGGTATTTTTACAGGGGGGATGTGCCGGGTGGGCAGAATATCGGGTTCGATATGTCGGAATGGCGTTTGCTTGATCTTCCGCACGACTGGAGCATCGAAGGACCTTTCAGCAAGGAGTATGCAAGTTGTACAGGATATTTTCCGGGCGGTATTGGCTGGTACAGAAAAATATTCACGGTTCCTGAGAATCAGAAAGGCAAAAAGGTGTTCATTTACTTCAATGGTGTTTATAATAACAGCGAAGTATGGATAAACTGCAATTATCTTGGGAAACGTCCGAACGGCTACATTTCGTTCCAGTACGACCTGACGCCATGGATAAGGTTTGGCAGTGAGAACCTTATTGCCGTAAAAGTTGACCATACACTGTTCGGAGATTCAAGGTGGTATACAGGTTCGGGAATTTACAGGGATGTGAGCCTGTTAATGACCGATCCGGGGCATATCAAACAGTGGGGTGTCTATTATACCACACCGGAAATATCACCCGACATGGCAAAACAACCACACCCGTAGGGTTCCGTACGCTGAAGTTTGATGCAGAAAAAGGGTTCTTCCTGAATGGACGCAACATGAAGCTGAAAGGGATTTGCATGCATCACGATGCCGGTGCTCTTGGTTCGGCCGTGCCGAAGCAGGAGCTTTCAAGACGCCTCGATATATTAAAGGAGCTGGGCTGTAATGCGATAAGGACAAGTCATAATCCCTTTTCAACGGATTTCATGGAGCTGTGTGACCAGAAGGGATTTCTTGTGATCGGAGAGGCTTTCGATGAATGGGAGATCGCTCGGAAGGAAGAAACTGGCTGATTTCCAGAACCGTACAATATCATGGGATGCACCCTTCGAGCCGGGTACACTGGCCGCTGTCGGGCTGAACCGGTTTTCACCGTTATACCTTACAATATCATGGGATGCACCCTTCGAGCCGGGTACACTGGCCGCTGTCGGGCTGAACCGGTTTTCACCGTTATACCTTTGCACCGCTTTATATCGCTTCGATAGTGGAGGGCGGCTTTGTCGCGATATTATAGGTTACACTTACGACCCCGGCGACATCACGTGTGATCTCCTCTGCCAGCTGACGGAGTGTTTCGAACGGAATATTTGTTGGCGATGCTGTACGTGCATCGGTGCTGTCCCAGCAACGGATCTCTATCTGCTGTCCGAAATCGCGCTTGCCGTCGCGTATGCCCGTAACCCTGTCTTCATGCAGGATGGCCAGGTATTGGAACGCGCCGGTCATCTTCAACAACCTCTCAGTCACTACAGTCGCTTTTCTTACCGTTTCGATCCGTTCAGGAGTAACCTCTCCGATGACCCTGGCTGATAGTGCCGGACCAGGGAAGGGTATACGGTCGAACAGTTCAGGAGGAAGGCCCAATGCCTTGCCGACAGCCCTCACTGCATCCTTTCGGAGCTGGATAAGGGGTTCCAGTATCCTGTAGCCGAAGGTCTTCTGCGGATCGATGCCGAGTTGTTCGAATACATTGTGCTGGCGCTTGATACCTGCAACCGTCTCATCGATATCGGTAAGGATGGTGCCCTGAAGAAGGAATTTAGCGCCGCTTTCCCTTACTATCCTGCCGAACACCTCCCTGTAAAAGGTCTGGGTAATCGCTTCGCGTTTCTCTTCCGGATCAGTGACCCCTTTCAATGCGGCAAAAAATTCTTTCCGGGCATCGATGACCTCAACGGTTACATCAAGTTTGCGAAACATAGCAACAACCTGTTCTGCCTCTCCTTCGCGCATCAACCCGTTCTGGATGAACAGTGTGCGGAGCCTGGTCCCAAGAGCCTTGTGCCCCAGCATCGTGACAACTGATGAATCGATGCCTCCGGAAAGGGCGTTGATAGCCGTTCCGTCACCTACAATTGCCCTGATCTCCTGAACCTTTTCAGCTATAAAATCTGCACTATTCAGATCCTGTGATTTAATTTCCCTGATCATATCTCTTTTTGACCATAAAGATGCGAATTTATAACAGGAAATTTGGTTTTACCGTATTTTTTCTCTATAATGTTCCTGTCTCGCCTGTGATATTTTTATGGATCGGTTCAGGAACAAATATCGTGTTGATTACATACGCCTGAAGAGATATGATTGTTCCTGTGATTTGCATATTTTATAACCATTTGTACGCAAAACCGCAAAACCGTCAAACGTAAAACCGTAAACGCAGAAATACGTAACAACGTGAACCACTTTTTACAACCGTTAAAATTCCGGTTCCACCATTCAATATTCCGATTCAGGGATGTGATTTAACCATTCCGCATATTTCATTTTTATTCAGGAGAAACATGGTTTTCTTTTGGTATGGATTTATTGTCAAACCAAAAAAAATGAAAAAATGGAAAAGAAATCAATTTCAGCACTTGCAGGGGTTTTGCTGTTTTCAGTAATATTTTCTTCTGCAGTCAGTTACGGCCAGGGCGAAAAGGCTGTAATAGACAGATATCTCAGGGAACTTCCAAAGGGAGAAGAGAAGGATTTAAAACCCGCCTCCCCGCAGAAATACAGGATGACGGCCATATACACCAACAGGGACCTTTACGGCAATTTCACCGGAAAGCAAAAAATTACCGGCGATTACACATGGAGGCTGGATGATGGTTATGTTTCATGGAACAATGTATTCATCGCCGGTTCAAACAGTTTTTCGGAACCCTTCCCGGATGGGGCAAAACAGGAATATATGGAAAACATGAAATATGTTCCTTCTTCAGAAATGCTTAAAGAAGAGGCTTTTAAGAATTTTCCGCTCGATGCCGAAAATGTTTTTGCCCGCAACCTGGTATGGGATATGATGGCTATTGAGATGTTTGCGTGGGACTATTCAGATTCCCTGAAACTTAACCGGAAATATATAATAAAGGAAATAAAAGGGGAATTCAATATGGGAGACATCGGCACTTATGACCATGCATCCATAGAGTTATGCTGGACAGGCATTTCAGAATTTAACGGCAGGTTGTGCGCTGTTCTTGAATACCGGGCAATCGATAACATTATTGAGCTTTCAATAGCTCAGATCAAAACCAGGGGCACAGAGCAATACTGGGGAACAACGTGGGTAAACCTGACAAACAGACAGATCGAATATGCCGAAATGTACGGAGGGAGCATACAGGAGATTGAAGTCAGCGGAATGAAGGACAAATTCCTGATAAAAACAATCAGGGAACTTTGGGTTGAAAGAATTAATTAAAGAACTTGTAAATTTGATACCATGAAGAAGTTTAAACCTGAGATCATACTGGATCAGAAACAGCCATACTCTCACCTGTCATTTATTGTTCTGGCACTGGTGGTTACGTTAATTACAAAAATCAGAAATGATATTTCAGGCTCTGCCCTGGATATCCTGGGCTTCTTTTTCATTTTGCTGGTCCAGCTGGAGGCATTTATTTTCATTGCCTCAAGGATCTTCAGGGAACTGGATGCCGGCATCACTGTAAAGGAGTTTACCAGGACCGTCATCAGAAGGTTCATACTTTTTCTCGTCTTGTGTTTTTTTGCCGCCCTGCTTATATATCTTGCATTCAAATACATATCAGTCTGGGTTCTCGGATCTGATCTCTCTTCAGTGCTTCGTGATTTCCTGGCTTATGATTTCGGGACCTGGGTAAAGTCAACATTGGGAGGATTATCCTTCGGTGCAGCAATATTTTTAGTGATCCAGTGGCTGGATGCGCTTAAAAGAGAACAGAAATTAAGGGAAGAGAATCTTGTGTTTCAGAATGAGACACTTAAGAATCAGATCAATCCTCATTTCCTTTTTAACAGCCTGAACACCATATCGTCACTGGTTCAGGCCCAGCCTGAAGCGGCTGAGAATTTCATAAATCACCTGTCGTCATTCTATCGCTACATACTGGAAAATGGTCAGAAAGACAGGGTTCCGCTTCAGGTTGAGATCGGTTTTATAACCGGGTATTTTAATCTGCACAGGATAAGGGATGAGGAAAAGATCATACTCGATATAGGGATTGATGATACTGGCAGTTTTGAAATACTTCCGGTTTCGCTGCAGATACTTGTCGAAAATGCCATAAAGCACAATATCGCAACAAGGGAAAAGCCGTTGAACATCAGGGTATATATCGAAGACAACTATATTGTCGTTAAGAATAATCTGCAGAAGAAGGCATCACAACTGAGATCGACTGAAACAGGCCTCAGGAATCTTTCCGAACGGGTCAGGCTAATTAAGGGCCGGGACCTGTTGATTGAGGAGACAAACGAATTTTTCACCGTAAAAATACCACTCCTGAAATGAATATCCTGATAGTTGAAAATGAAGCGCCGGCAGCCGAGAAGATCATTAAACTGCTTAAGGGTATTGATAATACAATTGCAGTTCTCGGTGTGATCGAGACTGTCGAAGAGGCCATAAACAGGTTGCAGGAGAGCCCCCTGCCGGACCTCGTGCTGATGGATATCCAGCTCGATGACGGGCTCTGTTTTGAGATCTTCGAAACGATTGAGATTGATATTCCGATAATCTTCACGACAGCCTATGATGAGTATACCCTGAAGGCTTTCAAGGTAAACAGCGTTGATTATCTTCTTAAGCCGATCGATGAAGTCTCACTAAGGTCAGCAATTGCAAAATACAAAAAATTGTATGGTGAAAAGGATCCTTTCAGAAGAGATTTCAGGCAGTTGATCCATGAATTCAGGAGTCTCTATAAATCGAGGTTTCTGGTTAAGATCGGTGAAAAGTACAGATCGGTTCCGACAGGAGAGATCAGCCATTTCCATATAAGTGAAAGGAATGTGTTCCTTAATGATAGCCACGGCAGGGACTACGGGATTGATTACTCACTTGAGCAGTTGCAGAACACCCTTGATCCCCGCAAGTTTTTCAGGATCAACCGTGAGTGTATTGTCAATATCGATTCAATCTCACTTATGTACAGTTACTCATCGAGCAGGCTTCAGCTCAACCTGAAGAACAGGGAAAAGAGCGATTTTTTCATTGTTAGCCGCGACAAAGTGGCGGGTTTCAAGAAATGGATTGACCGGTAATGTTATAAAAAAGGAAGACAGGTCTTAGACCTGGTTCTACTGGTCTGAGGCCTGCCTTTATTTAAGCCTTCCGGCAAACAGGAGCTGCCGCCTTTAAGGGCACTACGCTATTCCCATGGTGACAGGTTCTGATTCGGCAATCCTGCCTTTGGCATCGGTCACTTTCAAAACATAGGTATGTACATCCCTGTCGTTCAGTGTTTCTGACCATGAGAATGGGTCAGTAGTTATCTGGGTGCTGAAGGGGATCTCCTTAACCTTGTTTCCATCGCGCCATATCTCATAGGAGGTCATAGGCGCATCGCCTGCATAAGCCGTGTTCCAGTTAACGGTTACCATGCGGGCATCCTGCTCCCTGCTCTGCAGAACAGTAACGTCCCCGGGCGCTGTAAGCGGTATGGCTGCGAGCTGGAAATAGTTAGTTTTACCCTCCTTTGCCCTGGCTGCAGTAGCTTCGATAGCGATCCTTTCACTCTCTGTAAGCCCGTCGGGCAGGATCTGTGCGGCCTCCATGTTGCTTGTCAGCTGGCATTTTTCCGGATCATCGTCTATATGTCCTATACCTATTATTGCCACATGTACGCCGGGGGTGGTAAGTGCATATTGTACAAGAGGCTTGCTGGGCAATTCCGGGCTTCCAACGGTATGCACAACATGGTCGGGCCTGTTTGACCATTCGGCAGGCTTGGTGTACATTGCACCGTCTGCAAACACCTTCATGGCGATGATTCCCATGTTCTTTTCGGCGGCAAGATTTATGACATTGTACTGCATGTTGAACATAAGCTTGTCGTTGGCGTTTATTGCAACAAGCATTGCATCAAGCAGGTTGTACTTGTCTCTTTGTATCATATACATATTGACTGCCGGGTCGATATGACCTGAAAAGCCTATATGGCGGAGAAGTCTCTTATTGTCCGGATTCAGCCCGGTGAGGTTTGTTCCGTCACGGTAATCGCGAAGGGCTGCAAGGGCTCCAATTCTCTCAGCGTTTGGATCGGTATCGTCGAGACCTTCATATATGGCATCAACCTCCTCTTTCCTGTTCAGATTGTGAAAAAGCACCATATCAACGTAGGCACCTTCCGGGTAATTACCCTCTCCGTCACCGAACATCTGTGAAAGGGACCTGTGAAGGTCATCAATGGTATGACTGCCTTTATCACCATTTGTCCGGTTTGAGACACCCGGTACATTGCTTTCACCCTTCGCATAACGGAGATGGGTTTTAGTGGTCAGAAAGATTGATTTCCGGAGGTTCTCATCATATCCCGGTTCTCCGGGAATCAGTTTCTTAATTCTGAATGCTTTTCCGAAATTATTCTGGCTCGGTCCATACAGATTGGAGGTGTCATAATAGTTAACCCCCAGGTCGAATGCCTTGAGGATGATCTTTACCGGATCCACCCCTTCGGGTGTCCACTGAATAGATGACTGGCCTCCGAGGCCAAAGGTAGTCACTTCGAATCCGAGTTTCCCGAACACTCGTTTCATGGGTGCAGGTGATGGTGCGCATCTGGTAAGCAATCCGGGGACAATAGCTGTGGCTGCGACAGCTATTCCGGTAGTCCTGACGAACTTCCGGCGGTTCATACGGTTTCTGATTGGCATGATATGTAATCTATTAGGTGAATAATCCAGAATATGGTTTAACATTAAAACAACTATAGAATCAGGTTGTTCAACAGGATAAAGATATTAAAGGTTAAACAATTCAATGGCATTTTCGCGGAAAATTTTCTCTAAGATATCAAATGCAACCTCTTCGGTCAGCAAGCCCCTCTCCACCCTTTTTGCGAGCACTTCGCATACAACATCCTTCCCGAATTCCAGCGATCCTGCCGATTCCTCTATCAGATGGCAATCACCACCCCAGAGGATCTTATTATAGGGAACACAGTCGAGAATCATGTCCAGTGACCTTATTGCTTCCTCCCTTGAAATCTGCGGAAGCCATACCAGGTTGAGGTAAACATTCGGAAACATTTTCCCAAATGCAGCAAACTCGCCTGTCCATGGAAAGCCCCCGTGAAAAATGTCAAATTTTGCCTCGGGATATTTGAGGAACAGATTGTTGAGCAGTAACGGCCGGCTGTTGTCGAGTGTATTGCCATTCCCGGCAAGATAGCCAGTATGGATCTGTATGGGCAGATGATATTCAGTGGCCTTTTTAATTATCCAGTGAAACATGAAATCCTCTAATTTTTTTGCTTCTGCGGCGGCGAGCCGGGATGAAGGTTTGTCAAAGAGGCTTTTGGCTTCCTCGTATGGCACATCTTCATAATAGAGTGTCCTTGAATAGGCCTGCGAATTCTTTACACAGACTGCATTTTTTTCAATATTCTTCCTGAACAGATGATCGCAGAATGCCAGGTAGTCATACAGATTATCGATATTAAAACCCTCATCAGATGCTCGTTTGTAAAAGGATCTCGGTTCGGTCCCTTTTTCATGTTTTTTGCAAGATTCAGATATCAGAGGATTTATATGAAAGACAAGTGCATAATATCTTTTGTCGATTTCGGTATTAAAGGGTTTCCAGTACTGGTCGAGAAACATCACTTCAAAGCCGGCTTTTCGAAATGCCTTTTCAAACCAGGAATCATAATCGGAATAGTTCTTTTCGATCTCTGAAGAGAGACGGGCAATGTTCTCTTTTGTGAAGAAGAGATCATCAAAATCATAGAGTTTATTGAAGCCTTTCACAAAATGGCTGTAATAGCTTGTATTCCTGGTGAAGTTGAGTGCTTTCCCGTATTCATCCCAGAGATAATCGAGACTTGCGGTATCAATCAATTTCATGTCAAGCGCCTTCACTCCCGCGCTGATTACGTCGCCGTCGAGATAAGCGGCCGCGAGAAGCTGATAAAAACGGAAACGGGTCGCCGGGATTTCATCGGCGTGATGCTGATGTTCATGGGTGTTGATCACTTTTATTGCATCAGCATGGGCACGGATTTTTTCATACGATGACGCCTTCCTTCCACTGCAATCATTAAATAACACAATTGGCAGGATAAATATCAATCCGGCAACAACAAACTGGAATTTGAAGTTCTTCATTTCAGTAAGTTTTATTCTGATAAAGATATGAAAGTTACTGCAGTTACAATTGTTTCATGAACTGCAAATTCCTGTCTAGAAAAAATTGAAGTTTCTGGTGTGCTATTTACACCGATTTCGTAAATTTGATAATGCCTGGAGCTGAGGATTATTACCAAAATGGATGAATTCTCACTCCTATGTGTGGAAGATTTTAAAAAACAACCTGATACAATGAATAAAATTTTTCTGCTAACTGCATCTTTGCTGATAACCATTTCAGCGAATGCACAGAAATACCTGCTTACTTCTCCTGACGGAAAACTTACCGCAAACATTGAAATAAGCCGGAACATTAACGTTAGCCTTTTAAAAGAAGGTGCAGGGATAATTAGAGTCAGCAATATTTCTCTCGAAACTGGAAGCACACCGCAAACTAAGTCCCTGATGAAGGTTCAGAGATTGATCCGGCGGTCGGTAAATGAAATGATAAAGCCTGAGATACGTGAAAAAGCGGCAATGCTTAAAAATGCCTATAATGAGATGGAAATCAGGTTCAGACCTGATCTGTCAATAGCATTCAGATTATTTGACGAAGGTCTGGCCTACCGCTTCGCCACTTCCTCCAGGGACAGCCTGTTAATATACAGGGAAAACCTCGATATCATATTTGAAGAAGGCGATTCAGCAAGGTTTCAGTCGTCAAAGAGCTTCAATTCGGCTTATGAGACTCCTTACGAGCATGATGCTATCAGAAGCATTCAGCAGGGAAAGCTTTGCAACCTGCCTTTCCTGGCAGAAAAGAGCAATGGTACATTCGTTATGATCACAGAGGCAGACCTTTATGATTATCCCGGGCTCTGGCTGAAAGGTACCGGAGAGTCCTCGCTTACAGCAGTCAATCCTCCTTTCCCGAAGACATTCACGGCGACGAGCTCTGCCTATGGGCTTGGTCAGGTTAAGGAAACTTATGATTATATAGCCAGGGTAAAAGGCACCCGCACCTATCCATGGCGTATCTTTGCTGTTGAGGATAATGAAAAAGGACTTGTCTCAAACAATATGGTTTATCTGCTGGCCTCTCCCTGTTCATTAGAGGATGTTTCATGGATCAAACCAGGCATTGTTATGTTCGACTGGTGGGGGAAGCACAATATCTACGGCGTGGACTTCAAGGCCGGGGTGAACACCGAAACAGCAAAATACTTCATCGATTTTTGTGCCGCACACGGATTCAGGTATTTTCTTTTTGACGACGGGTGGAGCCCCCGTGACAATATACTTGAAACGGTGCCGGAACTGGATATGGAAGAGGTTGTCAGTCATGCACGAAGCAAAGGGGTTGATGTGATGCTCTGGGTTATCTGGAACACTCTCGCTAAGCAATGGGAAGAAGCCTTTGAACTCTTCGGGGAATGGGGCATAAAAGGGATTAAGGTTGACTTCATGAACCGCGACGATCAGCTGATGGTGATGTATTATGAGGAAGTAGCACGCAAAGCCGCTGAAATGAAGATGGTTGTCGATTTCCATGGTGCATACAAACCATGCGGTCTGCGACGCAAATATCCCAACGTTCTTACAAGGGAAGGGCTGATAGAGTTTGAATATAACGGATGGACGGACTCTGACAATCCTGTTCATCATAATCTCCTTCCATATATCCGTATGTTCACCGGTCCGATGGATTACATACCCGGAACGATGCGCAATTCAACAAAAAGCAATTTCAGACCGTTTGGCGATTACCCCATGGGTCAGGGTACCCGTGCACATTCAATCGCTCTTGCTGTTATCATGAGCAGTCCGATGACAATGCTGCCCGATTCTCCCTCCGACTATTACCGTGAAAAGGAGTGCACCGATTTTATCGCACAAATACCAGTCGAATGGGATGAAAGCTTTTTAGTTGAAGGTGAAATAGCGAAATATACAATCCTGGCACGCCGGTCAGGCAATGAGTGGTTTATAGGAGCCGTCACCAACTGGGATGCACGCACCATTAACCTTGAGACCGGATTCCTCGGACCAGGTCGCTACAGGATCGAAGCCGTTGAAGACGGCATTAATGCAAATACAAGGGCTGAAGATTACAGGAAAACAGAAACCTTTTTTCAGTCAGGAGATATTCTGAAGCTGGAGCTTGCTTCAGGGGGCGGCTGGGCAGCGAGGATCACTCCCGATAATTAGACTTCGTCAAGCTGTCAGGCATACCACTTCCTGTCACGTTTCAATTCTGAACCGAGAATGGCTATTGTCAGGTTTGCATCTTCAATTATCTGAAAATCAAACATTCCCACGCAGGTGAAGTCGGCCCCGCCTTCAAAGGCAAACCGAAGCCCATCCTCCGGCTTGATTGCTCCTGCTGCCAGTATTTTATATGCAATCCAGGGTGTGGTATTAATTGAAAAGAAATCAGCAGTGGCTTTATCAGATACACACCAGATGTTGTCGTGTGCCATATTGTGATCTCTGCCGTCTTTGGGCAGATACGGATCAGAAGGGTCGACAGGCGTTGCTGACCAGTAGTTGTTATGATGATATGTTTTCATAAAGAAATCAACCGGTATCCCGTTGCTCACACACGCTTCCGGTACCGTTATCGAATGAGAAGCGGTCCCGGCTATAATTCCCTGACCGCGTATAAATTCAATGGCTTTGGCCAGGTCATCAATCCTGTTTTCCAGTACAATCTGGTCAGCTATTCCCCCCTGAACGAAAGCTCCGACAGCACCATGATCGATTGCCAGTTTGATGTTAGTCATATCATCACCCCTGGGATATGTCTGGGCCAGCCACTGTACCTTGCCTCCGCGGGCCCAAAATTTTTCCATTATCCTGATCGTATCTTCATCACATCTGAAAATAGCCGTATTGATACCGCAGGCTTCACACAACCACAGCGTCTCTATGACTTTTTCATCGGTGAAATATTTCTTCAGCCAGGTTGAAACATATATCAGGTCACGCGCATGCGCGAACCCGCTTATAAGATTTCCCCCTATCATTGTCCTGCTCAGTGCTATATTCCCGATCCTTCCCGCAGGCACCTTACCCTGCAGTTCCTTCAGGGAATAATTTTTTCCCAGCAGGAGTGAAGCTCCGCTTACTGCTTCAGGGTTTGAAGCAAGGTTCTCTTCCTCGAAGCTGATCCATCCTCTCTTTCTTGCCATCCCGAAGAATACAGCGCCAAAAAAGGGAACAACGGCAAGGTTCTTTATCATTTCCCGCCGCCTGCCATCATAATTTTCCGGGAGAGGCGGATTCTCTGCAGATGGAAATTTCTCCTCCCTGCGTTTTAAATGATGATAATGGAGCAATCTCTGAATGCTCCACAGGTATTCTTTCGGCAAAGACGCTATTACAATCAGCGCAACGGCTTCAATAAGGTTGTAATTGATTATATAAAAATGACTTGGTGATGGAATCGATGAGTAAACGAAGGGCGGATTGGCTATGTAATAAAAAAGCAGGAGGAGTGCCCCGGAGATGGAAGCTGCACGGGTAAGGACCCCGACAAAGAGGCATAATCCGATAATTATCAGTCCCCAGATATTTAGATAATCAACTACCTGGAGGGCTGTCTGATTACCTGTTATCCAGTGGAAGAATCCTGAAAGGAGCCATTTCGACTCCATCAGGTATGATGCCGATGACCAGTATGGATTAAAAAGTTTGGAGATGCCTTCATAGAGAAAGTGCCACCCGACAGCGATCCTCAGCAGGGTAAAGTACCAGATTGTTATTTTGTTTCCTGTTTTCATTTTAATTCAATATGAAATCTGTTTCACAGGGAACTTCCCCGTTCCGCTAAATTATAAAAATCCAATACACTTTATCCTTGAAATACAGGTTACAGGATATTAACGATACCTGCTTCATTCTAACAATCGGCATGGATCATTGACAGGACCGCAAACATGTCGCTGCTACGCAGCTCGTAATTAAAGGGATACTTACTGGTTCTACAAACATATCGCTGCCAGGCAGCTCATTGTTCCGTAGAAACATTCTGGTTAGAATCAGGGATCTGATGGACCGATGGGTTATTAGAGTCCGGCCGGGACGACCTGTTAAGTTTGGTCTGATAAGTATGGGTTTACTATTTATTACTAATTTTATACAAATTAAAAGGAGGTGTGAAATGAATTCAAGGGACAAAGAAATAATTATGGGAATAATTTCCGTTGCATTACTGCTAATATACTTTTTCCTGCTGGGAAAGTTAATTCTTGCTGTTAACTCCTGGGATACGCAATCCGGTGTATTTACAGTAAATTCAGATACAATATGGGCGATCAATATTATCGGTGGTTTAATTTCGGCTGTCGTTATTGGAAACCTGGCAATGGCAGAAAGGGGAGAAACACCGGATATTCAGGTCCTGGAAATGATTAAGGCATATGGAGCCGGACTTATGAGGAATATTGTCCTGGCCTATATTGCAATATGGTTCTTGATTGGAGCCGCCGCATTCTACGTTGGAGTGGTAAGGTGTCCCGATGTTTTTGAGCCCTTGAATACCATGGGTAAAAGCTGGCTGGGGATTCTGGTAGGGGCGCTTTATGCCTGGTTCGGGATAAAGAAAACCTGACGGTCATTCGATAGCTTCGCCCGCTGTAGCTTTAGCGGAGGCGGGTCATTCGATAGTCATTCGATAGTCATTCAATTGTCATTCGATAGTCATTCAATAGTCATTCATTAGTCATTCGATAGTCATTCAATAGTCATTCATTAGTCATTCGATAGTCATTCAATAGTCATTCGATAGTCATGGGGACCCTATCCTGATTCTGCTTCCTGGCCCGGTGCTTCTGTAAAACGCCCCATCCCTGTAAATCAGCATCTCTCCAGGATGCTTATATTGCAGTCCTGTATCCACTCCGATGATCCTGTTGTTAAAAACTGCATCAATTTCCACGCATGGGGTGTGCCCGACAATTATGTGTCCCTTGCCATAGAAATCAAGGATTGCCCGGAGTTTGTCTTCACAAAAACCTTTATCTTCAAAATATCCTCTGTACCACAAGGGTCCGTTTGCATGACACAGGAATTTCAATTGTTCATCTGAGTAAACACTTTGTAGATCTTTACCGATTATTTTATTCGCGAATGTCCGGTTAATTTGTTTTACTGTAAGTTTTTTCCTGACAACTTCAAATGAAATTCCACCGTGCACAAATAATTTGTTGTTAATTGTGATCACTACTGGTTTGGAGCGAAGCCATTTACCCAAAACTGTTTGTCCGGAATATAAATCAGAGTACTGAGTATTCAGCAAGGTTTCGACCTTCCTGTATTTTTTATTAAGATCGTTAGGGTTCTTCCGGAAGAGCATGAATTCATGGTATCTTTAAAGTTGCCGGATCATGGTCTGCTGATATGGTTAAACACAAAATAAAACTACCCGTCAGGCTGAGAAGTATTCTCTTTACGCTTTGTCGGGTCACTGTTGAATCGGTTTAAATATTTTACAGGTTCTGTCGTATAATATTAACAACACATCTGTCGGATTTGTTGTTCACAAAACCGGGTTTGATTAAATCTTACTTTTCAGACAACTTCTCCGGAATAAGCAAGACATGGTCAATGAAGGCCAGCAACAAACAGTGAACAGAATATCCATCCCATTTGTTTATTGTCTGGATGTTGGATTCACATCATTAGTTGTATGTATGATAACAAATGTGTAAAAACAGATGCAGGTTCCGTTACATAAAACCCGGTATACAAACCAGGGCCTTATATTCTTTTCATTCTGCGTGGTTATCCTTTTCTTTTTAGCGGGACCGGCCCTGGCAGAAAAGGGAGAAAGGCTTTTTCTGTCAGATGAAGTAATATCGATGGAACTGAGGACCGATTTTACTGCGATCCTGAAAAGCAGAACTGAAGATCCTGAATTTTATGATGGTGAGATGGTCTACTATGACCAGGAAGGGAGATCCGTAAAGCTCTCTGTCAGGGTATCGGCACGCGGAAATTTCCGGCGCGACCCGGAAAACTGCGCATTTCCTCCCCTGTATGTGGAATTCGGGAGAAATGAAGTGAAAAATACGCTTTTCGTGAACCAGGACAAGCTGAAGCTGGTCACTCCGTGCCAGAGAGAGAAGGAGGTAATCGAGGAATACATTATTTACAAAATGTATAATCAGGTTACTGAAAAGAGTATGAAATCAAGACTTGCAAAGGTTCGCTATTTTGACACAGGGTCCGGCAAGGAATTGTTTGAAAGGCACAGTTTCTTTCTTGAAGACAAAAATCACCTTGCCGAAAGGAATAATGCCGTTATTAGAGACAGATTCATCGCAACTCATGATCTGAACAGAGATAATTATAAAAAACTGGTTTTCTTCCAGTACCTTACCGGGAACCTCGACTGGTATGTTGAGTCAAGGAAGAATATAATAATAATGCAGCCTGAAGATAGTTCTTCAAAACCTTTTGCCGTCCCTTATGATTTTGACCTTTCAGGATTTGTTAATCCTCAATACAGCAAACCCAAAGGACTTCCTGTTAAGCAATTACGCGATAAGAGGATTTACAGGGGACTCTGTTATACTGATGAAGAACTCAGAGATATCTTTACCTTTTATGAGAACCTGAGACCACAGTTTGAATCCATCATAAAGAATAGTCAGCTTCTGTCAAAATCTGACAGTAAGCAATTATTAAGATATATCAGCCATTTCTATACGGTCATTAATAACAAAAACCTTATCAGCACTGAATTACTGTCTGTTTGTGAGACGCATCAAAGAAACAACATAACGGCACTTTCAGAAAAGCGTTACTGAGCATAATAGTTACGGCTTGATGGTCATTCAATAGTCATTCGATGGTCATTCAATAGTCATTCGATGGTCATTCAATAGTCATTCGATGGTCATTCAATAGTCATTCGATAGTCATTCAATAGTATAACAATGAATGACGTCCGCCATCTGGCGGACAAAAGACAATGAATGACATCGCGCAGCGTTGAATGGCGTCCGCCGTTAGGAGGACGAAAGACGGCGAAGCCTGATGACGGCCGAAGGCCAAATGACGGCGCGCAGCGACAAATGACGCGAAGCGAATGACGGCGAAGCCGAAGATGGTCATTCAATAGTCATTTAATTTACTATAAAAATGAATCAGCGGTTGGGGAATTGAATGATTTAATGTAAATTTGGTTGGTGTGGCACGGTATGCTAATCAGATAAAAAACCGCTGTTTTTATTAACTGGTGAACAGGCTTGTGCTTAAGATTGTTGTAATTAATGATGATTAGAAAATTTATAATCCTGTTTATTGGAATATACCTGAGCGGAGTACCGGGGTTTGGTTCAGTGCAGCAGGATGATAAGACCATTACCCCGGGGAAAGTTGTAGTGATTTCCGTTGATGGTTCAATCAATCCGTCGAGTGCCCAGTATATCAATTCAGGGATAAAATTCGCACGTGAGAATAGTGCAGAGTGTCTTATCATTAAGCTTAATACTCCGGGAGGGTTGCTGAAGTCGACACGGATAATTGTAACGGATATACTCGATTCAGAGATCCCTGTTGCAGTTTTCGTTTACCCCGGAGGGTCGCAGGCCGCATCGGCCGGTGTTTTCATCACGATGGCGGGGCATATAGCTGCAATGGCTCCCGGCACAAATATAGGAGCAGCGCATCCTGTGGATCTTCAGGGTCAGCAGGATTCCATTATGAACGAAAAGGCCACTAATGATGCAGCAGCGTTTATCAGGACAATAAGCGAAAAGCGTTCACGTAACGCACAGTGGGCAGAAGATGCCGTCAGGAAAAGCCTTTCCATTACTGAATCTGAAGCGATGAAAGAAGGTGTGATCGATATGATCGCAATATCAATCCAGGACCTGCTTGAAAAAACAGACGGAAAGGAGATCAGCCTGGCTTCGGGGGAGAAGATCCTGAGAACAAGAAATGCTGAGATAATCAATCTCGACATGAGTTTCCGTCAAAAGATACTCGCTCTGCTGAGTGACCCCAATATAGCCTACATATTACTTATGATCGGAATATACGGGATCTTTTTCGAGCTTTATAATCCCGGGGCAATCTTCCCGGGGGTGGTGGGGGCTATCTGCCTGATACTGGCCTTCTACTCCCTGCATACCCTCCCGGTAAACTATGCAGGACTGGCTTTAATAATACTTGCAATCATCTTATTCATCGTTGAGATCAAAGTGACCAGCTACGGACTCCTTACGATAGGAGGAATTATATCATTAATACTCGGATCGATAATGTTAATAGATGTTAAGTCAACACTCGAAGTTTTCAGAATTTCATGGCAGGTGATCCTGGCGATAGTTATTCTGACAACTGCTTTCTTCATATTTGCGATCAGTTTCGGGATAAAGGCGCAAACCAGGAAGCCTACCACAGGCATAGAAGGCATGATAGGAGAAACAGGAGAGGCAATAAGCGATATGGAGCCAACCGGGCAGATAAAGGTGCATGGAGAGTTATGGAACGCTGAGAGTATGGAGGGTCCCGTCAATAAGGGTACGAAGGTGGTGGTTACAGGTATTTCAAACCTTAAATTAATTGTTCGTAAATCAATATAAACAGAAAGGAGATTATTATGGAACAAATGTATTACACATTGCTGATAACAGGGATTGTATTCCTTGTACTTATTCTGGCAAGTGCAATCAGGATCCTCCGCGAATATGAGCGCGGTGTGGTCTTTCGTCTGGGAAGGCTGATTGCCGTTAAAGGACCGGGCCTTATTTTGCTCATCCCTGTGGTTGACAGGATGGTAAAGGTCAGCCTGAGAACCGTTGTGATGGATGTGCCGTCGCAGGATGTGATCACGAAGGACAACGTTTCTATAAAGGTAAACGCTGTGGTCTATTTCCGTGTTATGCAGCCCGACAAAGCAATTGTTGAGGTGGAAGATTACCTTTCCGCCACCTCACAATTATCACAAACGACACTCCGTAGTATATTAGGGCAATCGGAGCTTGATGAGTTAC
>CAZWFL010000027.1:0-49063 GCA_964633195.1 uncultured Rikenellaceae bacterium | reverse complement strand
TGGCTCCATCTTTCCTGAGAAGGATTTTTACCACTCCCGATAATTTATTAATGTGCTTTTCCAACGGGGGTTTAATGGCATCGAGCCAGTGAACACTGCTCAGGTAATATTCAAGTTGCTTTGACAATGGCACATCTTCGAGCCTGAGATTAAGGACCGGGAGCCCTGTATGCACTGCCCGGTCCACTTCCCTGATGACCTGTTTGGAGTTGTTCGAGTTTGATGAATAGACCAGGATAAACAGCTTCGATGATTTTATACCATCGATGATGCCTTCTGCAAAATCAAGTCCCGGAGTAATATCCCGCGGTGCGATCCAACAGGTTATACCATTTTGTTCAAGGATGGAACAAACATTTTCAGCAGCGGTTTTGTCTACGCTGGAGTAGCTAATAAAAACATCATGTGCCATATATGGATTTGTTAAGGAAAGGATTATACTTTTTTCAGTTTTATGATAAAGGTAATAAACAGATGTATATGAGTCAAAAATATTTTGCCGGAAGCCGGAAGTAGGTTCGTTGCATGCAACGAACCCACAATTACCCTGTTGTACCATTACATCCTTATACCCCTGTACCGCTACACCGGTCCCTCCAATACCTTCCACACCTGAAGCAGGCCGCGCGGGACATGGAAACATCCTTTGCACTTTCCGCCAGGCCCGGATCACCTTTATAGGAGGCCAGATCCATCATGAACCACATTGCTTCGATGGCATGGCCCGGATTAAGAAGTCTTCCCTCGTAACTATCTGAAAATTTTCCATCAGTCATTACGTTCTCGAGAACAAGCCCAAACTCCTCATTGTAAAATATATCCATCACTTCATGAATGCAAACGTCCATGATCTTATCAGTCAGCCCGCGGTCAGGCAGGTGGGCAATAATTCCTGCCTTTTCTCAACATTGTTGTAAAGGTGGCTGAACATCCATATTTCGCGACCCTGCAGCCAGACAAACTTATCTGTGTCGTATACCTCCCCCTGCCTGTCTAGAGATGTGAAATATCCTCCGTATTCCGGATCAGTGGAATGGTCAATCCAGAAAGGGATAACATCCTCCAGTAGTGCTTTCCTGTAACGTTCACTGATCTCCTGAAGCGAATGGATTGTCATAAACCTCGTTTAAATTTCACCGGGCAAGTTGGAACTGTCATTCTCTATTTCAAAGATAATAACAACTTTTAAGTATTTTTAACCACCGGTTAAAGACTTTTTTCCCAATCTCACCATAAATGAATATTATTGCATTTCATTAAATGAAAAGGAGACTCCATTAAGTATCTATTTTTGAAATTTGATTTTATGACTATCATTTCTGACTCTCAAAATATACCCGGAAGAAGAATTCTTGACACAACTTTAAATAAAATATTTCCTGTCAGTTGCAGGGATTCCGGATTATTGATTTTCACAGCTTTTATTCTTTTTGTTTCCGGCTGCAGGCAGGAGATAGTACCGGAACCATTTCTCCCTCGCTACGGACATGAAGCATACCAGCATTCCCTTGAACAGGCGAACCTTGCCGGCACTGCCCTCGGGTACAGCTGGAAAGAATCAGCAGGAAATGCACTTAATAATCCTGCAGATATTACTCTTCCCTATCAGGAAGAATTCTATCTTGATCCTGCCGGGGCAGATGCAGCAGGATATCGCTTTTTCGTCCTGCGCGGATTAAGAGTTGAAATTGAAATAACTGTCCATTCAGCCGATTCAATGCAACTTTTCGCTGACCTGTTCAGGCAGAGCAGCGATCCGGCACTGGAATGGACGCATGTTGCATCGGCCGACAAAGAGAGCCTGAAGATTAAATTTGAACCGCGACAGGATTCATATTATGTCCTCCGGCTGCAGCCCGAATTGCTGCGTGGTGGAAGGTTCAGGGTCCTGATGAGGGAAGTGCCGTCTCTTGGATTCCCGGTACCGGGTAAGAACAGCCGGGCAATACTGAGTTTTTTTGGTGATCCAAGAGATGGAGGCAGAAGAGAACATCATGGCGTTGATATCTTTGCAGCAAGGCACACCCCCGTGGTTGCACCATCTGATGCGGAAGTCACGAGAGTAGGAGAAGGTGAGATAGGTGGTAAATATGTCTGGCTGCGTGACCGGGAAAGATCCATCAACATGTACTTTGCACACCTGCAAACACAGGAAGTAACACCCGGGACCCTTGTTGCTGCCGGACAGGTTATCGGCACGGTAGGCAATACCGGAAATGCAAGATTCACACCACCACACCTTCATTTTGGTATTTACAGCAGGGGACCGGTCGATCCCTGGCATTTTATAGCAGAGAGAAACACAACACCATCGGGGATCTCGGGCGACACCCTTTTCCTTGGAGAGCTGGTCAGGTCGAAAAGAACGATCATAGTCAAAAACTCACCCGGGTCCGGCAGCCAGGCAGTCGATACACTTGAACAATATTCTGTAATGAAAATAAAAGCCCTTACCGGGAATCTGTACCGTGTCCTGTTACCCGACGGTTCATCAGGTTATGTCACAGAAAACCAGGTCGAACCGGCCGGAAATCCTATTAATGAACAGGTCCTGCCCGGATCTGCAGGCCTGATGGAGACTCCCGGACTGAATGCTGTGTATATTGCTTTTATAGATCCGGGAGAGATATTTACAGTCCTTGGCAAATATAAAAACCATATCTACGGCAGGACATTTGAAGGAAGGAGCGGCTGGGTCACGGCACCCTGACCTTATCCCACTTGAAGACAAAAATTATCTAAAGGGACAGGGGCGTTGCATGCAACGCTCCTGCTTAATGAAAATATTTTGTCTTAAGCACCGGTAATTTATTGGTTGTAAATTTTTATAGCTTTGGGTATTATTATACCTGCTGAAGTACCCGTGAAAAGGGAATCGATTCATATCAAAGTGATATTATTGATGTTTCTGGCGGTCCTGCTGCTGTCAGCAGCCGGTTATTTATCCTACCTGAATCTCTCTTCGATAGTCTCTTCGATAAGGGTAGATGATAAACCCGATCTCAGGCTGCTGACCATCAGGGAGATCTCGATGGATCTGGAAAAAGCGGAAAACAGTATCAGGATCTATACCATTACCGGAAATACGCAGGATATTCAACCTTATTATGACATTATTTCCAGTATTGATGAAAAAGTGAACAGGTTGCGTGCCGAGTGCATCAATGATTCGGTATTGCTGGCACAGACCGATAATATCAGCAGACTTATAGAGGAGAATATTGTAATCTGGAACGAGCTTCTGATCCTGAATCGTCATTACAAGGTGATTGAATATCTGAAATTGTTATCTGAAAAAATTATTGACGCTTCATCGGTGGACCAGAAAGCTGAAAAAGGCATCCTCAGACGAGTTTTCAGCCGAAGCAGCAAGAGTCTTTTGGATGAGCAGGCACTGCTTAATGATCTTGATTCGCTGGCTCAGCAGGACCAGATAATTAAGGAACAATTGAGGACCAGGGAATCGCAGTTAGCCAGGACCGGAAGCGAGATCAGGGAGCAGTTCTATGTTCTGATATCAAAAATGGAAAATGAAATTATCGGGATCATTGAAGCCAAAGCTGCAGATGCCGATATCCTTGCAGGTAAAACATATCGTTGGCTGGCAGTGTTCACAATACTGGGCACTCTCCTGGCAATAACGGTAATATTTATTATTGTCAGGTATACCCGTAAATCGGGTGCTTACCAGACAGCGCTCGAAAAATCAAAAAGTGAAGCTGAAAATCTGGCAAGGACAAAAGAAATGTTCATAGCAAATATGAGCCATGAAATACGTACCCCCCTAACAGCTATTTCAGGATTTACCGAACAGCTCCTGCATGAGGAACATGATGAAAAGATTGCCGGCAAACTTGCGATAATAAAGTCCTCTGCGGATCACCTGTCAAAAATTATCAACGACATTCTCGATCTGTCAAAACTGCAGGACGGTAAGATGGAGCTGGAAAAAGTTCACTTCAACATCAGCAATATCCTCGGAGATGTGTACAGCTTGTTTGAGCTTCCTGCAAGGCAAAATAAGACGATACTGAGTTATTCACTTGAACCGGGTACTCCCCCTGTATTACTCGGTGATCCATACCGGCTCAAACAGATCATGATCAATCTTGTCAGTAATTCGGTCAAATTCACAAGGGGAGGGACCGTTCATTTTGCTGTCAGGACGGTCAGGAAGCAAGAGGATGAAACAGACCTTGTGATGGAATTCATTGATACGGGTATTGGAATTGACGAGAACAAGCTCGATTACATTTTTGAGGATTTTACCCAGGAGGAGATGAGCACCACAAGAAGGTACGGAGGAACAGGTTTAGGTTTATCAATTGTCAGAAAACTTGTGGAGCTGCATGAAGGAACGATCGAATGCAAAAGCCGAAAGAATGAAGGCACCAGAATAACATGCGTGATCCCTTTTTTAACCGGAGATGAAAGCAAGGTCAGAAAAGAGACTGAACGTAAACTGATTATTCCAGACACGATAAAAAAACTTAAGGTCCTGATAGTTGATGATGAGGAATACAATCGCCTGCTTTTAAAGACTATTCTAAACAGGTGGGAGACAGAATCAGATGAGGCAGTAAATGGCTCTGAAGCATTGGAAAAGGTCAGGAGCAAACGGTACAATCTGCTTTTAGTGGATATCAGAATGCCCGGGATGGACGGAATAATGGTGACTGAATATATCAGGGAAGAACTGGGTATAAAGGAATCAGAAATGCCAATTATCTGTATTTCAGCCACACCGGTAAATAAAAGCTGGTCAGGATACAATGTGGCCGGGATGAACGCTTTTCTGCCAAAACCTTTTACGGAAGAGATGTTATTGAACACTATTCTTTCGGTGATACAGGATAGTCCGCAGGAAAGCTCCGAGGAGCAGGGCGTTGCAAATAAAACCAGTTCCACCGGCACGATCAGCCTGGATAATTTGTATCATATTGCAGGCGGCGACAGACAGTTTGTGAGACAGATGCTTATTACATTCCTTGATACTACCGGCAGCGGCCTGAAAGAAATTCACAACGCATTTCTGTCGGGCCAGTGGGAAAAGGTAGCAGATCTTGCCCATAAATTGCTGCCCCCCTGCCGCCACATAAGGGCAACCGAACTGAGCAGCCTGCTGAGCCGGATCGAAAAGAGTGTGCAGGATAAGGATGAAATCGAAAGAGTTGAAGATTTGATAAAGGAATCCCTGAGAATATTTGAAGAGGTACGTGAACAGCTTGGCAGACATATTGCGGAAATAAGTTGAATCCAGCCATGTAAGGCTGTTTATTTTTTATTTTGCAGAAGTAAGTATCAGATTGTTAACATGAAATCCACCATATATGACTGAAAATCCTGTAAAAATATTTGTTGTGGAAGACAGCGAATGGTATAATAGGCTTCTGGTGCACACTCTTTCACTGAATCCTGATTATGAAGTTAAGAGTTTTCACAACGCGAAAGATTTTCTGAATTGCCTCAGCGAATCTCCGGATATCGTAACACTCGACTACAAACTGCCGGATATGACAGGGCTTGAAGTTCTCAGAAGGGTACGGGAGGAGAATCCCGATATACAGGTGATCCTGATCTCCGAACAGGGAGACATTGAGACTGTCGTATCACTGTTAAAGATGGGGGCATATGACTACATTACAAAATCCGATGATATAAAGGAGCGCCTTCTGCTGACAGTGCAAAATATAAGGAATGGTATCGGTCTGAAAAGGGAGATAACCGCCCTGCGTAAGGAAATCCGGAAAAAATACAGCTTTGGCCAGACGATTCTTGGGGAGAGTGTCGCAATAAAAGGGGTTTATGAGTTAATTGAAAAAGCTGTGAGCACAAACATCAACGTAATAATAACAGGGGAAACGGGCACCGGAAAAGAGCTTGTGGCAAAAGCCATTCACTACAACTCAA
The DNA here is from genome assembly GCA_964633195.1 of uncultured Rikenellaceae bacterium. Lineage (GTDB taxonomy): Bacteria > Bacteroidota > Bacteroidia > Bacteroidales > VadinHA17 > LD21. The sequence continues at coordinate 43,153 of CAZWFL010000027.1, read as the reverse complement.
AACGCAGGAACAGGTCATTTGTTCCGGTAAATATTGCGGCAATCCCTTATGAACTAATTGAGAGTGAGTTGTTTGGTCATGAAAAAGGAGCCTTTACCGGGGCAGCTTTCCGGCGGACAGGCAGGTTTGAGGAAGCCGACGGCGGAACTCTGTTCCTTGATGAGATAGGGGAAATGGGGCAGAACGTTCAGTCAAAGTTACTGCGGGCTTTGCAGGAGAAGGAGATTGTTCGTATCGGAAGTAACAAACCGGTTAAGACCGACTGCCGTATCATCGTGGCCACCAATAAAAATCTGAAAGAGGAGGTGAGTAATGGAAATTTCAGGGAAGATCTGTATTACAGACTTTTAGGCCTGCCAATCGAATTACCTCCGTTGCGCGCACGGACAAATGATGTTCTGATACTCGCCCGGCATTTTGTCGGGACCTTCTGCAAAGAGAATAATGTTCCTCTAAAAAAACTGTCAGAACAATCACAAAAAAAACTTATGAGTTATCATTTCCCCGGGAATGTAAGAGAGTTAAAATCAGTAATTGAGCTCGCTGTTACACTCTCAGAAAAGGATGTCATTGATCCTGAAGACATTGTGCTCGATATGGGCACACCATTGTCAACGGTCACCGGCGAAAATCATACCCTGCGTGAATATGAGCGGAAGATCATTAAAGCTATACTGAACAAACACAACAACGATGTCAGGCTGGCTGCCCGGGAACTGGATATAGGTATCTCTACTATCTATCGAATCTTAAAGGAAGAAAAAGAGCAGAACTGAGCAGAACGTACCTCGTTCAGATGGTGGCTGCCGGGCTATATTCTGATCCGTAAATCCCTGGCTTTTTCTCAAAATGGGAATGATTTTCTTAAAATGAATATTCAGGCTTTTCTGTCTGAAATATTAATCTATTCATTACTAATGAATTATATACACCTGTCATTTCAGGCATCTCTTTTGGAATGAACTGGTAAATCGTAAAAGAGAGTTTTATCAGTTTATAATTTAATCAAGGAGGAACACCAATGAAAAATGAAGAAAAAAATGATCCTGTTTTCATGGATGAAAAGAACGCCATGAGGGATAATGTTAAGAAAGCCAGAAAAGAAGGTCTCACCAAAGGATCTGTTATCACTGCGGTGATAAGTGTTATTGTGCTTGTAGCAGCCGGGTTTTTTATTTATTCGGCTTATAATCGTGAGCATAATGAGCAGATCGCGGTCATGGAGGAGGAAAGAACCTCATTAGAGTTCCAGATGGTCACGAGGGATTCAACCATCAACTCATGGCTGATGACCTTTGATCAGATTGAGAAGGAACTGAATGTGATTAAGCAGAAGGAGGATCTTATAACATTTAAATCGTCCGATGTCGAATTCTCAAAGGAGAGGAAGGAGCAGATACTTGAAGACATAAAGCTTATAAACACTTTGCTTGAGAATAATAAAAAGAGGATATCGCAGCTGAGTGCCCAGCTGAAAAAATCAGGAGGAGAGATAACCGGTCTGCAAAATATGATTGCTAACCTTGAGGCTTCTATTGTCCAGCGCGAGGAAGAAATATCCGGATTGAAACTGGCGCTTGTCGAAAAGGATTTTGAGATGGGACAGCTCAATAACCAGATGACTGAGCTGCAGGTAACGGTGACCCAACAGACCGAGACTATCAACACTCAGATAGAAGAGATGAACAAGGCTTATCTCGCTTACGGCACCTACAGGGACCTGAGAGATAAGGGTATAGTGACCAAAGAAGGAGGATTTCTAGGGTTGGGGAAAAGGGAAGCTCTGATTGAAGACTCCCCCGATAGTCTCTTTACGAGAGTAGATATAACAGAAACCAGGCTTATACCAGTGAATTCAAAAGATGCAAAGCTTATAACCAGTCATCCCTCAGGATCTTATGAGATCATAGCCGAAGGCGAGAATATGATCGCCGGCATCGAGATAAAAGATCCTGATGAGTTCTGGAAGATATCAAGGTATGCTGTTGTAGAGATCAAATAAGATCTTGCACCAGGAATTGGGATTGACAGGGGCGTTGCATGCAACGCCCCTTAACATTCCTGATGTATATAAACCGTTTTCAGATCCTCAGACAGCCACGGAATGCCCTGGAACCATAGAAAGAGGGTGCACTGTTGTGATAAACGAAGACATTGCCATAGCGATAATCCGCAAAGATGGCGCCGCCGAGTTTCCTGATTGAGGAAGGTGTTTTCAACCAGCTCGATGTTTTAGTATCGAAATTCCCAAGTCTCTGCAACTCCCGGTATTCTTCTTCTGTTAAAATCTCAATGCCCATAGCGGATGCCATGTCAATAGCGGTCTCTTTTGGTTGAAACTCTTTCCTTGACTCCAGCGCTTCACGGTCATAACAAACATTCCTGCGACCTTTTGGACTTTCCGGTGAACAATCATAAAATATGTATTCACCCGTTTTTTTATCGTGACCCGTTACATCCGGCTCACCACCGGTTCTTTCCATCTCATTGAGTGACCATAGTTTTTCATGATTAGCTTCCAGTCTTGCCTGTACTTTTTCCCAGTCATGACCTTTATGCCGGTTCATGTTTTTCTCAAAACGGACCTTCAATGCTCTGAGTAATTCTTCACGTTGTTCCGGCGACAACTCCTTATTTGCTTCAACGTTTGACATAGTTTTTTCATCCAGAACACAAACGGTAAAACAAGCGACTCACCCAAACAGTTACGGATTTCGTATAGTACTGATTATAATCACTCCGTTTGCACCCCTGACCCCGTAAATGGACGCTGACGGGCCCTTCAGGACTTCCAGCGATTTAACAGTAATCGGACTTATATGGCTAATGGAGTTAACATAATTACCATCCACAATAAAAAGCGGCTGGGTGCTCATATTCCTGGACGAAAGTCCATGTATCTGTATATCACTTCCCCTTACAACAACTCCCGGTACTTCAGATAACATATCATAAATTGATGTGTAAACATCATACCTCGAATTCCTGTTGTCCAGACTGCTTACACTTCCCGTCAGGTCCTTCTTATTTATGGACGAATAGCCTATATCGACCTTCTCCTGTCTGGTATTCATGAAATCCTTATATGCCTGAAGATCGTGTACTGAAACCGGAAGAGTAAAATTGATTCTCGAATTTCCCCCATAGGGCTTTTCAACTGTGAGCGGCTCCCCGTCAGGAGTGAAGTAAACCGCGCTCAGCATGGTCTGTTCCGAAGCTTTGACTCTCAGTCTGTAGAATCCTTCACGGGTGGTTACAACCTGCTTCTCTGTGTCATTGGTCATGATTACAACACCAGGAACAGGCTAATAATTTTCATCGACAACATATCCGGTCAGGGTTACGTTCCTGCCACTCCCCTGACCCGCCAGAATACCCGCTGCTGCCAGAAATAACAACACCATTAATGTCAGTTTGTTTTTCATCTCTATCCTCCTTTTTAATCCATCATGCAAGTTAATCAATCACAAAACATGTGTCAACTTTTTAACATTTGCTCCCGGCTAACCACATGTTTAAATACTTTTAAGCCAAAAAATATAACAAAATTCAAACAATATTGTTCGCAATTTTGATGCCCTTTGGTGTTAAAAAATAAGTTAAATTTACCTCACAAACATTCTTCCGGGAAACAAATTCAAAAAAGATATGAAAAGCATTTATGCTAAAGGTATCAGCTCTGTTCCGTGTATAATTACCCGGATTACGGGCATTACTTTAAAGTTACATCCAGCTTATGACAAATCCGGAAATAATAATTAAAAAACTGATATTTAAGACGTTTTCATTTACGATGTACCTGAGAATAGTCAGCAGAATATATTTCATTCTTTATAATCTCGGATTTCTCCGGAACAATCCTCGATATAAATATCACTATTTCCTTAAAAACCTTATCCGTGAAAATAATATTGTCATTGATATCGGAGCTAACCTTGGTTATTATACCATTCCGTTTGCCAGGTGGGTCGGACCCGGCGGATTTGTGTATGCCGTGGAACCGGTTCGGCAGGTAAGGGATGTCCTTAAAAACAATATTGGTAAACGCCGGAATATTAAAGTGCTTCCTTATGCCCTTGGAAGCGAAAACAAAAATATCCGTATGGGGAATAATACAATAGCGGAAAAAGGGATAATTGCAACGGGATCCCATTTTGTGCTTGAAAAAGATGATACGGCGCTGAATGAGTTTTCTGCAGAAATGAATAAGGGAAGTGAGCTTTTCAAGAATCTGGAGAAGCTGGATTTTATCAAATGCGACGTTGAGGGTTATGAAACGGTAATCATACCGGAGATGGAGGCTATTCTGGAGAAGCATAAGCCAACCATGCTGATTGAAACAAAAAATGAAAAGAGGGTGTTTCTACTGAATTATCTTCTGGAAAGAGGTTTTAAGGGTTATATTCTGGAAAATAAAAAATTGATTCCGGCTGATAATAGTGAAGAAAAAACAGAAGATGACATTATTTTCATCCATAATAGTAATAATACGCTTCTGAACAAGTTTATTGAATGATTACCGGCACGGAGTATCAGAGTTCTGAGCAGGCAAAGGCTCTTATTAACTGCCCATCCGATCAAATAAGTGGCATTTTTACACCAACGGCCTATATATTTGACAGGAGCATCTCTATATTTGATAAATTGCAGCTGCTATTATGATAATTAAATATACATTTGAATATGGAATTAACCGGTGATCATCCGATTGCCAAAAGGGGAATACAATGCTTGAGGAATTATTTATCGAAAGGACACAAAAAACGCCTGAGATAGATCTTAGTACAGTAACAGGGAATTTGATTTTCGACGGAAAATCGATCCCTGAAAATGCAGCCAAGGTCTATGAGCCCGTGATGAACTGGATGACAGAATATGTCAACAATCCAAGGCCAATTACCAATCTGAGGCTCAACCTCGAATATTACAATACGACCTCCTCAATATGGCTGACCAAAATAATCAAAGCCCTTTTATTGATTAAGGACCCAGACTTCACTTTGATAATACATCTTTACCTGCCTGTGGAGGATTATGACGAAATAAATGAATTTGAAGATATTAAGGATGCCTTTCTTCCGATATCCTCAATTGAGCAGGGTTCAATACCTAATATCGGCATAAAGATATATGCAATCGGCGACGACGGTGAAGTGATCAAAGAATCGCTTGTATTTATTGAGAAAGAGGAAGTTTTAAACTAATTCGGTTACCTGCACCCGGGAATCAGAACAGGCCTGCGGGAATCTCTGCAAAATATATCGATGTTTTCCCTTCATGAGATGAATAGTAGGAAACGTATAACTTATTCTTTCGATAAACAAATCCCGGATAACTGTTATCTCCCCCTGAAGACAATGTTAGCACTTTACGGAAATTTCCGGACCTGTCTCCTGCATAGAGTGCAGTAACGTTACCCTTTTCGCCATAAACTCTTGTCCCCAGAACAAGACGATCACCCTTCAGTGCAATGAAATCGGGTCCTCCCAGCCTCATCCCGAGGCTTCTCCACTCCCACCCGGCATAGGGAGCCTTGCTTCTCCCCCACATCCCCTCCCTGTTTCCTTCTTCACGCCTCACAACAATAATCATTTCTTTATCCGGCATCACCCTCACCGTCGATTCATTGGGACTTCCATCCACCTCAAGCTTTGTGACAAGTTCATAGTTTATCCCGTCATCTGTCTTTACCAGCGAGATTGTTCGTTCCTCCCTGCTCTGGTAAACAACCCCGTATCCTGTTCGCCTGTGCCAGGTGACCCGCCACAGCCAGTCGCGGTCAGTTCTTATCTCATCAGGGATGACAACAGGAACCGGATCAGAGAAATTCCTGCCAGACCTGTCTGAAAATGAAACATGTGTCAGCTGGCTTAACAGTTCTTTTTCCCTGTAAACAGATCCGCCTGTTATCACCATAATCCTGCCATCGGGTGTTACCGATAATTTGGGATCCCTGAGGTCGTAACCCTCCTTTTTAATAATAGCAACAGGTTCCCACTTCATTCCATCTTTCGACGAAATGATACGGGCCACACCATCCCTGCCGTATACGTGATTCTCTCCCTCGCGGAAAGCACAGTAGAATGAACCCCTGAACCATATAAGGGATGTAAAGGCATTGTGACCGTCGTTGCTCCATATCTTTCTTACTGCCACACCATCAGGAAGACTCGGATCCTGAGCAATGATCAGGGGAACCGACAGGATAAAAATTACTATTGAAAGTATTTGCCTTGTCTTATTCATGTCTTTTCTTTCAAAGATAGAAATTCTGCTCTTTTGTTTATATTTATTCAAAATTACTGAAATGAAACATCACATACTTGCCGCCCTGTCCATAACTCTTTTTCTTATTACATCATGCTCCACAAGAAGCAAATCTGATGATCAACGAGAAAATGACACCCTCATAACCGAACATATTTTCCCCTTCCAGTCACGGCATTGCCATGGTTCATCCCTGGTTGAACTGCCGAACGGAGATATTCTGGTTGTATGGTTCCATGGCAGTGGAGAAAGGACCGCCGATGATGTTGTTATCATGGGATCGCGCCGCAATCACAAAACCGGTGATTGGTGCGAGCCGTTCATTATGGCTGACGTTCCCGGCTTCCCCGATATCAATCCTGTTGTGTTCATCGACAGGAAATCACGCCTCTGGCTTGTCTGGTACACCGTTATGGCGTATCAGTGGGAATCATCGTTACTTAAATACCGGATCAGTGAAAACTATATGCAAAAAACCGGTCCTCCCGAATGGAAATGGCAGGAAATGATACATGTCAAACCCGACGGTAGCGTGCCCGACGGGATAGGGAAGAACGATCCCTTCGTGCTTACCCTTAAGAGAAAATATGATGAGTATTATGAATACCTTCTCTCCTCAAAGAGCATCAGACCCGATGATTCCGGCCCGATTAAACAGGAAATGTGGGACGAAGCCATCCGGGGCTATTTTGATATAGCAAAAGGAACAAGCCTGATAGCCAACGGTATCGATATTGACGAGAATGGGGAGAGTATCAGGACCAGGGTTGGTTATCCCCTCATGCGAAGGATTGGCTGGCAGACAAGGAACAAACCGCTTTTCACCGGCGGAAAGATGCTGCTGCCACTCTACTCCGATGGTTTTGACTTCTCCCTTATTGCGATCTTCAATGAAGAGGATGAAACATGGAGCTTCAGCGAACCTCTTGTTGGTGCCGGACCCGTCCAGCCTGCTCTTGCTCTCAGGAATGACGGATCAATTGCCGCCTTCATGCGCGATAACGGTCCTCCGCCCAAGCGCCTGATGAAAAGCATCTCAAATGACAGCGGAATTACATGGAGCACTGTTGAGGACACCGATATACCAAACCCCGGCAGCGCGGCTGATATCATCGTAACAAAAAGCGGCAACTGGGTGCTGGTTCATAACGACACTGAACAGGGGAGACACCGCCTGTCCGTATGGCTGTCTCAGGACGATGGGCAAACATGGCCTTACCGCAGGTTTATTGTCGATGGCGTTCCGGGCAGTGAGACCCGGGCTCATTATCCTGCTATAACAGAGGGTTCCGGCGGATTACTTCATGTCTCCTACACCAACCAGGTACCCGGACCCGAAGGTGAGCCATCAGTGAAGAACATTGCACATACCAGTTTTACTGAGAAATGGATTATGAGTGATGAGTGATGAACTATGAGTGGTGAGCGATGAGTGATGAGCGATGAGTGGTGAGCGATGAGTGATGAGCGATGAGTGGTGAGCGATGAGTAGTGAGTGATGAGTAGTGAGTGATGATAAAGAGAAAAAGCAGTGTTACTCAGTGAATAACTCCGGGTAACTCCGTGGTAAAAGGCACTATTTTAAAAAAATCTATTTTTGTGAGGCAAGAAAACTGAGTACCTCTTCTGTATCTTTCTGGGAGTTGACCGAATCGTTCTTGTAAACGATGTTGCCATCCTTGCCAATAATGAAAGTCCACCTTCTGGTGGTAACACCCCTTAAAAGTTCATGTTCAACACCTTCTACAGTACGCTTGATGGCTCCGCCGTCACCTGTCGGAACACCGAATGCCCTGGCGATATCACCCTTCTCGTCGGATAAAAGCGGAAAATTAAGGTTCTCAGCCAGCCTGAAAAGTCGCAAACCTTCAACATTATCCCCGCTCACGCCAACAACAATGGCGCCTGCCGCCTGAAGATCGTCCCTGCGGTCACGGTAAGCACATGCCTGAGCGGTGCATCCGCCCGTCATTGCAGCCGGGTAAAAATATACCACAATGTAATTTTTACCAATAAATTGTTTTACATCCCAGACTGAACCGTCATCGGTCGTTGCTTTGAATTCAGGAGCCCTGTCGCCGACAGAGAGACCCCGCTGACCATTTAGCACCATAGAAACAAAAAGTAATATTGCAATTGTGAAGAGTTTTGTTTTCATTTCCGGTATATTTTAACGTTAACGCTAAATATACATTTAAACAGGTGCTATTGTTCATCTAACAAACAGATTTTTTAGTATAGGATAAATATTATCAGCGGAAAATGCCAGGAAACGCAATGATCTTATAGTCTGAACTCCCTGGTAAAATTAAGGGTAATTCCATATCTGGTTGCCAGCTGTATGCCATTGAAGTGCTGGTAAACAGGCAGATCGGCCATCAGTGAAACATTCCATCTCTCCTTTATGGAATGGTTGACCTGAGGGATCAGGTAAAATATTGTACTTCCGGATGATTCCTTAACTCCTGACATTGTTCTGTCCACTCCGCGGGTTTCGTTCCTCAACTGCAGAATAGCAGTCCAGTCGCCCTTAAGCCATGGGAACATAAGATGTTTCGAAATAAAGAAAGATGTGAAAACCGATGTGCCAAGCTTATACTCCTGCCTGTTCCGGGAATTTACCTCCATCCGGCCGGTCAGGAAATACCTGGTTCCTGTAATCGGTTGCTCCTTAACGATGAATCCCTGAACTACCATCCCGAATGCTCCCAGGGTTGGCTGTACTTCAACGGGAAGTTCTACTCCGTCGCGATAAAGGGGTTTTGTTGAAAAGGGAATTTTTGCACCAAGGCCCGAGGAGACGAAGAACCTCTTTTCATCGTCCTTAAAAAGGCTGTATTTGACTGAAATAACTCCTGTAGAGAAACCACTTCCTATAAGGGAGTAAGGTGGATCTGTATTGTAATTCTGGGTCTTGTTAATGAAGTAGCCAAGTTCAGTCTCAAGAGTAACTTTGTTTGCCACCCCGTAACCTAAAATAGTACCTGCATAATTGTAATTCGCATTTCTGATAAGATCGAAATCTGACCGGCTGCTGCCCTCAATATAACGGTCGCCATAGTTGAAACGGTAGAATCCGATCACTCTGAGGGAATTTTTTTCAAGTACCAGAAGGTTTGCTGATCCGCCTACAGGATTTACAGAAGAGAGACATTGTGCATCTGTATTACCGTAATAGAGGCAGGAAACAATGAAAAGTGCTGTTATCAGTCTATTGAACGACAATGAATACCTCCCTGGATTGAGAAACATTATTACCATCAGTTACGGTACAGGTTACCTTGTTTGAACCTGCATGGCATGGCGATGCTGCATAAACGACACTCTTACCGCTCCCGAGGATATCACCGGCCGAGGCAGACCATTTGAACACGATCATGTATCCTGTTGCCGATGCAGTGACCTTTGTTGTTTCCCCCGGGGAAATCGTACTCTTTTCAGCTGTAAGGGAGGAAAATACAAGTGGCTGATTGGGGTCTCCGTTATCTCCGTTCTCCTCTTTGCTGCAGGAGGTCAGTGTGATAAGAAGCAGTAAAGCTATGGCAAGTTGTCTCATCATCATCTTATTCATCTTTTACACAACGCACAGAAAATCCATAAGCCTTGGTAAACGTATCATATCTCCCCACGGTGGTAGCTGTTGAACTGAGGCAGCGTCTCCATGCACTCGTGCCGGCCTCGGTTGATGACCACATATATTCCCACTGATCCATCAGATAGTAGGACCCGTTACTGTCTCTCCTTCCTGAGTAAAGAGCCTCATAACCCGACTCACCTCCCTCGCCCATTTTTGTTCCAACGCCCTGTCCCCGCCAAACGTTTACAAGGTCAGCTTCAGCCTGTGTCATTCCCAGGTACATCTCGAGAACCTTCCATTCATCATCTGACGGGATATGCCATCCGGCCGGACACAAACCCCGTGCTCCTTCCTCCGTTGATCCGTTCATTGCTGCATCCCAGGTATAGAGTCTTCCGTAGGTTTTAGCATGTTCTTCGTTGTTATTATAAACATAGCTCGTAACAGGTGACCCATCAGGAGCCACAGTCACCCTGAGGTTCTGTTGCATCCAGGTCTGGGTGCCAATCTTTACTGTGGAATATATGTTCCCCTGTACATCAAGCACTATGTTTCCAGGTATGGGCTGTCTAATGACAATGGTATCCATTGCCGTTGAGTCCACGGCATCTTTTACAATCACGGAATATTCTCCTGCAACCAGTCCCTCAAGGTCTTTGTTTGTTGCGCCGTTTGACCACAGGTAGTTGTAAGGTGTTACTCCTCCCGTCACATCCATCGTTACCGAACCGTCAGAGCCACCGAAAGTTGTAACATCAAAAGAGGTAAGAGTTATTTCAAGCAGTTCAGGGATTTCCGGCTCCTTCTCTCCTATACATCGCTGAAAGGGTAATGCAATGAGTGAAATTAATAGTACTCTTATGAAGAGATTTTTCATGTCTTAACGGATTTCATCACTAAACCGGACCTACTTTGCCTTAACAACATTACCCCTTATCTTCAGTTCGACCATGGGATTTTCTGCATTCGTTTGCACCGTTACCGATTTATTGAACGAACCTCTGATCTTTGTATTGTATTCTACCCTTAGCGAATCTTTTGCCCCTGCAGCTACAGGTGCCTTAGGCCAGGCTGAAGCCATGCATCCGCACGATGCCCGTGCATTCAGTACAACCAGCGGAGATTCGCCCGTGTTTGTAAACACAAAATAATGTATTGCTTCAGCTCCTGTAATTATTTCACCAAAATCATGAAGTGTCTCTTTGAATGAAATACCAGGGCTTTCGGGATTAATCTTACCATAATCTGTCCGCTCACAGGGAGTGAAAGCAGAGAAAACGAAAATCAGTAATAATCCAAAGAATGAGATCTTGATTTTCATGATCTTAACAATTTAAGATGTTGATCTCTAATATAACCAATAAAAATCCCAAAAATTATCATCTGTCTTAAAAATCTGATATTCAAATTTAACTCTATTGCATGATAAATCAAAAAACCACATCTGGAATCTCTGGTGGATTTGGGTTAATAAAAAAGAACACATCCTGCGGGTCAGGATGTGTTCCTTTCTACTGGTATCATTCATAACAAAATGAAGAGCCTGTTGTGATTACTAAAGCTCATTAATATCTATATCCTGCGTGGTCATTTTCCTGCTTTCAACCTCAACATCCTCAATAATGCCAAGTACTTCGCCAAATTCATCATCTACAAGAGAGGTTACCACCAGGTCGTATGTTCCTTCAGCAAGGAAGGCGATATGATATTTCCCAAGTTCACACACCATATCGGAGCTTACAGCATTGGGGAACCTTGTGGCTTCCTCCTCCGGATCTGCAGCCTCACCCTCGGCATATTCGCCATCGGCATAAGCATATACCACAACGCCATTATCTTCAGGGATATTAATTACATTACCGCTGATACTACCGGCTTCATTCTCAACCACCAGCCTTATTACCGGCTTTAGAATATAACGATGTGCCATTCCTCCCGTTTCGACTATTGATTTACGAACATCGAAGTCGGCGGTGATCTCAACTGTGCCATTGATGGGCACACTAAATGCCCCGACTGCCTTAAAACCGGATTGTGCCCCACTCGGAACAAACAGCGGTTCTGTAGTCTCATCCTTAAACTCAATATAGCAACCCGGATTTACAGGTTTACCCCCTCCGAATTCGGGGGCATCAAGCATGAATCTTATCTGTGTGTATTTTCCGCCTTCGAGTTCAAAGCTGCCAAGCAGGCTTGTTTCGCCCCTGGTAAGATCCAACAGGTCAAATTCCTGCGGGCCTTCAAAACCTTCCAGCGTCACCCATCCTTCAGCCGGATTGTGAACCTGTATCTCATTTATTGTGATGTACACTCCGGCAACATTTTCGGCGTCAACAGGAGAATCGGTAAGTGAAAGCTTCAGAATGCCCGTTCCTGTCTCCTTTGTACAAGATGCAAAAAAAAGCGTCAGAGCGACCGCGCTGATAATAAAAAATAATTTCTTCATAATTCTATTGGTTTTTAAGTTAATTACAGATTTACGGGTTTAAAGATGCAAACCCGAAAATGAAGAAATTATGAATTTTTGAAAAAAATTTCACGAAAGTCAACCTGCCGCTATTCAGGAAACTCTCTTTAAGCCCGGTATTACTAGAGTCCCAGTACCTCTTTCCCCTGCCTGAAGACAATATCAACAGGTATTCCGGCAGCGTTGACGTTGTCAAGCGCCGTGCTGAGATTCGCGGTCATTACTCCGTCATTTTCTATCCATGTTTTAGCCGTTTCATAATCGCCTTCACCCTGAACTACAAGGATCTTATTCAACAATGATTCAACAGCACTCTTCATCTCTGCCAAATTTACTCTGTAATACCCGTTATCCTGGTAAACGAAAGCCCCATTGTCTGCAAAATACTTCATGCTGAGCATATTTGCCCTGCCGTGTGCGCTGGCTGCCCCAAAACGGCTCGAACGGAATATTCCTGCGAAGAAGGTGACATAGTTATTCATCACCTCTCCGCTTGTTATTTCACCCATCTCGTATAGTTTTGTTACAAGATAGAGTCCCATGATATCGGCCTTGGCCTCCTCGAGAGCCGAATAATATTCCTTCAACGCCTCCCTTACCGTTCCTTTCCCGTTAATAGTGTTCTTCACCCCCAGTCCATGAGCCACCTCGTGGAAAGTGGTATTCTCGAAGAAGGCATCGAATGTTATGTGTTTACGCTGACTTTCATCTATCAGCATTCCGGCTATAGGCATCAGTATATTGTCGAACTTAGCTTTCATGGAATTTTTAAGCTGGAGCTTGCGACTCCCCACGGCAAGATGTATCTCAGGGTCATTTGGCAGATTAATCGCAATCGTTTTGCTTCCGGCATTGCAATCACCGGCATAGTAGATTGCATCATAAACATTCATGTCGGCATCAGTTCCCGGCATCTCCGCCTTGTATCCGGGCTCAACAGGAAGAGCGGCCTGCAAACCCGGAAGCATGGCATTGAATTTCTCAAGCTGAGCGCTCCACACAGGATCCTTTACGAGGACAAACGCTTCATGAGCAGCTTTATAGCCAAAGAGCCGATCTTCATAATTCTCAATGGGTCCCGCAATAAAATCAATGTTCGACTGCTTCATCTCCATCCAGGCGAAATCACTTGGCTGGTAATGGTTGGTGAGCAGGGCATCAGCCCTCATCTTCAAATACTTTTTGAGTCCTTCGTCTTCAGCCAGCCCGGAGGCTTTCAGCATCAGATCCGCTGCTTTCGTATGTTGCTCCCTGAAGGCTTCAGAATATGGTATCGTAATCAGTTTACCTTCAGCATTGCGCCTGATCAGCGTGTAAAGACTTGTTTTTTCAGGATTATCCCATGATTCAAACTCCTCAATTGTCATATCTTCCGGATAAAATCCCGCCCCGGCAAATTTTTCTCCGAAACCCTGAATAAAGGGAGCGTTATTATTGAGCCTGTCCCACGGACCGTAATGGATCCTTACATATTCCCCTGCATATTCATTTTTTATCCGTGCGAATAATTCCTCCTTATCTCCGTAAGCCTCAATCCAGAAAATATCATCCATAATGGCTGCAGCATCTGTCAGAATACTTATTATCTCCCTTTCACTGTCAGTCAACCAGGAAAGGTCGGTGGTTAGTGTTACCTCTTTGAATTTTGCAAGATTAGCTTTCATCTCTTCTGTCAGTTTTTTATCCCCGGAACTACAGCCTGTCAACACTACTGCCAGAATGATTGCGAACATGTTAATGGTCTTTGATTTCATGGGAATCGGATTTGGTTATTTGAACAGGCAAGTTATAAAAAACCTGCCGCATTTCCTCAACGAAAATTAAGATTACAGTATCATATGATTCATCAACAGTGGAGAAAGACTGATCAAAATTAAGGAGAGCTTTACCACTTTTGATCCTCTGACATTTGCTGAATAATCAGTAATTTAATATCTTTGATTCCACGAACGAATCGCTTTTATTCTTATCAGAGGAGACCGCCATGAAACCTCCATGTATTTATATACGCACACACAATAGGATAATAATTAACTACATGGAGGTTCCATCATACCATTAAAATAAAATATCATAAGATGAAAAAAATCTTTTATCTGATATTGATGGGGCTGATCGGTGCATGCAGCGTTGTTAATAAATCTGCATTGCAACCCGATGAAGATCAGCTGGTTGTCACAAGAAAATATATGGGTGATTTCATCGATTACCGCCATACGGGAATGGAAACAATGTCGGGACCCAATATTATATGGATCAAGACATCTCTCGACAGCACATACGGTAAGATATCTGCCTACGGGAAGAAATGTGATTTTTCTGACGGAGAGAGGTTGTATCTGCGAAGGGTATATTATTCTCCCGGAGGATTAACGGGATACTGGGAATACAGGATCGAGAATGACTCTTCCCTCTACTACAGGGTAACCGATTTTCAGCACGACAGGAGAATTCTTGTGCGGGACTGGTTCTGATCACGAAGCCTGAAAAAGGTAGCATGAAAGTAAATACTCCGGATAACCCGGGCTCTGTTCTCGGGATAGATGTCGGATCTGTTTCGCTTGCAATTGCCGAGTTGGACCAAAACGGCAATATTTTAAAACATTTCTACAAATTTCACAGGGGAAATATCCGTTCAGCCTTTTCTGAAGCTTCAGAAATGTTTGATCTTTCACGAGTCGGAGATGTTGCATGTACCTCCTCCTCGGCCTGTCTGGATAAGCATCAGGTATCATCCTACAATCCTCAGGTGGCAATAATGGCAGCTTCAAAACATTATTGCAAAACCGCCGCATCAGTACTGCACATAGGGGCCGAAAAATTCATGCTGATCAGATTCGATGATTTCGGTAATTATCAGTCAACAAGAACAAGCACTTCGTGTGCAGCAGGTACCGGCAGTTTTCTCGATCAGCAGACAGACCGTCTCGGCCTCTCAGGCGTCGAAGAGCTATGTGAAAAGGCACAGACGAATAAAGATACTGTTCCTCCGATTGCATCAAGGTGTGCTGTCTTCTCCAATACCGATATAATCCATGCCCAGCAAAGGGGACATTCCGTCGGGGCCATCTGCGAAAGTCTTTGCAAAGGACTCGCAGAGAACATAATCAATACAGTCTTTAACCGGGATCTGCCTCATCTGCCATTGCTTATAACAGGCGGTGTCTCCAAAAATCCCGTGGTCAGGGGCTGCCTTGAAAAACTGCTGAAAACCAGATTCCTGACACACAGGCACTCTCATCTTTTTGGAGCAATAGGGGCCGGGCTTATGCTTCTTAAAGAGATGAAGGGAGTGCCCCGGCTTAGAATATCCTCATTAGACGAACTCCTCACCGGAACCGATGAGAAGAAGGAATATTACCATAAGCCCCTGTCACTGGTATTAAGCAATTATCCTGATTTCTCAAATGAAGGATCATATCTTTTTAAACCGGTTATTTCGCCACACAATTCTGAAATTGAAATTGACCTGTATACGTCATTCATTCCTGGCACTACCCTCAATGCTTACCTTGGAATTGACATTGGATCGACCAGCACCAAAGCAATACTGACTGACGGGACCGGCAAACCTGTTGCCGGATTCTACACTTATACAACAGGCAAGCCTCTTTCTGCAGCGAAATCAATATTCGAAGCCATTGCTAACCTGTCAGAAATGGAGCAGACCGGAATTAATATCACAGGTGCCGGTACCACAGGCTCGGGCAGAAAATTCATAGGAAAAATCATTAATGCTGATCTTATTGTAGATGAGATCACTTCACATGCCAGGGCAGCATGGGAGATCAATCCTGATACTGATACGATCGTTGAGATTGGTGGGCAGGATGCCAAGTTCACCCTGATGAAAAACGGATCTGTAACATTTTCACAAATGAACAGTGTCTGTGCGGCGGGAACAGGCAGTTTCCTCCATGAACAGGCCAGGAAACTCGGATGCTCACTATCGGATTACATGAGAATTCCAGACGGCGTGAGGGCCCCGCTGGCAAGCGATCGTTGTACCGTTTTTATGGAACGTGACCTGAGCCAGCTTTATAACAGCGGTTACTCTATCGACGAAATTCTTGCAACAGCCCTGCATTCAGTAACAGAGAACTATCTTAAAAAAGTGGCGACAGAGGCATCAATCGGACAAAATATTTGTTTTCAGGGTGCCACGGCAAAAAACAGGGCTCTTGTCGCCGCATTTGAACAAAGACTGAAGAAACCCATCCACGTATCGAAATACTGTCATCTGACCGGAGCACTCGGCACCGCACTGATACTCCGGGAGAATCATATAGAAGAAACAGGTTTCCGCGGATTGGAACTCTTTCGTGAAGAGATCGCGATAGAAACTGAGATATGCAAACTCTGCAGCAATAATTGCTGCATCAGCCTTGCAGAAGTATCTGGAGAAAGAGTTGCTTATGGTTTTATGTGCGGGCGCGATTATGAAACCCGCAAATTTGTTTCCGGGAACCAAACAGGATTCGACCTCATTGAAACCAGGAAGAAACTGTTTGAAGAGGTTACGGATAAACCTTCAAACATTAATGTAACCATCGGCCTGCCAGCCTCTCTTCATCTATTCGATGAATTATCCCTCTGGAAAAGGTTCTTTAAAAACCTGTCGGTCAATATTATTACCAGTGAAAAGTACAGGGACCCGGTGAAGACCGGAAAAAGTCTCGCCGGAGCAGAATTCTGTGCTCCAATCAACAGTGTTTTCGGACACGTTGCTTATCTTTCAGGAAAGGCTGATTATATCTTTCTGCCTGTACTGCTTCAGGGAAGAGAGAATGAGAGTGAATCAGAAGGCCAGTACTGCTACTACACCCAGTATGCTGCATCACTTGTCTATACACTAAAGATCAATAATATACCTGAAAAGTGTCTTTCACCTCTGCTTAACTTTCATAAAGGTAAATACTACGTGGCCCGCCAGCTTCATAAATGCCTGAAACCTGTCCTAAAAGATAGAATAAGTTATATAACCATATTATCCGCTTTTAGCGAAGCAGTAACATTTTATTCTGAGAAGAGAGCTCATCTGAGCCAGATATTCAGAGACCATTTTAAGCCTGATGAAGATAGTTCAGTGGCCTTACTGGGCAGACCCTATCTGGTCATGTCTGAAGTTCTCAATAAAGGAATCCCGGGCGTCTTTAACAGCCTGGGTGTCAAAGCTTTTTATCAGGACATGATACCTCCTGGCGACATAGGAATGGAGGACATAAATGTTTTTCTGAAGAGCGTGCCATGGTATTTCGTCAATAAAATACTTGAAACAGCCAGGGTAGTGGCTGAGACCCGCAATATATATCCTGTGCTGATCACAGCGTTCAAATGTGCTCCTGATTCTTTTATCATTGAATATTTTAAAAGGATATTCAATAAGTCCGGCAAACCCTATCTTATCCTTCAGATCGACGAACACGATTCCAACGTAGGTTATGAAACCAGGATTGAAGCGGCTGTACGTTCATTCAGAAATCACTCTTCTGCAAGCGGCAAACCTCCTGCTTCCGGAGTGAGGCAAATCTTTCCCTCCGTGACCAGGGCGATTGCTGACAAGACTTTACTGTTGCCAAGGTGGGATCCCGTGGTATCTCCACTGCTGGTTGCCAATATGAAAAGGATAGGTATTGATGCGCGCCTGCTTGAATCAAGTGAGCTGACAATAAAGAAAAGTATGGCACACAATACCGGCCAATGCCTGCCGATCAATATTATTGCACAGGAAGCGATCGAATATGTTCAGAAATATGAACTCGATACTGCAAAAACCCTTGTATGGGCGATTGAATCAAAATTATCATGCAATTTGCGTCTCTATCCTCAATATATCAAAAGCATTCTCGAGAATTACGGAGAGGGAATGGAAAAAATAAACGTTTACAGCGGCTTCCTTACTCATCTCGATATATCTGTTAATGCATGTATCAATGCATATTTTGCCTACCTGCTGGGAGGATTGATACGAATGACCGCATGCCGCATAAGGCCTTACGAACTGGTAAAGGGAGAGACCAACAGAGTAACCCGGCAGGCAACGGAAATAATGGAAAGTGCCTTTATGGGCAACCGGCCGCTGGAAAAAGCAGTTGTGGAAGTTATTGCCGGATTTGACAAAATAGCAATGATCGAAGGAAATAGGCCAAAGGTTGCCATTTTCGGGGACTTCTACGTGTGCGACAATGAAGTCATGAATCAGAAATTAGCGGAAACCATAGAGGAATCAGGCGGAGAAGTGATCGCGACTCCCTATACGGATTTTGTCAAGATGACTCTCGATAACGTCATAAGAAGAAGTGTTGACCGCGGGGAATATCTCAGGGCCGTTCAGCAAAGGGTATTGGGATCGTGCGTAAAACTGCTCGACAATAAATATTATAAGCTGTTCGAAAAATATCTCGGACCCCGGAAGGTGATAAATCCGGGAAAGCTCGAGAGTCACCTTGCCCGCTTTAATATCAATCCATACAACTCGGGTGAATCATACGACAATATCCTGAAGATATTTTATATTATTGAGAACTATCCGGGCGTGTCGCTTTTCGTACAGGCAAATCCGGCATTCTGCTGCCCTTCGCTGGTAACGGAAGCCATGACAAACGAGATCAGGCGGATCACGGGTATCCCGATTGTGACCCTTACCTACGACGGGACGAACGATTATAAGAATGATGCGATTATACCTTATCTGCAGGGGATGAAAGTCAGCCGGCTAAGCGAATCCCCACTTCCTCATAACCTCCAGGTTTAACTTCATACAATCCATGGGAGCTCTTCCCTGGTATGATTCCTGCTCGACAATGCAAACCTCCCCGCTTCCGGTCCTTAGTGCAAAGTCAAGTACCTCCTTCACATTGGCGACACCTTCGCCGACAACACAGCTCTCGTATTTGGCGTTCCCGCTCTTAGCTTCAATTGCATCTTTTGCATGTATGTTCTCGAACCTGCCCGGGTATTGTTTCACCACATCAATTGCTACAGCGCCTCCATTAAAGAGGTTCCCGATATCTATCTGTATCACAACCAGTGCAGGATCGATACTTTTCATCATTATGTCAAAAAGCTTCTCATTATTCAGCCTCTCACTGAACTCGAAATCGTGATTATGATAGCCGAATTTCATTCCCTGCTTCTGACACAGAACACCGCATCTGTTGTAGATATCCATATAACGCATGAAATCATCATAGGTTTTACGCATGCTTCCGTCCATTGAAGGGCTTACAACATATTTCTGACCCAGCACCCCTGCATCCTCAACAGTATATTTCCAGCTGTCCGTAAAATCCTTTGCAGTCTCATCCCAATGCTGCCTTCCCATTACTGTATGACCGCTGATCATCTTTAACCCGAGATCATCCAGCACCTTACGAAATTCTTTCGCCTCCCATCCGTAGAATTTCCTGTTTACGTAATTGGCATGTTCAACATACTCCCAGCCCATATTTTTAAGCTGGGTAAGTGATCCCAGGGGATCTTTGTTCATTTCCTGGCGGACTGAATAAAGCTGTAACCCTACTATTCCCTTACTTTTCTGAACGGCAAGCGCCGATCTGCCCATTAAAGCAGTGGCAGCAACAGCCATGGCCCCTGTCCTGATAAATGTTCTCCTTGAAGTCTTCATATTTCTGTCTGATTTTTATTGATTTCCATTACCTGTTATGCAATAATAATCATAAAGTTAAAAACTCAGCTGAAGATTCCAAAAAAAATTACCGATTGACGGAATTTACGGGCAAGTCCCCCTTTATATCTTTCGTCTTATGCGGAACAAGTTGATCCGGGATAGCGCCAGTAAGTGAGGAGTTGAAAATCTTTCCTGATCCCTTAGCCTTTTGCTCTGTGCCCTGTGCCCTTTGCCCTGTGCCATCTTTTAAAGATGCTTCCTGACCCTGTTCCAGTAATCGAGGGTCTTAACACCTGAGCCGTTCCAGCTTCGTGCTATTCTTTCGAAGTTATAGGGGCCTATCCGGGATGCGTAATAAAGAAATATCCTTTTTGATATTTCGTAATTGAACATATCATCCATGGTATAATTACTACCTGTCCTTATGTTGTAATCGATTAACCTTATGGGTCTGATCTGGAACAGGCCCGCTGCCTGCTCAACCACATTGAAGGCCATTGTGTCGCCCTTTGCCTCTACTATCGTAACAGCCTGGATAAGTCTTTCAAAGGGTTCGAAGGGAGGAACATACTCCACCATCAAAGCTTTCTGATGGGGAGCAACCGCCTTTAATGCCCATAAAAGAAATATCGTTAATAATATTGTCCTTTTCATTTTTCTGTTCTTTCCGGAATCTCTGCACCCGTGGTTATGTTTTACCAGCGAGAGTGCAAATAATTAATTATCTTCCTGTTTTAGTTTGTTTAATCAATTCTGTTTCTGTAGGAGGATATTTGGGATACTTTTAAAAAGTTTACTGCAAGTTAAACTAATTCCCCCTTCCTGCCTGTATAGAACAATGTTTAGTTATCAACTTAAAAAGGCCTAATTATCAACATATTGAAGACAATCAGGTCATTTCTATAAATAACAATCTGACAGCTAAATTGTTTAATTGATCTTATCTAAAGCAGAAGCTATACTGATGACTAACAGCCCGGTGGTCTTCCTGCCCCCCTGCCTTGCTTCGCCGTAGCGGTTACGCAAAGGCGAAGAATGGGGAATTATTTAAAAACAGCACATTCTTAAGTCCCTACAAACTCCACCCTTTACGGTACTCCACATGGAGGTATCTATCTGCCTCGGGGAAATTGGTAAAGCTGTATTTATCAGGATCCCAATGCAGTATCAGTCCGCTCAGACTCTCCTTCAGGTCCATCCTGAGAGCAATATTTCCGAGTAGTACCGTTTCAGTAAGGGGTCCTGCCCAGCTGAAGTCTGAACCTGCTGCCGGCCCTCCCTTGCACGCAATGATCCACTCCTCCTCATGCCCGGGCGATGAAGGTATTGTTGGTGCAGGCGGGGAGTATGACTTTCTGAGTGATACAGGCAGGATAGTATCATTCAGGATTTTTCCCTTATCACCTATATAAAGAGTCCCTCCCGCTCCCATCTTCATTCCTTCTTCGAGCTCAGGGATAATAAGGGGACGCATACCACCGTCGTACCATGTAAGGCTCACAGGGGGCATCCCCTCGCGGGCCGGGAATTCATATTTTACTATCGAGGCCAGCGGGTATGTTTCGTTGTTAACAAGAGTTGAAACAGCCTGTATGGTGTTCGGGTATTTAAGCTTAAGTGCCCGAAAGACGGGATCCAAAGAATGGCAACCTATATCTCCGAGGGCCCCTGTTCCGAAGTCCCACCATCCACGCCATCTGAAGGGATGGTAAGCGGGGTGATAAGGTCGCATCGGTGACGGACCCAAAAAAAGATCCCAGTCGAGCTCCGCAGGCGTCGGCGGGGTATCTTCAGGCCTGGCAACACCCTGGGGCCAGTATGTTTTGAAAAGCCCGTTATTGGGGCGGTCGGTCCATACGTGAACCTCTCTTACAGGACCAATAACGCCGTCCCATATCATCTCCCTGAGCCGTCTCGGACCATCAGTTGCCTGACCCTGGTTGCCCATCTGTGTGGCAACCTTGTATTCCTTCGCAGCCTGTGCCAGAGCTTTAGATTCATATACAGTCCGGGTGAGAGGTTTCTGTGTGAAAACATGCTTCCCTCTCCTCATCGATTCCATGCTTATCACGGCATGCGTATGATCAGATGTTGCAACAATAACAGCATCAATCTCCTTCTGTTTGTCGAGCATAACCCGGTAATCCTTGTACCGCCCTGCCCCGGGATAAGTCTCGAAAACTTTCAGGGTCTGCCCTCTCCAGTCAACATCACACAGGGCAACTATGTTTTCCGTTTTCGCAACATTCACCAGATTGCTCCTCCCCATGCCGCCGATACCTGCACAGGAAATATTCAGCTTATCGCTTGGAGCCCTGTGCCCAAGCCCCGATACAGCATGACGCGGGATTATCGTGAATCCCGCCACAGCAACCGCGGAGGTGCCGATGAATCCTCTGCGGGTTATGGACTTCGATGTTCTGTTCTTCATAATCAGCTATTTATAGGTTAGTATTTTACTGAAGAGCTCCGGGCTTTTTCAACTCTTTATAAAGTTACAAGATAATTATGACACTTCGGATGTAAATAAATCAGATTTTTCCCAAAATCATTTTGATTTCATAAATTGCGGGCCAGATTTTTCAGCTTAATAATAAATTATGCCAAAACGGAAAGACATTGAAAAAGTGCTGATTATAGGGTCAGGGCCCATTATCATCGGCCAGGCATGCGAGTTCGATTATTCGGGGACCCAGGCGTGTAAAGCACTGCGTTCACTGGGATATAAGATAATTCTGGTAAACTCCAATCCGGCAACCATCATGACAGATCCGGAGATAGCAGATTCAACATATATTGAACCCTTGAATGAGTACGCACTCACTGAGATAATCAGGAAAGAGAGGCCGGACGCCCTTCTTCCAAATCTCGGCGGTCAGACAGGACTCAATCTCTCGTCGCTTCTGGCAAAAAAAGGAGTACTGGCCGAATATAATGTAAAAGTTATAGGCGTCAACATCGATGCAATAGAAAGGGGTGAAGACCGTACCGCTTTCAAGGAGACCATGAATCGTCTCGGGATAGAGATGCCCCATAGCAGGGCGGTCAACAGTGTTGAGGATGCTGAGAAGGTTGCAGGGGAACTTGGCTATCCGGTGGTCATAAGGCCCGCCTATACTCTTGGTGGTACCGGAGGAGGACTGGTCTATAATGTAGAAGAGCTGAGAACCGTTGCCAGCAGGGGACTGGCGGCAAGCATCGTTAACCAGGTGCTGGTAGAGGAGTCTGTTCTGGGCTGGGAAGAGCTGGAACTGGAGGTGGTGCGTGATGCAAAAAACCAGATGATAACTGTCTGCTTTATAGAGAATGTTGATGCCATGGGGGTTCATACCGGCGATTCATTCTGTACGGCTCCCATGCTTACAATAAGTGAAGAACTTCAGCAGAGATTGCAGAAATATTCATACGCAATTGCCGAGGCCATTGAAGTAATCGGAGGAACAAATGTTCAGTTTGCCCACGATCCTGTAAGCGACAGGGTGGTTGTAATAGAAATCAATCCGAGGACTTCGCGCTCTTCAGCCCTGGCATCGAAAGCGACAGGGTTCCCAATAGCTTATGTCTCAGCGTTACTTGCCGGAGGTCTTACACTTGACGAGATACCTTACTGGCGCGATGGTTCACTGGAAAAATATACACCTTCGGGGGATTATGTTGTTGTAAAATTTGCCCGCTGGGCATTCGAGAAGTTCGAAGGGCTTGAAGACAGGCTGGGCACCCAGATGCATGCAGTGGGCGAGGTTATGAGCATCGGAAAGACTTACAAGGAGGCTCTGCAGAAAGCCATACGATCGCTTGAGATCGGACGTTACGGCCCTGGTTTTGCCAAAAACTTCAACAGCAAATCGCTGGATGAATTGATGACTCTCCTCAAACACCCCTCAAGCGAAAGACAGTTCATAATGTATGAGGCCCTCCGCAAAGGAGCCTCAGTTGATGATCTTTACAGAAAGACCCACATAAAGCCATGGTTTATCAGCCAGATGAAAGAGCTTGTGGAGGAAGAGGAAGAGATCCTTAAGTACAAAGGCAATAACCTTCCTGATGAACTCCTCCTTCGGGCAAAGAAAGATGGTTTCGCCGACAGGTATCTGGCAAAACTTCTCAATAAACCTGAAAAGGAGATCCGTCATCGCCGTATCAGCCTGGGAATTACTGAGTCATGGGATGCTGTACCGGTAAGCGGCGTGGAAAATGCTGCATATTATTATTCAACCTATAATGCCACCGACAGGGTAAAGGTTAGTGACAGGAAAAAGATAATGGTTCTCGGTGGCGGACCCAACCGTATCGGACAGGGAATAGAGTTCGACTATTGCTGTGTGCATGCGGCATTTGCCATTCGCGATGCCGGTTATGAATCAATCATGGTAAATTGTAATCCCGAAACCGTCTCCACCGATTATGACACTTCCGACAAACTTTATTTTGAGCCGCTTACGGCCGAAGATGTACTGAGTATATACGAAAAAGAGAAGCCCGAAGGAGTAATAGTGCAGTTCGGAGGACAGACACCTCTTAACCTTGCCGTGGAACTGGCTGAGGCAGGGGTAAAAATACTGGGCACTACTCCCGAGACGATAGATCTTGCGGAAGACCGCGATCATTTCCGGCATATGATGGAAAAACTGGGGATCCCGCAACCCGAATCGGGCATGGCTTCTACACTTGAAGAGGCTCTTGAGATCGCTGAGAGGATTGGATATCCTTTGATGGTCAGGCCTTCCTATGTGCTTGGCGGAAGAGCCATGAAGATTATACTCGACGAGGAGATGCTCCGGCAGTACGTTACCGAGGCTGTCGATGTCTCCCCTGACAGACCTTTGCTGATCGACCTCTTCCTCGAAGATGCAATTGAAGCGGAAGCTGATGCCATATCCGACGGAGAGTATGCATTCGTTCCCGCTGTGATGCAGCATATAGAATATGCAGGTATACATTCCGGCGATTCAGCATGCGTAATCCCTCCCGTGATCATACCAAAAGAGCACAAGAAAACCATATATGATTATACCCGGCGAATTGCGACCGAGATGAAGGTTGTGGGACTGATGAATATTCAGTACGCCATTTACAATGATGTTGTTTATATACTCGAAGCCAATCCGAGAGCATCACGTACTGTGCCTCTTGTCTCAAAGGTCTGCAACATCTCAATGGCAAGGATAGCAACCCAGATACTGCTGGGGCAGAAACTCTCCGACTTTAATCTGAAGAATCAGACTATAAGGCATTATGGTGTTAAAGAGGCTGTCTTCCCCTTCAATATGTTCCCGTCGATAGATCCCCTGCTCGGGCCCGAGATGAGATCGACCGGCGAGGTGCTGGGCATGGCCGATAATTATGGTATGGCATTCTTCAAATCACAGGAGGCAACATTGTCTTCCCTGCCGGTGAAAGGCACGGTGCTTATAACCATCGCTGACCGCGATAAGAATAAGATCATTGAGGCAGCCTGTAACTTCAGGGATATGGGATTTAAAATCCTGGCGACAGGGGGTACAAAAATGTTCCTTAACGAACATGGGATAAAGGCTGAACTTATTCTGAAAGTACATGAAGGCCGCCCCAATATAGTTGATGCGATAAAAAACGGTGAGATCGACCTTCTGGTAAACACTCCTGCAGGCAAGCTGAGTGAGTACGACGATTCATACATAAGAAAGAACGCCATCAGATACAAAATTCCCTATATTACAACAACCTCAGCCGCTCTGGCAGCGACAAAAGGGATAAGAGAGCGGCAGAACGGCGAATACAGGGTCAAATCACTGCAGGAGTATCATGCGGAGATAGAAAACTGAGTTCAAGACCCGAAAGGAAAACAGGTAATACCTGGTCTATACAATACCCTCTGTGCTGGCGACAGGGGGCATTTTTTTCTCCTTTCTACCGGCGGCTGAAGCCGCCGGCAATAAAAGGCCTATTCCTTAACCTTCTTCAGGAGCTCCCGGATCTCATCCGACTTTGCCCCGATCTCCTTTACCTTTTCTGCAAGCTCTTTTTCGAGATCCGTTGTTTTTTTATTCAGTTCTTCAATCTTCCCGTTGAGTCTGATAATATCATCCTTAAGTCCCGATATTTCACGGTTAAGCTGTACCTTATCATCCTCAAGCCCCTTTATAATGGGCGTATAAACCGATTTGGCATAAAGCCATGCAGTTACATAACCTATAACTGCAGCAATGAGAAGCAATATGATCATCAGGATTACAGCTCCTGTTTTTGACATGGCAAGTATTATAAATAGTTGGTTCATTGCTTTTATTATTTAATTGATATTTCTGCTCTTCTGTTCTTTGCTCTCCCCTCACCTGTTGTATTATCGGCGAGAGGCCGGTCTTCACCTTCAGAGCTTATGTTTATGCGACCGGAGGTAATACCATTTGCTTCAAGGTATTCTTTAACGGCCTCTGCCCTTCTGAGACCCAGCTGCTGGTTATAATCCCCCGGCCCGATATTGTCGGTATGCCCGGATACAACAACAGCTGATTCAGGGTGTTTATCAATCCAGGCTTTGTATTCCGCAACAATCTTCTCTGTTTGCGGATCAGGTGTGAATCTGCTCTTGTCAAATTCAAAATAGACCATAACCTCAGCCGGCAATATTTCAGCAGGTTGTGCCGGAGGTTCTGCAGTCTGTGGTGCGGGTTCTTCAATCGTTTGTTCCGTCAAAGGCCCCCGGATGGCCGGCTGAAGCCTGGTAACATAAAGCCATACAGCAAACAGAGACCAGATAACAAAAACAACAAATCCGGTAATTAGTATTCTCATTTTAACGTGGTTTGGTTAATGATCAGGTGCTGCATACAAGTTACCAATTAAATCATTGCAAGTCAAGTTTTTTTACAAAAACCTTTATGCCGGGTATGAAGTATCAATATTCCCGGTATAAAATTTTATAAAACAGCCTTAAAATATGAAGCTCACCTGATCCCCAAAAATTATTACCTTTAAGAACTCCCTGCGAAGCAAGGGTATTAATGAATCGTGCCGCGAAATGAGGATCGGAATAATAACCGACATTCACGAAAACACGGTGACACTAACCGAGGCGTTCAGGCTGGCATCCGTTTACAAATGTGATGAGATTGCCTGCCTGGGAGATATCGTCGGGTTTGATCAGAGATTCTACAAATTCAATCCCCTGCACAGTGCCAAAGCATGCCTTGATCTGATAAGATCAAACTGCCGATGGATAGTGCCGGGCAATCATGATCTCTACGCTGCCGGGCGGCTGCCGTCATACACCAACGGATTTACATATCCCGATAACTGGTTCAGCATGGATTTCTCTGAGAGAAAAAGAATATCCCGGGCTAGAGTCTGGACTTATGAAGGAGAAGCGCCAAACGATCTGGAAGAAGACGACAGAGTGTTCCTCAACTCTCTTCCGGAATATATTATCCTGCCGTTCGCAGGAACAAAATGTCTTCTTTCTCATTATATATACCCCGACTTTACAGGGTCGACCACACAATATGTCGAACGTAATAATCATCTTACACGGCTGTGGGATTTCATGGATCACAACGATATCAGGTACTCCTTCTCGGGCCACTCCCATAGCCATTTTGCAGGACTGGCATACAGAGGGGGCAGATCATTTCTTAAGGCCATCCATTCAGTGCCATGCCAGACCATCAATCTGGGCAATGAGATGGTAATGGTCCTCCTCCCTCCTCTTGCGGGAGAAAAAGGGAGGACAGGCTTTTCAATAATTGACTCAGATAACCTGAAGCTGGAGATTATCGCAATAAACACGGTTTAAGCTATGCTGATATGAAAAAATTATCCGGGAAACGTCTGAGGAAGGTCTTTATATTGAAAATAGATCTCCCTGCCCTGCTGGCATTTGCGCTCTTTGCCGGACTTATCTTTTTCTACCTTATACCCTCCTTTGAGAATGTGATGATGGACCGGAAACGGCATCTTATTCATGAGATAACATCATCGGCCTACAGTCTTCTTGATTATTACCATTCAAGGGAGATAACAGGAGAGCTTGGCCGGGAAGAAGCAAAAGAGAGAGCCAGGGCAGCCATAAGCACAATAAGGTATGGAGATCAGCTTAAAGACTACTTCTGGATAACCGATATGTATCCCAGAATGATTGTGCATCCCTACAGACCTGACCTGAATGGAAAAGATCTGACCGGTTTCCGTGACTCCAAAGGAAAAACAATATTTGTCGAATTCGTAGAGGCAGTCTCACCGACGGGAGAAAGTTATGTTGAATATATGTGGCAATGGAACGATGATTCAACGCGGATTGTCCCCAAATTGTCGTATGTCAGGAAGTTCGGTCCCTGGGACTGGATTATCGGTACCGGAATCTATATTGAAGATGTTAAGGCCGAGATACGACGGATGGAAAACAGGGCACTGCTTATTTCGGGTATTATCGGGATCGTTATTGTTGCTCTTCTCACTGCTGTCTCAAGGCAGAGCCACAGGATTGAGGAGAAGAGAAGTAAAGCCGAGGAAGAGCTTCGTAAATCGAGGGAATTGTACCGTACCCTGGCCGAAGCGGCTACAGAAGGAGTGATGATCTGGTCAGGCAACAGGATCCAGGCCAACAAGACCGTACTTGCGTGGCTCGACTATACTGAAGAGGAGCTTCAGGTGATGAGACCCGGGGATATCCTTATCTCCCCGGAAAGCGACGGATTAAACGACCCGGAGACCCTGTATGATGAACTCAGTGCCGTAAGGAATACGGAATGTTCAATGAAGAAGAGAAACGGTGCCATAATAAAGGCTCATGCCAGTTTCTCGCGTATCCTCCTGGGGGGAATGAAAGCAGTACTGATAGTAGTCAGACCCGCCGAAAGTGTTGTTGCTCATCCCGGCTTCTCCCCGGAACCGGTATTGCTCGATACAATAACCACAGGCTTCTTCAGGATAACCTACGGCCGGAAAAATCTATTTCTCGATGCCTCACAACCTGCTTTGAAGATCCTGGGTTACAACAACATCCGGGACCTCCTGCCCCGCACCGTCGAATCGTTCTTCGCAGATCCTGCCCAGTTCAGGGCATTCAGATCGGCTCTTGAGAAGAGAGAAAAGGTCTCCGGAAGAGAGGTGCTGCTAAGGCGCGGAGGTGGTGATCAATTCTGGGCCATTGTAAATGCAGTGGTTGTTGAATCGGATAGCGGTGATATATGGTGCGAGGGCACTATTGAACAGGTTGCGGCCGGCAGCTTCAAAAGCATCGCTCCCATGGGCGCCATTGCTGAATATGGTTCAACATACATGATGCAGGCACCTGTTTCCTCAATTTCCATACCTGGTGTGGCATGTTACGAAAATGTAACTGCCAGACGTGCATCATCGCTTATGAAAGAGCGTAATACCCCTGTTCTGATCGTTTCTGGCAGGGAGGGGGAGCCATTGGGAATAATCGACTCCGGGACTCTCGGTCATAGACTGGCAGAAGGAGTCTCACCCGATACTGAAATATTCAGGCTTATGAGTTCTCCTCCTTCCTTTCTGAATCACAATGCCAGTATCGGCGAAGCTTTCGGTCTGATCAATGAATCACCCGGGAAATGTCTTATTGTAACTTCTGATGAAAAGAAGGTATCGGGCATAATAACCAGTGATATATTGACAGGATCATTTTCACTCCTGCCTCAACTTATCAATTCAGAAATCAAAAACAGAGTAACCTCTCAGGGTCTTGGCAAAATTTATCTGGATTGCCGGAAAACAGCTATATCAATGCTCATGGGTAAGGCGGATCCTCACCAGGTTTCCCTGTTCATATCAACGATTGCCGATGCCATCTGCCAAAGGATCCTGGAACTGTGCATTGAGGAAGCCGGGGAACCACCCTGCCGCTTTGCATTCATCCAGACTGGTAGTGCCGGAAGGAGAGAACAATCATTCTCCACCGACCAGGACAATGCGATAATTTTTGAGAATGGTGCCGGTGAGAAGCTAAAAAATGCCGAAGCCTGGTTCCTTTCTCTGGGGAAAAAGGCAAACAGAATGCTTGCAGAGGCAGGGTTCAGTCTCTGCAGGGGAGAAAATATGGCAGGGAATCTGAAATGGTGTCAGCCCCTTGACACATGGAAGAAATACTTCTCAGGCTGGATAAAGGCGCCGGGACCGGAAGAACTACTTGAAATTAGTATCTTTTTCGATTTCAGGTTCTGTTATGGCGATCAGGATCTGTCGGACGAGCTGCGTGAATACATAAAAAATGACCTTAGAACAAGCGATATATTTTTTCACCATATGAGTGCCGCATGGAAACAGTTCAGCCCCTCTCCCAATCTCCTGTCATCCGGCAAAATTGATATAAAAAGGCTGCTTATGCCCCTTACCGGTATCGTCAGGCTATATGCCCTCAAACACGGGACAGAAAGGTTGTCAACCATAGAAAGGATTCTGGGACTCTACCATGGAGGACATCTTGACACCGCTCTCCTTTCGCGATCAATCAGGGCATGGAAGGATCTTTCCTCGATCAGGCTTTACCATCAGGCAGAATGTATCAATAACGGCAAAGAACCTGATAATATGGTTGATCTTCAGATTATGGGTACCGGCCTGCATTATATCGCAGAACGGGCTGTCGATTCTGTTAAAGACCTTATGCTAAAGGCAGGCAGCGATTTCTATACAGAGACGATCTAAAACCGGTAAATGGTACTGAGCAGAATTCTCATATTGCAAACCCGCTCTGCATCAACCACTCTGCCTGTATTCTGCCTTGTTCCGTAGGCGGCTGCCGTTCGTTCTATCTCTCCTGCAAAGCTAAGCCTGCCTTCCGTAACAGTTATACGCGGCGAGACCCTGAAAAGGTGATCAATGTTGGTACCCCGGCCATAAACATCACCGGTAATCGGGTCACCTGAACCCAGGTTCTTTGAAAATCCCGCGAACAGGCCCCCTGTCACCCTCTTACCGTTTGTGCTCAGGTCGGCCCAACAGCTGAAAGTATTTAAATTTGTATACGTTTTGTTTTCATCATACATCCCGGATATCCCCGATATTGCATAGCCTCCGGTCATCATCAGGTCAGCTGCGTTCTGGGCATATACACCCATCATCATAATGTTTATCGGATCACTTTTTATTTTTACATTCGCAAACACCGAAAAACTACCGATAACTGAATTTGCTTCTGCATTTAAGGCGCTCTTCAGCTCAGGCCTGAGTCTCTTGTAATCAATCCCGGTCCATGCAGTAAAGCTCTCTCCTGCCGGAATGCGCATCTGCAGATTCATTCCCGGAAGAGTGCTGTTACGCAGGTATTTATTACTGTTCCCATCGGGGCCGGGGGAGGTGAAATCACGCTGTGAGTAAGCAGTTAAGGAGAGACTGACACTTTCCACTTTCCCGGTAAGACTTATCTGGGGATTACGGCTGAAAGGAGTGAAAGGTGCTCCGGTATTAAAGCTGATTGTACCCGGAAAACTTTCAGCAAGAAACATCGGATGCCATGTTTGCCCCATTGTCAACGAGGCGCCTGTCCAGTCCATTTTAACAAAGGCATGCCTCAGCCTGAATCCGTTTATGTCAGCATCGCTGGTGCCAAAAAATTCAGCTTCAATGACACCCGATGTTTTTGCCCCGAAGGCATCGGGCCCGCTTATGTCACCCTTGATGCGTGTCTGGATGCCAAGTATATGAAAAGAGGGATTGGCATTTATATCATTCCCCTGCAGATCATAAAGGACATTATCGGGGAACAGATAGAAGTGTCCCTCACGTAACCCGTTAGAAGCACTCGACTGCCTGGTATCGTAGTAGAAATCGGTTTTTACAAATCCCGAGAACCTGATCCCCCATCCTGGATCAGCTTCCTGAGCCATTACGCCGGGAATAATGACTGTTAAACAAAAAAAAGTTGCTAAAATACGTCTCATAATCAAATCTTTAGGTAGATTGTTATTTTCCTCTTTGTTTGTCTGAAAGTATGTATTTTTCATTTATTCTTTCTGTCCGGAGGGAACAGCGATTCAATTAGTTTCGGTTTGACCGGCTCTCCCCCCATAAGCACGTTAAGATTGCTTTGGGCCGTTCTGTTATATTCCCACAGCGACAGAGCAATCCTGTTATATTCAAGAGCGGAATCAGGTTCATGCAGATGCCTGTAAATAGTACCCTTATTGGTATAACTCACCGACAATCTCCTTGGTGTTTCATACTGCGCAGTAAGAATATTCTTAATTCTTCTTTTAAAAATCCGTCCGAAATTATAGCCTCCGAATGCCGGATCATTTTCGTTCATGAAAGGTTTCAGTTTATCGGCAACGGCTTCAGATGACAGGTGTTCCCATTCATCAAGCCATCTTTTGTAAGACACAATGCTGCTGTCGCAATACTCCATCGCCAGCATAAGAAGCCCTTTCCTCTCTTCTCCGCCCTTTTCGCTGCCGTATATTGCATTTAGCAGAACCGCACTGCATTTATTATTATATATGACACCCTTCTCAAATGAACCGGTGTAATCAGGCAGGGCGCTGAAAACGGTAAAAGCACTGTCGAGAAGATGAAAGGCTTCTATACTGCTGATCCCGACTCTGCTGATTCTGTCATATTCAGCAATATAATTTTTTGCTTCTTCTATTCGCGGATCTTCGGATCTGTTTATGGTACGGTAATAAAAGAATGCAAAAACAATTGCCAGTAATGTAACCGATATTGTTATTGCCAGTATTTTCCTTGTTCCCTGTGTTATTATGAATATATCCTTCAGCTTCATCAGTTATGGACCTGTTCAGCCAGGAATTTTTTGATCTCCAGAGGAGTGGGAGTTGTGAGTTTGCTCACCACAATATTCACTATTACCGCAAGCGGTGCCCCTATCCAGGCAAAATACCAGACATTCAGCCAGTATGAAATAAATTCCTGTCCCGGAAGTGATCCGCCGCTTAATCCGACAATGAAATATGTTATTGAAATGGTTGTAACGAGCACCCCTGTTGTAAGCCCTGCCTTAGCGCCTGCACGGTTCGATCCGCTCCACCATATACCGAGAAGGAAAAGGGGGAAAATAGTACAGGCAGCCATCGAGAATGCCACTGACACAAGCTGTGCTATGAGTCCAAGCTTTAGCAGGGCAACTATAGTGACGGCAAGAGCCATGATAACAGTGCCTATTCTGGCAATTTTAAGCTGTTGCTTTGGTGTTGAGTCAGGATTGATAACTCTTACATAGAGATCGTGGGAAAACGCAGATGCTCCCGCAACAAGCAATCCCGAAACGGTTGAAAATGCTGCGGAAATGGCTCCTGCCGCAAGCAATCCGACAATAAGAGAATTTATCCCGGCAAGCTGAGCAGTATAAACAACTATGGCATCTTTAGCCAGCACTCCTACTTCCGGACTTGAAGACAAGACTTTGCCGAATGCTGAATATATTGGTGCAGTCCAGTAAACCAGAGAGATAAAAAAGAGTCCCCAGACCACTGACCAGCGGGCGTCAGTCACTTTCGGCACCACATAAAAACGCTGAATTACATGAGGCAAACCGGCTGTTCCGACCATCAGTGAAAAGCATATCGCTACCCACTGGAAGAATGTTGTGTCGGTCGACGGATCCCATGGCATTGCATACTCCGGACTTGGCACAACAGAAAAATCATGCCCGTAAGCATTCAGAAGCGCCATGCCATCAGAAATATTCGGGGCTGGTATACCCTGGACAATATCAGTAACAACAGCGCCGTAGCCTATCTGAGGTAAAAGCCAGAAATAGTCGAACTTGAAGGCCATTATAAATGTTGGCAGAAGGAATGAAGTAACAATTATTACATACTGTATCTGCATGTTCTTGGTTGCTCCGATCATCCCTGAGAGCAGAGTGTACATAAGCACCACCGAGGCACCTATTATCACAGCCCAGGCATAATCAAGACCCATTATCCATTTGAACATAAGGCCAATACCACCGAACTGTCCTACACAGTATGCAAAAGAAATCAGAATGGTAAAAATGGCGCTGGCAATCCTAAGGTCGCGTGAATAATAGCGGTCACCGATAAAGTCGGGTGCCGTATACTTACCATATTTACGGATCTGGGCAGCCATCAGTATCAGAAGGAGCACATAACCGCCGGTCCATCCTACCACATATGCAAGACCGTTGTAACCGAATCCGTACATCATGCCCGCCATTCCGAGAACAGAAGCGGCACTCATCCAGTTCGACGCAATGGCCATTCCCGAACCAACTCTCGATATCTTTCTCCCGGCAGCATAATAATCTGCCGGATCCTTTGCCCGGAAAAAAACCCCAACCATAACAAATATCACAAGGATAGCTATCAGAATAATCGCCGGCCCCGTTTTGAAGCTTCCCTCAAGCTGTGTGAGACTTTCGGCATTTGCCGATATTACACCTGAAAAAGTGAGAATCAGAGATAAATATATTTTTTTCATTCGTATACAATTATTATTATTCCACAACTCCTTCCTTCCGCAATCTCCATTCAACCAGAATATTATACGCTATACACAGAGCGATGAACAGTACCAGCAGAAATACCGCGGTGTAGAAATAGTGGAACGGAAATCCCAGAAATGTGGTGTCTGTAAGAACCGACTGGTAATGAGTGAGATAAAATTTCATCATGTCAGGAAGACCGGCAAACGATGCATCATTCAACGATGGAGGATAAGTATCATTAAGACTGGCAGCAAGAAAGGGAGCCTCAAGGGAACCCTCCCTGAAACCTGTATACTGCTCACTCATCCCGATAACCGACCGGTACTTTTCTCTGATCTGATCGCTCAGTTCAAGATAATCATTACCCCCGGCTGTTACAAGCTGTGACTTCAGCGACTTTATCCCGGCCACTTCTGCCAGAAGGATGCTTCTGAGAGTATCGGGCATCGAAATGAAAACCGCACAGCTGATTGCATCAGAGAGCAGTTCCTGATCGGCAGGCTTAACCATATTCTTGCCTTTTACCAGTACAAAGGAGTTCAGCAGACTCCTGTAATCATCACGTGACAGGTCATCTGCCAGAACCTTTGGCCAGACTGACTCAAACATTATAAGGGTCTTCTCAGGTACCGGCTTCTGGATACCCCTGAGCAGAAATTGAAAACCAAACACGGTTACTGCCCAGATAAGAAGCATGGTAAAAATAACATTTCTGTTTTTTCTGCCATGAAGATTTCTGGGCCTGAAAATGCTGAAATTGTATTGATCCGGTGATTCCATAGAATTTCCTGGGTTTTAATTTGATTTTAAGGCAAGCTAAAATAGAGATTTTGTAACAGGTTGTATATGATAATTTCTTGCAATGTAACATTGTTTTATATCAATAAAATAAATCAACTATATTTGGCAGATAGAAGTGTGCACGATCCTGTCAGTTATTCCGGAAACCGGATTAACACAGCAAAAGTGTTCTGCACGTGGTTATTAACACCTGGTCGGATGAGAATTACGAGGAATGTATCCTGTGAGGAGTGTCCTCAGAAATGTGATATATATGAAGCCGCGAAAATGACGGGCCGTTCATTCTCCGGCACCAATAGTATTCAGGCCCAGTTCAGCAAGCGCGAAAAGATCTGCAGACAGGGTGAAAATGTGACACATGCCATTTACCTGGTGGAAGGGACCGCCAAGCTGTTTATTGAGGGTATTAACGGGCATAATATTATCCTTTACCTTATGAAGCCTCCGGCATACATAGGGCTCCTGTCTTTCTTTGAGAGTATTCATTATACATATTCTGTAACATCTATTGAAGATTCCAGGGTGTGCATGGTCGACCTCGACTTCCTGAAACAGCTTTATCTTGAAAATCACGAGGTTTTGCTCAGGCTTAACAAGGCCTTCGGCAGATCTGTAGCACTAATAATGAATAAAATAATATGCCTGAATCAAAAAAATATAAGAGGGCGGATCGCTGAAAGTCTTTTATATCTGGCACAGTTTTACGGAGCAGATAATTACCATCTTTCCATAACGCGGAAAGAACTTGGTGAAATGTCTGCCATCTCGGAAGAAAACACGGTCAGGCTCCTTACTGAACTAAGGCAGGAGGGCATCATTAATATACAGGGTAAGGATCTGTCGATAGTTGATAAAATCCTGTTACGGAAAATTTCAGAGCTGGGTTAGATATTTTTCCGCCAAAAAGAATTTTTTGTTTAAAAGAACTTCTTTTTAAACTTTTTGAACAGATTCTCTTCCGTCTCTTCCTTCTGAATGCCATCAAAAAGGAACTCCATCAGCTCATCAAGTATCTCATCCCTGAACCCGACCTCAACGGCAAATTTCCTGATAAGCTTTTTCTCATCCTCGGACACTACTTCATCATCGAGAATTATTTCAGCAGTATTGTAAAGGTGAACGAATTTCCCTCTCAGGCTGTAGGGAGGAGTGTAATTCTGATTCCCTTCGGTAATCAATAAGTTATCTATTTCCGGCTCTGTCAGTCCGAATTTCCTTCCTTCCTTGTGAAGGATCTTCATCTGCTTTTCACTTATTTTCCCGTCAACCCGGGCAACCTGCACAAGGTTAATAAAATTGTCCTTGCAGATATTTTTTCCGCTATTTGTTATAAAATCATAGAAGCTCATATTGTATCAGTATTAAGTATTTTTAAAAATCAAATCCAAATATAGGCAGTAAAATTTAAATTACCAGTTGTTATTAATAAACAATCGGTTCGCCTGTTTGTTTGATCTTATCTTCCCGGGAACTGATAAAAAAAAGCTGAAATAATTTTCTGCTAACTCACGGCAATCGGGGAATAAACTGATCCTTATCGATGTCAATCATTAAGTAATTCCCATACG
This sequence comes from uncultured Rikenellaceae bacterium, assembly GCA_964633195.1. Taxonomy (GTDB): domain Bacteria; phylum Bacteroidota; class Bacteroidia; order Bacteroidales; family VadinHA17; genus LD21. The sequence continues at coordinate 6,439 of CAZWFL010000027.1, read as the reverse complement.
GAAAAGAGATTTAATAAGTTCTTTTATCTTTGAAGCCATGAAAAAAAATAATTCTTTTTTGTCAATAACATGTTTTGTCCTGTTCCTTGCTATGGTATCTCACCAGGCATGGTCGCAGACGCTGAAGTCCAATCCTGATCTTGATGAGAAGGTTAAGAAGTTCCTCAACGACAACAGCCGCAGATGGTACGACATGAATGTTCCCTCAATAGACGGGCAGTTACTTCACGACATTATTGTAAAGAATAACTACAAAAATGCTCTTGAGATAGGCACCTCAACAGGACATTCCGGCATCTGGATCGCCTGGGCTCTCAGCAAAACGGGAGGGAAACTTATAACAATTGAAATTGATCCCGGAAGGCACAGGGAAGCTCTTGAGAATTTCAAACAGGCAGGTCTGTCAGAATTTATTGATGCCCGTCTTGCCAATGCCCACACTCTTGTAAAAGAACTGAAAGGCCCTTTTGATTTTGTTTTCAGCGATGCAGACAAGGATTGGTATAAGAATTATTTCATTGATATGGATCCCAAACTCAAGGTTGGCGGTTGTTTCACAGCACATAACATTTATGACAGGAGCTCAGGCAGTTTTGGCGGACGTGGCGGACGTGGCGGTTTCCGGAGCGGGCAGGATGAATTCCTTGAATATGTCCGCAGCCTGAGCAATTACGAGACCACTGTCAACAATGCAGGAGGAGGGTTATCAATAAGTTACAAAAAATCAGCAAAATAATCAAATCATTTTATGGCGGAAGAAAAACTGCAGAGGAAGCTGGGGCTTTTCCCTACTACTAATATTGTCATTGCCAATATGATTGGCGCAGGTATTTTCACTACAACGGGACTACTGATGGCCGGACTTAACGATCCTGTCCTTATGCTGGTCCTGTGGGCGGTCGGAGGTATTATCGCCCTGTGCGGGGCTTTCAGTTATGGTGAGCTTGGAGCGGCAATGCCCGGAGCAGGTGGTGAATACCTTTTTCTCTCAAAACTTTATCATCCCATGTTCGGTTTCCTCAGCGGCTGGGTATCATTCATAGTAGGATTTTCAGCGCCTATTGCTGCATCGGCAATGGGCTTCAGCGAGTATTTTACAAGGGCTGTCCCGGGTTTTACGGGCTGGTTCGAAACCTCCGGCATAATGGGCCCGGAAGCAACAAAAAAGCTCATCTCAATCAGTGTAATTGTAATATTCACCTGGATACATTACAGGGGGATCAAGACAGGGGCAAGGATACAAAATGTCCTTACCATAATGAAAGTGGGGCTTATTGTTTTGCTGCTGGGTGCCGGACTCCTTTCAGGAAAGGGTGACTTAAGCAATTTCAGTGAGGGTACCGGGTTGCAGTCAGGACTGGCAGGATGGAAAACGATCGGGCTCTCCCTTATGTGGATAATGTTCGCATACAGCGGATGGAACGCCTCAACCTACCTGGGTGCAGAAATTAAGAATCCGCGAAAGATCCTGCCCCGCTCCCTTATCTATGGAACGGGAATAGTTATGCTGCTGTACCTCGCTCTTAATTTCCTCTATGTATACGGCATCAATCCCGAAGATATGAAGGGTGTCATTTCAGTCGGCGGGCTGGCTATGGGTAATCTCTTCGGAAAATCTGCCGATGTGTTGTTTTCAATGATTATTGCATTTGCTCTCTTTTCATCACTGAGCGCCTTCATCATAATAGGTCCCAGGGTCTATTATTCAATGGCAAAAGATGGCCTCTTCTTCAAGGCAGCGGCAAAAATCCACAAGAGGTTCGAGGTGCCCTCAAACTCCATAGTGTTTCAGTGTGTCATTGCGGTGGTGCTTGTGTTCTCGGGGACATTTGAGCAGGTTCTCACCTATATGGGATTTGCCCTTGGGATCTTCCCGGTAATGTCGGTGATCGGGGTCTTCAAACAGAGGGCAACCAATCCGGGTGCACTCCGCCTTCCGGGATTCCCTGTGGTACAGATAATATATATTCTCGCGGGAGTGATGATTCTTTTCCTTTCATTCCTCGAGAGGCCTGTAGAGTCATCAATAGCATCCTTCACTGTAATAATTGGTATTCCGGCTTATTATATCTTTAAACGCACATCAGAAAAGAGCGGGAATAAAGTGCAGTAATAATGGAGGAGGTTCCTCCCTCCGGTCGGGATGACAGGTTCTCTTTAGTCAGACATCAGGGGTAATCCCGGCAAGGTTACGGATCACTACCGAGGCGCATGCAATACCGAAAGCGGCAGGCATGTAAGAAATTGTGCCCACCACTGAAGCCCTGTTCCTTTCGCCCTGCAAAGGAATGACACGGCTTTTGTCAATCACCTCCGGCGACCAGACTGCCGTAACGCCTTCCCTTATGCCGAGTCTGTGCAGCCTTTTCCTCAGTATCCTGGCAAGAGGGCAGCCAGTTGTTCCGGAAATATCGGTGATCCTTATCGCTGCAGGATCATACCTGCCGCCCGAACCCATCGAACTGACAATGGGTATGTTCTTCTTTACGCTGTGATAAATAAGAAAAACCTTTGGAGAGAGGGTATCGATAGCATCAACAACATAATCAAAACCTGAATCGAGGAGCTCAATCATTCTCTCATCGCGAATGTACTCCTGAACAATTGTCAGTTTAAGACCGGGGTTGATATCCATAAGGCGCTCTCCCATCACCATTGCCTTAGCCTTTCCCTCCGTGCTCCATAGAGCCTGGAGCTGCCTGTTCCGGTTCGTGACATGAACCGTATCACCGTCAGCAATGGTCATCGAGCCTACCCCGGCCCTGCAAATCATCTCTGCAGCATACGATCCCACTCCCCCGAGCCCGGCAACCAGAACGCCTGAATCCCTGAGCCTTTCAAGCTTTTCCTTCCCTGTTAACAATTCGCTCCGCGATAACCAGTCGGTCATACTGATACATTTTATTATTATGCAGAGGCGTGAAATAGCCGCAAGTAATTATCAAATAATAACTTTTTCAGCTCATCTGTCTCTATATCAAGATCATCCGATACTTTCCTGTAAATGTCCCTGATATCCACATCTGCCCCGTCCGTTTCAAGAAGTATCTTACCGGCAGGCAACGACCTTATCAGACCGGATGATTCCCTTCTAAGCACAAAATCAAACCAGAATGAAATATATATCCCGCGGGACATCAGCTGAAGGGCAAGTTCTCTCTTTCCCCTGAATCCATGAACCAGCCATGGCGTGTCTGGTTTCAGTCTTTTATGTGCAGCCAGCAGGTTGCTCCATGCCCTCACACAATGGATTATTACAGGTTTAGCATGTTCTGCTGCAATTTTTACCTGGGCTTCAAACACATCAGTCTGAAGGGTCACCGAAGGGCCCCTGAGCATGTCAAATCCTGCTTCTCCCACTGCGACAAGATTGGGTGCTGCTGCTGACACCCTGACCTTTTCAAGCAGGTACTGGTAATTGCCTTCGGTAAGGTGCCATGGATGTATTCCCATCGTACAACATCTGTCGGGAATATCTGATGGTAGTGTTACCTCATTCGCCATGAGATTCTCCACAGTGAAAATCCCGTCTTCGTGTTGTGAACCGTGTGTATGAACATCTATATAATCTCCGGGTTTCGGGAAAATCATCCTACTGACCTGTAATAGTGGCAATCCCGTTTTTAATCCTGTTAATCGTTCCCTCGCGGCCTATCCAGTAAATAATATCGAAAATATGAGGCCCTCTCAATGCTCCTACAATAACCAGACGTAAGGGATTCATTACTTCACCCATGCTGAGACTTCTTGCTTCAATCCAGCCTTTAACTGCTGTTTCAAGGGCGGCAGGTTTAAAATCTTCGGTTTTTTCAAATATGGTCACCAGTTCTTCAAGAATAGCGGGGGTATTCTCCTTCCATCGTTTCTTCACTGAATCAGCATCGTAATCCTCAGGTGCCCTGAAGAAGAAATCTGTCTGATCCCATATCTCCCTGGCGAAACTGACTCTCTCTTTTACAAGGCCTATGAGCACCTCCAGACGTACAATATCAATATGAAATCCCTTGGATCTGAGTACTTCCCTGAATTCAATCGCAAGCTTGTTGGCCGGCTTCATCTGAAGATACTGATGATTGAACCATCGGGCTTTATCGGGATCGAAATGTGCTCCTGATTTACCCACTCTCTCAAGAGAGAACTCCGCGATAAGCTCTTCCATAGAGAATATCTCCTGCTCGGTGCCCGGGTTCCAGCCCAGGAGCGCCAGCATGTTAACGAATGCCCCGGGGTAATAGCCCTCCTCGCGATACCCTTTTGCAGTATCACCATAAGGCCAGAAGAGCGGGAATACGGGAAATCCCAGCCGGTCGCCGTCGCGTTTGCTCAGCTTTCCCTTGCCGTCGGGCTTAAGGATAAGCGGCAGGTGTGCGAAAAGAGGCTTTTCCCAGCCAAACGAACGGTAAAGCACCACATGAAGTGGTACTGACGGCAGCCACTCTTCCCCCCGAATCACATGGCTTATCTCCATAAGATGATCATCAACAATGTTCGCAAGATGATATGTAGGCATCCCGTCCGATTTGAAGAGAACCTTATCGTCAAGTGTTGATGAGTTTACAACAATATGTCCGCGTATTATATCATCAAAATGGATATCCTCATCGACCGGCATCATATATCTGATGACATATGGTCTGCCTTCCTCAATCCATGATCTCCAAATACTCTCGGGCAGTGATATTGAATTCTGCAATCTTTCCCTGGCTTCGGCATTATATATAAAGGCTGATCCCTTTTGCTCATACTCCTGCCTCATCTGCTCAAGTTCTTCCGGGGTGTCGAAAGAATAATAGGCATCACCCCTGTTTATAAGTTCAACGGCATACTGCCTGTAAAGGTCCTTCCTGTCGCTCTGGCGATAGGGCCCGAAATCTCCTCCTTCCCTTACACCTTCATCAGGCTTGATCCCACACCAGTCAAGAGCTTCAATGATATACTCTTCGGCACCTCCTACAAACCTTGCCATATCGGTATCCTCTATCCTGAGAATAAAAGCGCCTCCGTTATGTCGTGCAAAAAGGTAATTATAGAGGGCAGTTCTTACACCACCTATATGCAACGGGCCTGTCGGGCTCGGAGCAAAGCGTACCCTTATTCCTGCCATAAAATTGTTCTTAAGGTTTCTGTCATTTACAAAGATAGTTAAACCCCGTGACAATATTCAGTTTATTTAAAACCGGGAACAAATGAATAAAATCAATATTCATGAGCCCTGCTCGTTTCTTCCTGACAGAGATTTATATTAACTTAGCATTTTATCGTTTCCCTATGACAAAGATGAAAGCTCTGGTAAAAGCGCGACCCGAAAAGGGTTTATGGATGCAGGAGGTCCCTGTCCCTGAGCCGGGACTTAATGATGTCATAATTAAAGTGAAGAAATCAGCTATATGCGGGACTGACCTTCATATTTACAAATGGGACAGCTGGGCTCAGAAGACCATTAAAACCCCGTTGGTAACAGGCCATGAGTATATGGGATATGTAGCTGAGATGGGTGCGGGAGTGGCAAATTTAAAGATCGGCGACCGTGTTACCGGCGAGGGCCATCTTGCCTGCGGGCATTGCAGGAACTGCCGCCGGGGCAAGGAACACGTATGTGAAAACAGCATAGGCATAGGGGTCAACATCGACGGATCATTCGCCGAATATGTGAAGATACCCTCTTCAAACGTAGTTCCCCTCGACTCCAGGATACCTGACGAATGGGCAGCGATCATGGATCCTTTCGGAAATGCCACCCATACAGCCCTCTCCTTCCCCCTGCTCGGAGAAGATGTACTTGTGACAGGTGCAGGGCTCATTGGCAATATGGCAATAGCTATTGCCAAATATGCAGGAGCAAGGTTTATTGTAGCCAGCGACCTCAGCGATTACAGGCTTGCAATAGCAAAAAAAATGGGAGCCACCCTTACTGTCAATCCTTCAAAGGGAGAGAAGATATCAGATACCGTTAAAAAACTGGGTATGAGAGGTTTTGATATAGGTCTCGAGATGTCGGGGTCGCCCAAAGCCTTCAACGAAATGATATCCAACATGTATAACGGCTCCAGCATCGCTCTCCTCGGGATACTCCCTTCAGATTTTGAAGTGCCATGGAGCGAAATAATATTCAAGGCAATAACCCTCAAGGGAATATACGGAAGGGAGATGTGGGAGACATGGTACAAGATGGAGATGATGATCATAGGAGGCATCGATCTCAATCCTGTAATAACTCACCGGTTCAGCATCGACGACTATATTAAAGGATTTGAAATAATGGAGCAGGGCGACTGTGGGAAGGTTATCCTGAACTGGGAATAACTGGGTCCTGGGTACTGCCTGCCCGACTGACGTCGGTCAGGCGGGGGTCCTGGGTACTGGGTCCTGGGTACTGGGTGCGGGCTTTGTCCGCCGTAGCCTTGGCGAAGGCGGAGTGCTGGGTAAATCAATTTGTGAC
>CAZWFL010000026.1:0-49569 GCA_964633195.1 uncultured Rikenellaceae bacterium | reverse complement strand
CTTAAAGCTCCAGTAGGTATCGGGAAATTCGGGGTATACTAAAAGAATATTCATTTCGCGGAATGATTGTTTTCCGCAAAATTATTCTCAGAATTTCCAGGTAACAAGAATAAGTGATCAGTGCCACTTTTTATGGTACGGATGAACTGGTTCCGGGGCCATTGTCGTCTGTCAGGGGTAAATGCCATTCACCATCCGGCGGTTTGAGAGCTTCTCTTACTGCAATGATATATTGCCTTGACACCGGAACTTTCTCATTGAACCCTTTAATTGTTATCCAGTGGTTATTGTAGCTTCGGCTCAGTTTTTCCACGAAGTATTTGTTAATAACAGAGGTCCTGTGGCACCTGATAAAGAATGAATAATCCTTCAGCTGGAGTTCAATATTCTTCAATGTATTTCTGATAAGGCTTCTTTTAAAATTCTCACCATCTTTAAATATTACCTCCACGTAGTTATCTGCAGATCTTACCAGAGTTATTTCTGCAACCTTTAAAGCAAGGATTTCGGATTTATCCCCTGAAACAAACTGGACTGTCTTGTTCAGTATCTCTTCTTCATATCTGTAAACCTGTTCCTGGGCAACCATTTTCTGCGACCGGAGAGTGTCGTTCTCTTCTTTAAGCCTTCTGAACATGTCGTATAACCTGGCTGTAACAGGAGGAATAAAACAGATTAGAACTGTTTTAAAGACAATAAAGAAGGTGATCTTCACAGAGCCCACATATCGCAAATAAAAGGTGAGGGCTACGGTGCATAAGGCAATATACATGAATTCAATCAATACCTTCAGAGATGAGTTCTGAACTTCTGAGGACAAATCCCGGGTAATTATCCAGGCGATAAGAATAAAAACCAGGAACATCAGCAGGAATATTATTCCTCCGAATCCTGCCACGAAAAGGAGTGTATTATTAAGGTCGTACCTGTTGAGCGGGAAAGGCTGGAAGAAGAGGATAAACAGGAATATTCCGGTGCTTATTGCAAGAAATAACCTAAGTCTCTCGTTAAATAGTTTTATCACTTGTGCCGGTTTTTATGTCAAATATACACATTAAAAAACAAAAAAAAACGACACCTTTTAAAGGTGCCGTCTCTAATAATCTGATTATTGTTAATGAACAGTTCCCGACTCAATCCATTTCCTTTGTTCCGGAGTGAGAATATCCAGCATTCTTTTCCGGTTTTCCTCCCGGAACTTTTCCATTCTCTGAAGGTTCTCCTCCCTGAATTTTCTCATTTCGTCGAGCTGTTTCTGCCTGATGTTATTCAGTTCCTCCCTCTGCTCATCAGTCAGTCCGGGAAGCCTTTCAATATAAGGTCTGGCAATTCCCGCCCGCGGAACAGGAGCTCTCTGAATTCTGTCGCGTCCGGGGTAAAACCGATCCATCCGGAACTGATGTCTGCCATACCCCTCTCTCATTTCTCTCATTCCGGGATAGTATCCTCTTCTCCATCCGTACCTCTGGAAATCACGGATTTCTCTTCCCGGAGCATACCTGTAAGGTCCCATTATCCCTCTGTCTATTCTCATCCTGATCGAATCGGGAATCTGTCTCATCGGCCTTATCTGGTCCAGATCCATGTATCTGCCGCTTCGGGTAATTCGGCTGGTGTCCTCAATGCTCCTCATGCCTCTTTGCGCGTCAGCCGACAATATGCCTGCTGACAGAAGCATTGCCGCAATCAATGTAATTCTTCCTGTACTCTTCATATTATCAATTTTTTATTGAATATCATGTTTGTTTTTACCTGTCCGTTTCGTATTCCGTTCTGTAATTAACTGACAAATATAATGCCCGGTTTATTCCTCCTGCAGATAATTTTAACTATCAATACTGCTAATTATTTTTCTTCCATTCAGATTAAAAATGTAACTTTGAATAGATCATCATATAATTTAAAACTGTGAGGTCATGAAAAAGTTCTTTATCTTATTCAAATTACTGGCTTTAATGGTAATTACATTACAGGCTCAGAAGGTCTCTAACTACACCTATCGTCTTGATAATGGGATCAATATCAGACCGGAATATGGATGGAACCAGGTATGGGTAAACCAGAGCTTTGGCACTCTTACTGCTGCCGATAAGGCAACCCCGGTAACTGTAAGTGTAAGAACGCTTGGAACGCTAACCTCGAGTACCTCTTTTAAACTCTTCAGTGCCGGGAAAGAGGTAAGTCTAAAGGGAGTAAAACCCGGAACTTACACCCTTAAAATGACGTTCAAGCTGGCGGGCAAACCCGGAACTCTGAGCTTTGATATCGAAAATGTGGTTATCAAGCCTCAATCGAAAACCAATGTTTCAATTACACTGTACGATTATCAGTACACGATTGACGAGAAACAGGGCAGCCAGAAAGGTCTTGCCTCGTACGAATCAAAAGTTGAGAGGTACAAAGGCAACCAGGAAACCAATCCGGATTGCGGTGCTGCCACATTTTATCTGAAAGGTAATCATGACAAACCTGTCCCTCCTGTTGAGTCTAAAGGGAAAAAGGCGGGAACCATTAAGCCCGGGACATATGACATCCTGATAACTCTGGGGACGCCCGAACGTCAGCAAAAAATCTGGCTGGAAAACTTCACTATGAAGCCTGACATCAGCTATGCGATCACTACAAATCTTAATGCCGGGGTTATATCCTATTCCGGTGTAAATAAAGATGTTAAGGCATTACATCTATATCCTGCCGGTACGGCAGACAAGCAACAGGGGAAAGCGGCCCCCGACAGGAACCTGGAGTTGATGAGATGTGATGTTCAGGCCTTCACCAGTGCAGCTCCCCCGGGAACATATGATGTTTTACTGAACCTTGGATCCACCTATGAATGGAGAAAGTCCGTTGTGGTCCAGACAGCAACGAGGGCACAGGTTAAATAAGAATCCCAGGCTTTGCCAGCCAAAGCTGAACGAAGGACAGCGAAGGCCGGGCACATGTTTTAAACAATTTGTTACCCCCCGTGTTAAATAAAGAGAGGACTCCTGGAGTTTAAGGATGTCTTATTTTAGCTATGTTAAATATAGTTAAATAATTATTAATGAACATATAATAGATGCCGATTTTCCTATTTTTACAGCATATTTAACTGGAGTTTGAACGAAACAGGATGAAAAAAACATTTATAACTACCGGAATAATAGCTGGATTTGCGATAATATTCCTTGTCATTTTTTCCGTTATCACAGGAAAATCTGATTCCTCTGTTGCTTTCGCAGAGGTTTTTCAGGGGAGTTTTGAAATTACCATTAATACCACTGGAGAACTGATGGCTGAACGGTCTGTGGATATTTTAGGACCCGACATTGCTCAGAGAAGAGATGTCAGGTCGTCGAACATACGCATCCAGGATATGGTACCTGAAGGAACTATTGTCCAGGAGGGTGATTATGTAGCGACTCTTGACAGGACGACGTATGCGAATGATCTCAAGGATCAGATTGAAAGGCTTACCAGTATGCAACAGGATATTGAAATGAGATTGCTCGACTCTGCTGTTGTCCTGAATGGATTACGCGATAATATTAGAAACCAGAAGTTTGCAGTTGAAGAAGCAAGGATTACCCTTCAAAATTCACAATATGAATCGCCGGCGATTATAAGACAGGCTGAGATAAACCTTGAACAGGCCCGGCGTACGCTGGATCAGAGAGAGAGATTTTATAAACTCAGAGTTGCCCAATTAGAAAGAGATATCAACAACAGGAGAACCATGATAGGAAGGATCCAGAGGAGAGTGAACGATACTCAGGATCTTATAAACAGTTTTACAATAACAGCTCCCTCCCCGGGAATGGTAGTCTATTTTAGAGACAGACGGGGCAACAAAAGGAGGGAAGGATCATCCATAAGTCCATTTGACCGCGTTGTCGCCACACTGCCTGATCTGTCATCAATGGTATCAAAAGTATTCATCAACGAAATAGAGATAAGCAGGGTAATGCCGGGTCAGAAAGTTGACATAACAGTGGATGCACTCCCTGATAAGGTGTTTAAGGGAACTGTTCTCAATTTAGCCAATATCGGAGAGACTCTTCCCAACAGCGATTTTAAGATGTTCGAAGCGCAGATTAAAATTGACGGGATTGACCCGGCGTTCCGTCCTGCCATGACAACCGACAATAAGATATTCATAAAAACATTTGACAATGTCGTTTATGTACCCCTGGATTGTGTCAGGACAGGACCTGATTCAATTCCGGTGGTTTATACGAAAAGTGGTCTTAAAAAGGTGGTTATACCTGGTGAATCAAACGATAAATTCGTCATAATTGAACAGGGACTTGAGCCCGGCCCCCTGCTGCATACCACAATGCCGGAACGTCCTGAGAAATACAGGCTGGCAAACGCAGAACTTATTCCATACTTAAAGGACAGAGAGAACAGCCCTGACGGATCAGGAAGCTACACGATGGCAACAGGGAATACAAAATAATCGGATTATTATCATTTAATACCGGTTTTTTTTTATTGAATTGTGTACATTTGGTTACTTTCTTCTGTTAATATCTAACCTGATTAAAAAGAGATCTATGAAAAGAATCAATCGACGAAAGTTTCTGGAGTCGGCTGCCACTGCTTCCCTTGCATTCACTGTCGTCCCGCGTCATGTACTTGGTGGGCGGGGTCATGTCGCACCAGCCGACAAGATAACTCTTGGCTATATCGGATGCGGGACCCAGGGACTCAGGGAAATGACAAGCCTTATTGCAGATCCTTCAATTCAGATTGTTGCAGTCTGTGACCCTAACAAGTTTACAACTGACTATGTAGACTGGTCGCTGAATGGCATCCGGAACAATATCCGTAATGCCCTTGAAGATAAAACCTGGGGAGAAGGGCTGAAAGGCATTCCCGGAGGAAGGGATGTAGGTCAGGAATTCGTTCAGAAATATTATGGCAAATCAAAACCTTCAGGCACCTACAAGGGCTGTTCCTCCTATGCTGATTTCCGTGAACTTCTTGAAAAAGAAGGAGATATAAATGCTATTAAGATCATGACCCCTGATCACCTGCATGCTACTGTTGCAATAGCATCCATGAAGAAGGGTAAGCATGTTGTCACTCACAAACCTATAGCCAACCGGATACACGAATTCAGGGTAACGGCTGAAACGGCAAAAAAGACGGGCATGAGCACGCATCTTCTCGCCTGGAGCCGGAGAACCGGTTACGATCTTGTAAAAAGGTGGCTGAAGGAGGGTGTAATTGGCACACTGAAGGAGATCCATAACTGGTCCAACAGGCCTGTCTGGCCCCAGTGGCAGACGAACCCAATAGATACACCACCCGTTCCTCCAGGCCTCGACTGGGATCTCTGGCTCGGACCGGTTCCTCACCGTCCTTACCATCCCAATTATACCCATGCAGTTTTCAGGGGCTGGTACGATTTCGGAGCTGGAAGCATTGCTGACATGGGTCATTACAGCCTGTTTCCTCTTTTTCTGACTCTGGGAATTGATACGCCTGCCATTAGTGCAGAAGCTTATGGGACTACAACCTGTACAGTACGCGACAGCGTTGCTCTGGGAGTTACCAATAACGTTGCCTTTCCTCTTTCGTGCATTGTCCGGTTCAAATTCGCGGCCCGGAAAGAGCTTCCCCCGTTTGAACTGATATGGTACGATGGTGGCATGAGACCTCCGGTCCCTGATGAGCTCGCAGCCGAAGGAAAAAACTTCTCACGTGAGGGAATGATGTTCGTCGGCGATAAGGGTAAAATACTTGCCGGATTCAGAGGCGAAAATCCTGTTCTGATTCCGGAAAGCAGAATGAAGGAAGTGAGCACTGAGGTCCCGGAGGTAACCGGTCTTACCGGCAATGCAGCCTGGATTGAAGCATTCAGGAACAACACACAGGCCCCCGGTAGTTTCCTCTTTGCAGGTCCGGTATCTGAGACCATCCTGCTCGGAGCTGTCGCACTGAGGACAGGAGCCAAAGTAGAATATGACCATGTAAACATGAAGATAACAAATCTGCCCGAAGCAAATCAGTACCTCACAAGAGAGTACAGGCCAGGTTGGGAGATATAGTGGCTGGGAGCTGGGAGCTGAGGGCTGAGGGCTGGGAGCTAAGGGCCCATGACAGTAAAGACGGGTCTGAGACCTGTCTCAACATACAGTAAAAACGGGTCTGAGACCCGTCTCAACAATATCTAAAACCACTAACCGATGAAAAAAATAACACGAAGAAACTTTGTTGAAAGATCGGTGCTGGCAGGTGCTGCGGGACTGATAGCCCCATCAGCACTGCAGGCATCCCTGGCGGCGCCAGCACCCAGAATGATAAAGGATGACATCTCCCTTGCCCAATGGGCACTTGTGGATGAGATAAGGTCAGGAAAATGGAAGAATCTTGACTTCCCTGCCATTGCACGAAAGGATTTTGGTCTGAATGGAATCGAATTCGTGAATACGTTATTCGAGGTTCCTACCGAAGGCTATCTGAGAAGACTGAAACGCAACGCAGAAGAGCATGCAGTCACCATGGTGCTTATCATGGTTGATGATGAAGGTGATGGCTGCTCGATGACAAAAGAGGAAAAAAGACAATTTGACATCAATCATCGCAAATGGATCGATATAGCTCACTACCTCGGATGCCATTCGATACGAACAAACTGCAGGGGACCAGCCAATGTCAACAAGGAAGAGGCTCTGAAGCACTCTGCAGAAACATATCTTAAATTGCTGGAGTATGCCGTGCCCGCAAAGATAAGTGTGCTGATCGAAAACCACGGAGGCGTGTCTAACGATGCCGACTGGATGGTATCTCTGATGAAAGAGGTGAACTGTCTCTATTTCGGCAGTTATCCCGACTGGCGGCAACCATCGAAGGACTTTGACAACGTTGATTACCTTATTAAGACACTGCCTTATGCAGGCGGTATGTCATACAGGAATCAGCCCACCGAAGAGCTGACAGCTAAAATGATAAAGATATCGAAAGATGCCGGTTACCGTGGATGGTACGGGATCGAGTCGAGCGGACGGGAAGAGATAAAGAAAGGCATAGAGTTGCTTAAGAAATACCTGTTTTAAGCTGAGGGCTGAGGCTTTTCCAGCCATAGTCGCGAATTATCGGGACGACGGCAGGGCTCAGGGCGAAGGGCGAAGAGCAAAGGGCTCAGGGCTCAGGGCTCAGGGCAAAGGATTGAAAGATGATGGCTAACGGATGAATAACTGATGTGATATTTGTCAGATTATACTCTCTGGTTGCTAAAAATTCTTTATAATTGCAGCGTATACTTAAAACGCAAACAATTAAAAAAAATAGAGTTATGATCCGAAAGTTATTATCCGTCATGGTTATTGGCCTGGTGGTTGCTTCATGCGGCAGTACGGGTAGCAAAAATGATTCCTCAGCAGAAGGACCAATTGAGTCAGCGAATATTGAATTTGCCGAACTGATTGAACATCCCCAGGATTTCGTCGGGAAGAATATCAGTGTTGAGGGGAAGGTGGTTCATGTATGCATGATGAGTGGCAAGAAGATGTTTATTGTGGGTGATAATCCCGATATCAGGCTCTTTATAACTGCAGGTGAGGATATGCCCAAGTTTCCGACGGAACTGCTTGGAAGCAGTATTGTCGTTGAAGGGACATTAGAAAAAACGGGTACCGCCTCAACCGAGCCGGAAGGCGGAGAGGGAATGCATGCCGCCGGTGCGCACGCGGAAGCAGGCACAGATTCGTGTGAAACCGAAACAGCCCTGGCAAGACAGCCTGTCCTGAGTGACCTGATGATGGTGTACAACAGGCATACTGTCAAGTAAGAGCGGCTGAATAAACAAAATGAATCTTTCGAAATTTAACAGGGTCACTCACCGTGACATAGGTTATCTTATTGCGGGAATGACCCTGATATATGCAATATCCGGGATAGCTCTCAACCACAAGCACGACTGGAATCCTAATTACATCATTGATAACAGGTCTTTCAAAACCGATGCCACGATAGAACGGGAGAGCTTCAGCGAAAAGGATGCGATAACTCTTCTTGAAACCCTTGATGACAAAATTGAGTATAAAGCATTCCATTTCCCTGATGGAAGCAGGCTTACAATTTATATCCAGGGAGGTGTCGTACAGGTAAATGCTTCCACAGGAGATGTACTTTTGCAGCGCATAACCAAAAGACCTCTTTTCTACCAGGTCAACTTTCTTCATTATAACCCGGGTAAATGGTGGAAATATTTCAGTGATCTCTATTGTGTTTCCCTCATATTAGTTACCATCACCGGATTATTCATAGTTAAGGGCAGAAATGGCATCACACGGAGAGGAGCAGTGCTCACAGTCATTGGCATTATTCTGCCTCTGATCTTCCTGTTTATCTATTAAAATATACCTTTTGACGGGGTATCTGATAGTCTGAATGACATTTCTTTTCAATACTGGTTATTTTCCGGCATAATTATTTAAATTTACTTAGATAAAAACCAACTTAAAATAATTATGTTATGAATTACCGGTCAGTTATAATTATTGTTGCAGTTCTGATTATGAGTCTTTTCCATAACAGCTGCAGGTCGCCGGAAAAGGTTTCAGAGCATGAGCCTGATGAGCACACATGGCTTGAAGAGATAACCATTGAGGAGCTACAACAGGGTTACAGGAACGGGAGATACAGTGTTCATGATATTATTTCGGCTTATCTCGACCGCATAATCCTGATCGACAAAAACGGCCCTGCCCTCAATTCTATCATTGAGATCAATACGGATGCCCTCCAGATAGCAGGTGAGCTTGACAGGGAACTTGCATCCGGCAAGATAAGGGGACCCCTTTTCGGGATACCTGTAATCCTCAAGGATAATATTGATACCCACGACAATATGCCCAATACCGCAGGAGCCATAGCGCTGCGCAACTCTTATCCTTCTGCTGACAGCCATGTAGCCAGAAAACTGAGAGAGGCTGGGGCTGTGATCATCGCCAAAGCTAATCTTAGCGAATGGGCTAATTTCAGGGCCACAAACTCATCAAGCGGCTGGAGCGCCATAGGAGGACAGACAAAAAACCCATATGTCCTTGACCGCAACCCCTGCGGATCAAGTTCCGGTTCGGGTGTGGCAGTCTCTGCCAATCTGTGTGTGCTGGCCATAGGCACCGAAACGAACGGATCGATTGTTTGTCCTTCAAACAATAACGGAATTGTAGGGATCAAACCGACAGTTGGTCTGATAAGCCGTTCAGGAATAATCCCCATCTCTTTCACGCAGGATACACCCGGGCCAATGGGCAGAACCGTTGAGGATGCTGCAATATGCCTCGGAACACTTACCGGCATTGATCCTTCCGACTCCAAAACTTCTGCCTCCGAGGGAAAATACCCGGCAGATTACAGGTCATCACTTAAGAGAGATGGACTTAAAGGTAAACGACTGGGGCTCTACAAAGAGTCGATGGGGAAACTCGACAGGGTTGACTCACTCATGTACCAGGCTGTTAAACAAATGATAAAGGAGGGAGCAGAAGTGATTGAAATAACTGAAGGGATGGGTCAGGGATATTACTCTGCCTCTTATGAGGTAATGCTGTATGAATTTAAGGATGGTCTCAACACTTATTTTAAGACGGTCAGAGGAGATGTTCCCGTAAAAAGCCTTAAGGAGCTTATCGAATTCAACAGAAATGACCCCACAGAGCTGCAATATTTCAACCAGAAGATATTTGAGATGGCCGAAGAAAAAGGTTCACTGGACTCTCCTGAATACAAAAGAGCTCTCGCTTCAATGCTGAAAGCAACCAGAGAAGAAGGGATTGACCATATAATGAATAAGTACCGGCTGGATGCACTGATTGCCCCGACAGGAACTCCTGCCTGGAAGACAGACCTGATCCTGGGGGATCATTACTTCGGTGGAAGTTCATCACCCGCAGCAATATCAGGATATCCAGCTATCACTCTTCCAATGGGGTTTATAGGAGAATTGCCGGTCGGTATTACGATTTTTGGCATGGCATGGAGCGAACCACAGCTGATAGAGATTGCCTATAGTTACGAACAGACAACTAAACACAGAAAGGCACCGAAGTACCTTGTTACTGATTGATTATTAAAATGTAATAATATTAGCCGTTTCAGCAGTGTTTATTCACTCTTCGATCCCTCTTTGGCATCGGCTTTGATCTTATCAGTGTCGTCATCCACTTTCGAAGCCTTCTTGAAATCTTTGAGTCCCTGACCTATCCCTTTCATCAGTTCAGGTATCTTACGGCCCCCAAAAAGAAGGACAACAACAAGTAAAATCAGTATTATCTCTGTAACTCCAAATCTTCCCATCTTCTCCTGTATTAAATATTTTATAAAATTACAAATTTTATCTGGTATTTACAAATCACAACCCTGAACACATATTATCATTATTTTTTCACCTGATCTGAAGTATGGCCCATGCCAGAAGAATAAGGAATCCCACGAACGCCCAGCTCAGAATGAATCCTGCCAGATCCTCGCGATACCTCTTCAGGAAACCTTTCCGTCTCTCCTTCTTCTTCCATCCTGGCAGATCAAGCAGCAACAGATCATCTCCGGTTTCCGATGCCATTGGCTTTTTCCCGTCCGGCCCGGGCTCTTTTGCATCCGATTTGCGCCTCATATTATCAAAAAATGTTTCAATTCTTTCCTTCTCTTCGGGCTTTGTGAGAATGCTTACAAACCAGAAGGCGAAAAATCCTGCAGCCATTGAAATGCCGAACGGAGCGGGCTGCCATTTATAAACCAGCATTAGTTGCCCTGATGAAAGAATATTCAGGAGATAATATAATAAAACAGAAACTGTAACGGCAGCAGCGGCTCCATACCTGTTGGCCCGCTTCCAGATTACCCCGCCAAGGAAAATTATTCCCATGAAAGCGGCCAGTGTTTCGGTAAAAAGGAAAGCATGCAGGACATTCTTTATGCTGAGTGCAAAAAGCACCGCCAATATGGATAATGCCAGTCCGGAATAACGTCCCATCCAGAGCAGGCTTCTGTCGGATGCATCCGGACGCAGATATTTCTTGAAGAGATTTTGAGTAAATAGGGCCCCGGTGTTTACCATGAAGTTAGAGCAGGACGACATATTGGCTGCAACGATCGCGGAAAGCATCAGACCTGTAAGCCCCGGAACAAGAAGTACACTGCAGGCATATCCGAAAGCCATCTCAGGATCAGGCAATATTGTTCCGGTCTTGATAACCAGTGCTGCTACCACAAGTCCTGTCAGCGCCCAGCCTATGGTTATCAGTCGTTTTACCATCGATCCGAAAGTCTGGCCTATGCGCCCCGCTCTCTCGGTATTGCCGGTGGCACACATTGATATCATGTGGGGCTGGGCAGTAATTCCGACAATACCGTTAACGGCAAGCATCGCAATTGTGAAGGCATCTATCCCGCTCTCGCTGCTCAGGAGAACAAAAAAGTTTTCAGGCAGGACCTCCCTCATGGAATGGAATCCGCCCACCTCCCTGAGACCCAGAGGTATGAGCATAACCGACAGAGTGATTATCAGAAATGACTGTATGAAATCAGTATACGCCGAAGCAACAAGCCCTCCTACAAAACTGTATAGAATAAAAGCCACTGTCATTGCCATGACAACCATATTGGGAGATATAAGATTTCCTGAGGCCACCGATATTACCTTGGCGGCCCCCTGCAGCATCACTCCCATGCAGAAAACAAAGAAAGTTATTGCAAAAATGGTATAAACAAGTCCCATCGTACTTCCATACCTGTCTTCAATTATCTCCCCCACCGTGGTTCGTTCACTACGGCGGTAAAAGGGTGCTATAAGCCAGTAAAAGGGTGTGATGAGCATGTTCTTCCATTGATACCATATAGTGGCAAAGCCGTGACTGAAGGTTGCACCCGTCTGAGCAACGGGCATCTCTGCATGGGTTCCCACTCCGAATGCCTGGCCAATCATGATGTACCACTTGAATGTCCTTCCACCCCGGAAATAGCCATCACTGGTCTTTATCTTCCTCGAAATCCAGATTCCGAAGGCAGTTATCATAACAAAATACCCGAATAATACTATGTAATCAATCGTGTTCATATCACTGCCTTTTGCCTGATTTGAAAACCTCTTTAATAATTAATATATTATCTTTTAATTCAAACAAAATCAGATCAGCCCGCTTACCGGGGGCAAGCACTCCCCTGTCGTCAAGTCCGTAAATGCGTGCCGCATTTGAAGAAGCCATTCTTATCGCTTCGCCCAAAGTACAGCCGGTGTGACTCATCATCGTCCCGACTCCTTTGCTTAAAGGTAATGAAGCCCCTGCCAGACAATTAAGTACCGGATTCTTAATGAGGCCGTCAGCGGTGAGAACAACTTCGCTTCCAAAATAAAAATAATTTCCCGGATTCATACCCGCCAGATGAGTAACATCGGAAGTGAGAACTATATTATCAGATCCTTTCACCTTATGGAAAACCCTTATCTCCTCGGGCAGGAGGTGGTGGCCGTCGGCAATCAGGGTGGGTGTCAGCCTGTCGTTGGCAAGCTGGGACCAGATAGGATTATTATGACGGTGGATCATATTGGCACAACCGTTGCCGAGATGTGTGGAAAGTCTGGCCCCGATGCCGGCAGCAAGATCAATAATACCCGATGGTGCATTTGTATGACCCAGTGCAACGGTAATATCGTTTTCGGCACATCTCCTGATAAACTCAAGGGCGCCTTCTGTCTCAGGGCTTATTGTTACCTGAATAATATTACCTTCTGCAGCTTCCTGATATTCAGCAAACTCATCCCAGGAGGGTTTTCTTATATATTTCACGGGATGACACCCGTAGAACCCCTCCTCCGTTGAGATGTATGGCCCTTCAAGATGAAAGCCGGGGATTGTGTCTTTCAGGAAGGGATCCCTGAGCGATTCAGCAAGAATCTTAAAATTCCTGATAAGATTTTCATGACTATTGGTGATCAGTGTCGGCATAAAGGTTGTAACTCCGTCACTGATAATTGCCTCAGCGGCCTGCTTTACTCTTTCTGATATAAGGTCATTACCTGAGAAATCAACCCCGCCGTATCCGTTTATCTGATTATCAATCAGTCCTGGAGCAACATACAGGTCTCCCCTATTCTCTCTGTCAGGTGTCAGTTCCGATATACCTGTTATATAACTTCCGGTTATTTCAATTCTTACAGGCCGGTCTGTTTCGTAATGAATCGCCTTTATTGTCATTAATAATTAAAATCTAACTTATACTTATTGTGTCTCTCTGTATTAATCAGAATCTGATCAGTTTCGAGACTGAATTACGGTCCAGGAACATGTTAAGGTCGCCGTGTTGTTTGAGCATTGTAGCAGGCACCATGTTTGTAAGGCTGCTGGTAAGTGTATTATAGACGGCTTCAGCCTTAACAAGATGAGGAACGCTCGAGATGATCGTTCTGCACTGCATGATCTGCCATACAGTCATTGAAACAGCTTCGCGGGGTACTTCTTCCATTGAGGAAAACCATCCTTCGTTTACCTGCTGCAGCCTGCATTCATGCTCGAGCTTAACAACAATATAGGCCTCGCGGGCAGAAAAATCAGCAGGCGGGTCATTGAATGCAATATGTCCGTTCACTCCTATTCCTATTATTCCAAGATCAACAGGCAGTTTACGTATCTCTCTGGTCAGGTAACTTATCTTACCTTCAATATCACCTTCAACATCAATGCTGTGGAATTTTCTTACCGGAACCAGATTGATAAACCTTTCATAAAGATATTTCCTGAAGCTGGCAGGATGAGACAGGGGAAGGCCCAGATACTCATCAAGATGGAACACTTCCACATTCTGCCAGGGGATATCTTCCTTCACCAGTGCCTGAAATGTCTCAAACTGCGAGGCTCCTGTTGCAACAACCATTCTTGCAGTTCCGTTCAGGTCAACAGCATCGGTTATCTTTGAGGCAATAAGCTTTGCGGCTTTTGCTCCCAATTCAGTGGCGTTAAGAGATATATCAATAATCATCAGATGTTAATATTCCCTAAATTTTCAATCTCCATAAAAATAGGATAATAAATTTATAAATCAATTTTATATCTTCGGCAAAATTGTCTTCACCAATGCAACGATTTACAGCTTTATTTGCCCTTCTTCTGCTGTTGGGCCATAATAATTTTATTTTCAGTCAGACACGTGGGTTTAACAGGGATAAATACCGCATAAGTATTGCCCGCACTGATGAGGATATTAAAATTGACGGCATACTGGATGAAGCTGTCTGGGAAAAAGCTGAAAGAACAGGACTATTCCAGCGCGTCACGCCTACAGATACAGGCTTTGCCATCGCACAGACTATGGTAATGATGACTTATGATAATCTTAATATCTATATGGGAGTCATCTGCCTCGACCCGACGCCGGGAAAGAGGCCTGTGGAATCTCTTCGAAGGGATTTCAACTTCAGCAGGAACGATAATTTCATGGTCTTTTTCGACACATATAATGACCAGACCAATGGATTCGCATTCGGCATTTCGGCGTCGGGCGCTCAGACTGAAGGACTTCAATACGATGGCACAAGGGTGAACTACAGCTGGGACATCAAATGGCGCTCAGCTATAACAAGCTATGATGACCGATGGGTGATCGAAGTGAGCATCCCCTTCCGGAGTCTTCGCTATAATGAGGGAGACAGGGAGTGGGGTGTTAATTTTGGCCGTCTCGATCTCAAGAACAATGAAAAATCTGCATGGGCTCCGATGCCCAGACAATTCCCGCATTGTTCACTGCCCTACACGGGGACAATGATGTGGGATGAGCCCCTGGGGAAAGCCGGATTGCGTTTTTCACTCATCCCTTATTTAACAGCTAAAGCCACCAGGAATTACGAGACTTCCGACAGGTTCACATTGAAAGGTAATGCCGGTCTGGATGCAAAGGTGATACTCTCCACATCCATGAACCTCGACCTTACTGTTAATCCCGATTACTCGCAGGTAGAGGTTGACCGACAGCAGACCAACCTCGACCGTTTCGAGCTCTTCTTTCCCGAGAAGAGGCAATTTTTTCTTGAGAACAGTGACCTCTTTGCCAATCTTGGCACACAGACTGTGAGGCCTTTCTTCTCCAGACGGATAGGTCTTAACAGCCCTGTCCTCGCAGGAGCACGTCTCAGCGGGAACATTAACAACAACTGGAGAGTCAATATTATGGATATCCAGACAGGCACTAAGGACGATATCCTTGCTTCAAACTTCTTCGTCGCCGCTTTGCAACGTACACTCTTCAGCCGTTCCAACATATCAGCATTCGTCATTAACAAACAGATTACAGATAATGTTGATGATGAAACCTTTACAGGCAATAAATTCAATCGCGTGGCAGGAATCGAATATAATCTTGCCTCCCGCGATAACAGGTGGACGGGGAAGGCCTTCTATCATCAGAGCTTTCAGGATGGAGTCTCACTCGAAGATGCAGCTGTGGCAGCAAACATCACCTATTCCTCTCAGTTCCTTAACGCATCACTTAATCAGTCGATTATTGGTGGCGGATATACCGCAGAAACAGGATATGTAAGGAGAAGAGGCTATTATGAGCTGAATCCCTCTGTCCAGTATAAATTTTTCCCTCAGTCAAATACTGTAATAAGTCACGGACCCGGTATTAAAACAGATATGTTTTTTGATCCGTCGATGAGCCTGACCGACAGGCAGTCAGGTATCTCATACAGCGTTGAATGGATCAACAGGTTTATGACATCGGTTGAAGCCGGAGAGACTTATATTAAGCTTCTGGCTCCTTACGATCCGACAAATACCGGGGGTGTTCAGCTTGAAGCCGGTGATGATTTTCACTGGAAAGAGATTGGGGCATCTTTTACCTCGGATACCCGTAAACCTTTCTATTTATCACTAAGAAGCAGTTACGGAGGGTATTACAATGGCGACAGGTTGTATGTTAACAGTGAGCTTAACTACAGGGTACAGCCATACGGGAGTCTGGCGCTGGTCACAACCTATAATAATATTTCTCTGCCATCGCCCTACAACAGTGCAAAATTACTCCTTATAGGGCCACGGCTCGATTTTACGTTCACTGACAAGCTCTTCTTCACATCTTTTATTCAATACAACAACCAGATCGACAATCTGAACGTTAATCTTCGTTTCCAGTGGCGTTTTGCACCTGTATCCGACCTCTTTATTGTCTACACAGAAAACTCATTCCCTGCCAATTACACGATTAAGAACCGGGGATTGGTTGTTAAATTGTCGTACTGGTTTAATTAAAAAAGGTACAGGGGTACAGAGGCGTAGCGGCGAAGAGGCGTAGCGGCGTAGCGGCGCAGAGGCGTAGCGGCGTAATAATAAATTTGATTGCACGCGAGGAGCTATGCGACGAAGTCCCGATGAACGAAGTGAATCGGGAATTGCACGATTTACTTCACCATGAAATCCAGCAGCGCTTCGCCATCCAGGTAAGCCACAAGGTTGTCGTTTCTTTTCAGGGGACCCACCCCCGGGGGAGTACCTGTGAATATAAGATCACCTGTCTTGAGGGTGAAAAACTGTGAGACGTACGACACAATCCTGTCAATTCCAAAGATCATATCGGAGGTGTTACCCTTCTGCACCGTTAGTCCATTGATATCGAGCCTAAAATCCAGATCATTAATATCCTTTATCCGGCTTACAGGAATGAACTCACCTACTGGTGCGGCGCCGTCAAAACATTTGGATATCTCCCACGAGAGTCCTGATGCCGAAAGTTTTGTCTGAAGATCACGGGCAGTAATGTCTATGCCCGCTGTGACCTCATCATAATAGCGGTGGGCAAACTTCTCCGGAATGCTTTTTCCCAGCCTGCAGATTTTAATCACCACCTCCACCTCAAAGTGTATTTCAGCAGAGAAATCCGGAAGGAAGAACGGCTTATTCTTTTTCAGCAGAGATGAATCGGGTTTAAGAAAAACAACAGGTTCTTCCGGAACAGGGCGTCCCAGTTCCTCCGCATGCTTTCTGTAATTAAGCCCTATACAGATTATCTTCATTAAATCGTGTCAGGCATTTATCATCATCGGCATAAGGAGCATCAGGAGATCCTCCGCTTCATTCTCCGTCTCGGCCGGGAGAAAGAGTCCGGCCCTCGTGGGATCTGCAAGCTCAATTATCACATCCTGCGAACCAATATTGGCCAGTATTTCAACCAGAAAAACCGACTTGAAGCCTATCTCTATCTCATCTCCCTCGTACTGGCACTTCACTCTTTCATAGGCCGATATTGAAAAATCAATGTCCTGTGCCGAAACAACCACCTGGTTACCTTTCAGCTGCAGCTTCACAAGGTTGCTTGCCTGATTGGAGAAGACAGATACTCTTTTTAGCGTATTATAGAATTCCACCCTGTCGATAGTGATCTTCCGCGGATTATTTTTCGGTATAACAGAGTTGTAGTTGGGATAATTACCTTCCACGAGGCGACACACCACCCTGTAATCATTCAGGCTGAAGAAGGCATTTTTGTCATCAAACTCAACCAATACGGGTCCCTCCTCCTTTGGTAATATATTTTTCAGCAGAGAAGCAGGCTTTTTCGGAAGGATGAATGAGGCATCGCTCTCGGCTGTTGCATCGGCCCTCTGGTACCTTACAAGTTTATGGGCATCGGATGCAACGAAGGTAATCCTGCCGGGTGAGGCTTCGACAAATATGCCACCCATTACCGGACGTAATTCATCATCGGCAGTTGCGAAGATGGTCTTGTTGATCCCTGCCAGCATAATATCGGCATTAATTGAAAAAGAGAATTTTTTCTCCTTCTTGATCGCGGGCAGTGCCGGGAAATCAATGCCGTTCTGACCCATCACATTAAACTTGCCGTTTTCTGAGCTTATCTCGACCTGCAGGGTATTCATATTGATCTCAAATGCAAGCGGCTGAACAGGAAACTCCCGAAGTGTTTCCAGAAGTATCCTGGCAGGCAGGGCAACTATCCCTTCACCGTCCGCATTCTCAAGTTTCATTCTTGTTATCAGTGTCGATTCAAGATCTGATGCGGTTATCTCAAGGTCGTTACCCGAAAGATTAAAAAGGAAATTATCAAGTATGGGCAGGCTGTTCTTCGAACTGATTACCCTGCTTATCGCCTGAAGATGACCAAGCAGTTCGGTGCTGGATACTACAAATTTCATATTATGCGATGTTTAAGATTTTTATTGGCCAAATTTAATGCTTTATACCATTCCCCTGGTTGAATCAAAACAATTTTATCCCACTTTTCAGGATTATCAATATTACAAAAAAAAAAATTACCCTCAAATTAAATTATTCGTGGAAGAAATAAGATTTCTTTTTCAGTACCGGATCAATATCAAAATACCTCATGATAAACATTTCATCACTCTCTTCCGTCATACCGAAAACTCTGTCACTGTCAATCCTTTCATTTCCGTTTTCCATGATTATTCTCTCCACGATCGTCAGCGTCTTCCCCTTACCGTCAGTACCCGAAAGAATGATTCTGTAAAGAGGATCTCCCGGCCGGTTTACTGCCAAAGGGGGAGAGGTCTCTTCGAAAGCCCAGCTCTCAAAGGGGACCCGGATAAAGTAAGAAAGGTACCGGGTAACGCTGGTTGTGTCCCAGCCAGTTATTTCACCGTTTACATCTGCAAGGGTGTACCCGGATCCGTTTTTCGTTATCGAGAATGAAGATGAGCTATCCCTAAGGTTTTCGAGAGTGACTGAGGCGATAGCAGATGGCATTATATTGAAAACAGTATAGGGTTGCCAGTATAATTCATTGAGCGTAAATGCCGAGCCGATATCTCCCTCCCAGGCGGGCACATGCACAATGAAGGGCTTGGTCCTTTCACGGGTTTTCATAATGTTTCCGTAAATATTTGATCCTGTTTTGTATACATAAAATGATCGTACCATTTTATTCTTCACGTAAACCCTGACCCGGACCGGTTCAATCCCTTTATTCAATATCTCTTCATTAAACAGTTCTTCCGACACGGGCGATTTGATGCTAATGTCGTATAGAACAGTGATAATAAAGCTAATACTGCTCTTTCTTGCTGCGGTCTTTTCATTTACCAGCCACTCCTCTCCCTCCTTTTTAAGCGTAAGCTGCTTCGTTCCGTCGTCGAACTCTATTCCGGTTATCTCTTTTTCCCTGTCAACGGCAAATGAAACATTGCTTTTACCGAAAGGTGAACGGTCTCTTAACAGGAAGAGCAGGACCAGTACTCCTGCAATAATTAAAATCAGAAATTTGAGATTCTTTTTCATTTCACAACCGGGTGTAAATCTTTCGACGGAGAAATCCATGCAAAACACCTGCCAGAATAACTATCAGAACAGGGCCTGAAATATTGATAAGCTGCCATTTTTTTCTCTCGTTCCTGATCCTATGATTATCCAGCAAACGAAGCTTGAGTTCCCTTGACCTGAGTTCCATCAGATTATTATCATCAACAAGGTAATTCAGGCAGTTAACGATGAAATCCTTATTGCCGAAAACCTCTCCGGTGTATTTATCCTGCCCTAGCGGCAGGGGTGTTTCTGAGCTTACTGTCCTGCTTACTTCATTACGTATTATATCAGCATCGGCCACTACGATCATTTTAGTGGGGGCGCTCTCGTTCTTTACAGACAGATCCTTTAGAGTGTGTAAGTGTGAAGTCATCCTGTTGCTGAATGCTGACCGGAATCTGCCCTCAAGCAGGACTGCAACTGGAAGGTTCGATCTGTTAAACTCTCTTTCATCCGGTATCTGTTCGGCCTCCCTGAGGCTTATCATAAACGGAGGCTGAAGTGTTCGTGTATATTGAGAGGTAGTAAGGAGTATGCTCTTCTTAATCCTGCTGTCGAGCCCAACCGTGTCGATATAATTTGTGAATTCGCCCTTCACCCTGTTTATACTGCGGGTAACAGGATGATCCGGGGATGGAATCAGAAGGGGGAAATAGACCCACGGGGCGGAAACAACCTGCTGGCGTGAGGTGCCTGTCATAAGTGTCAGCCTTATTATCATGCATTCAAGGTCCTGTATTACTGAAGGATTCACCCTTGCGCCGTACCTGAAGAGCTGATCCTCAATGTTAAGAGGCCTGTAGAGCGCTGCAGTGGTTCCCTTTAGAAGACTGTCGGCATTCACTTCAACCTCCTCTACCAGCCATAAAACCTTTCCCCCGTTCATAATGTACTGGTCAATAACAAATTTGTCAGCCTCGGAGAATTCCTCCCCGGGGCCGGCAATAATAATTGCAGCATAATTATCAAGTATTCCGGGCCTCCCTCCGGGTACACCCCTGTCGATTGAGAAGAATTTTGCCAGGCTCAGTGTTATATCAGCGACCCCGATTTCGGGTATCTCTCCATGGCCTTCCAGAAAGGCGACCCTGTAAACGGTGTCGGAACTGAGAGTAGAAATTGTCTGCACTATTTCATATTCAAGCGATTCCACCGAATTAAGAATATTCTGCTCATAGGTGAGGGCACTATTGTTCTTCAGGAAATTAACAGGGACCTCTATCCCGTTGTAATTCACTATCATCCCCGGAAAAACTATCTTCCGGGTAGAACCGCCTTCGGCATCGTCGGCCATTATGTTGACTGGTGAGAGTCCCTTATCGTAGAGAGCCCTGTAATGAGCCTCCCTTTGTGCGACATCGCGTGTATCAGCCGGATTAATAAACTCATAGTCAACTTTCCGTCCAGAGGCAATCCGAAATTCATCGAGTATCTCACGCACCGATCTCCTGAGTCTTTTCAGCGGAATAGGCATCTCCCCGTCGAGATAGACCTGGATGTAAATATCATCTTTAAGGCCTTTAAGTATCTCCTGTGATGGTTCCGAGAGGGTGTATCTCTTATCCTCTGTGAGATCAAGCCTGATCCGGAGGAATGAGACAAGATATGACACAACGATAACAGCTGCTGCAATTGTAAGAAACTGCATCAGGCTCCGCTTTCTTATATTCATACTCTCCTGCATGTCAGTCATAGATCAGCTTCTTCTCTTCCATTTGCGCGATAACAGGATGAACCTGGTCGCTTCGTTGAACAGTATCACAACGGCAACAAAATATGTGACATCCCTTATATCGATAACACCTCTGCTCAATGCCCGGTAATGCT
Organism: uncultured Rikenellaceae bacterium; assembly: GCA_964633195.1. GTDB lineage: Bacteria > Bacteroidota > Bacteroidia > Bacteroidales > VadinHA17 > LD21. The sequence continues at coordinate 28,480 of CAZWFL010000026.1, read as the reverse complement.
CGTTTATTCCCATACCGATAACAAACTCATCAATGCTTTTCAGTCCGGGAAGATAAGCAAGAGAGTCGAATCCCACATAGAGGAAAAAGCAGATTATTACAGCAGTAATAAATGCAATCACCTGATTATCTGTTAAAGATGATGCAAAGATACCGGCTGCTGCGTATACCGATGCCAGAAAAAAGAGTCCTGTAAGTGCCCCGAAGGTACCCCCTTTGTCCAGATTGCCGGGTATCTCCCCCAGACTGACAACCGACAGGTAATAGATAATACCGGGAATAAGTGCAAGCAGGACCAGTGAAACCGAAGCAAGGTACTTACCGTAGATAATTCCCCTTTCGGTAATGGGTTTAGAATAGATCAGTTCTATCGTTCCAAGACGTTTCTCCTCCGCTATCATTCTCATGGTTACGGCAGGTACCAGAAAAAGGAATACCCATGGCGAAATAAAGAACAGAGTATCGAGTCCTGCGTAACCGCTGTCGAGAATGTTCCATTCACCGGGGAACACCCACATGAAAAGGCCGTTAAAAAGGAGAAATACTATTATGACAACGTAACCTGTAAGGCTGCTGAAAAAACCCTGTATCTCCTTTTTATATATTGCCAGCATAATTAATCTTAAATTTCCTTCATGCTAATTATAACACTTTTTCCGGTTTCAGGGCATTTTTTATATCAGAAATTATGAGGCCGGAAAAATAGAAATCAATTATCTGCCTGTAATTGAATCCCTTCAGTGCCATTGTCATGGCACCTTCCTGGCACAGTCCCACACCGTGTCCATAACCCCTGCCTATCAGAACCACCGAGTCGCCTTCGATCTCCACTGAGAAGAAAGCCGATCTGAGGTTATGATCGTTTCTTATCCGGTTCAGCGGAATTCTGAAGGAGCCGGCCCTGTATTCGTACAATCTGGCTACCTGCGCAAACCTGAAGATTCCTGGAGGATCGGTACTTCCCCCGTAACCATTCTCCTGCAGATAGGTGATCCATTCCTGAAGGAGGATGCTTTTCCTCCATGTGGCATTTTTTGAAGCAGTGCAGTGAGGATCATTCACTTTTTTCAGATATGGCTGCCCTGATAGCCAAACATCTTCAGGCTGAGCTGTTTCGCCACCGCAGTTGGAATGAAACGCTGATATTATAAGGACATTGTTCTTATCTGTTAATACCTGCCCCCGTGTCTCTTGCACAGCCATGGTTATCACAGGATCGGTATTCATTCCGTGATAGGCCTGACAGTGAATATCATCGCACAGATTAAAATTGTCAGCCAAATGCTTATCGAGGTTTCTGTACATATAGGTTCTTGCCAGAAGGGCCTGCGATTTTGCATACTCGATATGTCTCCCTTCACCACCTTCAGTCCGCACAACCCCTGCCAGATACTCCTCTGTATCACAAACATTTATAAAAAGCACATTCTCCAGATCATAGAAACAATGAAGATCACCGCTATATGTTCTCGTAAGAGATCCGGGGCCGGCAGTGCGAAGTGAAAAACTGTCATTACCCGTTACCCCTCTTATTTTAAGCGTGTCACAAACAAAGCCTTCGCTGTTTCTCAGGTTTACTGCAACCATTCTCTTATAGCTTGAGAGGAACAGCATTTCTCCACTGGTGAGAGTTATGCCGTCAATACCGGGGCTTTCGATCAGGTAATTACCATTATTAACAGTAAAAATAACCGATTCAGGCGCCAGCGCGGCAAAAAGCCTCACCCTCACCTGCCCGTTAAGGATGGTGAATCCCGTCACCAACAATATAATCAATGAATATAACCTCATCCCTATCGCCTATCATCTATCGCCTATCGCCTATTCCCTCCAGCCTTCTCACCATATCCTCCGCTACTCTAACCGAAGCCCCGGATGGTCCGAGCTTTTCAGTAAGGAGCCTGTATTCTGAAAATATTTTTTCACGTCGTTCCCCGCCCGGAAGGATAGCCCGCAGCTCAGAAACCAGATTCTTCCTGTTCAGTGAATACTGGAGCAGTTCTTTAACCACTTCATATCCCATAATCAGGTTCACCAGAGACACATACTTAACCCTGATCAGCATCCATGCGATCAGAGCGGAAAAGAAATCACCCTTGTAGCAAACAACCTGAGGAGTACCCATCAGTGCAGCTTCGAGGGTTGCCGTACCAGACGCAACAAGAGCTGCATCTGCCGATCGCAGGACAGAATAGGTTTCATCGATTGTCAGTCTGACAGGAATGTTGCCTGTTATCTTTTTATAGAATTCCGGAGGTATATTCCTGACACACGTAACTATAAACATGTACTGCGGAAACAAGGGTATTACCTTAAGCATTTGCGGCAGTATATATTCTATTTCGTGTCTCCTGCTTCCGGGCAGCAACGCGATGACAGGCTGCGCTCCCTGCCAGTCATTTTTTTTGTTCTTTTCTGTTTCCTTTATTGAATTAATCCTGTTTTCTATTTCATCCACGAGCGGATTGCCGAAGTACTCCACTTCCAAACCATGTTTTTCATAGAATTTTTTCTCGAATGGAAGAATTGTATAGATCCGGTCAACATATTTTTTGATCTTTTTCACTCTGTTCTCTTTCCATGCCCATATTTTTGGTGAAATGTAGTAGAATACACGGTAACCATTCTTTCTGGCAAATCTGGCAATCCTCAGGTTGAAAGCCGGGTAATCGATAAGTATGACAACATCTGGTACTGCCTCCGCTATCTGTTTCCTGCAAAGCCTCAGATTCATTGATATTGTACCGAGGTTTCCAATAACTGCCGTGAATCCCATGAACGCAGTCTTTTTGTAGTGCATAAGCAGATTTGCGCCTGCATCCTCCATGAGGTCGCCTCCCCATGCGTCAATCAGTGCATCAGGATCGGCTTTCCGCAGAGCCCTGATAAGGTTTGAACCGTGAAGATCGCCTGATTGTTCTCCTGCAACAAAAAAGTACCTCATCTCAGGAATTTTATTCCGAATACCATAACTGCCCAGAAGAGTGTTATACCCAGAACTCCACGGGCGGCCCTAAGCATATCGAGTCTGTTAAAAATAAGGAAGATTATGAGGTTTGGAAGTACGGAGAGCGACAATGTGTGAGTAATGATGTCAGCGTCGACGATACGTTTAAGGTATCCGGCAAGTGACTGTTCTCCGTGTGTGAAGAGGTATACCAGAAAAGCAGTAATAACCGGCAGCAGGAACCCGGTTATCAATCCGACAGATACTCTGTCGTATTTCTCAGCTCTTTTCATTCTGAAGCCTGGCTTTAAGAAAATCCAAATAACCGTGTGCCGTCATATCAATAGTAACCGGGACCACCGATACAAAATTGTTTGCCAGTGCCCATTCGTCGGTATCTGTTGCATCGGGTTCGTGATTATTGAACGATCCTGTAAGCCAGTAATAAGTCTTGCCCATCGGGTCTTTCCTCTTTTCAAACTCCTCCTTCCAGTTACCCCTTGACTGGCGGCATACCATAATACCCCTTATCTCTTCAGCCGGCACAGCAGGTATATTAACATTCAGACAGATCCCGGGGGGAAGAGGTTCTGAGATAAGTTTGTCCATCACGATCCTGATGTATTTTTTGCATACAGAGAAATCGGCACTCCTGGAAAAGCTGTTAAGTGAAAACCCCACTGAATTGATCCCATAAAGACATCCTTCAATAGCCGCGGCCATGGTGCCCGAATAGAGAACGCTGACCGATGCATTGGCCCCATGATTTATGCCTGACACTATCCAGTCGGGAGGCCTTTCAAGCAGCTGGTTAACGGCCAGTTTAACACTATCTGTCGGAGTACCGTTACAGCCATAAATCTTATGCCTCTCATTATCTTCGAGCAACCTGACACGCAACGGCGTTTTCACCGTGAGAGCCTGCGACATCCCCGACATACTTTCTACAGTCGATATAAGTACCACCCGGCCATACTCCTCCATTACTTCCAGAAGAACCTTCAGTCCGGTGGCACTCAGCCCGTCGTCGTTAGTAAGCAGAATCAGCTTTTCGCCCTTCGCAGATGTCATTTGCAAAATGTTTGAAGTACAAAGATAGACAAATACCATTTCCTTGAATAATACAGTAATACTTCTCAATACTTTTTTTAATTTTTATACTTTTGCACTCTTGATCACTAATCAATCTGAATAACCGAAAAATGAAGATTTCGTACAACTGGGTCAGGGATTATCTCCGGATTGATCTGGACCCCGTTAAAGTCGCTGAAATACTTACAGGTGTTGGTCTTGAAATAGAGGGTACTGAAGAATGGGAGTCAGTGAAAGGAGGCCTGAAAGATGTTGTTATCGGTGAAGTCCTGACTTGCAGAAAGCATCCTGCGGCTGACAAGCTGTATGTTACTACCGTTGACACAGGCAATCCGGAACCATTGCAGATCGTATGCGGAGCTCCCAATGTCGCTGTTCATCAGAAAGTTCCGGTGGCGCTTGCCGGTGCCATCCTTTACAGGGGAGATGAAGTGCTTGAGATAAAAAGGTCGAAGATCAGAGGAGAACTTTCAGAAGGTATGATATGTGCAGAAGATGAGATCGGCATGGGCAACATGCATGAAGGTATCATGGTGCTCGATAACGATGCTGTTCCGGGTACTCCTGCAGCAGATTATTTCAAAACTGAAAAGGATTTCATCTTTGAGATAGGTCTCACCCCCAACAGGATAGACAGCGGTTCTCATTTCGGTGTTGCCCGCGATCTGGCAGCTTACCTCTCTGTTAATGAATGCTTCGACATTAATGCCATGCTGCCTTCCGTCGCATCATTCAGCCCCGACAACAACAATAATCCCTGTGAAGTTATCATTGAAAACAAAACTGACTGCCCGAGATATACAGGTATTACAATCAGCAACGTAAAGGTGGGAGAATCACCGCAGTGGCTTAAAAACAGGCTTCGTGCCATCGGACAGCACCCGATAAACAATGTGGTGGACATCACCAATTATGTACTCCACGAAATAGGCCAGCCCCTCCATGCTTTCGATGCCGATATGATCGCCGGCAAAAAGATCATAATCAGAAATCTGCCCGACAAAAGCAGGTTTGTTACACTCGACGGGGTTGAAAGAAGTCTCTCTTCCGGAGATCTGATGATATGCAACGAATCGGAAGGCATGTGTATTGCAGGAGTTTTCGGAGGGATAGGGTCAGGAGTGACGGAGTCAACAAGGAATGTTTTCCTTGAGAGCGCCTTTTTTAATCCTGTTTCCATCCGCAAGACGTCAAAAAGGCACGGACTTCAGACCGATGCCTCCTTCAGGTTTGAAAGGGGAGCCGACCCTAATATCACACTCTGGGCCCTTAAGAGAGCTGCAATGATGATAAGGGATATAGCAGGAGGAGAAATATCATCTGATCCGGTTGATGTATACCCTGATAAAATAAAGAATGTCGTCTTTGGTGTTAACTACAGTAATATCGACAGGCTGATCGGTAAACGAATTGATCGTGATATCATAAAGAAGATACTGGGATTGCTCGATATCGTAATTCAAAGTGAAGATAATAACGGTTTGCTACTTGAGATCCCCGCCTACAGGGTCGATGTGCACCGGGAGGCTGATGTTATTGAAGAGATACTCAGGATATATGGATATAACAATGTGGAGATAAACAACCACGTTAACTCTACTCTAACATGGTCGGAGAAACCCGACAGGGAGAAAGTTGTCAATATAATCGCTGAACTACTGACAGCCAACGGCTTCAACGAAATAATGTGCAACAGCCTCAATCCGGCACAGTGGTATGAGAAGAGTGACGATTTCATAAATGAAGAGATCGTCAGGCTGGCGAATCCTCTTAGCTCGGACCTCAATGCCATGAGGCAGTCGCTGCTTTACGGAGGACTGAGCTCTGTGATGCGTAATATAAACAGACAGGCTGCCGATCTTAAATTCTATGAGTTTGGCAATATCTACTTTAAGAGGAAAACAGGGGCCTCAGACGATGTGACAGACAATTTTGTTGAAAAAAGTGCCCTCGATCTCTTCATTACGGGCAACAGAGGAAAACTGAACTGGGATCATAAGGCTAATCCCACCGATTTTTACTATATTAAATCAGCCATGGAAATGATCCTGAAAAGGCTGGGTATCGTCCCCGAAAGCCTGACTAATGGTATGAGCGACAGGAAATATTTCGCTGAATCGGTATCTTACAGCCATAACGGAAAACTGGTTGCAGAAGCAGGCAGGGTGGCAAAATCATACCTTGCAGCTTTTGACATCGGGCAGGATGTTTATTACTCACATATAGAATGGGATTTCCTCCTGAAGCTTATCAAAAAACACGCCATCCTGTTCAGGGAACTACCCAGATATCCTTCAGTGAGGCGTGACCTTGCACTTCTGCTCGATGCCGGTATAAAATTCGCTCAGATAAGGAATCTGGCATTCAAAACTGAAAGGAATCTGCTCAGGGAAGTTGGACTCTTTGATGTTTATGAGAGTGAAACCCTTGGCATCAACAAAAAATCATATGCTGTGAGCTTTATTCTGCGCGACGACACTAAAACACTTACAGACAGGAATATAGATAAGGTGATGAACAACCTTGTCAATGCCTTTAAAAAGGAATTCGGCGCCCAAATAAGGTAGTAAAAAAGCGCGGATACTTAACTGACATGAGCATGCTCCACAGATCAGTTGCCAGATATTTCTCATTTGTTAAATTCAGCCATACTGTTTTTGCAATGCCATTTGCACTGATCGGCTATGTAATAGCAATTAAGCAGCCCGGTTATGAATTCAGCCTGCGGATTCTTTTGCTTGTAATCCTCTGCATGATATTTGCACGGAATGCGGCAATGGGATTTAACAGACTGGTTGACAGAAAGCTTGACTCTATTAATCCAAGAACGAAGGAGAGAGAGATCCCTGCGGGTATAATAAAGCCCCAGGAAGCCTCTGTTTTTATAGCGTTGAATTCCCTTTTTTTCATAATAACTGCCGGTTTTATCAACCGGCTAACCCTATTCCTTGCTCCAGTTGCCCTGGCTGTTATTCTGGGGTATTCACTAACAAAACGGATAACTTATCTCTGTCACTTTATACTTGGACTAGGACTAAGTTTGGCTCCCATCGGAGCTTACATTTCCGTGACCGGCATATTTGATCTCCTGCCTCTTATTTATTCATTTATTGTCCTTTCCTGGGTAAGCGGCTTTGATATTGTCTATGCGTTGCAGGACGATCTGTTCGACAGTGAAAACCGCCTCCACAGCCTGCCTTCATCATTCGGAAGAAAGAAAGCACTGGTGATATCAGCAGTTGCTCACATTATTACAATCATTCTGGTTGTGACGGCCGGCATTGAGGGTTCAGGCAACATGTTATACTGGATCGGAGCATTTATCTTCAGCGGCCTGCTGATTTATCAGCACAGCATAGTAAAACCGGATGATCTCAGCAGGGTTAATATGGCCTTCGGGACCACCAACGGTGCGGCCAGTATCCTTTTCGCATGTTTCGTAATAATTGATATGATAAAATGAACTGTGCTTTGTTTTTTACCGGGTATTGTCCATCTGATTCTTTTTTTGTTACTTTCCGCTGGAAAATATACCGTTAAATGGGGGAAATAACTATTAAAGAGGTTTTTACAAAGAAAGACCTCACCGATTTCATTTATCTGCCCGCAAAAATCCATAAACATGAAGCCGACTGGCTGCCTCCTATTTACATGGATGAGTGGGAATTATTCGACCGTAAGAAAAACCGGTCCTTCAGATATGCTGATGCCGTACTCTTTCTTGCTTTCAGAGGAAGGAAACCAGCCGGGAGAATAATGGCGCTTATCAATAACAGATATAACAAAATCCATGATGAAAAGCACGGGCGATTCTGTTTTATGGAAGCCTACGAAGACCGCGAGGTATTTCATGCCCTGATAACTGCCGTCGAAAACTGGCTGCGGGAAAGAGGCATGACCAAAATAGTTGGTCCGCTGGCTTTCTCCGACAAGGATCCTCAGGGATTCCAGATTGAAGGTTTTGAGTATCCCCAGATTATTACTACGCCCACAAATTCACCCTACCTCCCCAGGATGCTGGAATGGGAAGGTTATATAAAAGAGGTTGATCTGGTAAATTATCTCATAGACACACCCGCCGAATTACCTGAACTGTATCGCAGGGTCTACAGCAGAGTTATGAGAACAAATGAGTTCAGGATTATTGAATTCAGGACAAGGAAAGAGATCAAGCCCTATATTATCCCTGTGCTTGAACTGATGAATGATACCTTTTCCGAAATATACGGCTTCGTCCCACTGAACGACAAGGAAAAGAAAGACCTGGCAAAAAGGTATCTGCCGATTCTTGACCCCGCGTTTGTAAAGGTTGTTGAAAGAGAGGGAGAACCGGTGGGGTTCGTTGTCGGAATGCCCGACATAAGTGCAGGCATCAAGGCTGCCGGCGGTAAATTCTTCCCGTTCGGGATTTTGAAGATCCTACAGGAATTGAAGACATCCGGAAAACTGATGCTCATGCTTGGAGGCATTAAAAAGCCTTACAGGGGACAGGGAGTCGATGTGCTTATGGCTGTAAAGATTTATGAATCATCTGTCCGGAGAAACATGAAACTTATCGACAGCCATCTTATTCTTGAGAACAACACCAGGATGAGAGCTGAAGTTGACAGATTTGGCGGACGTGTCATTAAAAGATTCAGGATCTACCAGAAGCAGCTCTAAAATCTGAAAACAAACGAGAAGCCAAGCAACTCCTTGAACTGTATTCTTGCCGTTTTCTTCTGAGTCCCGTCAGGCCTCAGCACTGGATTTTTATCATTATCCAGAACAACCGTCTTGGTGTCGTCATCAAAAATCAGATGCGTATTCAGCCTTACCTCGGTGAACCAGTTTAAGCGGGCAGTCATAATAACCTCCCAGTCAACATCAATATTCTGGGGATTATTAATATAATTTGTAAACAGCTGGAGCCTGCTGGTGACTGCAATATTCCTGGAAGGATTAATCTTGTTGGATACCATCACGCTGGCACCCGGTTCATTCTTAGACCTCCTGTCAGCCGGGATACCGTATTTGGTCTGATCAATCCTTGCAGTATCCGGGACAAAAGTCCCTTTGTAAGAGAATGGAGATATGTTTATGGACGTGTTTTTATCAGGTTTGTAATCAAGTCCGAATCCAAGGGTTAAAATAGCCGGATTCATGAATTTTGACACGGGTACTGAGTCGTTCGGGTAGTTGTACCCTTTTGTCATCTGTGTTTTGAAAAGCAAAATGCTGCTGAAATCGAATTTACCGAAAGCTTTATGATTAAGCTTTGAATTCGTTTCAAAAAGGTCGAGATTCTTCCTTATCCCCTTATCACCCGATGCAATAAGTCCGTATTTGATCCTTCCGAAATTATTTGACGAAAGTTTCAGCACTTTGTTATCATAATCAGCATAACCTGTGATGTCAAGAGATGTTGAGATATTGCTCTCCCCTCCTTTCACCCAGTTCGACATTGCGGCCTGGTTAAGGGTAAATGCTGTTTCAGTACGGTATTTCCAGTACTGGTGCTTTATGGCAATTTTCGTAACTTCCTGAAGCTTCCTCTTTTCAAGGGACTGTACGTTAACACTTGGTCCTGCCCAGTTACCCTGCATCACCGGCCGCCTGAAGCTGACCCCGTGCTCGAGGTACAATCCTATAGTATTTCTTGCAGGATTGCCGATCCAGACAGTAACGGAATCATTAAGCTCATTTTTTAACCAGTATCTCATAGCACTGCCCGTTCTTGAGTTGAGCCACACAGAAACTGAATCGTTCCTTATTCCTGTGAAATAGATAATACTCGAATCACGGGCCTCAACATGATCAAGCAGTATGGATACTGCTATCCTTATTGAATCTGCCTGCCAGGGCTGAGTGTAATACCTGATAGGAAATTCACCGCCGGGCGATCTTACCACCTTAAGTGTGTCGACAATTACAAGTACAGTCGTGTCTTTCAATCCCACGATCAGGTCGTCCCTCTTCTCAATCCTTTCGGGCAGATTCACAACTACCAGCGAATCAGCAACAATTTCAGGTCCTTCAATATCCTCCAGCGCAATAGTATCTTTAACCTCATCAACAAGCGAGGGGACTTTTAAACGTAATGGCTCCCAGATATAGAACTTATCCCACGGTATGCTCAGTGAATCGTACGGATATTCAATAAGATATTTTTTTGCCGTGTCGAAAGGAGGGAATGAAGCCTCGTAGACAAGCTGGCTAAGTGCGATCCGTAACGGATGATCCTCTGAATACCAGTAGTGTGGCTCAATTTTTTCCCTGAGGAAGATAAGAGCCTGTTCGCGTGACAGTATTATCCCTGGTGCGATCCGGCCGGTATCCCTTATCACGCCCCTTTGAATAAGTGAATCTATCAAAGGTTTATCTGAACCGCGTTCCGGAATTGTCTGTTGTGAATAGCCTGATGTAAAATAAAATACAGATATTGCAATTGAAAATAACAGATTAAACCTTCTTTTCATCATCATTTTAAAAAACCGCAAAATACTTTTATTTTTGTGATTACCAATCCTTCATTTTATGTTGAGTACTTACATAACGGAAAATTACCCTCTGGATATATACCGGAATATCAAAAACAGGGATCACTATGCTAAAACGCTGCCTGAGTAGCTCCCGCATTACCTGCTTACTGTCATTGATTTTCTTCAAACACACTAAATTTTATTTCAGTCATGGAATTACCATACATCGAGCCATTCAAGATAAAGATGGTGGAAAAGATATATAAAAGCTCCAGGGAGGAGAGAACTAAATGGATAAATAGTGCCTCCTATAACATGTTTAATCTGAGATCCGATCAGGTTATTATCGACCTCCTGACAGACTCTGGTACCGGGGCCATGAGCGACCTTCAATGGTCTGCACTCATGAGGGGTGATGAGAGTTATGCAGGCTCAGCATCATTTTTCAGGATGAAAGATGCCGTAAAGGATATCACCGGATTTGATCACTGTCTGCCTGTTCACCAGGGCAGAGCTGCGGAGAATGTTCTGTTTTCGGCACTGGTAAAGGAGGGGGATGTAGTTCCCGGAAATTCCCATTTCGATACAACAAAGGGTCATATAGAATTCAGAAAGGCAAAAGCAATCGATTGCCCTGTTAATGAGGCCTCGGACATCTCTTCATTGCATCCTTTCAAAGGTAATGCAGATATCGGCAAGCTTGGGCAGGTGTTATCCTCCACACCCCCTGAGATGGTCCCCTGTATTATCATGACCATCACAAACAACAGTGCCGGTGGTCAGCCGGTCAGCATGGGAAACCTCAGGGAAGTGAGGAGGCTGGCCGATCAGTATGGGATTAAAGTCTTTTTCGACTCTGCCCGTTTTGCGGAAAATGCATATTTTATTAAAACAAGAGAAGATGGATATTCGGGAAAAGATATCAGGGAGATTGTCAGGGAGATGTTCTCCTATGCTGACGGAATGACTATGAGCGCGAAGAAGGATGCGATTGTGAACATGGGCGGTTTCATTGCGCTGAAAGAAAAAGCCCTTCACGAAAGGACCTCGGTTTATAATATTATTTATGAAGGGTTCACAACCTACGGAGGGATGTCCGGACGTGATATGGAGGCGCTGGCAAACGGCCTTTATGAAGGTACGGAGCTTGAATGGCTTGAATCAAGAATAAGACAGGTGGCTTACCTGGGATCCAGGCTCCGGGAAGCTGGTGTGCCGGTGTTGCAACCCTTCGGAGGACATGCGGTATTTATAGATGCCGGTGAGTTCTTTCATGATATACCGAGGGAGGAGTTTCCTGCCCAGACCCTGGTTGCGGAACTCTATATTGAAGGGGGCATAAGAAGCTCGGAGATTGGTGCCCTTATGGCCGACAGAGACCCGGTAACGAGGGAAAACAGATATCCCGCGCGCCAGTTTGTCAGACTTGCCATACCCCGCAGGGTTTACACTGCCGCACATATGGACTATGTTGCCGCTGCCGTCATCAGTGTGTATGAACGGAGAGACACAATCAAAAGGGGACTTATTATCGTAAAGGAAGGGCCGATTCTGAGACATTTCACTGCTGAGCTTGAAAGGCTCTGATCTTTTTTGATTATACGCTTCAAATGATTTTCTTTGCTGATCCGAAAAACAATGAAGGATCTCACTACCGGCAAAGAAGGAAAACTGATTTTTCAGTTTGCGGCACCGATGCTTATCGGAAATGTTTTTCAGCAGCTTTTTAATGTTGTTGACAGCTTTGTGGTGGGTAATTTTATCGGGAAGGAGGCTCTTGCGGCCGTTGGTGCGGCATTCCCGATCATATTCGTCATGGTGTCCATGATAATAGGCATTGTTACCGGAACAATGGTGATTATATCACAGCATTTCGGTGCAGGTAACCTGTTGAAGGTGAAGCATGCAATTGACACAATGTATATTTACAGCATGATAGCAGGCGCCGTCGTTTCTGTGGCAGGCTTTATATTCAGCGAACCACTGCTCCGTCTTCTCAGTCTGCCTGAGGAACTGATACCTCAGGCAACACAGTATCTGCGCATATTTATGGCCGGAATTGTTATCTTCTTCGGATACAATGGAACAAGCGCTGTGCTCAGGGGGCTGGGCGACTCAAAAACACCTCTTTACTTCCTCATTATTGCTACAGTACTGAACATAATTCTGGATCTGGTCTTTGTCGCTCTCCTGGGAATGGGCGTTAAAGGAGCAGCTTATGCCACCCTGGTGGCCAACGGTGTCGCTTTCGGGCTGGCCATCATCTGGGTAAATAAAACACATAAAGTGCTTAAAATAGCTATCCGGGGACTTCATTTCGACAGGGAGATCTTCAGGCAAAGTTTGCGGATCGGGCTGCCCACAGGTATCCAGCATACATTAGTTGCCCTGGGGGCCCTGGCCCTTATGTGGATTGTCAATTCATTCGGCACAGATGTAATAGCAGGTTATTCAGTAGCCAGCAGGATCGATGCTCTTGCAATAATACCTGCCATGACCTTCTCTCAGGCGCTGTCGACATTTGTGGGACAAAATATCGGAGCAAACAGATCTGACCGTATCAGGGCAGGATTGATATCAACAGTCAGAATGGCCGGGTTGGTTACCGTCATCACAACTCTCCTCATTGTTCTTTCAGGCAATTATCTGATGAGACTATTTACCAGCGACACTGAAGTAATCAGGCTTGGTGACCAGTACCTGACCATCGTCAGTCTCTTCTACCTGCTTTTTACACTGATGTTCATCTATAACGGTATAATGAGAGGTGCCGGCGACACCCTCCTGCCTATGTTCTTTACACTTTTATCGTTATGGCTCATCAGGATACCAATAGCCTATTTTCTGTCAGCAGAAATAGGCCCGTCGGGTATCTGGTGGTCAATACCGGCAAGCTGGCTCATCGGACTGGCTCTGTCGTTCGGCTACTATAAATCAGGACGTTGGAAACGCAAGACAGTTGTTAAATATGATGATAATTTTTAACTTTCAGAATTATTAAGGAAATAAGCACTCAGCATCATGATAAAGTCAATGACCGGCTTTGGAAAAGCTACCCTCAATACACCAAGGAAGAAAATCACTTTTGAGGTAAAATCACTCAATTCCAGACAACTCGACATATCCACCAGGTTACCATACCCCTACAGGGAAAAAGAGCCCGAGATAAGGAATCTCATAAGCCGGATGCTCGACAGGGGTAAGATAGACCTCTCAATATATTTTGATATGCTCGACGAGGAGGGAGCTTCCGTTATAAACAAGGCGGCCGTAATGAACTACTACAAGCAGATAAGAGAAATCGCCGGAGAACTCAATATCAATATCGAAGATCAGTTCCTGGATGCTGTTTTAAAGCTGCCCGAAGCGCTTAAAAATGAGAAGACAGAGCTCTCTGAGGAGGAGTGGGATCTCGTAAAGGAGAAAATTACCGAATCGATTCTGATGCTCGATAATTACAGATCAGAAGAGGGAGTTGCAATGGAGGCGGATCTGAGAAACAGTACGGGCAGGATACTGATACTTCTCGGAGAAGCTGAAGAATTCGAATCAGGCAGGATTATCAAAGTACGTGAGAAACTCAATGGGATCCTGAATGAGAACAACGCCTCAGAAAATATTGATAAGAACAGGTTCGAGCAGGAGCTCATCTATTACCTCGAGAAGTATGATTTCAATGAAGAAAAGGTGAGGCTGAAAAAACATTGTGATTACTTCATCGAAACAATGGCAACTGCCCCCCCAAACGGGAAAATTCTGAATTTCATAACTCAGGAGATCGGCCGTGAGATCAATACGATAGGGTCAAAAGCCAACGATGCATCCATCCAGAAACTGGTGGTAATGATGAAGGACGAGCTGGAGAAAATAAAGGAACTTACACTCAACATACTCTGAAAAAATAAACTGAACCATATCAATACATGAAAGGCAAACTGGTCATCATTTCGGCCCCTTCAGGGGCAGGTAAGACAACCATGGTGAAGCACCTTCTTCAAAGCGGTTTAAATCTCGAGTTTTCAGTTTCCGCCACAACCCGGCCCCTCAGGGGACGGGAGAAAGAGGGTATCGATTACTTCTTCATGCCGGTTGAGGAATTCAGAGACAGGATCAGAAACAATGAATTCGTTGAGTGGGAAGAGGTGTATGAAGGACTTATATACGGAACACTGCGCAATGAGGTTGAAAAAATACTTGAAAAAGGCAATCATGCATTATTTGATGTCGATGTACAGGGAGGCCTGAATCTGAAACGTGAATTCGGTACCAGAGCGATATCAATATTCATAATGCCCCCCTCAATAGCCGAACTTGAGAAGAGGCTGGTAAAAAGAGGCACAGATTGTCCGTCAAAGATCAACATGAGGATCGCAAAAGCGAGGGAGGAAATTAAAGAAGCAGAGCAGTTCGACACTATTGTCGTTAACGATAACCTGGAACAAACTAAAAATGAGGTATATAATATTGTATCTGCTTTCCTGTCCGGTAAGAAACATAATATGACAGTAAGAAATGACTAAAACCGGTTTATATTTCGGTTCATTCAATCCCGTGCATATTGGACATACGGCCATTGCCGGCTATATGAAGGAGTTTGCCGGTCTTGACGAGATCTGGTTTGTTGTCAGCCCGCATAATCCGCTAAAAAAGAGAGAAATGCTGCTAGCAGACCATCACCGGCTATACATGGTTGAACTTGCCATTGGAAATGACGAAAGTTTCAGGGCATCTGATGTTGAATTCAGGCTGCCGGCACCCTCCTTTACCATCGACACCCTGGCACGCCTGTCTGAACAGTATCCTTATAACAGTTTTTCACTTGTAATGGGGGAAGATAATCTTTACACCTTGCATAAATGGAAAAATGCAGATGAACTGGTAAAACATCATGCAATATATGTCTATCCCCGGCCCGTCACAACAAGGAAAGCTGATCCCAACCTAAATGCTTTACTCAGTAAAGCTGTAATAAAGAGGGTAAATGCACCGCTGATGGAGATCTCCGGAACCTTTATCCGGAAAGGGGTAAAAGATGGTAAAAACATGTCATGGTTCCTGCATCCCCCGGTGTGGAAATATATCGTGGATATGCATTTCTATGAAAAGTAAGACGGAAGTCAGAAGTCAGAAGACCGAAGATGAGTACCCAGTACCCCGCCTTCGCCACCGACTTCGCTTAAGCTTCGTCGGTCAAAGAAAGCTTCGGCTGACAAAGCAGTTGGCAGCAGGCAGTTGGCAAGGACCGAGGACCCAGTACCCAGCACCCAGTACCAAGCACCCAGCTTATTGGTTGATTATGAATATTCTACCTTATTTTGACAATTATCTCCATGCCCCTTTCGAGGGCTTTCTCGTTTTCGGGAATAAGGTGGTGATATCGTTCCGGAAGTGATTTTTTAAGCCCCTGGATGACACTCTCAATCTTTATTACAGGTTTAACCTTCAGGAAGCCACCCATGACTATCATGTTAAATGTTTTCTGGCTTTTCATCCTGGCGGCCTCCTCTGTCGCATCTATACGATAAACCGTAATATTTTCCCTTTCAGGATGTCTGGTTATCCCGTTCCCATCGTAGATAAGCACCCCTCCAGGTTTAATTGCACTCTCAAATTTATCGAGCGACTGCTGGTTGAGTATGATTGCTGTATCGAAACTCTTTATTATCGGTGAGCTTATACGCTGGCTGCTCAGAATAACTATCACATTGGCTGTTCCGCCTCTCATCTCCGGTCCGTAGGAGGGCATCCAGCTTACCTCCATATCCTCCATCACACCCGAATATGCCATTATTTTTCCCATCGACAGCACTCCCTGGCCGCCAAAACCCGCAATAATAATTTCTTCAGTCATTTTGCATTTCATTTTGAAGTTACACAGATTCTTCCTGAGGGATTTTAAGGTCACCCAGCGGATAGTGCGGGAACATATTCTCTTCCATCCATTTGTTCGCCTGAACGGGTGTCATCTTCCATCCCGAGGGGCAGCTGGATACTATTTCGACAAAACAGGTACCCTTGTTAAGCTTCTGGTACTGTACCGCTTTTCTGATTGCTCTTTTTGTTTTACGGACATTGGCGGGAGTATGGACGCTCTGCCTTGTAACAAAATAAGTACCCGGGAGCGTTGCCACTATATCTGTCATTTTAAGAGGGTTACCCATTATTTTAACGTCCCGGCCGTAGGGAGAAGTGGAAGATTTCATGCCGGGAATTGTAGTAGGAGCCATCTGGCCTCCTGTCATTCCATAAATACCATTATTGATAAATATGATAAGGATATTCTCGCCCCTGTTACATGCATGTATTGTCTCGGCTGTGCCGATTGCGGCGAGGTCACCGTCGCCCTGATATGTAAAAACAAATTTTTCAGGCAGAAGTCTTTTTATGCCCGTCGCAACTGCCGGGGCCCGCCCGTGTGCCGCCTCCTGGCAGTCAATATCCAGGAAGTTATACATCAGTACGGCGCATCCCACGGGAGATACCCCTATAGTATCTGATTGCAGACCCTCCTCCTCTATTATCTCGGCAAGTATACGATGAACGGTACCGTGTCCGCACCCGGGACAATACGACAGGATAGCGTCTGTCATTACGCCTGTTCTTTTGTAGACCAGATTTTCCGGTTTTATGATTTCCCTGATTCCTGTTACTTCTGCCATGTTCTATGATTCCATTAATTTCAATTTCAGATTCTCGACCACCTCTTCGGGCGTGGTAACGATACCTCCCATTCTGCCAAAGTGTACTACCGGCACTTTGCCGTTTGCTGCAAGCATAACATCCTCCACCATCTGCCCGGCACTCATTTCAACCGACATGATCCCTTTTACCTTGCTGCTTAACTCATTTATCCTTACCGATGGAAAAGGGAAAAGTGTAATTGGTCTCAGCAGACCTGCCTTTATTCCCTCTCCCCTTGCAAGTTCAACTGACTTCTGACATACCCTGGCGCTTGTCCCGTATGCAACAAACAGGTATTCGGCATCATCACATTGGAATTCCTCAAACCGTACCTCCTTCTCCTTTATCTCATTATACTTTGCAATCAGCTTCTGGTTGAATATCTCCTGTCCCTTCGGATCCAAATCAAGCGATGTGATGATATTCCTTTCACGTGTTGCTGGTTTCCCCCTGGTAGCCCATGGCAATATCTCTTCAGATCTCTCTTTCGGCGGACTCAGGTATACTTTCTCCATCATCTGTCCTATTGCTCCGTCAGACAGAATCATAACGGGATTCCTGTATCTGAAGGCCAGGTCAAATCCAAGTCCGACAAAATCGGCCATCTCCTGCACCGATGCCGGAGCGAGTACAATAAGATGATAATCCCCATGTCCGCCTCCCTTGGTCGCCTGAAAATAGTCTGATTGAGCAGGCTGTATCGTTCCCAGTCCAGGTCCGCCTCTGACAACATTAACTATCAGGCAGGGGAGTTCAGCTCCGGCAATGTAGGTTATGCCCTCCTGCTTAAGGCTTATTCCGGGTGAAGAAGATGTTGTCATCACTTTCTTGCCGCACGCCGCACCACCATAAACCATATTAATGGCAGCTATTTCACTCTCTGCCTGAAGAACGACCATGCCGGTTGTCTCCCAGGGTTTTGATGCCATCAGGTATTCCAGTATCTCACTCTGGGGTGTTATGGGGTAACCGAAATAACCATCGGCCCCGGCACGTATTGCAGCCTCTGCAACAGCTTCATTGCCTTTCATCAATCTGAGCTCTCTTTCCATTACAGGCCTATATTTTTGTTCTATAAACTGTTATCACACCATCGGGACACACAATTGCACAGTTGGCACATCCGATGCAGAGATCGGGATTTGCCGGCCAGGCATAATTGTATCCTTTGCTGTTGACTTCTTTTGCCATTGCTATGGTGCCTGTGGGACAGGAGATCATGCAAATCTCACAACCCTTGCACCTTTCAATGTTAACCACTATACTTCCTTTTACCTTCGCCATACTTCTAATCGAATTTTCTTTATATTAAAGGATAATCTTCATGAAAACGTTTCAGACGGTTTTCAAGATCACCAAACTGCTCCTCCGGTATCTTCGACACGCATGCCCTCAAACCCTCCTGCCTCTCGCTGCCGGTTGAATCGAGGGAGATCGCACTGATACCGTAACACAGAAGTTTCTCTATCAGCTCATTCCCTGTCATACCGGGATATGATATAGTAAAATAGAACCCATCGGCCAGTGGCTCATCAAGATCACGGTCATATACGATCGTAAATCCGTTCTCCGTAAAAAGTCTTTTCATAATTCGGGCTTTCTTCCCGTAGACAATTACATCACCCCGAAATTTATAGGTTCCGTCGTTTACAGCCTTCAGAAGTGCTGCCAGGCCATACTGAACAGAATGGGCAACCCCCGCTGACAATCCGTACAAAGCACCGAAAATGGCAGCATGTCCGAATTTGTCCGTTGTATAATAACGAAGCAGATCGGGATATGATCTTTCAAACAGATGATCGGAAACAGCCATTATCCCAATCCTCTGCCCGGCATAGCTGAATATCTTGGAGCTTGACACAAGCATCACATAATCATTGGTGTAATTCCCAACCGAAGGCTGATAGGGCGGTTTTCCGGGAATTGAGTAATCTTTTCTGAAATCCATGCCAAAATAAGCGAGGTCTTCCACAGCTATAACATCATATTCAGTGCAAAGTTCACCAATTATAGCCAGTTCTTCTTCTGTAAGGCAGATCCAGGCAGGGTTGTTCGGATTTGAAAAGAGGATGGATGAGATCAGTCCTGTTTTAAAGTATGATTCAATCTTCTCCCGCAGTTTCTTACCCCTGAAGTTATATACATCGAAAGAATAGTAATCGTGGCCAAGCATTTTCACCTGTTGTTTCTGAACCGGGAAGCCGGGATCGATGAACAGAGTGCCCTCTTTGCTCCTGTCGTTACGGTTAGCCACAAGAAACACGACCATTGCTCCCATCATCGAGCCAACTGTAGGTATGCAACCACGGGGATTGACTTCAAGTCCGGTAAAAAGTCTGATAAACCGCGAAGCCTCTTTCTTGAGTGAAGGAATTCCGGTAATGTTGGGGTAGTCTGATGAGACTCCTTCTCTCAGTGCGGCGATCTCTGCCTCTATACCAATCTCGGGAGTGGGTAATCCTGGTACTCCCATCTCCATCCTGAAAAACCTGAGACCTGTCTTGAACTCTATCCTGTTTACCAGCTGTACAATCTCGCGGATTGACGCTGAATAGGGCGATCCGACACCCGTTTCCAGTGCCGCTTCCCGTATCAGATCTTCAGAAATAGGTATACTGGTCATATCCATATTTATGTCAGCCTTTTCTGCCCTTAATAATTAATAAACCGCGAACTTAAGCATAAAAGCTGAAGATTCTAAAATATTATACTCACTTATCTATCCTGATCCTTGCATCTACTACAGTAATTCCATCCGGGTTGCCGATAAGGGGATTAAGATCCACCTCCTTTATCTCTGTGGCAAATCGCAGAAGGCTTGAGAGCCTGACAATTATTTCAGCAAACAGCTTCTCGTTTATGCCCGGCTTACCTCTGGTTCCTTTAATGATCCTGTAGCTTTTAAGGCTTCTGATCATTGATTCCGCCTCTCTGAAGGTCAAAGGTGCAAGCCCCGATGATATATCACCGAGCACCTCGACAAAAATACCGCCCAGCCCGCAAAGGATAACATGCCCGAACCGTGGTTCGTATTTTGCCCCGATAAAAAGTTCTGTTCCGGCCATCATTTTCTGAACAAGCACAGCCGTTACACCCTTCACTCTTTTCATGCGGATAAACTCTGCTTCAAGATGCTTCCCGGACTTTATGTTTAATGTCACCCCTCCCACATCTGATTTGTGAACGGGACCTACAACTTTCAATGCCAGGGGGTAGCCCAGCTTATCTGCCGCTGTAATCAGCTGCCTTCTGTTGTTTACAACCACCTCTTCGACAACGGGTATATCTGCTGCTTTCAGAAGCTGCTGTATCACAGCAGGTTCAATATAACCCGGGTTAACATCGTCAATTATTCTTCGTATAAGGGGAACATCTATGTCTTCAAGAAAGATCTTGTCATCGGCCGGGCCGGGAGTATTTGATATTTTTGTCAGCGCGCGACCCAGTACAACCTCATCAGGGAAGTTTACATGTCCTTTCTGCAGGAAATATTCGAGCTCTGCCCTTGAACTTGATACCGACGGCAGGATAGGATAGAGTGGTTTGCTGCACTCAAGTATCTTTCTGTGCAGAAGATCGTAGATCTGCATCATATCGTTCAGCCCGTTACTGCCGAAGATAACCGTCATGCCATCTATTGATGGTAGGTTCCGGTCAACATAATCAATGACATTATTAAGCTGTTCATCCGTTGCGGTGGCGATCATGTCGATCGGGTTAAATGCTGAAGCACCGGGATTCATCATTGACAGAAGCCTGTCATGATCATCACCTGAAATAATGGGTATATTCATTCCTCCGGCTGCCAGAGCATCGGTAAGCATCACGGCCGGCCCGCCGGCGTGTGTTATTATTGCAATATTCCTGCCTTTTAATGGTTTGTAAAAGAATACGGAGGCAACCGTTGTCAGCTCTTCACGTCCGGCGCATCTTACAATCCCTGCCTTTCGGAACAATGCCTCAACTGCTGAATCGGAAGATGCCATCGCCCCTGTGTGAGATGTGGCAGCCCTGCTTCCAGCCTCTGTAATACCCGCTTTTATTGCCGCAATAAAACAGCCCTTGCGAATAAGCGAGGATGCATGATGCAGCAGTTTGTCCGGATTGCTAATGCTTTCAATATAAATAAGTTTTATCCGGGGCGAGCTCCCTGATTCATACGTTTCATCCCAGTATTCCAGTACCTCTTCGACACCTGTCTGGGCACTGTTGCCAACAGACCAGACACTGGCAAAAGTTAGTCCCTTTGGAAGTGCCGATTCAAAAATAAAAACTGCGGTGGCACCCGAACCTGAAACAAAGTCACATCCCATCGGATCAAGCCTGGGAACCGGTGATGTGAAAACACCGCTGTACCTGCTTGTAATTACACCGATGCAATTGGGGCCTATCATGCAGGCGCCCGCTTCATCAATAACTTTTCGGATGGCCTCCTCAAGCTTCCTCCCCTCCTCCCCCGATTCACTGAAACCTGCTGAAATCAGGATAAAGGCTTTTGTGCCCTTCTCTTTTATAAGAGATTCCACAACAGACAGGCAGAAAGTTGCCGGGATGGCAATAATTGCCAGATCTACCTCAGGTAAAAGGCTTACATCCCTGTATGATTTTATTCCCTGGACACAATCCTGCCTGGGATTGACAACATACAGGCTGCCGCTGAAACCACTGTCGATAACGTTTTTCAGTACCTTCCCCCCGGGCTTGAAAAGATCCTCCGAGCCTCCCACTACAACAATGCTGTCAGGATTTATTAGTTTTTTATTTATCATGATACAGATTTGAAAGTTAGGATTTATTTGAATCCGGTATCCGTCCCGTCAGGTAATATTTACAAGCCTGCAAATCGTTTCAGGTATCCCACATTGAGAGCTGTGATAAATAAATAATTCTGTGATATATAACAATTTACCGACACAATGCCTGTATGGTTATTCAGGGCAATATAATAAAAATTAACAGTACAAAATAGTCAGGAAGTCATGTTAATTCATCATTGTCCGTTAAATGAGCCACGGATGGGAAAAAAAGTTATTTTTGAAATATTTTTTACGTTTAACTTGCAGAATAATACTTCTCATGAATGAAATCTTCAGACGTCCGGTACTTGTAATTCTTTTTACAGCCTTTCTGGGAACCTCCTACTGCCAGTATATTGATCATAAAACGACGTCAAATAATTTCGACGAGAACTGTACTACAATAATGGTTGGCCGTATGGCCTCAACCGATGGTTCAGTAATGACATCCCATACCTGCGACGGCAACTACAGGACCTGGATGGAGATATATCCGTCCGCAAGGCACGAAAAGGGTACCATGCATACCGTTTACAGCGGGATGTTGCATACAGAGGAAGCGTGGGACATGAGCAGGGTGAAAATCAAGGGAGAGATACCTGAGGCCGGAGAGACATATGCTTACCTGAATACCGCCTACCCGTGCCTTAATGAGAAACAGCTTGCCATTGGTGAAACAACAATATACGGGCGCCAGGAATTGATTAATGAAGATGGCCTCTTCTATATCGAGGAGCTCCAGAAGATTGCACTTCAAAGATGCAAAACAGCAAGGGAGGCAATAAAACTGATTGGTGAACTCGCTGAGAAGTATGGTTATGCCGATCTGGCAGAGTGTCTGACTATTGCCGACCCCCGTGAAGTTTGGCAGTTGGAGATAGCAGGCTCCGGGAAGGGGAATCCTTCCGCCATATGGTGCGCACAGAGGATCCCCGACGACCACGCAGGAGTGGCAGCAAATATCCCTCGCATTTCGGTGATCGATTTCAGAAATCCGGATTATTTTATGTATAGCACAGATCTGCAGAAGGTTGCCCAAAAGTTGGGTTACTGGGATGGAAGTGAGCCACTTAAGTTCTGGAAGATCATAAGCGACAGAAAGCCATTTGCAATACGAGAATTTTATGTGCTCAACACACTTGCTCCCTCTCTCGATCTTTCGATGGATGATGAAGAACTCCCTTTTTCGGTAAAACCTGAAAAGAAGCTGTCAGCGGCTGATATTATGAAATTTTTCCGTGAGACTTATGAGGGAACTGAGTGGGATATGACAAAGAACCTACTTATTACCGTAAAAAAGAAGGATGAAAACGGGAATGAGGTCGAGGAAGAAATAGTATCACCAATTGCGAACAACTGGATGAACAATGATCTCCGGACACTGTTAAACGAATTGAAGCCCGGGGTTATTGAAAGGCAGCGTACCATAGCCATTGCCGGCTGTTCCTATTCACACGTTATACAATGCAGGAGCTGGTTGCCAGATGAGGTTGGCGCTGTGGCATGGTTCTCTTTCGACAACCCGGGTCAGAGCCCGCGTATACCTCTGTTTTCCGGCATTCTCAGAGTGCCGCAATCGTTCAGCGTATGCGGACAGCACCGTTACAGGCAGGATGCCGCGCTCTGGTCATTCAGGGAGGCCAACAGGCTTGCAACCGTCAACTGGACAAGAAGCAGGCCTCTGATCGAGAAGGCGGTGATGGATTTTGAACTGAAAGCTTTTGAAGAGATGCCTGCAGTGGAAAAGAAAGTCGTGACCCTGATAGGGGAAGGGAAAAATGATGAAGCAAGGGAATACCTGACACAATACTCTGCTGATTTTGCCTACGCAACAATGAAGAAATGGGAAGAGTTGAAAGCCACGCTGTGGGGCATGTATGGAAGAGGATTCTGATAGTTAGTTGGCAGTTGGCAACAAAATTTCTTGCCCTGAGCTCTGAGCTCTGAGCTGTAAAGGGCAGTTGGCAATTGGCAGAAGGATTATAGAATTAATGGATTGATTTTAAAGAAATAATGAGCATTAAGGAGATATTGGAGAGGGAAGAATTTACCAAGAACAACATTATAAGGTTACTGGAGGCGGAGGGGGAAGAGCGGACTTTGCTTTTCAGGCGTTCTGCTGAAGTAAAGGAACAGTATATCGGGAAAAGAGTATGGTTCAGGGGATTGATAGAGTTCTCCAATATTTGCAGTAAGAATTGCCTCTATTGCGGCATTCGTAAAGGAAACAAAAATCTTGAGCGATATAATCTGTCTGACGAAGAGATACTTGCCGCTGCCAGGTTCGCATGGGAAAACCGTTACGGGTCAATTGCCCTGCAGTCGGGAGAGCTTGAAAGCCCGCTGGTAACAAACAGAATTGAGAATCTGCTTCACAGGATAAAGGAATTATCGGGCGGAGAACTGGGAATAACCCTCTCTGTCGGTGAGCAGGAGCCGGAGATATATAAAAGATGGTTTGATGCCGGAGCTCACAGGTACCTGCTCAGGATCGAAACAACCAGCAGGGAGCTCTATAGGAAAATACACCCGAATGATAAGGAGCATGATTTCGACCGGAGAATGGCCTGTCTCAAAAGCCTGCAGGATATCGGCTACCAGACGGGAACAGGTGTAATGATAGGGCTTCCTTTTCAGACAACCGAAGATCTGGCAGGTGATCTTATTTTCATGAGGGAATTCGATATTGATATGTGCGGTATGGGACCATATATTGAACATGCGGATACACCTTTAATCAAACACTCAGAAAACCTGTTGCCGCTAAAAGAACGATTCGATCTCTCGCTGAAAATGATCGCCATTCTGAGAATAATTATGAAGGATATTAATATCGTTGCCGCAACGGCCCTGCAGGCAATCGATCCGATAGGAAGGGAAAAGGCGGTAAGGATAGGTGCCAATATACTGATGCCGAATATTACTCCCGGCAAATACCGCGACAGCTATAAACTCTATGCAAACAAACCGTGTACCGATGATTCGGCTGAAGATTGCAGGAGTTGCCTTGAAGCAAGGGTAAGTCTGGCAGATAATGAGGTTATTTACGGGGAATGGGGAGATTCGGGGCATTTTGAGAAGAGGAAGAGGGGCGCGTAGAGAAGGGAGCGTAGAGAAGGGAGCATAGAGCGTAGAGATTAATAAGTTTTAAAATCAATTATAATTCAATGACCAACATGAAAAGGAGAACATTGTCGCTACTGATGCTTTTTGTTTTTATTACAGTAAAACCACAAACAGGTTTGGATTATTACCTCCCTGAAGGGGTGAGGTATAACCAAGCAATTCCGGTTCCGGATCAGTTTGCAGGGCATGGTATCGGGGAATGGCACCTGACTCACGATAAGATTTATTTCTACATGCTGAAACTTGCTGAGGTATCAGAAAGGGCTGTATGGGAAGAGTACGGAAGAAGTCATGAGAAACGGCCCCTTGGACATCTGATAATCAGTTCTCCGGACAATATCAGGAACCTGGAAGAACTGAGGCAGAAGCATCTTCAGCTATGCGACCCCGCTGCCTCAGCAGGAATTGATATATCTGAAATGCCGGTCATCATCAAGCTGGGCTACGGGATACACGGTAATGAATCAAGTGCTCCGAATGCATCCGTCATTACTGCCTATCATCTTGTTGCGGGCGAAGGCAAAGAGATGGATGAGCTTCTGAGAAACGCCGTTATAATGATCGATCCCTCACTTAATCCTGACGGTATGCAGCGTCACTCATCGTGGGTGAATTACATGAAGAGCCTTAACAACAATCCTGATCCTGCATCATGGGAATTTACTGAGAACTGGCCCGGGGGAAGGACAAACCACTACTGGTTCGACCTTAACCGCGACTACATAATGCTTCAGCATCCTGAGTCAATCGGCAGGGTGGCGGCTTTTCACAGGTGGAAGCCAAACATCAATACCGATCATCACGAAATGGGGGCAAATGCCACTTTCTTTTTTCAGCCCGGCGTACAGAGCCGGAACAATCCACTGACACCCGGTTATATTCACGATCTTACTGCTGAAATAGGGGAATATCATGAGAAATACCTGAATTCGATCGGCAGCCTATACTATACCGAAGAAGGTTTTGACGATTTCTACGTAGGCAAAGGTTCCTCCTACCCCGATATTCACGGATCAGTGGGAATTCTTTTTGAGCAGGCCGGGGTAAGGGGACACCTGAGAGAAATCCCGGGAGGAATGATCTCATTCCCTTTTGCCATAAGAAATCAATTCACTGTATCTCTATCAACAATAGAGGCCGGCCTCAGGATGAAGGAAAAACTGCTTGAGAGCCAGAGGAGATTTTACAGAGAGGCTCTCACTCTTGCTGACAAACATCCGGTGAAAGCATACATTTTTACCGAACCGGATGATAAAACCCGCTTATCAGAATTCATTAACAACCTGTTGCAGCATCAGATTAAAGTATACAAACTTGGCAGGAACGTCACAAGGAATGGTATAACATTTTACAGTGAAAACAGTTATATAGTGCCGCTCAGGCAGACAGAACACCGCTTCATCAGGTCATTGTTCGAACCAGTTAAAGAGTTCACCGACAGCCTGTTTTATGATGTGTCAACCTGGGTTCTGCCAATGTCGTTTAACATTCAGTATACCGCTGTTAACACTGCAAAAGAACTGGACGGACTGGCCGGAGAACCCCTGGCAATCCCTCCGGTTGTAACAGGATCGCTCACAGGTACCGGGGATGCTTATGCTTACCTGTTCGAATGGAACGAGTATCTCACCCCCAGAGCCTTGTATACTCTCCAGAATGCAGGTCTTACGTGTCGTGTGGCGACTGAAAAGTTTACGTATGACGATGGTTCATTAATTAAGGATTTCACTTATGGTACAATAATGGTTCCTGTTGAAGGTCAGACGCTTGGGGGAAATGAGATTTATGAACTCATAAACACCGTTGCCAGAGATAACGGAATAACAATTTACGGTGTAACCACCGGGCTCACTCCTTCAGGCATTGACCTTGGCAGCGGAAGTTTTGCTGTTTTAAGCAAACCATCGGTGATGATCATAGCCGGGTCTGGCACGAGCAGTTCCGATATAGGAGAAATATGGCATATGTTTGATACCAGGTTCAGGATCCCTGTTACCCTTGTAAACGCACAGAGAATAGGATCAATGGACCTCACCCGTTACAACGTAATTATTATCACGGGATCTCCTGATATAGGTTCTGCCGGAACGGATAATCTGAGATCCTGGAGCAGACAGGGGGGTACTATTATAGGCTATAAAGGAGGCAATAACTGGCTTGCCAGAAATAAACTGGCTGATATTGAATATATTCCGGCCTTCAGTCCCGACAGAAAAGAAGGTGTATATGTCAACCGGTCCGCCGACAGGCAGGCTCTACAGATCCCGGGCTCAATTTTTGAAACACGATTGGATCTTACCCATCCGCTATGTTTCGGATTCACCCGTGACAGATTGCCCGTCTTTAAATCAGGCACAACTGCAGCACAGGTTAACAGCAATATCTACAGTAATCCCGTAAGGTATACTGAGGATCCGTTGCTAAGCGGCTATTGCACAAAGGAGAATATCGAAAGGATAAGCAAATCGGCTTTTGCCAGTCTCCACGGGGATGGTATAATTTCGATTTATGACAATACAAATTTCAGGGCGATCTGGTACGGCACCAACAAGATCTTCATGAACGCCGTTTTCTTTGGCCGCATAATCGGCCGGTAAAGCCAGTACCCAGTACCCAGTACCCGGTTTCAGAACATCATCTTCCTGACCTGCACTCCCGGGAGACTCTTCAGGTCTGTTTCGAGAAGGTCCCGCTGTTTCTGGTCTCCCGTCAGTTCAAGGATGATAAGACCGGCCGGTTCTCCGTAAAATAATTCATTAACACCAAGGCGTGTACGTATATAACAGCCATAGGATGTAAGGATCTGTTGCACTGAATTAATAACTCCCGGGTTCTGTTGTATCAGCAAACCGAGTACCTCTGTCGATCCTTCGGATTTTTCTCCTGAAGCATCCGGAGCATCAGGATCGAATATCATCTCCCTTATCAGAATACCCCCCAGAGGTTCCAGTTCAACGCGCAGCAAATCAGAGCCGGTGCCTCCATCCTTAAGATGAAGCAGAATATAGGCTTCACGACTGCAGAGGTCATCTGTTACCTCATGAAATCCAAGGCGTGTTGTGATAACCGAAGCATATTTCGAAAGAATGCCCTGTGTAAGACCAGCCTCCTTTATACGGTCGTAGATCTTGATTCCCAATACTTTAATCATAGCAACTATTGTTTATTACTGTATATTTCTGGCGCAGAGCTGTCTCCTCCTCCCCCATTCTTTCTTCGGTTCCGCTGTCGCGGAATCTCCGCTTCGCTCCGATCTTCCGTCTTCGGTCTTCGGTCTTCCCTGCCCGACTGACTGCGTCAGCGGTCAGGCGGGGGTCTTCGGACTTCGGTCTTCCCTGCCCGACTGACTGCGTCAGCGGTCAGGCGGGGGTCTTCCGT
>CAZWFL010000025.1:0-56152 GCA_964633195.1 uncultured Rikenellaceae bacterium | reverse complement strand
CCCCGCCTGACCGCTGACGCAGTCAGTCGGGCAGGGAAGACCGAAGACCGAAGACCGAAGACGGAAGACGGAAGACCGAAGACCGAAGATGAGAAGCAGTTGGCAATTGGCAGTTGGCAAATAAATAATTTCTTGCCCTGAGCCCTGTGCTCTGAGCCCTGAGCGATAAAATACCGAAGACATGAAACGGAGAAATGAAAAAGTAATGAAAATAAAGCGGATACTGATAGCGAACCGTGGCGAGATAGCCATAAGGATCATGATGACTGCAAAAAGGATGAAAATCCAGACTGTTGTCGTCAGGACAGCTTATGAACCAAATGCCATGTATCTTTCGTATGCCGACAGGGTTTATGACAATACGGAGGATGTTTCGGAGATCCCGGTCTTTCTTGATATTGAGAAAATTATTGCAATTGCCCGTGGAACAGAGTGCGATTCTGTTCACCCCGGGTATGGTTTTCTTGCGGAGAATGCATATTTTGCCCAGAAGTGTGCCGAACAGGGTATAATATTTATTGGTCCTTCACCTGATGCGATATACAAAATGGGAAACAAGACCATTGCCCGCAGGATAGCTCTCGCAGGTGGTTTACCTATGGCTATGGGAAGCGAAGGTAACATCGGAAATGAAGTTGAGGCAGTTGCCATTGCCGACAGAATAGGATATCCTGTTATCATCAAAGCTGCGTCGGGGGGAGGCGGCCGGGGAATGAGGATCGTCAGGAAGGCTGAGGAGATGGAAAAAATGTTCATCATTGCCAGCAAGGAAGCCGAAAAGGCATTTAATGATCCCTCAGTATTTATTGAAAAGTATATTGAAAACCCAAAACATATTGAGTTTCAAATACTTGGTGACACAAAAGGAAACATTATCCACCTGGGTGAGAGAGAATGTTCCATTCAGAGGAAGCATCAGAAGCTGCTTGAGGAGGCTCCTTCTGTGGCGCTTGATGATGACCTGAGGGAAGAGATGGGACAAGTTGCCGTTCAGATAGCAAGGGCAGTTAATTATTATTCGGCCGGAACAGTAGAATTTCTTCTTGACTCCGACAGGAATTTCTACTTTATGGAGATGAATACCAGGATACAGGTTGAGCATCCGGTAACGGAAATAATTACCGGTATAGATCTGATAGAACAGCAGATACGCGTGGCCAACGGAGAATCGCTGAAGATAAGGCAGGAAGATATCAGACTGAGCGGATGGGCGATTGAATGCAGGATAAATGCAGAAGATGTGCAGGCGGGTTTTGCCCCCGATCCGGGCAAGATTGAAAGCCTGAGTCTTCCGGCAGGACAAAATATAAGGATTGATACAGGAGTAAAGGCCGGTTCGGTGATAGTGGCAAATTTCGATTCGATGATCGCCAAACTTATTGTGAGGGGAAATGACAGGAAAGAAGCCATAAGGAACTGCAAGATGGCACTCGACAAAGTATGGATTAAGGGTACAAAAACCACCCTTCCCTTCTTCCGCATGCTTGTACGCCATCCGAAATTTCTGGAAGGGAGCTTTACTACGGCCTTTATTGAGAAAGATCTTGACAGGTACTATTTTAACAGTGAGTATGAGGAGATGCTCGCCGCATGGCTTGCAACAAAACTCTTCATTGAAGAGAACCTGCAGGATGACAGCATAAATGTGGATTTTCAGGAAGGGAAGGAAATGAGCCCCTGGTTGCTGAATAAGAGGATTAATCAGTTTTAAAGTTAATTGCACATTATGTCAGGCGACACATTAAACATCAAAAAATTATATGCGCTATCTTCGGAAAAGAGAAGATACTGCTTCCCCCTGCCTCTGAAGCAGACCATCAGGCTCGGGAAAAGAGATTATGAAGTAAGTTTAAAGGCTGATGAAAAATTTGGCACCTATATCTTATGGAAGAATCGCAAGTATCCGGTAGAGGTGATTAGGTCGAGGCAAAACAAATACGAGATACTCTTTAACGATATCAGTTACACATTCACCGTTGAAACCCCTTTCTCCCTGAAAAGGATGAAGGTTCTCAGCACAACAAAAGGGAAGGCTGAAAAAGAACTGATCAAAGCGCCTATGCCCGGTAAGATAATTGATGTTCTTGTCCGGGAAGGTGCTGATGTTTTACGGGGTGAGCCGGTTGTGATACTGGAGGCCATGAAGATGCAGAACGAGATTCAGTCTCCCGTCAACGGCAAGGTCTTGAATGTGGCTGTCAAAGCATCCATGAATGTGATGAAGGATGATATCCTGGTTGAGATCAAACCCGACTAGGCCTCCGGCACATTCTTTAATGTTTCACACAGAAAATCAAAGAATTTAACTACTGTAGGAATATTTACCTTTTCATCCGGTGAATGAGGATGTCTTATTGTCGGACCGAATGAGATCATATCCAGGTTTTTGTAAACGCCTCCTATTATTCCGCATTCAAGTCCGGCATGTATTGCTTTAACTTCCGGTATCTTTCCATACATATTCTCGTATACTCCGCTCATAGTCTTAAGGATCGGTGAATCCATGTCAGGCTTCCATCCCGGGTAGCTCCCCGGCATCTTAACATCGGCTCCTATCAGGTGGAACACTGCAGCAATTTTCCAGGCAGTGGCCTCTTTTGCCGAGTCAACAGAGCTGCGGGTAAGATTACTTGCTTCGAATTTGCCATTTGCACATTTCACTATTGCCAGGTTGTTTGATGTTTCGACAAGACCCTTCATAGCCTGACTCATTCTCTGAACACCGTTCGGGGAGGCAAATAGAGCTCTTATTATCCTGTACTGATCTCCCTGGTTCATTACTTTATCCGGTATCTCAGCCTCTTCTGCCGTGAAGCTGAGGTCAGGTTCCGTATCAGCGAACTCTGCCCTGTACATTTTTTCGTACTCTTCTACAAACTTTCTGAATTCGGCAGCTTTAATTTCAGGAACGACAATCAATGAATGGGATTCGCGCGGTATTGCATTTCTGAGGTCTCCTCCGGCGATATCAGCCACCCTTATGCCAAAATCAGATTCAGCCTGCATCAGGAAGCGTGACATTATCTTATTGGAATTGGCTCTTCCCAGTGCAATATCAATTCCTGAATGTCCTCCCCTGAGTCCTTTTACT
This sequence comes from uncultured Rikenellaceae bacterium, assembly GCA_964633195.1. GTDB lineage: Bacteria > Bacteroidota > Bacteroidia > Bacteroidales > VadinHA17 > LD21. Next base: position 53,061 of record CAZWFL010000025.1, on the reverse strand, counting down.
ACAACCCTGAATGCCGTCATTCCTTTTGGTGATTTTTCCTCAGCATAATCTTTACCGACGCTTATGTCAATGCCCCCGGCGCAGCCAACATAGAGCTCTCCCTCATCCTCAGAATCGAGGTTAATAAGAATGTCACCTATGAGAAATCCCTTCGTAAGTCCGAAGGCACCTGTCATCCCGGTCTCTTCATCTATTGTAAGTAACACTTCCAGAGGTCCGTGCGCTATCGAGTCAGAAGCCAGTATGGTTAATGCAGCTGCCACACCTATGCCGTTATCCGAACCGAGGGTTGTGCCATCGGCCTTTACCCAGTCGCCATCGATGATTGTATCAATCGGATCTTTCTCAAAATCATGCTTCTTATTACTGTTCTTCTGCGGAACCATATCGAGGTGTGCCTGCAGAATAACACCTTTCAGCTTCTCCAAACCTTTTGTGGCAGGCTTTCTGATAACGACATTGCCGGTTTCGTCAACCACTGTTTCAAGATTGTTCTTTTTTCCAAACTCCCTGATATATTCAACCAGCATAGTCTCCTTCTTTGACGGATGTGGTATCCGGGTGATATCGTGGAAATAATTCCATAGTGGCTCTGGCTTGAGTTTTCTTATGTCGTTCATGATATATGTTTATAATAAGTTAATAATTTTAATGTTCAATTACTCCGAAAAGTGTTTTTGCCTCTAAATCCCTGCCTGTGCTGCCGCTACGGCAGGCAGGCCCGAAAGGGGACTTTCCAGATACCTTTTTTTAAATAATTCCCCCTGCTGGGGGTTAGGCGGCAAAAAAAGATACGATTCTAATCTGCACTTTTTTGAGCAGACTCAAAAATACTATTTTTATATGAAACCCTTATTCATCTGATCCCAAAAAATAGAACATATGGTCATACCGCAGGATTTTGTAACAAAAACTTAACAATTTGACAGCTTTGAATTTCAGCTGAATTGTTCTAATTTCACGGCGGAATTGAAGGAGTACTATTAAACCACATATTGGTGAATATTTATCTCGTATTTGTTATAGTCCTGTTATTCCTTGCTGTATCTGACCTTATAGTCGGGATCACCAACGATGCGGCAAATTTCCTGAACTCTGCAATCGGATCAAAGGTTGCACCTTTTAAGGTTATACTCCTTATAGCCGGGCTCGGGGTTATGGTCGGGGCCACTTTTTCGAGTGGCATGATGGAGATTGCCAGATCGGGGATATTTCACCCCGGACAGTTCTATTTTTCAGAGATAATGATCATTTTTCTTGCAGTGATGATAACTGATGTGGTCCTTCTTGACACATTCAACACCTTTGGATTTCCCACATCAACCACTGTATCGATAGTATTTGAACTGCTGGGTGCTGCAGTGGCAGTTTCTCTGATAAAAATATTCAATTCAACCGATACAGTTGGAGATCTTGGTAATTACATCAATTCAGGGAAGGCGCTGGCAATCATTTCAGGTATTCTTCTGTCTGTCGTTATTGCATTTACCTGTGGCATGATAGTTCAGTTTATCACCAGGATGATCTTTTCATTCAGTTATGAACGGTACATGAAGTATTTCGGGGCCGTTTGGGGCGCTGTTGCCATAACTGCGATAGTATATTTCATGCTTGTAAAGGGAGCAAAAGGTGCTTCTTTTATAACAGAGGAAGCTCTTGAGTGGCTTCAAACGAACACATTGAAGCTTTTGTTTTACTGTTTTGCAGGATTTGTTGTTCTGCTTCAGATACTGATTAGCCTCTTTAAAGTAAATATACTCAGAATTATAATACTCATAGGGACATTTTCCCTTGCGATGGCATTTGCCGGCAATGACCTGGTTAACTTCATTGGTGTTCCCCTGGCGGGGCTTGAGTCGTTCAGGGAGTACATGAGTGATCCCTCGCTGACGCCCGAAACATTTGGAATGGGAGTGCTTGCTGAACCTGTGAGAACACCTACTATGCTACTTCTCACTGCAGGATTGATAATGGTAGGGACCCTCCTTCTCTCAAGAAAAGCCAGAACTGTGTCACAAACAGAGATATCTCTTGCAAGGCAGGGAACAGGATCAGAAAGGTTCTCATCAACACTGGTTTCAAGATCTCTTGTAAGAGGCATGGTTGAGACCACCAGGTTTTTTAAAAGGCTGGTACCGGATAAGCTGGTCCACTTTATCGGGAAAAGATTTGATCTGGAAGATTACACGAAAAAGAGGAAGGCAGGAAAGGACACCTCTTCGTTTGACCTTCTGAGAGCATCGGTCAACATGTTTGTGGCAAGCATTCTGATAGCAACGGCGACATCGCTCAAATTGCCACTATCTACCACTTATGTAACCTTTATGGTTGCCATGGGCACATCCCTTTCCGACAGGGCCTGGGGAAGGGAGAGTGCGGTTTATCGTATTACAGGAGTCCTGAGTGTGATTGGGGGATGGTTCTTTACAGCATTAACCGCATTTACTGTAGCTTTTCTGGTTGCCATATTGCTTAACTGGGGAGGCATCATAGCGACTCTCATCGCCGTGGCGCTTGCAATTGTTTTTGTTGTACGTACCACTCTGCTGCACAGAAAGAGAGTTGAAAAACAGAAGAAGAAGAAGGATGATTTCGAGGAAAATGAGACTCTTAACGGCGAGAATATATTGAACAAATGCAACTCCACCATAGTAAGTATGGTAAATTCCGTATCAAAACTTTATTTCTCATCCATACTCAACCTGATAAGGGAGGACAGGAAGAAGATGAAGAAAGTTCTCCGGAAGATAGAGGAGCTCAACCTGTATACCAAGGAACTCAAATATAACATTTACCCCACCCTGCAGAAGCTTGAAGAGGGTGAAGTAGAAACAGGTCCCTATTACGTGCAGATACTCGATTATATAAGAGAAATAGCCCACAGTCTCAGGTTCATAGCTGAACCTGTTTTCGAGCACCTCGACAACAATCATCCGCCTCTGATCCGCGAACAGATCAAAGACCTGCATGAACTGAACGAATCGATATCCTCATTCTACGATGAGATACTTTCCATCAGCAAGAAAAAGGATTTTAAGGATCTAACGAAACTTATTTCGCAGCAGCAGGCCATTCTTGACCTGATAATTAAAATGAAGAAGAAACAGGTCAAATGCGTTAAGGCTGAACTTGTAGGGACACGCAATACCCTTCTTTATCTTAATCTCCTCTCAGAGAGTAAAAATCTTGTACTCTACACAATAAATATGGTCAAATCGCACCGTGATTTTCTGATGAACGGAGAGATAATAAAGAAGTCCTGAACCTATTTGCTCCTGAGCATTGTCAGCACCATCTTGAATTTCTCCACAGCGTTAACCGAATGCGGAATTCCGGCAGGCATGATTATCGCATCACCGGTTTCAAGCAGGTAAGGTTTACCACCTATAATTATCTCTCCTCTCCCATCAACCACCTGGATAAGAGCGTCAAAAGGAGCAGTATGTTCGCTCAGTCCTTCCCCTTTCGCAAAAGCAAATAAAGATATGTTGCCTGTTTCTTTTTTCAGAACGCTCTTGCTGACAATACCTCCATCGGAATAATCTATCGATCCGCCGAAGCTGAAGACTTGTGATTTTTCGAACTCGATTGGTTTCATTGTTGATGGTGATTGGTGATTGGTAATTGGTAATTGGTAATTGGTGACTGGCTTCGTCCGCCGTAGCCTTCTTTGACCGACGAAGCATTGGCGAAGTCGGTGGCGAAGGCGGATGACTGGTTGCTATGTTATTCCGGTTTCTGGCCGGAAGGCAGTTCAAGTCCGTATCCCTGTCGTTTATCGGCTTGTTTCAGTTTATATGCAAGAAATATTGAGACAACCCCGCATATTACAAGAATCGAAATGGGCACTGTATAGTCGTAATTCATTTCTCCGGCACGGATTGCCACAAGGTTCTTCCTGTTGGCAAGGTCGAGCACCGCCCCTATACCCCAGAAAAAGAGTCCCAGTCCCCAGTTCTGTACCGTGAACATTGAAGCGTAAGCTGTCCCCAGACGGTTTTCGGCCACAATTTTTGCGACCGATGGCCACATGGCAGCCGGTACAAGGGAGAATGCAATTCCAAGACTCAATAACCCGAGATATGCAAGTATTTTTATACTGAACAGAGAGAGAGACAAATGAGCGAAAATAAGGAGCAGCGATCCAAGTATCATAATTGAGGCGCCATATCCTTTCTTGTCGACAAAATTTCCGAAGATAGGCGTAAAGAGAATTGTTCCAAGAGGTATGAGGGATGCTGTTTTCGGTCCGTTTGTGAACCAGAGCCTGAAGGTATCCCTGAGCAGCCAGATAAAGAACAGGAAAAGACAAAATATGATAAGCATTGAAATATTCTTATTCACTCTGGTTTTAAGGTTTGACGGCACCAGCGAAAAAGCGAGCCCGAAAATAAAGAGAACAATAAAAACACTTGAATTCCCTATTGCCTTGCTTCCGAAAAGCACAATATTACTGTTGGGATCATCGGGCAGTACATAGCTGAAGTTAAACTTATTAACAAGCATATCCGGCGCATATTGGATAAAAGGGAAGACTGCCGCATAGAATGATACGCACAGCAAAGCTATATATATGAATGAGGGATTAGTGGCCAGTTTCACAAGGTCTGAAAACCTGAAATCTTCTTCAACTGAAGTCTCGGCACTCTTTATTGTTCTCTGTGCATCGAGCTTCCTGTCGAAGAAAGTATAAATAAGGAAAAGAATCAATGCCAGTCCCATAAGTGTGGCTGCGAAAGTGACAGCAGGAGAAACGACTCCGCTTGCTATATCGGGCGATACAGCAATACCGAGCGCTGAACCGAGTCGCCCGAATCCGATATTGATTGCCATCGCAAGAGCCAGCTCGTATCCCTTAAACCATTTTACGGTTGTTTTGGTTACGACCACGCATGTAATTTCAAGTCCCGATCCAAACATGATCCTTCCTACTATCATCATGGTCAGCATGGTACCATGATTATCGCCGAAGAAACCAGCTGCAGCCAGTGCGGTAATTGCTCCCCCCACTGCTGCAAGTCCACCGAAAACAAAACCTGCAAGCCTTATTCCCCATTTATCGAGTATTACTCCTCCGACGATAATCATCCCGAACATGTTCGCAATGGTGGTAAGCCCGATGATCCTCCCGAACTCTTCACTTGTGAATCCCATTTCAGATTCCATGAGCCCCTTCAGGCCGGAGAAGAAGTCCTGGAACCAGTAGGTGGCAAACATAAGTGAACTGACCAGAACAAGAACAAACCATCTCAGCGCAATTGAATCCCTCAGCGTCTTCTTTTCGATATTCATAATTGACAAGATTTTCTAATTTTGCCGGTAAATGTAGAAAAATATTTGAATGAAATTCCTTACAGATTCATCATTAATGAACCAATATCAAAAAAATGTGTTATAGATACAAATCACAGTTTTTATTGGCTGGACAAACAGATAATTTTGCTTTATTTTGCACGAAATTTTCTGGAACTAATTTCAAATTAAAAATATGAAACCCAAATCCCGATTAATCGGGACAAACAAGAATGAAAATAATTAACACATGGGGGTTCTCCCGATAAATCGGGACAAGCCAAGTGACCTTTAAAATCAAAATTATTTACGTATGAAAAAGATAATTGTTATTATATCCGTCATGCTGATGAGTGTAACCTCCTATTCGCAGAATTCGGTAGTGAAATGGTATTCTCTTGAGGAGGCGGAAGCGATGCTGAAGAAATCACCGAGACCAATATTTATTGACGCTTATACGGACTGGTGCGGATGGTGTAAGAAGATGGATCAGGAAACCTTTACAAATGAAGTTATTGCTGATATTCTGAACACGAAGTACTATCCTGTTAAATTTGATGCTGAAGGTAAGGAGAGTGTCACTTTCCTCGGTCAGACTTTCATAAATGACGGTAAGATCGGACGTACGCACCAGCTTGCGGCTGCTCTGCTGCAGGGCCAGCTCTCCTATCCTACTGTAGTCTTTCTCACACAGCAGGGTAACAAGTATGGAATATCGCCTGTCCCGGGATTCAGACAGCCAAAGGATATGGAAATTCTTCTGAGCTTTTTTGCCGACAAGGCTTATGAAAAGCAGAAGTGGGAAGATTTTCAGAAGAGCTTCAAAGGCAGGATTCAGTAGGATCCTAATATATAATTACCGGGCAGCTGCAGAATTTCTCCAAACTGACAGATTAATCGTCTGGAGCTGTTTAATATTTCATTACCGGTGTATATTCTTATATTGACCACATCCGGTACCCTGTAATAAAGCTTATCATATACCGGTACAGAGGCATCAGTCCGGGGTCTTCTTATTATTGACAGATCCTTTGTTTTCATTTCGGGAGAAAAATCTATTAAAACGGGAATTCCGGTATTATCTGTTGTTGCACCCGGGCCGGTCGCTTCGGAGAATCTGAAAAGTGTTAACGGATTTCCGGTCATCTCCCTGCGTGGTATCACCTGGTATGTAAATGTGCGTGTTTCTTTCCAAACCTTACCAGTGAATAATTCGGTGTATTCCTTTTCAAGACGGTTAATTTCATTTATTGCAGCCTCACTCTGGGGAAATACATTGGCTTCACCGGTAAGGATGAGGTGTTTTCCGTCTCTGAGTTCCATAAGTCGCCTTGCAGCTCTTTCCGCCAGCTGATCCATCGATAGTTTTCTTTTCTTTTCTACAAGATAGGGGATCCTTACAAAACCTGTGTCGAGGCTTACAAGCCTGTAGGCAGTATCTCTCTGGGAAAGATAATACTCATCGGCACCCAGATCCAGAACTCTCAGAGGTTCTAAATCAAGCTCCTGTCCTTCCACCTGGTCTTTATGTCTGTCATATATATTGTAATGCCTCGCATTCAGGTCGAGGATAAGTCCGGCTCTCTTCAGGGCAAGGGCATTGGTTTCCAAAATGCTGCTTGCTTCTATCACATAGAATTCATCCGGATCCAGTTCCTCATGAGTAGCGACATTAATACTCTTTATGGCCCAGTATTCATTTTCAGCAGTGATAACATCTGAAAGTCCCAGCAGGTCTCCTGCATACCTGGCGTAAGGCCCCGGGATCTCAATCACCCTTTCTGTTTCGACGAATACATTGATAACAGTTAAGGGCAATCCGTAAATCAGGCTTCCGTCAGTTATGGCAGTTTTTCCCTTCAAAGGAGTAACAACCGTGCCTGATGTTGAGGATCTCCTGCTTACCGAACAAGAGGCTGCGATAAGAATTAAAAGAATTAATGCTGCAAATCTGTTCATTGTTTCCTGTAGTATTGATTATCCTTATAACTATTCAGAACTGCTATTTATTGCTATCATTCATTTGCACTTCACTTCCGGGGTCTTCCTCCCTTAACCATTTATATGCATTACCGATATTTTCTGTCAGATCGGAAGCAATAAGTGCTTCAAATCCTTTGGCTTTTGCAGTAATATCGCCTGCCAGCCCATGAAGAAAAACACCTGTTACTGCGGCATCTTCGGGGGGGTAGCCCTGTGCCAGCAAAGATAATAAAATACCTGTCAGTACATCACCGCTTCCGGCGGTCGCCATCCCTGGATTACCTGTAGTATTGAAATGAACCTTCCCGTCGGGTGTTGTTACTGAGGTATTTGCTCCTTTCAGAACAACAATGCACCTGAACCTCTTTGAAAACTCCATCTGCCGCAATAACCGGTGATAACTGTCAGGGCTGCTGCCTGCAATGCGCTCAAACTCACGGGGGTGTGGTGTAAGTATCGCCCCACCGGGAATCCGGCTGAGCCATTCTCTGTTCATGCCGAGTATATTAAGGGCATCTGCATCTATCACCATCGGTTTATTGCACTTCACCAGAAGGCTGTGAAGTACAGCCGCCGACAGAGGGTCAGTGCCTATTCCCGGGCCAATACCGACAGCATCAAACCTGTCGGTTCCGGTTATGCCGGTTATGATCTCTACATTATTGTCGGGACTAACCATTGCTTCAGGGACAACCGTCTGGAGTATCTGAACGCCTGAAGACGGAATATGGCATGTAAGCAATCCAACACCCGTGCGCATGGCAGCTCCGGCACCAAGAACCGCAGCTCCCATTTTTCCCATTGAACCGGCAATGAAAAGAGCATGTCCGAATATGCCTTTGTGATCGAATCTGTTACGCCTTTTCAGAAGAGGCAGCACGTCGTCCTTTACTGTGAGTTCCCACGGGGATGATGTATTCATTACAGCTTCAGGACTGAGGCCAATGGGAAGTATGATCCATTCACCGGTATAAACTGCATTTTCAGCAAACATGAATGAGAGCCTGGGAAACTGGAAGCTCAGTGTATAGTCAGCTTTAATGATATTATCCTCTGTTTTTCCACTGTTAGCTTCACCTGACAGACCTGACGGGATATCGACAGAAACAACGACAGCTGATGTTTGGTTTATCTGCCTGATAATTCCTGCCGGCAGTCCTTCGGCAGGACGTGTAAGCCCTGATCCGAAAAGAGCGTCGATAATAACATCATTCACATCAATCAGAGGGAATTTATCAGCCTCATCGAGTATATAAAATTTCACATCGGTTTCTTTCAGAAGCCTCTCCCGGTTATGCTTCCAGTCGTCTGATTCATTGCGCGAAAACTTCACATAATGTAACTCGCAATCGTAGCGGTTTGATGAAAGCAGTCTGGCAAGGGCAAGGCCATCTCCGCCATTATTACCGGGCCCTGTAAAAATAACGAACCGCACAGTGCGGTCAAACCTGCCTGTAATCCAGTTAAAAAGCTGCATGGCAGCACGTTCCATAAGATCAACCGAGGTCACGGGCTCATTCCTGATGGTAAATGCATCAATTTCTCTGATCTGGTCGCTGTGAAAGAATTTCATCAGTGTTGTTGTTAATAATAAACAGGTGTAAAAAACAGAATGAATACTAAAGATACAAATTTTTAACTATCAAAAAGATTAATATATTTGCTGCGGTTCAGGCATTTGGTGACACATGAAAGCTACGTGAGTACTGTATAATAGTCTGATCAGGTCATGAAAGAATTATTATTAACCAACTAATACAAAAAAAGATGCTTAAAAATCATCCCAAGGGTTTGCTGGTAGCCTTTTTCTCCAATATGGGTGAGAGATTTGGCTTTTATACCATGATGGCTATCCTGGTTCTTTTTCTTCAGGCCAAGTACGGTCTGAGTGCAGAAAAGGCCGGAGGCATATACAGCTGGTTCTATTTCAGTATTTATGCACTTGCCCTTGTCGGGGGTATCCTTGCTGACTCAACTAAAAAATACAAGCTTGTTATTCTTGTAGGCATTGTGGTAATGTTTGCAGGTTACATTGTAATGGCTATTCCTGGCATGACACTAACAATCACCATAATCGGTTTGATGACGATTGCCTTCGGTAACGGGCTGTTCAAAGGCAACCTTCAGGCAGTTGTGGGCCAGATGTATGATGATCCGAAGTATTCTAAATTAAGGGATACTGCATTTATGATCTTTTATATGGGAATAAATGTCGGAGCTTTTTTTGCACCTTTTGCTGCAAACGGGATGCGTAACTGGTGGCTGAAAGTGAACGGATTCGCGCACGATGGTACTATTCCTGCATTATGCCATCAGTACATAAATGGAACCTTATCCGACACTTCTGCCCTTCAGCAGCTTGCTGATAATGTAAGTCTCAGCGGACCAGTAACGGATCTCCCGGCATTTGCCGTCAACTATCTGGAAGTCTTCTCAAAAGGATATAATTATGCTTTCGGGATTGCAGCCGGAGCAATGATTTTATCCCTTCTGGTGTATGTCCTTTTCAACAGGTTACTTCCAAATAAGGAGAAGAAAGTCGCTACTCATGCAACTGAACTTATCGACTTTAAACCTGTACCGCTTTTTGCAGCGATGGCCGCAATGATTGTAACTGCATTCGGTTTGCATTTCATTAAGCAGGTTGGCTGGGCAGCAGGTTTTGCATTCGGTCTTTTTGCCGCGTTTGTCACCTGGATAATGCTCTCTTCAAGGAAAGAAGAAAAGGCTCGTGTAATTTCTCTTATTCTTGTTTTTATTGTTGTGATCTTTTTCTGGATGTCCTTTCACCAGAACGGTCTTACACTTACCCTTTTTGCAAGGGATTACACTGTTAAGCAGGTAGGCCCTTTCACAAATCTCTTCTTCACTCTCCCGTCGATGCTGGCTTCAATCGGTGCCATAGCCGGGATCGTATTGCTCCTTTATAAAAACCTTAAGGTAAAAGTAAAAATCTGGGGTGGCATATTATTTATTCTTTCGTTTTTTATTGCCCTGTTTTTCCTCACCGGATTCGATCCCACGACAATCCTCGGAAGATTGTTCACAGCTTTCGGACCCATGAATTCAATAGCCCCTGAGGTTTTTCAATCATTTAATCCACTCTTCATTGTTGCTCTGACCTTTCCTGTAATGGCAGGATTTGCCTGGATGAACAGAAAAGGAATAGAGCCTTCAACACCCAAAAAGATAGGCATTGGGATGATCATTGCAGCAGTAGGATTTATTGTAATTCTTATAGCCTCAATTGGTGCACCATCCCCGTCGTCACTTTCAGGTCTTCCTGCTGCAGACAGCGACAGGGTTTCTCCTTACTGGCTTATGAGCAGCTATCTCATCCTCACGGTAGCAGAACTTTTCCTTAGTCCGATGGGCTTGTCATTTGTATCAAAGGTGGCACCTTCCCGTTTTCAGGGTCTGATGCAAGGCGGCTGGCTGCTTGCTACGGCCGTGGGTAATAAATTACTGTTCATTGGAACAATCCTGTGGGACAAAGTGAATCTAAGCATTTTGTGGCTTGTATTCATTGTTTGTTGTTTCCTGTCTGCCGCATTCATCTTCTCAATACTCAGACGTCTTGAGAAGGCCTCAGGAAGTTGACGGGAAGGAATCGAGGGATATATTATCGATATTCGCAGGGGCTGTATCAAAAGCCTCTTAATAGCCCCCCACCCCCTGAAGGGGGTCATTAAACATCAGATAATGAGTAAGTCCCCTTTAGGGCCTGCCTGCCGTAGCGTCAGCGCAGGCAGGGATTTAGGGGCGACTTAAGGGAAGCGGGCTTTTGATACAACCCCTGTTGATATTTAAATTGAAATTACGATATATTACCTGAAGCTAATAATACAATTTTATTAATAATTACAATTAATTTACAACAATATCCATATTTCTGTTACTTTTGCATTTTCAAAATTATCAGCAGGTAATACAATTACCTTAATCAGTTAATAAGGATAATGAAAGTCCTGAAATTTGGAGGCTCCTCGGTAGGTTCTGCCGAAAGGATAAGAGGTGTTCAGAGCATCATCAGATCGCAGAGCGGTTCTTGTGTGGTAGTTTTTTCAGCTTTTCAGGGAGTTACAGACCAGCTTAAGCAGATAAGCCAGCATGCTGCCAGGCGGAACGAGAATTACAAACTGCTTCTTAACGACCTTATTGTAAAGCACAGGGAGATTGTCAATGCCATATCGCCGGATGACAGGAAGGATTTTATCCTTTCAGGAATTGAGATTCTTTTTGGTGAGCTTGGTGAGATCCTTAACGGAATCTTTCTGCTGAGAGAGCTCAGCAGGCAGGCACTTGATCAGGTTTTAAGCTTTGGTGAGATACTCTCATCGAACATCATGAGTAACCTGTTCGACAACACTCTTTATGTTGATGCGCGAAAAATTATCAAAACAGATAATAATTTCGGCAATGCAGGCGTGGATTTCCGTTCGTCAAATGTACTCATAAGGGAGAGTATTGCTGGTGATGAGAGGCTCACTGTGGTTCCCGGCTTTATAGCCAGCACACCGGATAATGAGACAACCACGCTTGGCAGGGGAGGATCGGATTACACGGCGGCAATCATTGCAGCGGCCATAAATGCTGATCTTCTTGAGATATGGACTGATGTTGATGGTTTCATGACTGCCGATCCGAAAAAAGTTGAGAAGGCTTATGCAATTGAAAGCCTAACATATTCTGAGGCAATTGAACTGTCCCATTTCGGAGCCAGAGTTATTTATACGCCCAGCCTCCGTCCGGTTTACCGGAAACAGGTCCCGATACTGGTGCTCAATACTCTCAATCCATCTTCCAGGGGCACCCTTATCAGCAACAAGTCATCAGAGAGTACCGTAAGCTCTATAAAGGGTATTTCATCAATTGATCACATTGATCTGATTACCATACAGGGGACCGCAATGGTAGGGGTTACAGGCACATCCATGCGCCTGTTCAGTGCCCTTGCACAGGGGAATGTCAATATAGTTCTCATAACCCAGGCCTCGTCGGAGTATTCTATCACTTTTGCCGTTAATCCGGCTGATACCTCGATAGCGTCAGCAGCGATTAACAGGGAATTTGAAAGGGAGATCAGGTACAGCAATGACCTGCGGGTCATTATTGAGAAGGATCTTTCGATTATTGCCATTGTAGGGGAAAAGATGAGAAAAACACCGGGGATCTCGGCGACACTCTTTAAAGCACTGGGCATAAATGGCATCAATGTGATTGCAACAGCCCAGGGCTCATCGGAGCTTAATATCTCGGTAGTTATAAGTAATGAAGATCTTAAGAAAGCCCTGAATGTTATCCACGACGGATTCTTCCTTTCGCGCATCAAGGAAATGAATCTTTTCATAGCGGGAACGGGACTGGTCGGATCATCACTCATGAAACAACTCAGGCAACAGCAGGAGATGCTTTTGAATGAGCATCTCCTGAAAATTAACCTGGTTGGTGTGACCAATTCACGGCGTATGTTTGTTGGAGAAAATGTACTCACTATTGAGAATTATCCCGAAAAACTTGATTCTGCCGGGGAGCCGTCGGATATATCAGCGTTCATTAAGATGATGACCAGTCTCAACCTGAGAAATTCAATATTTATCGACTGCTCAGCAAATGAGAAGGTTGCCTCAGTTTATGAAGAGATACTCACGAAATATACCTCAGTTGTAACGGCAAACAAGATAGCCTGTTCGTCCGGTTATGATTATTATCACAGGCTTAAATCTGTCGCTAACGCAAAAGGAGTGAGATTTATGTTTGAAACAACCGTCGGAGCAGGTCTGCCTGTCATAAGGACTATAAGTGACCTTGTAATGAGTGGTGACAGGATCATAAGGATTGAGGCGGTGCTTTCAGGAACACTGAATTTTATTTTCAACAACCTGGGACCCGATCTTCCACTGAGTGAGGCAATAAAGATGGCCAGGGACAAAGGCTACTCTGAGCCCGATCCAAGAGTTGACCTGGATGGCACAGACGTAGTGAGAAAGATCATGATCCTTGCCCGCGAAGCAGGTTATATGATTGAAATGGATGATGTTCAGGTCACCAGAGTGCTTCCTGATCATTGTTTTGAGGGTAATATTGAGGATTTCTTCAACAAAGTCAGGGAAATGGATAATGATTTCGAACAAAAACGACAGGAGATGGTGGCTCAAAACAGGAGATTCAGATATTTGGCCATATTGGATCAGGGAAGAGCCATGACTGAACTTATCGCTGTTGAGCCCGGACATCCTGCCTTTGATCTCGAAGACAGCAACAATATTATACTCATCACCTCAGAGCGTTACAGGGAGCTGCCTCTTGTCATTAAGGGATATGGTGCCGGAGCTGAAGTAACTGCAGCCGGGCTCTTTGCAGATCTCATGAGGGTAGTTAACGTTTGAGACAGTCAGGTATTGGGAAAGAAAATTAAATACTATTCAACAAATCTAAAGTCTCCCCGGGTGACATTCAGGGAAGCTCTGCTGAACGGGCTGGCCCCGGATGGCGGGCTTTATATGCCATTGTCCATTCCTGCCGCCGATGCTGATGAGATTGAGGCTTTCCGGCACATGAAATACCATGAGGTAGCCTATGGCATACTGAGACACTGGATCGTAAATGAGATAGAAGAGCAGAGCCTGAGGAAGATATGTAAGGAAGCGTATGACTTTGAGGTTCCGGTTGAGGAAAGCGGAAGTAAGTGCCATATATTACGTTTAGACAGGGGGCCAACCGCCTCTTTCAAGGATTTCGCAGCCAGGATGATGGGAAGGATCATGCAATATTTTCTTGCAGATGAAAAAAGAAACATAACAATACTGACAGCGACTTCAGGAGATACCGGAAGTGCTGTGGCAAATGCATTTCACGGGTTAAACAATATAGACACGGTGATCCTTTTTCCTTCGGAAGAGGTGACGGCGCTTCAGAGGAAACAGATGACAACCCTTGCAGGAAACGTCAGGGTTATTGCAATAAACGGAAAGTTTGACGATTGTCAGAAGCTGGTAAAAAAAGCATTCAGAGATCCCCGTCTCGCTCAAATACCTTTATCATCAGCCAATTCAATTAATATAGGCAGGCTGCTTCCCCAGGCAGTCTATTATTTCTATGCATGGTCGAGGATCTCATCAAAGAGTGGAGAGAGTGCAATATTCAGTGTCCCGTCAGGCAATTTCGGAAACCTTATGGGAGGCCTCATTGCCCGGGAGATGGGACTACCTGTAAAGAAGTTCATCATTTCAACCAATTCAAACAATGAAGTCCCTGTATATCTTAAAACCGGGATCTATCAAAAAATAAGCCCTTCCCTCAACTGCATATCAAGTGCAATGAATGTGGGCCATCCGGGTAATCTTCCCAGGATAATAGCCTTATACCGGGGTGTAATGGATCATGAAGGCAAAATCATAAGAGAGCCTGATCTGGTGAGGATGCGCAAAGACTTCTATCCGGTAAGCATTACCGACGAAGAGACCAGGGAAACGATCAGAAAAAGTTACCTGGAGTCGGGAGTAATTCTTGAGCCTCACGGGGCAGTAGCATGGGCCGGCATGCAGAGATATCTCAGCAATTGCCTGCCTGAAGAGCTGGCAAATAAAATATTTATTGTTCTTGAAACTGCGCATCCGGCAAAATTCAGCGAAGAGATCGGAAAATTGCTGAGCGTTGAACCCTCTGTTCCCAGTCAGCTGGAGTCAATTTTGAAAAAGCGGGAGGAATACATTATGCTGGAAAATAATTATGATATATTTAGAGATTTTATTCTGAAGAACTACAATTAAATAAAGGTTTATGTATATAGTATGTTGTGATCTGGAAGGAGTGCTGGTGCCGGAAGTATGGATTAACGTTGCCAGATGGACAGGGATTGATGAGCTGAAGCTGACTACCCGCGATATTGCTGATTATAATGCTCTTATGGAAAGGAGACTGGAGATCCTCCGTCAGCATGGAATCACCATAAATGATATCCAGAAGGTAATATCACTTCTGGAACTTATGCCGGGTGCCCTTGATTTTATAAACTGGCTTCACCAGCGTGCTCAGCTGCTGGTTGTCTCCGACACCTTCAGGGAATTTGCCGATCCGCTTCTTGAAAAGATGGGGTGGCCCTTTCTGTTTTGTCATCATCTCACTATTGACGGGGAGGGTTATATATCAGATTTTCATCTGAGGCAGCCAGAAGCCAAGATGCATGTCGTGAAGGCCCTGCAAGGCCTTAATTACCGCGTTATTGCAATAGGTGATTCATACAATGATATTACAATGCTTCGCCAGGCGGAGGTTGGTGTTCTTTTTAATCCTCCCCGGAACGTGATTGACGACAACAGCGACCTGTTGGTTGTAAATTCATATTTGAGTCTCAAGCGAATAGTTGGTGATTATCTTGAAAAAGATAAAGCCGGTTAATCAATCAGGATAAACCGGCTTAACAAGAATTAACTCTTAAACTTATTTCAATATCTGAGAGATATATCTGTCAGCGATCCCTGACTGGTCCTTTGCCAGGCCTGTTATCAGGACAATTCTGTCGTCTTTCCAGGCAAGGAAAATGTTTCCGTTATAACCATCGGTAAATGCATATTTTCCTTCGGCCTGTCCGTCAGAGTCCATCCCTGCTGAGGTTATGTATGCGTCAACAGTTTTAACATTATCCGTACGGGAACCACTCTGAATTATGTAAACCGAAAAATTATCACTGCCCTCCTGGTAAAATGCCCTGAATGCCCTGTTCAGAAAATTATGCCCCAGAACATTGCTGTTGATGAATGCCTCTTCATTGGTTTTTTTACCGTCCGGCGGGAATTGTGATAATATTGCGGGCATTTCTGTTGTGCCAGGCAGAGCGTCTGCTATCATATAGCCAAGTGTTTCAGCTGCTTTCAGTGTTTTAGTCTTAGTGGAGAAGGTCCTGATCTTGACATAATAATTGCCTTTGAAGAAGTTGATAGCTCCGTCGACCACATAACCCTGTGCACCGATTTTTTCAAAGCTGAAAGAAGGAGATCTTTCCGATGAATAGATCCCGAATGCCATGGTAGGGTCAGAGTGTCTGTAAACCTCAAGTTTAATAACATCCTTCCCCTTCTTGTACTCAGCCACGTGAACCTCAATAAATTCGTAGGCCAGATAATTATCAGCGGCACCGTTTATGAAGTCCCACAGGTTCTCAGGTACATACACCGGATAATCCATTACCCTTTTGAAACCTTTAAGCTCAGGAAAAGAATATTCCTGGGCAATGGATCCTGCCGAAATAAGGCTAATCAGTAATAAGAGAGACAGTTTGCACCTCATAATTGTTATAATTTAAAAAACCGTAAATTATGTCAGGAATTCAGCCGGCACATTTGTGAGTCTGGAGATGTCTGCTATTTTCTCCCTGACATTGAAGCTGCGTGTGCACTTCACATTGCACTCCCTGCAGTCGCTGCATGGATTTTCCCCTGTACCAAGCTCTGCAATCAGGTCCCTTGCCATTGCAGCACTCGGATACCCGTATGCATACATATAGGCTCTCATAAGATCAGGGATTGGAAGATGCTTCGGGCAATCTGCAACACACTTATTACAACCGGCGCAGAAAAGTCCGGGGTCAGCACTTGCAATCAGGACATCATTTTTCTCCTGGTCTGTCATGCTAATATCACTCAGTATCTTAAGGTTGACATTCAACTCATCAAAATTTGTCATGCCGGGGATAGTGGTATGAATGTCGGGATTTGACAACACCCACTTTATTGCAGCTGATGGATTAACTCCTTTGCCTCCTGCAAGTGTTTTCATTGCCACAATCCCTATTCCGGCAGCGGCAGCCTTTTTTACTGAAGCGGTCAGATCCTGAAGGCTTCCATGCCGGAAATTAAATGAAGTAAGGATAACATCATAAACATTCATCGATGCGGCAAGATCAATTACCATAGCCTCGTTACGGTGGGTCGAAAATCCAAGGAATTTTATCTTTTTCTCCTTCTTAAGACGGGAAACGGCATTAAGCAGCTGTTTGTGTTCGAGCAGTTCACGACTGCTTATATCATGGATGTAGAGTATGTCTACATAGCTCATCTGGAGACGCGACAGGCTTGTTTCAAATCTTGAGAGAAAATCCTCGACAGTTGTCTGTGCAGTAGGTTTGCCATCCCTGTCAACACCTGCCGGCTTAACCTTTGTTGCCAGGAGGAATGAATCGCGTGGATAATCTTTAAAAAGGTTTCCGAGCATCGTTTCATTATTACCGTTCTGATAACCATTTGCCGTATCAAAGAATCTTATCCCGTTCTCATACGCCGCCTTGCAAAGGGCAGGATTGTCAGAACGCATAACGCCAAAACTGACTACCGGCACTTTCAGTCCGGTTTTACCCAGAGTCCTGTAAATGATGTCCTGCTCCTGAATTGGAGAGGGCACTGAACCAATTGCCGGAGCAAGAGCCATCCCGGCCGCTCCTGTAAGGCTTGTAGTGATGAATCTTCTTCTGTTCAGACTTTTCATATTCATTTAATTTAGTTTAATTTCCGAATTCGTACTTCAATATCTGTATTTTTAAGCAGATCCTTTAACTTGTCAGTATTGGTATCTCCAAAATGGTATGGATAGAGGATCCGGGGGTTAAACCAGCCTGCTGCTTCGGCAACCATTTCCGGGGTCATTGTATAAGGCAGGTTCATTGGCAGGAATGCCACATCTATATCCCTGATATCCTTCATCTCCGGTATATTTTCAGTGTCGCCTGCAATATAAAATCTTTTATCCCCTATTGTAACAATAAAACCGATGCCAACTCCCTTCGGATGAAAAGGCTGGCCCGGAGCTCTCTCATGTACTATATTGTAAGCATATACCGCTTCCACATCGATTTTACCTGTCTTTGCACTATCTCCGGGTTTCATGGGCTTTGCCCATTTAACCGCCTCAGCTGAACTATGGTTGGACAGCATGACCGTATTAGGCTTTCTCATATCACTTACCAGATCCCTGTCAAGATGATCATAATGATCGTGTGTAACGAGTATAAGATCAGCTTTGGGAAGCTTTTCATAATCACCCTCTGTTCGGACCGGGTCGATGTGTATTACGAAATCATCTACCATGAACATAAGTGAACCATGTCCGATAAAGTACATATCCACGTTTCCGGCCGAAGTGCTGATCCTGTCAACCTCCGGCACATTCCGGGAAAAAGCCGGTGCACTCATTGTAATAAATATTATTAATGTAATTAACTGATCCTTCATTTTTTGCAAAACCAGGTTGCTGTAGAATTTAACCGTTCACAATATACAAATTTTTGCTTCAATACATTCCCTGGTCTCATATCCTCATTGTTAATAAATACTAAAATATGTTATATATCACACGTCAGACGACGTTGGTCAAAATTAAACAATAACCTATCTTTAAGTGTTGATTATTTTAAATAACTTACACGCAGAATTTGGGTTACAGTGTTAATCATTTAACATTGATGAGGAGAGGGGCGATAAAAACTGCAATCATAATGGTTGTTGTACTGTTTTCCTGCCACCCGTCAGGTGGGCAGTCGCTCAACAGTCACAGATATCAATTTAAAGGTGACGAAAAGAGCCTTTTGGTCCGGGCCGAAAGCGGAAAAGTTTCTCTAAAATATTCATTATCAGAACTTGACGTCTCCATGGTTATTAATGAGCATGGTTCATGGTATCGCGTCTCAATACCTGGTCATAATCCATCTACCAGTATCGGTAGTCCGGAACTGCCTGTATTAAACAGGATAATAGCTATTCCTGAAGGAAGCGGAATTACAATAAAGATCTCTGATGTAAAATCCAGGAGGATCAAACCATCGAAGGAAAAGATCAGGGGGGTACTCTATCCTTCCCAGGAGGGAGTAATCAAGAGAGAACAGGCTGGAAAACCTGAGTTTAAAATTGACCGGACCCTCTATAATACCCGGGGAATAATTGTTTCGGATACCGTAACTGTTGAGATGCTGGGCAAGCTACGCAGTAACATGCTTGCGAATGTCACTATATCGCCTGTAAGATACAATCCGGGGACTAATCAGCTCGAGCTTATTACCTCGATGAATATTGAGATCGTGTTCGATCAGATTTCGTACGGATCTCATAAATCAGTCTACCCGGAATCTCCCCTGTTCAGGGAATCGATGAGTAAAGGAATTCTGAATTACGATCCCGGCGACGTTATTACAGGATTCTCCGACCAGCCTGTCAAGATGATAATAATTACCGATACGATATTCCGGAAACATCTTGATCCTCTTATCGAATGGAAAACCCAGAAGGGGTATAAACTAAATGTTCTTTACAAAGGACTTGGCAACACGGGGACCACTTACAGTGAGATCAAAGACACTCTGAACAGGCTTTACAGCTCATTTTCAGGAATCGAACCTTATCCCGAGTATCTTTTTATTATTGGCGACGTTTCCAGAATACCAATGTCAGGCTCGACAGAAATAACTGATCTCTACTACGGTGAGTTTGATGGTGGTGGTGATTTTATTCCCGACATGTATATAGGAAGGTTACCAGTTACCGATACCAATCAGCTGAAATCGGCCATCAGAAAGATAATACAATATGAAAAATTTGAGTTTGCCGACACTAACAGGTTCTACACGAGAGCCCTGATGACAGCAGGAAAGGATGCCGGATATGCAGATTATATGAATGGCCAGATCAGGTATGCAGTAGAGAATTATCTTACAGAAGAGAACAACATCAACAACTATCACTTCTATTATCCTGACTCTTTTACCCGTAAGGATTCGGTTATGAAGCTGATCAAACAGGGGGTCTCATTCCTGAATTATTCGGGTCATGGCGATAAGACGGGATGGCTTCATCTTGACATAAAGGTTCCCGATATTCCGTTATTCGGCAACGCCAATATGTATCCGTTCGTTATAAGCAACGCGTGCCGCACTGCACAGTTCAATGATTCCTTGTCGTTTGGCAACAAGATGGTTGTTGCATCAGGCAAGGGCGCTTTGGGCTTTATCGGGTGTTCAAACGATTCATATTGGGATGAGGATTTCTACTGGGCCGTTGGAACAGGCACTCCCACTGCCGAGCCTGAGTACTCCGGGACAGGACTCGGAGCATACGACAGGCTTTTTCATACTCATGGGGAGCCTCCTTCGGAGTGGTACATTTCCATGGGACAGGTGAATTTTGCCGGAAACCTGTCGGTGAGTGCAAGTTCAAGCCCGAGAAAGAAATACTACTGGGAAACCTACACCATGCTTGGGGATCCGAGCATCATACCATACATAGGGGAGCCCGAACCTTTCAGCCTGAATCTGCCCGACATTCTCCCTGAAGGCATCAGATCGCTTTCACTGACAATTGAGCCTTTTGCCTATATTGCCGTTTCAAGTGGCAATACGCTCTGGGATGCTTCTCACGCAAGTCCCTCAGGAGCGGTGATTCTGGATTTCCCGGAAGAAAAAGGAGATTCATGCCTCGTTGTTGTAACCGGACAAAACAGGAAACCATTATTTAAAACTATCTATTTCTCTGAAATAGCAGAAGAATTCATCAACCTGAGTGAAACAAAGATCCTTGATCCTGCCGGTAACAATAACGGTCTGGCTGATTTCGGCGAACTGATCTATTTAAGCGTAAAGATCCGGAATCATGGTCAATCTGATGCTGAAGAAATCTCTGCAATCCTGACGACAACCTCCAGCTGGGCGACAATTGAAAATGGCACCGCATCTATACCAACCCTGGCTGCCCTGACTGAAATAACTCTTGATTCGGAATTCAGGATAAGAGTCGACAACGAGGTCCCTGATCAGGGAATAATAACATTTGATCTTAGCCTGGCAAGCAAACATTCGCAAAAGAATTACAAAATCGATGTGACCGTTCATGCACCAAGACTTGATATAATAACATGTTTTATCGACGACTCCGGGTCCGGTAATAATAACTTCACTGCTGATCCGGGGGAAACATTCGATCTTGTTTTCAAGGCAAGAAATTACGGAAGCAGCAGCACTTCAGGCAATTTCAGCATAACAAGCGTGAGTGGGAATCTGACTATTCTTGAGCCCAGCGTCAAATCAGGACTTCTGCAGTTTGGTGAAATAACAGACATCCGCGTTCCTGTAAAATTATCTGAAACAGCCCTTGCAGGCGATTTTATATCAATAATGTCCATCCTTGACTGCTCACCATATGTCGTTAACAGGAATTATTCCCTTCGCGTCGGCCTGTTAAGGGAGAGCTTTGAATCAACCTCATTCAATGTCTTTCCATGGATTAATTTAAGTGCGAATCCATGGATCGTGACAAGTGCAAATTCATACGACGGGATCCTGTCAGCTCGTTCGGGAGCTATTCCGCATAACGCATCAACTTCGCTAAAGATCAGGGCTGACTATTCGGCAAATGACACTTTAAAATTCTTCTACAGGGTATCATCAGAGCCCAATTATGATTATCTTTCTTTCAGGCTCAATGGTATTGAAGTCCTGAAAAAATCCGGAGAAGTGTCATGGGAAAAGAAATCGGTTTCTGTATCTGCCGGACTAAATGTCATGGAATGGGTTTACACTAAGGATAATTCTGTTTCACAGGGAGCTGATTGTGCTTTGATCGACCTGATAGACTTTTCAGTTTCAAGCCCTGTGAAATATATACAAAAGGATCTTGAGCTTGCAAGGATTGTCTCTCCACCCGTAAAGGACATATACGGAAATGAATCAGTAACAGTGAAGCTCCTCAATCCCGGGCGGGACACAATAAACGGCTTTCAGCTCAGCTATTCAGTAAACGGGAACGTTCTGGCAACTCAGTACTTCAATAATACTCTCTACCCTCAAAGTGATTCGCTGGAGGTCATATTCAACACAAAGGTTGATCTTTCACAGTATGGCATTTACGATCTTGTCGTATATGCATACGGGAATGAAGATGATTATCTGCAAAACGACACTCTTTCAATTGTCATCGAGAATACCAGTATTGCAGAGTTATTCAACGCTTTCCCCAATCCCTTCAATGAAAAAGTTGATTTGTACATTAATTCACACACAACCGGGGAGGCACATCTGACAATGACCAATAGTGCAGGCCAGAGAGTTTATGACAGGAGGATAGAGATAATTACCGGGGAGAATACCCTGACAATAAATACACACCATTTAAGCCAGGGTGTCTATTATCTGAATTTAACCGGAGGAAATTTCAGGAAGAGCATTTCGCTTGTGAAAATAAAATAGATAATACATGTCAACATCTATTCCCACACGCGCTGAGGCGTTTGATCTGTTAAAGATTTATAATAAATCGGAGAGTCATTTAAAGCACGCCCTGGCGGTAGAGGGGGTCATGAGGTATATGGCCAGGAAAGCCGGAGAAGATGAGGAGAAATGGGGAATAATCGGGCTGATACATGATCTCGACTGGGAGATGTATCCTGACCAGCACTGTCAGATGACTGAAAAGATACTGACTGAGAACAGATGGCCTGTGGAATATATAAGGGCGGTGATGAGCCATGGTTGGGGCCTGGTTACGGAAGTGGAACCCGTCACCCTTCTTGAGAAGACCATCTTCGCAGTTGATGAACTGACGGGGCTGGTGGCCACCAGCGCCCTGGTCAGACCTTCCAGAAGCGTGCTTGACATGGAGGCCCGGTCTGTTCGCAAGAAATGGAACGACAAGCGGTTTGCCGCAGGTGTCGACAGATCTGTTATTGAGAAGGGTGCAGAGATGCTTGGTGTCAGTCTGGATGACCTGATCACGGACTGCATTATGGGGATGCGGGAGGTGTCGGAGGATATAGGGTTAAAAGGGGCATCGCATACGATGCCCTTATAACATGTCAATGATATAGGGTTAAAAGGGGCATCGCATGCGATGCCCTTATAACATGTCAATGATATAGGGTTAAAAGGGCATCGCATGCGATGCCCTTATTGAATTACAGTTCCTTGATTTTTATGTTTCGGAACCAGACATCATTGCCATGGTCCTGAAGACCTATGTAACCTTCTTTTGCAGGATTGACGAACCATTCCCAATCTTTGAATTTGGAGTTTTCGACCATCTTTTTCCATTCGTCGGTCCACAGATGGAACTCCACAACATTGGCGCCGTTTGATTTAAACACAACTGTTCCCTGATAAACAAGTATTCCAACCTGGTTCCATTCTCCCACCGGTTTAGTATTCTGGGGAACGGCCGGGATAAGGTCATAGAGCGAACTTGCCTTACGGTTTCCGTCAACACCCAGTATGGCATCCGGATGCTTATCGTTGTCGAGTATCTGCATTTCGGGAGCAGATTTGTAGATCGGTTCACCTGGTATCTCCTGTGCCAGGAAAAAGATTCCGCTGTTTCCTCCCTCGGAGATTTTCCATTCAAGGGAGAGTTCGAAATTGCCGAATTTCCTGTCATAGATGATATCACCACCTTCTCCTCCGGCTTCACCGGCACCTGACCCGATACAACGTAGGGTGCCATCCTCTATAACCCAGCCTTTCTCAGGAAAGGCCTCCTTGCTATAACCCCGCCACCCGGCAGTTGATGTGCCATCAAAGAGAGTTACCCAGCCGTCATCCTTATCATCGGCAGCTTTCTGGCCTTTCTGGCCGCAGGATGTTATTCCTGTTACAATAACGATGGATAATAAAATATTTACCAGCTTCATAATACATTAAGATTAGTTAATAAAATATAGTGGTGACGCAAAAATGCGTCACCACTTAATTAATTTCAGATGATTAACTATGCGGGCATAGCCGGCAGTGACCATCCCTTGCGGTAGGTGTGCTTAACCATTTCAGCTGCGAACTCCCTGGCATTCATCGGGTCGGTCCATTTCTTTGTAAATGTCGGATGTCCGTCCTCGATTGTAAATGCATCCTCAACACAGATCCTGAGTGTTTCGGAATCAGTAATATTTGTAAACTCCATTTTTTCGCCGTCCCATTCAAGTTCCTTGTTAAGTCCCTGAAGTCTGACTGCCAGAACGCCCATCACAACCATTTCGTTGAACGGTCCTGCTTCCATGAAATCAGATTTGGTGGGGACTCTGCTTTCGGGGCTCTCCTTGCAGGCACGCACCCAGTCCATTTCGTGACTTACCTTGTCAGGAAGTCTGCGTTCAGTTTTGGGAACATTTGGTACACGTCCTGACAGGAGCCATGGATCTCTTCCGTAGCAGCCGGCGATCAGTTTGTCCTTTGTTCCGTGGAATATTACACCGCCTCCTGCATTATTCATGTTTTTACCTGCAGGCCATCCGGCTGGTTTAGGTGGCTGTAATCCCCCATCGTACCAGATAACTTCAACTTCGGGGTATCTCATTTTCGATCCGCGAGGTGTTGGTCTGGCCGGGTAGACCAGCTTGACCATCTGGGCATTCGGAGCGCAGTCGGTAAGCAGGAGCGTTGAGCTTCCCTGTGCCCTTATCGGATATTGAAGTTTGAGGCCCAAAAATACAGGGTGAAGTATATGGCAAGCCATATCGCCCAGGGCTCCTGTTCCAAAATCCCACCAGCCTCTCCAGTTCCACGGTGTATAGATGCTGTGGTATGGGCGCATCTGTGCCGGTCCAATAAACAGATCCCAGTTAAGTGTGTCGGGAACCCATTCTCCTTTTGCCGGGCGGTTAAGGCCCTGCGGCCATATCGGACGGTCTGTGAATGCTTCAACTTTTGTGACTTCGCCTATTTCACCGGCCTGCAGCCATTCAACTGTCAGGTTAACCCCTTCTCCTGAAGAGCCCTGGTTGCCCATCGATGTTGCCACCTTATTTTTGGCAGCCAGTTTTGTAAGGAGCCTTGATTCATAAACCGAGTGGGTAAGAGGCTTCTGAACGTATGCATGTTTTCCCATCTCCATTGCCGTTGCGGCAATGATCGCATGGGTATGGTCGGCAGTTGCAACAATCACTGCATCGATCGACTTACCCATTTCATCGTACATCTTGCGCCAATCCCAGTAGTGTTTGGCATTCGGGTTTGCATCAAAGATTTTCTTCGAGTATCCCCAGTCAACATCGCACAGTGCAACAATATTCTCAGTACCGGCTACTGCCCGCATGTTTGAATTACCCATACCACCTACCCCGACCACGGCGATATTCAGCTTGTCGTTTGGTGACATGTGTCCCATTCCGCTGATCACCGAGCCCGGAACTATGGTAAGTCCTGCAGCAACAGCACCGGTTCTTCCGATAAACGACCGGCGTGTAAGGTTTTTTGAGTTCTCTTTCATGTTCAGGTATTTTAAAATTTAATGATTTATAAAAATAATTAATTCAATTTAAAAACAAACAAATATAAGTGATTCGGGGCACAAATCCTAAAGCTCTCTTATCCAAATATTTCTATAGGCCACCGGGTTTCCGTGGTCCTGAAGCACGAGCGACATAGGGCCATGTTTTTTTATTGAATATTCGGGAATTCCGATATAGAGAGTTGGTCCCCTGAGGCTTACATTGTTCTGTATTAACACTCCATTGTGGATAACTGTCACCCTTGGCGGAGTGAAATATTTTGTGCTGTCGTTGTCATACCATCGCGGGGCAGTGTATATTATGTCATATGTCTGCCACTCACCCGGTTTTCTGCAGGCGTTCACCAGCGGTGCATGCTGTTTGTAAAGACTGCCTGCCTGTCCCTGCGGATAGGTTTCATTTTCATAGCTGTCGAGCACCTGCACTTCATAGAGTTCCTGCAGATAAACTCCGCTGTTACCCCTGCCCTGACCGTTGCCTATAACTTCAGCCGGGGCTTTCCATTCGATATGGAGCTGGAAATCATCGAACTTCCTTTTTGTTTTGATAATACCCGATCCTTTTACACATACCAGTTCACCGTCCTTAACGATCCATTTTGTAGGATTCCCCGCCCTGTCGGTCCACTCTTTGTCAACACCGGTTCCGTCGAAAAGTATTATTGCATCAGAGGGAGCCATTCCAACCTGGACGCCGGGTTGAATCACCTGCACTTTAGGTTCCATTATCTCCGTCATTCCGGGGGTCATCCGGTTTGGATCTACCGGTCGCTGCTGGCCTGTCTGGGCTGTCTGGCCGCTTCTCTGCTGCTGCGATGAAGCAATTATGAACAGGCAAAGTAAGATACTTGAAAGTAATAAGCGTTTCATTTCTGAGTAATTTTGATTAGATTAGCCCATAAAAATATTAATATTTTACTAATAGTTACATGACTGCACAGTTATCCCTGTGAAAAAATGTTAAATATGGAAAAAAGCTTTTTCTCCCTTGAGATAAGCGAGGGCAACAGGTTCACCAGAATATTTCAGCTGATTCTTGGAATATTATGTTTTGTTGTGGCACTTTTCTGGCTCATATACAATATCAGATCATCGGAGCCTGACCTGACTCTCTGGGTAACGATCATCTTCCTTACCGGCTTCAGTTATTATCAGGTAATGGCAGGACTGGGCAGGGCGGCTAAATTCATTGAGATAGACAATGATGCGATAAGGCTTAAGAAGAATTCATTTTTCCCTCCGGAAAAGTTTTCTTCGGGAAACCTTGAAAAAATTGAGATCTATACTCTTAGCATTCGATTCTTCGTGAAGGAAGGGAAAACATCAATACTCAGATTAGGGACAACATTCACAGACAGAATAGGTCCGATCAAGGATAAGATCCTTCAGTTTGCAGAGAGCAACAAAATACCGGTTGAAATGAAGGATGAAGAGGTTTGAACTCATTTCAGCACTCTGTCGCCGAAATCCATAAACCAGTTCCAGTCTTTCAGCAGCATGTTATGTGTTCCGCTTCTGACGTGATATGCAGTTTTTCCGCTTATCACCTGTTTATCCTGAGGGGGCATTTTTTCCGGCAGGTCACTATCGGTTTTCAGAAGCCTGAAGACCGGTCCTGAATAGTATAGTGACAGATATGAACCTCTGGGATCAGCCCACAGATCGTCGCCTGCCGAAGCAACATACAGAGCCCTTGGAGCAATTAGTCCCATAAGCATGTGCATATCGACAGGCATTGCGTCTTCATTATTGCCGAATTGTCTGTAATTAAGGCAGAACCAGTGGGGAAATGATGTATTTATTCTTTCGATGGTCTCACCGAACCTGCGCCGCGCCAGGGCAGCTCCGCCGCAACCCGATTCGTTAGCCACAACCATTGCAAACCGTTGATCTTCGGCTCCTGCCCACAGTGCGGTTTTTCCGCCCCGGGAATGCCCGACAACGGCTACCCTGTGTTGATCAACATCTGTGTCAGTCTCAAGGTAATCCAAACAGCGGCTCGCGCCCCATGCCCATGCGGCCAGTGTTCCCCATGAATCGCCCTGTCTCCCTCCCCTGTCGAGTATACCGTGTATGCCGTTTCTGAAATCATCAAAATTGTCGGGATCAATGTCTGCATTACTGAAGGCAGCAATCGCGTAGCCCCTTTCAATAACCTCTTCGGCGGGCCAGAACTCACTTTTCACCTTTCTGGTGGGATCGGTGTTGGAAACAGCACGGTTATTTATAAGCAGAAATGCCGGAACGGGCTTCGGTGTTTTGTTCGGCACAAAAAGGGTAAGCCGGACAGTAAGTGATTCTCCACCTGAAGTGATTGTGATATCAACTTCCTTAAGAGTAGCATCACCGCTCATTGCCCTATTATCCTCATTTACAACTTTAAAGGCAAGTTCATAAGGTGTGTCGGGCACCCTGCCGTACACATTTTCCCTGAATAGTTCAAGTATCTCCGGGCGTCGCACATCTTTCCACATCCGGCCGGTTTTCACCTTCCTGCCGTTATTTGTAACAAGGGGATCGGGCAGAGTATAACCGGGGACCTTTTCTTCATAATAGTTAAACTGCGACTGGCTACGTGAGAGCCTTTCGACGGTTTCGGGTGAAGGGCTCCAGCTCTCTTCGGTAAAGCTATTCCTGTCTAACTGATAATTTTCACCGGCGTTAGTTTCAATTTCAGCAGACGCCTTACCATATCTGACCCTGCAGGCACCCCCATTCTTCGAGTGTATCACGGCCCTTGTCAGAGCACCATTTTCCCATTCAATATCAACAACGAATCCGCCTCTTGCCACCAATCCCTTTACATGACCTTCCTGCCAGGCTGAAGGGAGAGCAGGCAGAAGTTCAATGAATCCCTGATGACTCTGAAGAAGCATTTCTGCCATGCCTGCTGTTCCGCCGAAGTTGCCGTCGATCTGAAAGGGCGGATGGCTGTCGAAGAGGTTATTGTAGGTTGACTTATCAAGAAGTTGCATGATGTGGTCAAAGGCTTCATCTCCATTATGCAACCTGGCAAAGAAGTTAATTATCCATGCACGGCTCCAGCCTGTATGCCCTCCACCTTCAGAGAGCCTGCGTTCAATTGTTTTGCCGGCGGCTTCAAAAAGGGCCGGTGTCAGAGGTGTTATCTGATCAAGAGGGTACAATCCAAGCAGGTGTGACATATGGCGATGACCCGGTTCAACCTCTTCATAATCTTTGATCCACTCCTGAATTGTTCCGTCCGATGAGATTAAAACAGGGGGCAATTTGGATTTTGCTTCCATTACCCTCTCCAGAAGATCGCCATCGGCATCAAGCAGGACAGCTGACTCAATGAAATAATCAAAAACGGCATTTACGGTCTGAATATCAATTGTTGCAGCATAGGTAAGCTGTGCACTCTCGCCTGATCCGGGCAGCCGGTACCTGTTTTCCGGAGATGTTGAAGGATTGGTTACAAGATACCCTTCAGGAGATGGCACAAGGAACCCCAGAAGAAACTCAACGGAGCCTTTCAAAATCGGGTATGCTGTCTCCCTGAGATAGTTCATATCGCGGGAAAAAAGAAAACGCTCATAAACAGGGAATGTCATCCAGGGGCCATTCGTGGGAGTAAGTCCCCACACACCGTCAGCTACTCCTGTTCTTCCGAACGGATCGGTGAGATGATGCATGGTCCATCCTCCTGTGCCGTACATCTCCCTGGCTGTCACGCCACCCGGTATCGTAATCCTGCTGATAAAATTTGCCAGCACTTCAGAAGTCTCAGGAAGGTTGCACACTTCAGCAGGCCAGTAATTCATCTGAAGGTTTATGTTTGTATGGAAATCGGAATTCCAGGGAGCTCTGAATTCCTTGTTCCATATACCCTGAAGATTGGCCGGAAGGGCTGCAGGATAACGCGATGAACCCATCAGGAGATATCGGCCGTAATTAAAATAGAGAGCGATCAGTCCATTGTCATGCTTACCTTCCTTTATTCTGGCAAGCCTTACATCCGTTGGCAAATGTCTCAGTGTATCCTTTTCAAAACCTATTGAGACGCGGTTGAACATGGCTGAGTGTTCAGTCAGGTGTCTCTTCAAAAGAAATCTGTAATCATTCTTCTCTATTCTGTTAAGAATATCATTGCACCGGTCTGCAGGTTCAATGCCATCATCAGTATCGAGTCTGAAAAGGTTGTAGTTTGTTGCTGCAGTCAGTACTATGGTGATCCTGGCTGCATCATTAACTCTTATAGTATTATTCTCTGCGGAAAGTGTACCTTTTCTGACCTCGAACCTTGCCTCGGCAGCAAATTTCATATGTTCACCGCCCGGCCCCCTGAGAGGATCATCCTCATCCATAATCTGGCCGGTCAGTAATATTTTACCGTCATCAGTAGCGCTTATAACAGCATCTCTCTCACGAGTCAGTTCAAAAAGGGCGGTTATGAGCCCTCCCCCCTTGCTGGTTATATCTATCACTATTGAATTGTCGGGAGCGGATGAGAAAACCCTCTGAATATATGTTTTGCCATTTACCTTTAATCTTGTCTCTGCTATTCCTTTCTCCAGATCCAGTGACCGTCTGTACTCAGAGAAGCTGCTGTCGCGCAAATAAGTTATCTTCAGGTCACCAAGCGGCTGGTACGAACGTATCCTCGGAGGTGTGCCGATGAAAAATGCGTTTGCCAGTTCCTCTGCTTTCCTGATATCGCCTTTAAAAATTGCATTCTGCAGAGCTGGAAGATTCTTCAGGGCTTCAGGGTTGTTATTATTGATTTTCGAGCCGGCCCAAATACTCTCCTCATTAAGCTGTATCGTTTCAATAAGGGGGCCTCCGAATATCATAGCGCCCAACCTGCCGTTACCGACAGGTAGAGCCTCGTTCCAGTTTGCAGCAGGCTTATCATACCAGAGCTCAATTGCTTGATTATCTGAGTCATGTATTGAACAACCTGTCATATAAAGCAGTAAGCAGGATAGCAGGAAGAGTGATGTTCTCATAAAGTCTGTTTTTATCGGGTGTGTAATTATAAAAATAAAGGATTTTTAAGTATTGGCAATTTATTATATGTAATTTTATGTTTGGTAAACCGGGTTATGAGGCCATTATATCTTAAATATGACAGTTATACAGAGTGCAGGCTATGCCCCCACTTCTGCAAGATAGCTGAGGGCAGAACTGGTATATGCGGTGTAAGGAAGAATACCGGTGACAGGATCGAACTGACAACATACGGTGTGATATCGGGTTATTCATACGATCCGGTCGAGAAAAAGCCCCTGTATCATTTTTTCCCCGGCAGCACTATTTTGTCCATAGGTTCTTACGGATGCAACATGAGGTGTGATTTCTGCCAGAACTGGCACATATCCCGAAAAGACGGTGGTGGGCAGGCTCCGGACATGACACCTGAAAGAATTGCAGGGGAGGCGGTATCATACCCCGGTAATATAGGGGTGGCATTTACCTACAATGAGCCTGTTATCTGGTTTGAGTTCGTCAGGGATGTGGCTCTGAAAGTAAAAGAGAAAGGATTATGTACCGTGCTGGTGAGTAACGGTTTTGTGAATCCCGGTCCACTCAATGAGATCATCGGCTTCACCGATGCCTTCAATATTGATCTCAAAGCCTTTAACAAAGACTTTTACAGGAGACTTACCGGTGCCGAAATCGGACCAGTGATGAATAGTCTGAAGCAGATAGCAAAAGCGGGAAGGCATCTCGAGATAACAACACTTGTAATAACCGGAAGGAATGATACTGCTGAAGAGATGTCCCGGCAGGCACAATGGATTGCAGGGGAGCTGGGAGCGGACACCCCGCTTCACCTCAGCAGGTACTTCCCGAACTACAAACGGGATGATCCTCCCACACCCAGGGAGACGCTGAAGATCCTCCATGAAACAGCGTCAAAATATCTTAATTATGTTTATACGGGCAATATAACCTCTTCTGCATGGCAGGACACAAGGTGCAGGAAATGCGGGACGACTGTTACTGAAAGGACAGGGTACGCCACAAGCCTCTTCAACCTCGACGAAAAGGGCAGATGTATCAAATGCGGCACAACAATTTACAGCTATTTTAATCATGATTCAGGCAGCCGGCAATAAAAGAGTCAGTATAAAGCATATTATTCCCTGTAACCGGTTTCAGTAATAAAACGGGCAATACTCTCCTCTGATCTTTCAATGTAAAGTTCTCTCAGCCTTTCGATGAGTGGTATTTTTACATTGAAATATTTTTCATCTATAGAACAGAATTGCAGTACCATCGGTGATGTGCCGGTCATAAAGGCTGCTTCATACGATTCAAGATCCTTTACATTCACACATTCAAACTTCACCTTCATCCTGTGTTCCCTGCAGATATCCAGGATGTACTTCCTCGTAATGCCGTTGAGTATTTTATCATCGGGTGCCGTCACCAGCAAATCGTCCTTCAGGAAGAAGATATTGGACCGGCTTCCTTCCGTTATACAATTCTCTTCGTTTACCAGCAATGCTTCATAGCCACTCTCAAGTATAAGCTTATGATATATTGAAGAACGTAGTCTGTGATTGATAACTTTCGATTCGGGATCTTTCCTCTCCGCATAAAAGAGTATGCCTTTTACTCCGCTCCTGTATTGTTCTGCCGTAGGATAGAGCGGTTCAATGAAGTAGATCAGGTAATGACCGGTTCCTTCATTGTAATTGAAAACTATTTTTAGATTAATATCTTTCTTTTTTCCGGTCTTGACAAGCCGGATCACGTCCCTCCTGATTGTCCCGATATCAGCCAGTACTTTCTGATCAATGTGTCTGCTGCTGGCCTCAAGGCGTTCTATATGATCATTGAAGAATACCGGATGCCCCCTCACCATTCTTATCACCTCATAAACGGAGTTTCCCTCGTAGACCAGAGCATTGTCAAAACTCATCGCATCCATTATCTCTCCGTCGAGGATGAATTTCCTGCCGTAACATTCATTCATGGACGATACATTTGATAACAAATTTAATAACATTAACCCGGACTACCATCAAATCTGATTATATTCGTATCAACTATTTCAAATGACCAGATACAGATGTACGCTATCGTCGATATTGAAACCACAGGGGGAAGTGCACGGCTTGAAAAAATTACTGAAATAGCTGTCTATCAGCACGACGGCAGGTGCATTACGGGAGAATTCGTTACTCTGGTCAATCCCGAGAGAAATATCCCTTACTTTATTACGAATCTTACGGGAATAACTAACGAGATGGTGGAGAGTGCCCCTAAATTTTATGAAATTGCAAAGGATATTATCGAGTTCACGGAAGGCAGGATTTTTGTTGCACACAATGCAAGATTTGATTATTCTTTTTTAAGAGAAGAATTCAGATCGCTGGGTTACAATTATAAAAGAAGCGTAATCGACACTATCGCCCTCTGCAGGAGATTGTTCCCCGGCCACAGATCATACAGTCTCGGTAACATTTGCAGAGAACTGAGTATTCCGGTAAACGGGCGTCACAGGGCCGCAGGCGATGCACTGGCTACGGTACGGCTTCTGGAACACCTTACTGAAAAAGATGCCGAAGTAAACGGGCCAGGATCAAAACTCCTTAAAAATACCCGAATCTCGAAGCTTAATCCAAGGCTTGACTTTTCGAAGATAAATGACATACCCGAAGAACCGGGAATCTATTATTTCTACAACGAACAGGGAGGTCTTATTTATATCGGCAAGAGCAGAAACCTGAAACAAAGGATCATAACACATCTGTCGAACAACAGCACAAGCCGGTCGATGGAGATACGCGACCAGGTTGCAGGAATAGACTGGGAGGTGACCGGCAGTGAGCTTGTTGCGTTTCTGAAGGAGTCTGAGGAGATTAAGAATAACAAACCTGTTTATAACAGGGCACAGAGGAGAACCGGATTCACCTGGGGCATCTTCAGTTCGACCGATGATTCGGGATATATAAATTTCCGGTATGGTCAGATCGGCGCCGGCGAACTGCCTCTCGCAGTATTCATCTCAAGGGAGAGGGCAAGGGGTAAGCTTTCTTCGCTGGTTGAGCAATACGGGCTTTGCCAGAAGCTGGCCGGGCTCTACGAGTGCGACGGGGCATGTTTCCAGTACCAGGTGGGCATTTGCATGGGGGCGTGTTGCAGAAAGGAATCCCCTTCCGACTATAATGAACGTGCTAAAAAAGCTGCAGATGAGTTTATTTTCTCAAGAAAGAATTTTTTTATTATAGACAGAGGCAGGGATTCTGAAGAGAAATGCGCCGTAAAGATCGTAAACGGTAAATATGCCGGATACGGTTATTTCAACGTGAATGATATGGGGTTTGGCCTGACCGCCGTTCACGACTGTATAAAGCCCTGCAGGGACAACCGCGACATACAGGTAATATTGAAACAGTACCTTAAGAATTACAGGATTGAAAAAATAATCGAATTCTGAAACGCTCTCCAATAACTGGCAAGGATCTAACATAATCACATATGGCACTCTTCACACGAACGACAAAGAATGTTATCCTGAAAATAGATGAGTTTTTTGATACTGTTGACCTTGGACTGCTTGTTTTCAGGGAAGGAATTAAGGCTTATCTGCATCGTGATATGGATGCCTTTGAAAGGCATATCCAAAAGATTGAATCGCTCGAAAGCACGGCAGACATGCTACAGAGGTCGATTGAGAATGAGATGATAACACACTCCATTCTTCCGCAGCACAGGGTTGAGGTGAGCTCGCTTATTGACCAGATGGATGAGATCATTGATTCAATAAAAGCCTCCCTGAATGAGTTTGGAATTGAAATGCCTGAGATACCCGCTTCTCTCAATAATAGTTTTATCGGGTTAGCCGAAGCATCGGCATCCGCAGCTGAAGAGCTCATTCCTGCAGCCAGGGCCTATTTCAGGGCGCCGCATACTGTCAGGGAGAAGCTCCTGAAAGTATATTATTATGAAAGTGAAACAGATACCATATCAAGGAACACTAAAAGGATCATCTTTCAGGGGATGAAGGAACTGGAGCTTGCTAAGAAAGCCCATCTGCGATATATAATGCAAAATATTGAAAAGATATCGGACCGCGCGCAGAAGGCGGCTGACCTGCTTTCAGCGATGGCGATTAAGATAATAATGTAGGTACTGGGTACTGCCTGCCCGACTGACGTCGGTCAGGCGGGGGTACTGGGTAAAAGAAAAAAAAAAGAACAAATAAGGATTAATTGTGATACTACTCTTTTTGACGAGCGGGTTGTTTCTGGGGTGGTCGCTGGGGGCAAATGATGCATCAAATGTTTTCGGTGCTGCCGTGGGGTCACGGATGGTAAGTTTCAGAATGGCAGCCATCATTGCTTCTGTCTTTGTGATACTCGGGGCGGTGCTTCAGGGATCAGGCACTTCTGCAACACTTGGCAGGCTGGGAGCGGTGAATGCCCTGGGCGGATCATTCACGGTTGCTCTGGCAGCTGCAATTACGGTTTACCTGATGACTAAGGTTGCCCTGCCCGTATCAACAACTCAGGCCATTGTCGGAGCAATAATCGGGTGGAACATTTTTACCGGAAACCCGACTGACGGAAAGGTTCTTAGCCAGATATTAACAACATGGGTGGCAGGTCCTGTGCTGGGAGCTGCTTTTGCAATAATACTCTATATCCTGCTTAAGAGAATTAAAAAGAGCTCCCGGATGCATCTTGTTGTATTTGAATCTTATATTAAGGCCGGGCTTATAGTTGCCGGCGCTTTCGGGGCTTACAGCCTGGGGGCAAACAATATCGCCAACGTCATGGGTGTGTTTATTCCGGCTTTTAATCTTCATGATCTCAACCTCGGGTTCATCACCCTTTCGTCTTCACAGCAGCTGTTCCTGCTGGGAGGTCTGGCTATAGCAGCCGGCATACTGACATATTCAAGAAGAGTTATTGAAACGGTTGGCAGCAATATCATGGAATTATCCTCAGAAGCTGCTATGGTAACGGTTCTTTCACATGCACTTGTTTTATTTATTTTTTCCTCTTCCTGGTTATCATCCGTGTTTGTAAAAATCGGGCTCCCTGCCATACCCATGGTGCCGGTTTCCGCATCACAGGTAATAATAGGCAGCGTAATCGGAATAGGTTTATACAAGAGTGTAAGAAATATAAATTTCAGGATTCTTGGAGAAATTGCAGCCGGATGGGTTGCAACCCCTCTCTTTTCGGGATTGCTTGCATTTCTTTCGCTCTTCTTTGTAAAAAATATATTCGGGATAGAAGTGGGATCAAGGATAATTGCAGCAGACCCATTGGAACCGGGTACAACACCTTTCCCCTCACCCGATCCGAATCTGTCGGGAATATTACACTATCTCATACTGGGCTTGATAGTTACGGGAGCATCTGCAGTTGTTTTCTATTATCTTCTGGATCGGAGGAAAAGAACCGGATTCAGAAAGTCTGAGGAGAGGTTCTGGAAATACATTAAATAGAAAGAAGACGGAAGACAGAAGACCGAAGACAGAAGACCGAAGACGGAAGACAGAAGACCGAAGACCGAAGACGGAAGACAGAAGACCGAAGACGGAAGACGGAAGATCGGAGCGAAGATTCCGCGACAGCGGAACGGAAGACGGAAGAAAGAAGAAAGAAGACGGAAGACCCCCGCCTGACCGCTGACGCAGTCAGTCGGGCAGGGAAGACCGAAGACCGAAGTTGAGGAGCCCCGCTTGCCGGGGTGACGAAATCCCGCAGAGCGGGAACGGAAGACGGAAGACGGAAAAAAAGATAAAAGATAAAAGTATAAAGTAAAGAACAGACATGACTTGACCGATCACCGATCACCGATTACCGATTACTGATCTGCTCTGAGCCAGAAATTAAGTAGTTTCAAGATTGTATGTCAGGATAAAGAAAATAAGAAATTTATGAAAGAAGATTATTATCTGGGTATTGATATTGGAGGGACGAAGTGTGCGGTAATATCGGGCACAGAGGATATGAAGATACTAAAGAAAGAGGTGTTCCCCACTGAAACGCAAAAGGGAGCAGATCATGCAATTAAACTTCTGCTCAGCACGGCCAGGGAAGTGGTGGCAGGTATTGGATCTCAGGGGCTGAAGGCAATTGGAATAAGCTGCGGCGGTCCGCTCGACAGCAGGAAAGGGATAGTACACTCTCCCCCGAATCTTCCCGGCTGGGATAACATACCTGTTGTCAAATACTTCAATGATATTTTCAATGTTCCCGTTTATCTTCAGAATGATGCCAATGCCTGTGCTCTGGCTGAATGGAAATTCGGGGCCGGCAAAGGCACTCAAAATATGGTATTTCTCACGTTTGGATCCGGAATGGGTGCCGGCATAATCATTAACGGAAAGCTCTATTCAGGCACTAATGACCTGGCCGGCGAAGTCGGACATATTCGTCTTGCGGATGATGGTCCCGAAGCGTATGGAAAAAAGGGTTCATTTGAGGGATTCTGCAGCGGGAATGGTATAGCGCGGCTTGCGAGGAAGATAGCCATTGAGAGACTGTCAGCGGGTGAACGGATGCTTTTCTGCACCACTCCGGAAGAAGCGGACCGGATAACAACAAAGGATATTGCTGAGGCTGCCTTTAAGGGAGATTTAACCGCCATTGAGATTTTTAAAACATCAGGGACCTGGCTGGGGAAAGGTCTCTCAATAATTATTGACATCCTTAATCCTGAGATGATTGTTATCGGCAGCGTATATGCACGCTCCAAAGAGTTCATAGAGCCGGCCTGCATGAAAATTATCGAACAGGAAGCCCTGGAACCTGCAAGAAGGGTCTGCAGGGTTGTGCCGGCAGCACTGGGTGAATCGGTAGGCGATTACGCAAGCCTGAGTGTTGCCATGCAATAAGGCTTTATATTCTTGCCGGAATGCCTGTCAGGATCAGTAACAAATCGGTATCAACCGGAGAGGTGATCTTCAGTATCAGCCCGCTATCTTCAGCCTTACCATCAAAGTAACTGTTCCTTACAGGGTCGAACCATCTTACACTGTAGCCGATATTCAAGGGCTTCCTTATTTCAATACTGCTTTTTTCAGGAATATATGCAAGTATTGTTTTATTATCAAGCGATCTGACTACTGAAACAAAATGGTTAAACTGCTCATCACCAGGTTGTTTTACCAGCAATTCGGGTGCAGGGAACAGGTTCCACCATTCAAAATTCATGATAAACTGTGCAAGATACCCCATCTGAATTGATCCCGGCAGGTTGATTGCTGTCTTCCATGGTGATGTCCATGGTGCGTCTGAATGATTGAGTATTTTCTCTCCGGGCTGCAGCCACGGCCAGATTCCGTTAGCGCCATAAGATATTCCTGCTATGGGTGTTGCAAAAAGGCTCCAGTATGAGGCATTACGAACATCCTTGTCTGTAATCGTAGTCCGGATCTCCTCATAATTCGGCTCAAGATTAATCAGTGGCCGGGCAGGCAGGCGGTGCCACATCCGGCTCATCGGTCCCTTTGTGATCCAGTTTACGGTGGCTTCGGCATTGCTGTGACTGCTCTGGTAGCCGACAATATCGAGCCAGGGTTCGTCACGGTACACCTCCCCTATCCAGGACCTTCCCTGGGGATGCTGTGCTACTATTCCCTGTTGTTTGCCGTCAATAACTGCCCTTCCTATTGTTTTCCACCGTTGTTCAAATGTATTGATATAGCTTCCGTCGCCGCCCAGGAACCACACCACATGGTTTGCTCCATACCTTGCCACAATATATCTGGCTAATAAGACAGCCTGGTCATCCGGCAGATAGTATCCCGGGCTCAATTCCCTTCCTGCTCCTGTCTGCAGAGCCCATAATACGACAGGTGCTGCAACAAGTCCAAATTCATTTATTCTATCGATCTTTTTATCAATCAGCCTGAAGAATTCGGGATTGATCCTTATCCTTCCGCTACCCTCGAAGGCGACGAGACCTTCACTGCTTTTGTCGCAACCTCTCCACTGCGTCGTAACAAACTGGATTGCAGTATAATGGTTTGCCACCCTGTGACCAAGGTACTCATCCCACTCCTTTTCGGTCGATTTCAGAGCTCCGTTCCATGCAGTGCATGCCAGCCAGAAGAATGGTGTTCCGTCGGAGTGTGTCAGGTAAAAAGTACCCGGTGAATTGATGACCGGACCGCGGATGAAAATATTGTGCCGGTTATCAGAAGGTTTGCAATTGAATCTGCCGGTTATCCCGTTAAGCCCGCTGTTCTTTGCATCGGAGCAGGCAGTCTGATAGGACCAGGTGCCCGTCTCCCATGGCATAAAACGTGCTTTCCAGGTCGTGCCTCCATCCCAGAAACCATTAATTGTCTTCTGCTCCCCTGTCGGCGAAGTGAAAGTCACTTCCATCGACCGGACCTCCTGAAGAGGGTTTTCATAATCCGTACTGCTTGTGAAAACCAGTTCATATTTATGCCATTTGAGGGCATCCTGGCTATTGGCTCTGATTGTGAAAAACAGAATTATCGTGGAAAAACAGGTGAAAATCTTTATTTTTGAAATGTTTCTGATCATTTTAACACTTTTTTATCGTTAGTATTTTACTAAGATAAAACAAATTCATTTATGGAAGATGTAATTACCAGGATACGGTCGGAATTATTGAGAAATGCGGACGAAAAGACAAGGATGTCCGGTGAGAGGTATTTTAAAGAAGAGGTTAAGATTTATGGTCTGAAGTCTGCCAATGTAACACTGACAGGGAAGGAATACTACAGAAGCCTGTATGATAAAAGTAAATCCGGGATATTTGCCCTGTGCGAACAACTTTGGCAGTCGGGGTACATGGAAGAATCATTCATTGCCTGCAACTGGTCCTATTATGTTCACAGGCAATATGAAGCAGGTGATATAAAGGTTTTTGAGAGATGGGTCAGCGATTATGTAACCAACTGGGCGTCGTGCGATACACTATGTAATCATTCCGTGGGCACTCTTGTTGAGATGTTTCCCGAATGCCTTTCAGAACTGACTGACTGGACAAGCTCAGACAACCGCTGGATGAAGCGCGCTGCTGCCGTCTCGCTTATAGTTCCTGCCAGAAAAGGGAAGTTTCTTAAAGAGATATTTCAGATAGCAGACCTGTTGTTTTACGACCCTGATGATATGGTTCAGAAAGGTTACGGTTGGATGCTTAAAGCAGCGAGCCAGGCACACCAGAAAGAAATATTCGATTATGTTGTATCCAGGAAAGACTCAATGCCAAGAACTTCGCTCCGCTATGCTATTGAAAAGATGCCCTCAGAGCTAAAAAAGATTGCTATGGAGAGATAATATTCTGATTTTTTTATTTTTACACAAATGACTAATCCTATGAGACTATTTTTACATCTTATCACATTACTGTTAATTCCTGTATTTCTGTATTCGCAAGACAGGGTCACAGGCAGGGACTTTGCCACCAGGTCGGAGGTTATAGCCCGGCATGGAATGGCGGCCACCAGCCAACCTCTGGCCACACAGGCTGCTCTTGATATACTTAAAAAGGGCGGCACTGCAATTGATGCAGCAATAGCCGCCAATGCGGTGCTCGGAGTTGTTGAGCCTACCGGTTGCGGGATAGGGGGTGACCTTTTTGCGATTATCTGGAGTGCAGACAGAAACAAGCTTTATGGTCTCAATGCCAGTGGCAGGTCACCACGTTCACTCAGGCTTGACTATTTGAGGTCGAACGGGCATGAATTTATTCCCCAGCGCGGACCATTGCCTGTTTCGGTTCCCGGCTGTGTTGACGGCTGGTACGAGATGCATGAGATGTTCGGCAAACTGCCAATGCGGGACGTGCTTCAGCCTGCCATCACCTATGCCCGCGACGGGTTTCCTGTAACGGAGGTCATTGCCCGGGAGCTTAAGTCAAACACTCAGATCCTGCAGGAATTCCCTAACATAAAAGAGACCTTCATGCCGGACGGAAGGAGTCCGGAAAAGGGGGAAATATTCAGGAATCCTTCACTGGCAAATACTCTTGAAAAGATCGTAAAGGGCGGTCGCAATGAGTTCTACAGGGGGAGTATAGCTAAAACTATAGCCGCTTTTATTAAGTCACAGGGTGGGTTCCTTACCTATGACGATATGGCTCGCCACAGCTCTGAGTGGATTGAACCGGTAAGTACAAACTACAGGGGATATGATGTATGGGAGCTTCCGCCTAACGGACAGGGGATCGCCGCCCTGCAGATACTCAACATTCTGGAAGGGTTCGATATCGCATCAATGGGATATAATTCAGCTGAATACATACATCATTTTACAGAGGCCAAGAAGCTTGCCTTTGAAGACCGTGCGAAATATTACGCCGATCCACGGTTCAGTAATGTCCCGGTAAGCCAGCTCATATCAAAGAAATATGCAGCTGAAAGACGTAAGCTTATAGATCCGTCGAATGCTGCAAGGGTTTACAGTGCAGGAAGGATCGAGTCGGGGAATACCATTTATCTTACTGTTGCCGACCGTTTTGGGAATATGGTCTCACTGATACAAAGCAACTATCGTGGTATGGGATCGGGAATGAGTCCTGCCGGACTGGGATTTGTTCTTCAGAACAGGGGTGAAATGTTCAGCCTTGCTGATGGCCATGCGAATGTTTATGCTCCAGGGAAAAGACCTTTCCATACCATAATACCTGCCTTTATAACCAGGAACGGAAGGCCATGGATAAGCTTTGGGGTCATGGGAGGAGACATGCAGCCTCAGGGACATGCCCAGGTAGTGATTAACCTCATTGACTTTAAAATGAACCTGCAGGAAGCCGGCGATGCTCCACGGATATATCATACCGGTTCCTCCGAACCGACAGGCGAGCAGATGACAACCGGAGGAGTGCTTTATCTCGAGAATGGTTTCCGCTGGGAGGTGATTCAGAGACTTTTATCGATGGGGCACCGTGTACAGTGGAACCTTGGAGCTTACGGTGGTTACCAGGCCATAATGTGGGACGAAAAGAACAAAGTGTATTTCGGAGCCTCAGAATCGCGCAAGGACGGACAGGCGGCGGGATATTGAAAGCTCAGGGCTCAGGGCACAGGGCGCAGGGCTCCAGCCTTCGCCACCGACTTCGCCAATGCTTCGTCGGTCGAAGAAGGCTACGGCTGGCAAAGCAGGGCACAGGGCGCAGGGCTCAGAGCGCAGGGCGGAAAGCATAGTAACTGCCTGCTACCTTACGTTCAGCTGAATACTTTCGTTAACAACAGTCACCTCGAGGACTTTTGTGGTACCTCCTGTTTCGAGATTTATGTCATGTGGCTTATTGGTCCTCCATGATCCTCCTGTAAAATCAGGAATATCAATGGACTGAGACCTGTTGGCCACCGACCATTCACTTAACGGCGCTATGGAACTCCATAAGGCTCCGTCATAAACGTTTTGATCGAGAGGGAGGCCGTTCCTGAGACAGTCTATCATCCGCCAGTCCATAATAAAGTCCATTCCACCATGTCCTCCCACTTTTCTTGCCATCTCTCCCACCCTTTTAACAATCTCAGGTGTGAATTTTTCTGACATTTCCTTAAACTCATTATCTCTCAACCAGCTATGTCCCATTGCAATCCGGGGCTCAGGGTATTTCATTGCAGCTCCGCTGGTTCCACTTATAACATGCAGTCTGGAATAGGGGCGGACAGAAGAGATATCATGCTGTATCAATATTGTCCGGCCTAGGTTTGTCCTCACAAGAGTAGTATTCATATTCCCCCGGTACTCCCTGTTAGCATAGGGAGCAAAGAATTCGTCGCCGGCGGCAAGCTCGTTCGCCCTTCCTCTCATCACAAAATCATTTGTTGACATTGAAGTAAGATATTCCATCCTGTCACCACGGTTGATCCCCATAATTTCACATATCGGACCCAGACCATGTGTAGGGTAAAGATTGCCATTTCTTTCAGCATTCTCT
The DNA here is from genome assembly GCA_964633195.1 of uncultured Rikenellaceae bacterium. Taxonomy (GTDB): domain Bacteria; phylum Bacteroidota; class Bacteroidia; order Bacteroidales; family VadinHA17; genus LD21. The sequence goes on along the minus strand of CAZWFL010000025.1, from coordinate 10,678 downwards.
TTCAGTCGCCACATGCCTGTATAGGCGCCGTCTGATTGCCTTTCATCCTCAGGTTTCTTGAAATTCATACCGACAAGGTTATGAATATAGGCTCCCTCTCCATGTAGAATATCACCGAACATTCCCTGTCGTGCCATATTGAGCGTCAGCAGCTCGAAGAAATCATAGCAGCAATTTTCAAGCATCATACAATGCTTTCTGGTTTTCTCGGATGTTTCAACGAGCTGCCAGGCTTCATCAAGCGTGCGGCAGAGGGGCACTTCACATGCGACATGCTTTCCGTGCTCCATTGCATAGAGGGCCATCGGTGTGTGAAGAACCCACGGTGTACATATATATATAAGATCGATGTCAGGTGATTCGGCAAGTTTCTTCCAGGCATCCTCATCTCCTGCAAATTCCTGTGCAGCCGGTCTGCCTATTCTTGCAAGATATCTCTGCGAACCATCCACGGCTGCCTGACGAAGGTCTCCAAGAGCTCTTATATCCACTCCCTCAATATAAGAAAGGCGCTGCACTGCTCCGCTTCCGCGATCGCCAAGGCCGATGAACCCGACACGTACGAGAGGAAGGGCAGAGGCAGCATATCCCGACATATTAAATGACTGATTGTGTGCCTTTTTTGCCGATTCAAGTATATGTGCCAGGTTTGACTCCGGTTCCTTCGGTACGGGGGCACATCCTGAAATAAAACCACCTGCAAAGGCTCCTGCTCCGGCTGCCGTTGCGGTTCTTAAGAAATTACGGCGATTGCTTTTCATAATAATATTGTATCATTCGGATTAATAATTTCAATTTTTCCGAAGATACAATTTTATTGATAAAAACATAGAAGGCATGAAAGTTTGGAGTGCCTAATGTGCGGAGTGCTTAAAGTTAACAGGTCAAGGTTTCTAATCTTTCCTGAACGCGCCGGGTCCACAGTATCTTGTACAAAGACCGCAAGAAGTACACTTCGTGTAGTCTATCTCAGGTGCAACAAAGGGATTTTTTTGAGAAATAGCTCCGGAAGGGCAAACTCTTATCACCGGGCAATGATGATTTTGAGGACATCCTGACTCCTCTATTCTTACTGATTTCATAAAGCTTCTTAATTAGAAACGACAGGGCAATAGCTGTTAATAACATTATCAAGGTATTCTGAGGTCATTACTCCAACTCCCGACCATTTGGTCACACCTTCATGAAACAACATTAGTGTGGGCACACTCCTGATGTTATATTTCTGTGCCAGTTCCAGATTGTGGTCAACATCTATCTTCAGAATCCTGACCTTCTCTCCCATTTTGTTTTTAAGCTGTTCCAGAACGGGTTTCATCATTTTACATGGTCCGCACCATTCAGCCGAGAAGTCGACAAGAACCGGGACGTCTCCTTTGATCATTTCATTAAAAGTATTAGTCATAATTTTTTTGTTTTTTAAATCCGTTTATTAATTCTATTATCAATCCTCCGGCCAACGCTCCAAGCAACGCGCCATATATTGTACTTAAATACCATACTGATTTAATCGGGCATGTACCTGATAAACAGCCCACAAATTTCCAGTAGAGAAATCCGCCCGCAGCTCCGGCTGCTGAGAAGATTACAGTTATAAGATGCTTTTTCAGGAATTCTTTCATTTCCACATTTTTGATGCAAATTTCATCACATCATAAAATATGGTCAGTGACTTAAGTCACAGAAGAGGTTCTTTTTTTACAATGGCTGTATAATCAACTGAATTTCTTTCTGTTACAACCAGATTTTTTTGCACAAGTTTTCTGAGAAGCCTTGAAATAATCTCCCGGGAAGTATTAAGCTGAATTGCAATATCGTAGTGCGTGCCGGAGAAAACTGTCTTTCCGGTTGAACTGTACCTTTCTTCGAAAAAGCGTATAAGTCTCTCATCCAGCCTCATGAATGCAATGGAATCGATAGTATCAAGCAGCTCATCGAACCGTTTCCTGATTGAATACATCATAAATTCCTTCCAGGTACGGTAATCTGACATCCATTTTTCCGGCTTATCGACCGGAACTAATAGAATAATCGACTCTTCCTCTGCTGTCATCCTGATGTTACTTTTCTGGAGGCCCATACAGCACGTAAGGGCCATAGCACATATTTCCCCCTGCTTAAGGAAGTAAAGAAGCAATTCATTACCGTCTTCGGCAAGCCTTACTACACGGATGGTTCCGGCAATCACTATCGGGAAGGCTTTAATATACTCCCCTTCATCCACTATGCTTTCCCCCACATCAAGGCTTTGAAGCTTCGAGACCCCTGATAATTCATTTATAAGATCTTTTTCGAGAAAGGGTAAAGTTTTTTTTATCAGATCCCCTGATTCCATTATTCTGCAATTATCCTTTCGTAATATACTTAAACAAGGTCTTTACATCGGGTCTTGTACCCTGAAGGATAATGGCTGAACGAAAAATACGTGCACCAGCCCAGACACAAAGCAGAGTAAAAAGGGTGACTCCAATAAGACCAACAACCTGCTGCCATACCGGTATTGTCACGGAGGTTGATAGTCTCAGCAGCATCAGCATTGGAGTCCAGAGGGGGAATAGCGAAAAACCCACTGCCAGGTTACCAAGTGGATTTAGTATTACAGGCATCATAAGAAAAAGTGGAAGAATAATCGGTAACATAGCCGGAAATTGCATTGCCTGAGCATCCTTTGAATCGTTGCATATTGCACCAAGTGCGGCCATTATTGATCCTACCATCAAGATATTTAACAACATATAAATAAAGAACCATGGTATGACATGGTATGGTATTACATCTGACATATTAATCCTGTTCAATGTAAAAACAGCTCCAATAATATAAATAACAGAAGTTGTCAGGGATACTCCCAGGCTCCCTATAATCTTTCCTGTCATGAACTGCCAGGGGGTTACTGAACCAAGCAGGACCTCTGCTATGCGTTCACTCTTCTCCTCCATTACAGCAGTCAGCAGAGGAACTGCAGACATCATAAGCATCATGAACATAAGAAGGAGCAGGATATAGGGCACAAGAATTGTCTGCAGTTCATTTGTTGTAGATGCTTCAGTTACTACTCCTGTTTTCGTATCAACGCTTACAAGGCTCATGCTTTCGGCATTTACCCAGTAGAAGAGGTCGGTTATCTCCTCCTGTTCTATACCTAACTCCTTTAATCTCAATTCCCGTATGCGACTGTTAATCATGTTGGAGAACCAGTTCCTTGTATTATCGAGAGCGGCATTTTCAGCATAATAAAGTATACGCGACTGATCATCACCGGGTTGAGGGTGCAGCACATTGCCACCTATCTGTACAAAAGCATGTAACTCTTTGCTCCTGATCCTGTTGCTAAGTTCAAGTTTTTGCCTCTGACTATCATCGGGATCCTGCTGCATAATCTCAAAATAATAATAAGGTCCGGTCTTATTGCCATTTTCATCGAGAACATTGTTGCTGTTCCACGATTCAGCAGCTCCGGTCAGGTAATCTCCAAAAAGTCCCGAATTGTCGATAACGGCAATCCTCTTGTCGTTCAGATCTACTTTATCCTTAAAGAGCGTAAATACAATCAATCCGCCTCCCATAAAAAGAGGGAGAAGCAATATACCCAGGATAAATCCTTTTGTTCTGACAGCCGCACGGTACTCGCGTTTTGCTATAATTAATGCTTTATTCACCTTTATCCTCCTTTTCCGGCCGTGCAATACGTATAAAAATATCATTCAGTGAAGGGGAAGCGAGCTCAAATTTTGTAATCCTTGTTTTGAGCATTATTTCAGATAGTATCTTCTGGGGATCGGCTCCCCGCTTCATCTTTAGTTCCTGTATCTTTCCGAAATCAGTAATTTTATCTATGTCATGAATCTCTTCCAGTACACGTCTTCCGTTCTCCGATTGTATCCGTATCGTATCCTGGCCGTAATTCTTCTGTATATTTTCAAGGGTTCCGTCGAGTACCTTCTGTCCTTTGTGTATCATAAAGATAAAGTCGCACATCCGTTCAGCCACTGCCATATCATGAGTACTGAAGAGCACGGTTGCCCCGTTGTCGCGCAGTTCCAGGATTACCTCCTTTATGATTTCGGCATTCACGGGATCGAGCCCGCTGAAGGGTTCATCAAGAACAATGATCTCAGGCCGGTTGATAACGGTAATAATGAATTGCAGTTTCTGGCTCATTCCCTTACTGAGAGTCTCTACTTTTTTACCGGCCCATTTGGTGAGGTCAAATTTCTCCAGCCACTCATCTGCATCCTTTGCAGGCTTTGATACCTGTTTAAGCTCCCCGTAAAAAGTGACCAGTTCTTTGGTTTTCATCTTGCGATACAACCCTCTTTCCTCGGGGAGGTAACCAATGCTGTCGATATAAGTCCCGAGATGCTCTTTCCCGAATATCCGGATAATACCACTGTCGGGATATAATATGTTCATTATCATCCTTATGGTGGTAGTTTTACCGGATCCGTTGGGTCCTATAAATCCATATATACTGCCTCTGGGCACCTGGAGGGAAAGGTTATCAACAGCTACATGATTGCCGTAACTCTTTGTAATATTTTCAAGCTCAATAATATTCACTTACGTTCTTATTTAATCTATTCCTTTCTTTCAATGACACCGTATCCGATTAAAGCATCGACAATATCAACAATTTCAGGAATATTTGCAAAATCAATACCCGCTTGCTGCATTATTTCGTTAATGGTCATATAATCAGCAGTGGGAAAAGGAAGATGAAACATGAACCTGCCCTGTGGTAACGACAGGTTTATCTTTCTTTCATCACGTGAGCGTCCTTCTCCTGTCCAGATGACAACACTGCTTATATAATCGTTACTTCTTGAAGTTGTGAACCTGACACCTGCATTTCTCTTCTCTCGTATCTTAAGGGCCAGCCTGTAATCATGGGTTTCCTGCCCCTTCTGGAGTATACCAAGGTCCAGGTCTAACGTGATCTTCTTTACCTTAAGCGTATATCTGAAATATGGTCTCTTACCTTCGTATACTTCTTCTTTATGGAGTATTTGCAACAGAAATAGATCCTCAAGGAAATCCTGGATAGTTTTTATATGAAGATTGAGCCTCGAAGCCGCTTCTGAAGCAGAAATACTCTTGTAGGTCACCAGGAGCCTGAAAAGATCTTCCGCGTAATCCTTTGAAAGACAATAACCCAGTATTGCAGCATTTTTAAAATCCATTGTAGTATTAAATCATGATGTCAAACCCAATCCAGGTTCATCCAGTTTATAAATTATCCTTTCGGCATCACCTTAGTATTTTTATGTTACTCAAGGAACTCGATAAATAATGCCCCCATAATTGTAATCAGGCTGTATATTCAGGGCTGCCATAATTATTTATTACTTTGCTGATTTAAGCTCAATAATAATCCTTGATTCCAATCCATTTTTATAATAGTCAAGAAACCTGATGAAGATATCTGCCAGAGACGAGCATAGCTGATCGAAGCTCAGCTTCTCGCGATAATCCCGGTAATCATTATCTGACACTTTAATGGTCACATTACCGTCATATCCAATAATTACATGGCTCACTTCCTTTCCTTCATGTATTACGACAAGACTTTTATTCATTGAGAATGAGAGACAGATGTAGCTCTCATAAAAAAATGGCCTTACAATGTAGTTCCCATGAAGGAACCTAATAAATCCAAGCAATTCGTCTTTTGTGCATTCAACTTTTCCTCCTGAATATGGCCTCTCTGTATACCCATTGTCAGTTCTGTAAATCCTTTCGGAAGCCAGGCGAAACAATCGCCTGGAGTTCATCTCAAACCTCTCATGGCTGTAAAATGATCTCCAGTTTATCAGAATAAACAGAATGATAAGAATGAAGGATGTAAAATATGTCAGCTTAAGAATCCCGGGATTACCATAATCCGGAAAAATGAAAGATACCTGGGCAGTTGTTATTCCTACAAGAAAACCAAGCACCGGATAGATCCAGTTCCTGTATCTGAACCACTGTATTATTCCCAGTGTGATAAACATTAACGCAACCAGGATTATCGTGAAATAAGGAAATCCATGTATTTCATAGTTACCCTGGATTAATATCCTGCGCAGCTCGAATTCCAGGAACAATATTATGTAGGAAGAAAATATTCCTATCGGATAAATCCACCCTATTGACATTCTGATTTTTGATCTGTAACTCATGATATTCAACTGTTTGTATACTTCTTTTAATTTATACTTTACAAATATACAACTTTATACAATGTAAGTCAAGTAATTTTTGATAAATTTTTACAGAATCTTTTAACATTTTAGGAGCGGCTCAGTAAATGAGCGACTGCGGAATAATAAGTTTTAAAAAGTCTGGCGGTAGTATTCATGAGTTTATGAACCGATTTTATACATTTACAATAAACAATTATTATGAAGGTCAACAGGAATATCTCCCTGAAGCCGTATAATACTTTCGGCTTGGATTACAAAGCTGATTATCTTGTTACTGTATCAAACGATAAGGCAGCAGTTGCTTGCTTCAAGGAGGGCGGATTACCTGCAGAACCCCTTTTAATAATGGGGGAAGGAAGTAATATTCTTTTTATCTCTGATTACAATGGCACCATTTTTCATCCTGAAATTAAAGGGATAAAGCTGGAGAGTCAGGAGGGCAGGGAGGTGCTGGTATCTGCCGGGGCGGGTGTGAACTGGGATCATCTGGTAGAATGGTGTGTCAGCAGAGGCTATGGGGGGATTGAGAACCTTTCATATATTCCCGGAGCGGTTGGGGCCGCTCCTATTCAAAACATAGGAGCCTACGGTATGGAAGTAAAGGATTCCGTGGTAAAGGTAACCGCCATAAGTAAAGAGGATGGTTCGATGACTGAGTTCTCCAATGAAGAGTGCCGGTTTGGCTACAGGGACAGCATCTTTAAAAAAGAGCTTAAGGGTAAATATCTAATTGTAAAAGTCTGTTTCAGACTTAATACAAGTCCGGTTATTAATACCAACTATGATTTTCTGAAGGACGAGACATTAAGACTGGGTGGGGAAACCCTTGAAAATATCAGGCAGGCAGTTATTAATATACGGCGAGGAAAATTACCTGACCCTGAGATTCTGGGGAATGCCGGAAGCTTTTTCAAGAATCCGGTTGTCAGCAACATGGTTGCCGACAATCTAAGGCTGAGATATCCTTTGCTGCCCTCATACCCCGACAAATCCGGTGGTGTGAAGCTGGCTGCAGGCTGGATGATTGAAAAATGTGGCTGGAAGGGTAAGAGGATCGGTGATGCAGGGGTGCATGACAAGCAGGCTCTCGTGCTTGTTAATCATGGAACAGCAACAGGAAGGGAGATATTTGACCTCTCCGAAAAGATAAGAACGTCGGTACTGGAAAAGTTCGGGATTGAGCTCCAGAGAGAGGTTGAAGTGATCGGAATTACCTGAATATCTTTCTCTTATTTAGCTCTTTCTGGTATTGTGCAGCGTACCTGTTATGTTCAGCCAGTGTTCTTGAAAAGTTATGATATCCGGAAAAATCAGCCCTGGCAGCAAAATATATATAGTCGTGTTTTTCGGCATTCAGAACCGCCTCCAGTCCTTCAACTGACGGGCATCCTATTGGTCCGGGTGGCAATCCTCTGTATTTGTATGTATTATAGGGTGAGTCGACCTGAAGGTGCCTTTTAAGCACCCTGGTGATTGTAAAATCATTAATGGCAAACTTGACAGTGGGGTCGGCCTGCAGGGGGATACCTCTCTTAAGCCTGTTCAGGTAAACACCTGCTATACGTGGTTTTTCATCTCCTTTTGAGGCTTCATAGTCGACGATTGACGCCAGTATGGAGACTTCAACGGGTGAAAGACCCTTTTCACCGGCCTTTTTCAGCCTCTCGCTGTTCCAGTACCTTTTGTATTCACTGAGCATTCTCTCATAGAACCCGGCAGCCGAAGTGCTCCAGAAGAATTCATAAGTGTCCGGCAAAAAGAGAGATATTACTGTTTCCCTGGTAAATCCGTCTTTTTTATAGTTCCCTGGGTCTGAAAAAAAAGTAATCAGCTGAAGAGAATCAGCTTCAATGCGTCCGCCAACTCTGCCTGCAAGCTCTTCGAGTGTACGTATATTGTTGAATGTAACCCTTACGGAGGTCTGTTTCCCGGAGCGCAGGATATTTATAAGGGCGTTATAAGAGAGGTCTTTGTCAATAAGATATCTTCCGGGGATAACATGTGAGTCGTAATTCTTTTTCCCTGCGATCCATCGAAACACACCTGAATTACGTATGTCAAGGTTAGCCTCAATGGAGTCCAGGGCCTGTAAATAGGCCGAACCGGCAGGTATGAAGATCAATGCCGGTTTATCGCCTGTTTTAACATTAGTACCGAATATAATCCTGTATAATATCAGTAATGCAATAATTACGGCTAGTGAAGCAGCAAAAAGCAAGGATATTATTTTTTTTTCTGCCATTGGTTCCACGTGCGGATTACAATATTACAGATTATCCGCCATCGTGCAATATTATTTGATTATTATCTTCTCCCATTTTCCCCTTTCCGCTATCGCGGAACTTCGTCTCCGCCAGCCGGCGGATCCTTGTCTCCCATTCTCAATTTTCATCACCCGGCTTTCTTTTTCCGCTTCTGTTAGTTACAATCTCATAATATTCCTAATTTTGTCCCTGTTATCAACAGAAAACATCGCATGAATATGTCACTCTCCATGATCCTTCTACTTATTGTAATTGGAATCTTTACAGGGGCTGTCGCCGGACTGTTGGGTGTCGGAGGAGCCATTGTCCTTATTCCTGCTCTTGTACTGGTCCTGGGATTCAGTCAGCACGATGCCCAGGGAACAAGTCTTGCAATGATGCTCCCCCCTATCGGAATTCTTGCTGCTTACAACTATTACAAAGCCGGTCACGTTAATCTTCTTTTTGCACTCATTTTGGCTGTTGCGTTTATGCTGGGAGCATGGTTCGGATCGAAGTTCGCCCTGACCATACCCCAGCAACTCCTTAAAAAGATTTTTGCGGTATTCCTTCTTGTTATAGCCTTAAGAATGCTGATATTCAAATGACTACGAGGCTCTGCTAGAACATAAATCCCAGACTCAGCAATATTGACGGTTCCCTGTCGTCGAGATTGAAAGTCTGCGAGTCGATAGTAACGGATTCTCCGAATCTTTTGCTGAGGCTTCCGTTATAACGCAGGTCGATTGTCAGTTTCTTGAAAAGATCGACACCCAGCCCGGCTTCATAGCCGAATGTTGCGCTTCTGTATAATTCAGGGAAATCCGGGTTATCAATGAGTGCTTTAGGCGAATTAATCAGGATTGATGCTGCAGGGCCGGCATTAAGCCTTACAGGGCCCAGATGAAATCCAAGCAGCAAAGGGATATTTATTTTATTGAACTGCTGCTTCAGAACTTCCGAAGGATTTGATCCTACAGTAACATCATAATCGTATGTGGTTGATGCAAAAACCACTTCAGGCATCACATAGAACCCTAAAAGACTGATTCGCAGGAAAGCACCTGCATGAAAACCGAACTGCGCGCTTTTGAGTGCCTCAATATTACTCTCCCCTGTTGTAAAATCATAAGTCGGTACAGTTGTAGTGGCTGCTCCGGCTTTGATGCCAAATTTCACCTGGGAAAATGCAGGGATAGCAAATAAAGACAGAAGTACGATAACTGCTAATTTTTTCATCATAAAAAGTTTTAAGTTATGCAAATTCATTGACTGTTTAGGTTGTGGTTTAACCACGTATATAACGATAACATGAGTTAAAAGTTACATGCCCGGTCAACAATATTTTTAAAGAGATCAGTGAAGGATGGACACAACAGCCTGTCCGGCAGACAGTTCGTCAAAGATATTTTTTTTCATTTCATCAAATTCACTTCGTTCGAAAAGCCGTGTAAGGAATATTATTTTACCGTTTCTGTCGATTATCACGTTACGGGTAACGCCAGCCTCTTTGAGAGCAAACAATCCGAATATTTCGGCACCCGGATCAATTGCAAGCGGGTAGGTAACACCTATATCCTGTTTGAACTGAAGTACTTTTTCGAGAGGCTCATCGCGGTCAATTCCAATTACGACAAGTCCTTTATCTTTTCCGGGCAGCCATACCTCATTCTCAATAAAAGGCATCTCGGTACGGCACACACTGCACCAGCTTGCCGTAAACTGCAACATTACAACCTTTCCCCGCAGATCCGACAATCTGTAACTTGTGCCGCCTGCCTCATTAATAACAAAATCAGGGGCCACGTCGCCGACTTTAACTGTATAACCCCTGTCGTCCGCTTTTTCTCCTGTTTCATTTTTCACTGTTTTGGGCTGGCCACAGGAGAATGCACCGGCCATCAGCATCATTAAAATAAATCCAGTTAATCTGCTCATATGTTAAATTTGAGATATTCAAAAATACAACAGAAAAACAAATATTAGAGCAAAAGGTTTGAAATATGGGTACTGGTAATGGCACAGGGCACAGGGCACAGGGCGCAGGGCACAGGGCGCAGAGCACAGAGCTCAGAGCTCAGAGCTCAGGGCTCAGGGCAAGAGAGTAATTCTTTTTGCCAACTGCTTTGTCAGCCGTAGCTTTCTTTGACCTCCGACTTCGTCGGACGAAGCCGACTACGTCGGGCGAAGTCCGAAGTACCGATTTATCGGGACGAAGGAGGTAGCGAAGGCTGGCCAACTGCTACTGCC